>JBNKHH010000001.1:0-6455 GCA_050290245.1 Silicimonas sp.
GGCGCCGAACTCTTCCGTGGCGGTATCATGGAAGTGTTACAGAACAGCTATATCGAGCGCAGGCGCACCGTCGACGGTGCAGGAAATGCTACCCGCAACAGGACGAATTCCATGATCAAACACTCTCTGCTCTCCGTGTTGGCCTTGACGGCCGCCAGCGCCGTATCTGCTCAGGAACTGCCCACCATTCAAACTGACAGCGACTGGTTCAAAGCCGGTGAGACCACCATCCAGGAACTTATCGCGCGCAAAGCCAATACCGGCAAAGCCAAGAACGTTATCCTGATGATCGCGGACGGCAATGGTGTCGGCACCAACTACGCCACACGCCTCTATGTCGGTCAGCAGAAGGGTAAACTGGGCGAAGAAGAAGTCCTGCCCTACGAGACCTCGGATTACTACTCCGCACTGGTCAAGACCTACAACATCAACGCCCAGACCCCGGACTCGGCCCCGACCGCGGGCGCTATGAACACTGGTGTCAAGCAGCGTTTCAACCTGATCAACCTGACCGGCGACGCGATCCACGATGACTGCTCGACAGTGGCTGGCAACGAACTGACCACCTTCGCAGAGATCGCCGAAGGCATGGACAAGTCGGTTGGCATCGTGACCACCGCCCGCGTCACCCACGCGACCCCGGCGGCCGTCTACGCCAAGACCGCCAACCGCAACTGGGAAGACAGCGTGCCGGAAGGCTGCACCGCCCAAAAGGACATCGCGGCGCAGATGATCGATTCCATGACCTCCGGCACGGTGGACATCGTTCTGGGGGGTGGCGCACGTCACTTTGTTCCCGAGGGCCAGATCACCGGCAACGGCGGCAAGGGGCGCCGCAAGGACGGTTTGAACCTGGTGGCATCCGCCGGTGAGGCAGGCATCCAGTACGTCTCCAACCTGGAAGAACTGAATGCCGTCGACATGTCCAAGCCGATCCTCGGTCTGTGGACCGACAGCCACGTCTCCTATGAAGCAGACCGTCCGGAAACCGAGCCGTCGCTGACCGACATGACCCGTAAGGCGATCGAGTTCCTGAGCCAGAACGATGAAGGCTTCTATCTGGAAATCGAGGCAGGCCGCGTCGACCACGCCAACCACGCTGGCAACTTTGCCCGCACCGCCGCCGATGGCAAGATCTGGACCGAGGCCGTGGCTCTGGCCGACGAGCTGACCAATGACGAGGACACCCTCATCATCGTCACCGCCGACCACGAGCACGCCATCGCCTTCAACGGCTATTGTGGTCGCGGCACCCCGATCCACGGCCTGTGCTACGGCATTTCGAAGACCGGCGACAAGCACTCGGACGAGCTGCGCCTCGCCGACGACGGCAAGCCCTATTCGGTCATCACCTATACCAACGGTTCGGGCACCATTTTGAAGCAAAGTGAAGGCGAGAATGATTTCTCCGGCTCCCGTCCGGACGTAACTCAGGAAGAAGCCACCGATCTTGACTACCTCCAGCAGGCGCTGATCCCGATGTCCTCGGAAACCCACTCGGGCGAGGATGTTGCCGTCTACGCCAAGGGCCCGTGGGCGCACCTGATCGACGGCACGCTGGAGCAGAACGTGATCTTCCACGTGATGAACCACGCGATCAACGCCGAATAACCCGCGATCGACGAAACTCCGAAGGGCCCTGCGACACCGGGGCCCTTTTGCCTTCCTCAAGAAGGCCCATCCTACCACCACCCGCCGCCTGAAGGAGCTACACAATGCTCACACGCCGCAGATTCGTGACAACCGCGCTGGCAGCGCCGTTTCTGGCCCGCCCCGCAATGGCTGACGAAGAACCGATCAAGCTGCGTACCCTGTACCACCGTCAGGCGATTTCAGATTTTGCCAAAGCCAATGAGGGCGAGCGCCTCGCCATCGAAGGCTACATGGCGCCGCCGCTCAAGGCTGAGAGCAATTTTTTCGTCCTGACGCGGCGCCCGATGGCCGTATGCCCGTTCTGCGAGACCGAGGCAGAATGGCCGAGCGATATCGTCGCCGTCTACACCAAGAGGATCGTGAATGTCGTTCCGTACAACGTTAAGATCGTCGCGTCCGGTGTGCTGGAGTTGACCCCCTATAAGGACCCCGAAACCGGTTTCGTTAGCCTCGTTAGGCTGATGGACGCGAGTTTTGTCTGATCCATGGGACTACCTCTCTCGATCTCTGGCCTGACTGTTCACGGCGACAACGGCCGTGTGCTGCTGTCGCTGCCGAAACTGGAACTGCCCGCCGGGGCTCTGGTCGGAATCCAGGGCCCGTCCGGTGCGGGCAAATCGACCCTGCTATATGCCTTGGCCGGACTACTTGACGCACAAGGGGTGATCCGCTGGGGCAAAGAGGAAATCCTGCACCTGCCTGTCGGCAAACGTACCCGCTTTCGCGCGGAAAACATCGGCATGATCTTTCAGGACTTCCTGCTGTTCGAGGAACTCGATGCCGCGGCCAACGCTGCGCTTGTCGCCATGTTCCACCCCCGACGCGAGCGTGCAGCGTTGCGTGCGAGGGCGGCAGACTGGCTCGATTTCCTCGGGCTCGGCGGGCGGGCGCAAGATCGCACCGTGGCCAGCTTTTCGGGCGGCGAACGCCAACGCACGGCCATCGCCCGCGCGATGGCGACGAATGCGCCGGTGTTGCTGGCGGATGAACCGACCGCAAGCCTCGACAGGGTCGCCGCCGACGCACTGATCGAAGACCTGATCACCGCCGCGCGACGCGACGGTACCACTCTGGTCGCCGTCAGCCATGACCCGGCGATGATCGCCCGCATGGACCGCGTGTTGACCATTGTCGACGGTATTGCGACCGTCAACCGGGAGAGCGCTGCATGACCCCCTGGGACACCCTTCCCGCGCTGGCACAGGATATCGCGCTGACGGCCCTTCTGCTTTCCCCTTCGCTCTTGGTTGGCGTCCTCGTCTTGCGAGGCTATGCGCCCTGGACGCTGGTCTGGGCGATCCTGCGGCGGTTTCGCGTAGCCTCCGCGCTGTTCATCCTGCTGATCGCCATATCGGTCGGAATGGGAATCGGCCTTCTGGCACAGGAACGCGGGCTGCGGCGCGGCACTGCGCAGGCGGCGGATAAATTCGACCTCGTGATCTCGGCGCCTGGCAGTGAGCTCAGCGTAATGATGGCCGCCGTCTTCCTGCAACCCACCGACATGCCGCTGCTGGACGGCGAAACCTACGCCGAAATCGCCAACCACGAAAACGTCTCGATCGCGGCCCCGCTTGCGTTCGGAGACAGCCTTGGACCGTCGCCGGTGATCGGGACCACGGCAGAGTTCGCGCGCTACCTGGCGGACGGGCAAATCGTTGGCCGCATGTGGCAGGACACCCACGAAGCGCTCGTTGGTGCCTTGGTCGATCTGCATGTCGGGGATGGCTTCGAACCCGCTCACGGCAGCGGAGACGCCGCCGAACACGACGCCCATAAAGGCGCGGACCTGACCGTTGTGGGCCGTCTCGCCCCCACCGGCACACCTTGGGACCGCGCCATTCTGCTGCCGATCGAAGCAGTATGGGAAGTTCACGGTCTTGCCAACGGTCACGCGCCCGAGAGAGGCGATCAGCTTGGCCCGCCCTTCGATCCAGCCTATTTTCCGGGCACGCCCGCTGTCGTTGTCCGGTCGGAGGCGCTTTGGGCAAACTACGCCCTTCGGTCCGAATTCACCCGCGATCGTGACACGATGGCCTTCTTCCCCGGCGCGGTCCTGTCACAACTGTACCGCGTCCTCGGCGACATCCGCCAGATCATGTCGCTGATGGCGCTGGTGGCGCAGATCCTTGTGGCCGCCGCCGTTCTGCTTGGGCTTTTCATCCTGTCCCGCCTGTTTCATCGGCAGATCGCCCTGCTGCGCGCACTCGGGGCACCGGCCCGTTTCGTTTTTGCCGTGGTCTGGTCGTTCGGCGCAGTGCTTCTTTTGGCCGGTGCCACCATCGGGCTGTGCACTGGTATCGGCGCAGCGACGATCCTTGCAAAGGTCGTAACCGCCCGCACCGACATTCTCGTTGCCGCGCCGTTGGGCTGGAGCGAGATCCACTTCCTCGCCGCCTTCGTTTCGGTGACGCTCGTCCTATCCCTTTTACCAGCCGTAATTATCTTGCGTCAGCCCGTCGTACCCGTCCTACGGGCGTGACGATTGTTGATCTGTCCTAAGTAAAGCCGACATTGGCAAAAATCGCAGCGAACGACTGCTTTCCGCCCGACCGGCTTCGCTTGAGCTACGCATTGGCTCCGCTCAGCGGGCCTTGACCACAACCCACTCAACAGAAAGAAACAGGAACGGATTCTACACCTGAACGGCCCGGATCAGGGGGCAACGTCAAACGCCGCAGCGTGGACATCTTCACCTCCTACAAAGAAATCATGAAGCAATTCGGGCGTAGTCCTTTGTCGTGGGAAAAGTTCAATGCTCGCATCAATCGGCTCAAAAAAGAGCCGCATGGATCGATACTAACCGGCAGTCGAACAGGTTGGTATGAGTTCACAGTGTAGATGATACGCGGATACGTCCGACTACGTGCAGCTCAGAACGGTGTAATGCTTGATGCTGATCATCCCAGGGCTTTCAAGAAGCTGGAGCAGTGACACATCTTGAAGTGGGGATGCGGGTTAGGTTCCACCATTGCGGAAGAACCAACTTCTGTGGGGGCCTCTCTGGGACCGCCCGCCGCCGAATTCCGTGTCGTCTGGATCGGCTGGAGTTCGGCGGCGTCACGGGCGATTTCGGCTGGAGTCGCGAAAGGTTTTTCTTATGCCGAAGGTGGCGGCAGTAGCTCGTCGGTGCGGGCGAGATGGCGCTGGAACCAGGTGCCTGCCATTTCGGTGACGACGTCCATTTCGCCCGGTCCTTCGAAGAGGTGCCCGGCGCCGGGCACGATGCGCAGGAGTTTTTCGCAGGTGAGTTGGGCGAGGGCGGTGCGGTTCAGGTCTAGAACCTGCGTGTCACTGCCCCCGACGATCAGGAGTGTCGGCGCGCTGACCTCGCTCAGACGTGACCCGGCCAGGTCGGGGCGTCCGCCGCGTGAAACCACGGCCGCGATACGCTCACCGAGTTCGGCGGCGGCCTGAAGAGCCGCGGCAGCTCCGGTGCTGGCGCCGAACAGGCCGAGAGGAAGACCGGCCAGTTCCGGTTTGGACGCGATCCAGAGATCGGCCTGAAGCAGGCGGTCGGCAAGCAGCGGGATGTCGAAGACGTTTCGCCGGTCGGCTGCCTCGTCCGGGGTCAGAAGGTCCATCAGGAGCGTGGCGAAGCCGATTTCGTTCAGCCTGGCAGCGACCTCGCGGTTGCGGGGGCTGTGGCGGCTTGATCCACTGCCGTGGGCAAAGAGGATGATGCCAAGCGTGTCAGGCGGCACAACCAGATCGCCTTGGAGGCCGAGCGATCCTATCGTGGCCGTGCGGCTGAGTGTCGTGCCGGCGGCGGGCGTCCCTTCCACTGTCCAGGCCCTGCGCAGGTAGTCGACGGTCTCTTCGTCGCTGAGTTGACGAAAGTCGGCATAGGCGCCGCCGACGCCTCTGAACCAGGGATCGGCAACCAGGCAGATGACGTCGTCCGCCAGTTCCTGAAGGACGGGAATTTCCGAGGCGGGGGCGACCGGAATGGCGATCACGACGCGGGCTGCGCCCCACCGCCTCAGCGCGATGAGGGCGGCTTTCATTGTGGTACCGGTTGCAAGGCCGTCATCAACGACGATTGCGGTTTTGCCCGCGGCGTCATTCCGACCCCTGTCGCCGATGTAGCGTTCGCGGCGGCGCTGCATTTCCTCGACCTGACGGCGGGTTTCGCGCTCAAGATATACCTGGTCAGCACCCGAGTGGCGCATGACCGTTTCGTTCACAATCCTTTCGGGAGGGTCGCCTTCGACGACGGCGGCGAGCGCGACCTCGGGGTTGGAGGGCGCGCCTATCTTGCGCACGAGGATCAGATCGAGCGGCGCGCCTAGGGCTTCGGCGACCTCGGCAGCGACCGGCACCCCGCCACGGGGCAGGGCGTAGACAAGGGGCGCGTGGTAGTCGCGTTTCAGGAGTTCGGCCGCGAGTTTCTGTCCGGCGTCGGAACGGTCTAGGAATGGAAGTTGTCTTTGTGCCATGGCACCCCCCGTCGATACGCGCGCCCACGAGCAAATCGGGGCTCGTATAGCAAGCGGACGCCGTGCGGCCATTGATGGTGCGCAATTGCGCGGGGGAGCGGTTCAATGGGCCGTGCCAGCTCCTGGCGGCAATCTCGATTGCTTTGACGGAGATCAGCGAAGGCCGGAAAACGGTGCGTTATCCTGAAATCGAAATGTTTCCTAGGAGGGCGGAAATGGCGACGGAACTTCCCCAGGCGTTGAAGGCAGGTCAGCTTAGGCAATCGTGTGATCCGGCTCGGCTGTCCGGCATCATCCAGGGAACGACCGCCGACGGTGGTCTGGTCGGCCAAGAGCGCGGGCTGAACGCTTTGCGCCTGGCCGTCG
>JBNKHH010000002.1:0-11607 GCA_050290245.1 Silicimonas sp.
GACCGGGTGAAAAATGGTCGTGGCGATGTCGCCCACCGCACGTATCAGATCCTCGCGGGTTGAAACGGCGGGACCCGGCAGAACCTCCCGCGGCGCGAAGGGTTCCAAGGCTTTCGCACCCATGATCCGGCGGGCCTGTCCTGCCCCTTATCTGGCGCACAGGCCGCGCCACTCAGTTAGAGCGGGGGCGCACTGGTGGCCTTGCTCTCCTTGTGGCTTGCCCGGCGGGTGATGGATCAGGCCGCAACCGTTGAGGCCATTCCACGGCGCGCCACGCATTCCAGGCCCATCGCCGGGCTTTCACCATGCTGTATCACCGTCGCTAAATTTACCGATCCTGGGGCAATATGTTCGTTCGAAATAGAAGGGGGTCTGTCACCAGCTCTTGTTTCACCTGTCGTACCGGTGAACGCACCATACTCACGTCAGCCCCGCAGAACCCGAAACGTGATGCATTCTTCATGTTGCGTCTGCAGCGAAAGTTCGATCTGACGGACTACACCGCAGCGAAAGCCAGTGTGGCAAATGTCCGCAATGGGCTGACCAGGTTCGTCGGTTTGCTGTCCAGCGGAAGCGGACTGCCGCGCCGCCTAATGACGACTAAGAGCCTGTTGCGGAAATCTTAGGTCTTAACCGCAAGCGGTCTAATTTCAGCGCCGCAGGTTGGCGAAATGACCGGCGATTCGTCGAACATTCAGAACTTATGAGACGGCAGATTTGCGCAGCGCGTCAGAATAGTGCTTCGGGCAATAGACTCTCAAATACCCAAGCATGTCCATAACGGAATTTCGAGCTTCGCGCATCAACGGTTAGCCCCGAGTTCAAGGTGCCGAATCCAAAAGCGGCATCGGATCTCCATCAACCTGGGCCCACTCATGGTTCTTCGACGTCAAGAACGTAGGAACCTTCTTCAATACGGTTTTCAATCTGGCTCAGGATTTCGGGTCTGATCACGCCGTCATCTTTTTCAAACAGCCCCGTGCGCATCAGTGCGGCGCGAAGGTCGATATCGCGACCCAGGTATTCAAGCGCCACCTTCGACGCGCCCGGTTTGCGCCCGCGGCGCTTCGGGCCGCCGGTCTGGATTCCCAACAGCAAATCCAGACGACTGCGATGACTTGGGTAAAAGGTGGCTTGCGAGATCATGTCAACTTTAACGGATTCGTACTCGATGACGTAGATCCGGTCGGCGAGATAGAAAACCACACCGTCATATTTGTTCAGCCCGCCCGCCCGCCCGGTCTTCGGGTCGCGCAAAAGCTCGATGTTTTTCCAGTAATACTTGCCGTCTTCCTTATAGAGCAGCACCAGCGACCGGATGACTTTTCCCGGATTGCCGAAGGAATAGAAGCTACGGAAATAATAACCGAGATACTTGTCGAGACTTTGACCACATTTGTAAAGCCGGTCGAGGTGGCGGAGCGGTCTGCTTAGCTCTTCTTGTTGCACCGGTTTGCGGCGAAGCGTGATGACGTTCTCGAACTGCTCAGCCTCCATCAGCAGCTCTGCCTCCGTCACACCGAAGAAATCGCAGATCCGCCGCATGTTGTGGCGGGACGGGTACGAGGTGCCGGCGAGGTACTTGTTGAACTGCTGCCGGTTGATTTCCAGCTTGCGGCAGACCTCGGCGATCGAGGGGAAATAGCCGCATAGCAGGGTCAGGTTGGTGCGGAAGGCATCGGACATTTGGCCACAGTAACTTGACGCAAAAATCGCGTCAAGTTGCGAAATGTTGCGAAATTGCGTGCGCGCGATGGTGCGCCATAGGGTCGGAACCTGATAGCGCGGCTGGTCCGCGAGATGACCCGGAGAAATGCACATGCAGTATGTGGACGACTTTCCGCATGAATTCACTGAGATACCGCATCTGGAGATTCCGATGCCCGATGGCTGCCGGCTTGCTGCGCGTATCTGGATGCCCAAGGACGCGAATGAGGCACCGGTACCGGCAATCCTGGAATATTTGCCTTATCGCAAAAACGATCTCACCGCGGTACGCGATGCCACGATGCAGCCTTTTCTGGCAGGGCATGGCTATGCGGTGATCCGGTTGGATCTTCGTGGCGCCGGCGATTCCGAGGGGCTGATGGTGGATGAGTACCTGTTGCAGGAATTGCAGGATGGCTGCGATGCCATCGCCTGGATCGCTGATCAGCCATGGTGCGATGGCAATGTCGGCATGATTGGCATTTCATGGGGCGGCTCCAACGGGTTGCAGGTCGCCGCTCTTCAGCCGCCGGCGCTCAAGGCGGTGATCAGCCTGTGTTCGACCGACGACCGCTATGCTGACGACGTTCACTATATGGGCGGCTGCCTTCTGGGCGAGCAACTCAGCTGGGCGTCGATCATGTTTGGGCGGAACAGCCTGCCGCCAGACCCGGCGAATGTGGGCGACAAATGGCGCGACATGTGGCTGGAGCGTCTGGAGGGCAGCGGGCTGTGGCTGAAGAACTGGCTGGAGCACCAACGTCGCGACGCCTTCTGGCAGCACGGCTCAATCTGCGAAGACTGGTCGAAGGTGCGGGTTCCGGTTTACGCGGTCTCAGGCTGGGCCGATGGGTACCCGAGTAGCGTCTTTCGCCTGATGGAGAATCTGCAAGGGCCGAAAAAGGGCCTGGTGGGGCCTTGGGCGCACCTCTATCCGCATCTGGGCGAACCCGGGCCCGCGATAGGGTTTCTACAAGAGGAGCTGCGCTGGTGGGATCACTGGCTGAAAGGGCGTCCCACCGGAATCATGGACGAGCCGATGCTGCGGCTTTTCATGCAGGACAGCGTCCCGCTGCAAGGTGATTACAAGACGCGCTCGGGACGCTGGATCGCCGAACCGTCTTGGCCCTCGCCGCAGATCACACGCACCCCGTTTCATTTGACACCCGAGGGCGGGTTGAGCATGACCCCTTGCGTCGAAGGTGCAGAGCTGACGCACCAGAGCCCTGCGGATGTTGGCATGGCATCGGGAAAGTGGCTTGGCAACATCAGACCGGGCAATGCCCCGATGGATCAGCGTCGAGATGACACCGGCAGCCTGTGTTTCGAATTGGATGTCCCTGAGGACGGGATCGCTTTTGCCGGCGATGCCAATCTTCGCTTGCGCCTCAGTGTCGATCGACCGGTGGCGCAGGTCGCTGCGCGGCTGACCGACGTACATCCCGACGGGCGGGCAACGCGCCTAAGTTTCGGGGTGTTAAATCTGACCCACCGGAACGGCAATGATCGGCCCGAGATGCTGAGACCGGGCCAGGTCTATGACGTGACGATCCCCATGAAGTGTATCGCGCAATCACTGCCTGCCGGGCATCGGCTGCGTCTTGCGGTGTCGAGCAGCTATTTCCCGATGATCTGGCCGGCGCCTGAGCCGGTGACATTGTCGATCCACACCGAAGGCAGTGCTCTGGAACTGCCGCTGCGCGAGCCCGTCGCGCTTGACGATACGCTCGCGGCGTTCGAGGCACCCGTGGCCGCACTCCAGCAGCAAACCGAGCAAATCGCCGAAGGTGAAAACTGGTTTCGCATCGTCGAGGACGCGGCGGTCGGTGAAATGCGGATGGAGATTGCCGATGGCGGAGGCGTGACGCGCCTGCCAGCCAACGACCTGACCATGCATAAACAGGGATATGAGAAGTATGGCGTATCCCTGGACGATGTGACCTCGGCCTGGGGCCGCACGGAATGGCACTATGGGTTTAGCCGCGGCGATTGGTCGGTACGGACAGAGACCCGGACTCTGCTGCGTGCGGACAAGCACGACTTCATCATCACCGCCGGACTGCGCGCCTGGGAAGGCGAGGAGCTGGTTGCCGAAGAACAATGGGAGGAGCGCATTCCTCGCGACCACATGTGAGCAATGTGAAGCCTCAAACGCATCATCTCGCGCAGCCAAGCGAAATTGATCGCTGCAGTCGCGCTGTCATACTCCGGTCAACAATTGTCTAGGGAGGACAATACAATGAAACAAATAGGTACAACTCGCCGGGGCTTTCTCGGCACAACTGCTGCCTTGGGGGCACTTGGACTGGCCCCGGCCTGGACCACCGCTGCCCTTGCCCAGTCGAGCGGCACGCTGCGGCTACGCATCACCCGGGACAACGATGTGCTGGACCCCGGCTTCATGACCGGCGGCATCGAGATCGAGGCGCAAAAGCAATGCCTGCCGTTCCTCGCCCAATACGCCCGGGACGGCGACACCTTCACATGGGAGCCGACCTATTTCGTCACCAAGCTGGAGCAGCGCGACGCCACCCATATCGAATTTGAACTGGCCGAGGGTCTGGTCTGGTCGAACGGCTATGGCGCGGTCACGGCCTCTGATGTCAAGTTTTCCTATGAGCGCATGAAGGAGAGCGACTGGTCGGGCTATTTCGAGGCGCTGGACCATGTCGAGGTCACCGGCGAGCGCTCGGGCACCATTGTGCTAAGCAAGCCCTTCGCGCCCTTCATCATGATCACCCTCTGCCACGGGCCGGGCGCGGTCCTGAGCGAAAAGGCGATGGCCGATGCGGGCGGGAAATTCACCACCCAGTTCCCGGCGGTCTGCGGCCCCTACACTTACGAGGCCACGCCGGGACAACGCGCGGTCTTTTCCGCGAACCCCGAGTGGACCGGCCCGAAACCGGCTTTTGACCGGGTGGAGTGCAATGTAATCACCGAAATCAAGGCGGCGGAACTGGCCTTTGAAGCCGGAGAACTGGATTGCACCAGTGTTGGTGCAGATACGCTGGCGCGCTATGCCAAGGACATGCCCGAGGGCACCGGGATCGCCGTCGCGGGTGAGCTGCAATACATGTGGATGGGGATGAACACCGAGCATCCCAAATTGCAGGACATCCGCGTGCGCCAGGCAATCCAGCATGCGGTGGATGTCGATACCATCCTGCAAGGCGCCTATTCTGGGACAACGGCCAAATCGAACGGCATCATCTGCCCCGGCCTGACCGGCCGGCGCGAAAGCACAGGCTACAGCTATGACCCGGGCAAGGCGCGCGAACTGTTGGCCGAGGCCGGAGTGTCCGGGCTTGAACTGACCCTGCGCACGCTGAACAACCAGGAACGGATGCTTGCCGCCCAGATCATTCAGGCCAACCTTGCGGCGGTCGGGATCACCCTCAACGTGCTGCCGCTCGACAGCGGCCCGTTCTGGGAAATGGGTCAGGAAAGCAAAGGCGAGACCTGGAAAGATCTGGAACTGTGGCTCATGCGGTTCGGCACCACGCCCGACCCCTATGAAGCCACACAATGGTTCACCTCGAACCAGGTCGGTGTCTGGAACTGGGAGCGCTGGACCGACGAAGAGTTCGACCGACTCTATGACGAGGGGATCAACGAGACCGACATGCAAAAGCGCCACGAAATCTATGTGCGCATGCAGGAAATCATGGAAAACACCGGCGCCTATGTCTGGATCAACCATGAACCCGAAGCATTCGTTCACACGACAGCGGTCACCGTAAACGCCGCCCCGTCGGGTGAGTTGAACTATCGCAGGTTCACCAAAGGCTGAGCTTCAGCCACCGCGATCGGTCCGCGCCTTGCCGCGTGGGCCGGTCAAGTGAACCTCGGCTGAAGGGAGGTCGTCCGTGCTGTACTATCTTACCAAACGCCTGGGTCTGTCAGCGGCGGTGATCGGCCTCGTCGTCCTGGTGCTCTTTTCGCTTTTGTACTTCATCCCCGGCGACCCGGCGACAATCGCCCTTGGGCCGCGTGCAACCGAAGAGGCCATCGCGCGCTATGCCGAGAAGATGCATCTCGACGAACCCGTCTGGCGGCAATTCCTGATCTATATCGGCAATGCCCTGACCGGCGACCTGGGGCTGGACGTGTTCTCTGATCGGCCCGTGACCGCCATCATCTTGGAACGGATCGGCTTTACCCTGGCGCTGGTTGGCGCGGGAATGGGCTGGGCCATGTTGCTTGGCATTCCACTGGGCTGCCTGTCGGCGGTCAAGCCCAACAGCTGGCTCGACCGTGTGACAGGAATCCTTTCGGTGGGAACCATCGCAGTCCCGTCGTTCCTGGTGTCGATCTGGGCGCTGCTGATCTTTGCGGTGAATCTGCGTTGGCTGCCGGCCATCGGCGCGGGTGAGCCGGGGCAAACCGGCGACCAGCTGACCCACCTGATCCTTCCGGCCTTTGCCATCGGACTGAGCTGGGTCGGTTACCTGGCGCGGATGGTGCGCGCCTCGATGCTCGAGGTGATGGGCGAGAACTACATTCGTTCGGCGCGTGCCTTTGGGCTGCGCCCGCGGCGGGTGATCTTCGGCTACGCATTGCGCGTGGCCATCCTGCCCACCATCACGCTGATCGGCATGGGTTTTGGTGGCATGATCTCATCCACAGTCTTTGCCGAGATCATCTTTGCTCGCCCCGGCCTCGGCAAGCTGATCTTCGACGCCGTCTCGGCGCGCAACTTCCCCATCGTGCAGGGCGCGGTTCTGGTGGCCACCGGCCTCTATATCCTCGTCGTCCTGTTTTCCGACATCCTCATAGCCTGGTTTGATCCCCGTGTCCGAGAATCGCTCTGAATCCGAAACCGGTATCCCGGCTGTCGACGCATCGGGCCTTCCCGATCACGTGACCGAGACCGAGATCCGTGAATCCGCCGCCCGCGAACGCCGCGAGAAGCTGCACCAGTTCCTGACCAACTGGCAGGGGCTGACCGGGCTGATCCTCGTGACCCTGTTCTTTGCCAGCGCGATCCTTGCCCCCTGGCTGGCACCCTATGACCCCAATGCGCTGGACGTGCCGGCGCGCCTGTCCGGTCCGACGTTGGACCATCTGGCGGGCACCGACCAATTGGGGCGGGACACACTTTCGCGCATCCTCTATGGCGGGCGGGTTGCGCTAAAAATCGCGGCAATCGGCGTCTCTGTCGCCCTAGCCGTGGGTCTGATCCTGGGCATGGTTGCCGGGTTCGGGCCGCGCTGGCTGGACAGCCTGCTGCTCCTGGTCTTCGACACGGTGCGCTCTTTCCCGACCATCGTTCTGGCACTGGCCACCGTTGCGCTGACGGGGCCAAGCCTGACCGTGGTGCTGGCCATCGTGATAATCACCTCGATCCCGCAATATGCTCGAGTGGCGCGGACCGCCACGCTGACGCTGAGGAACACCGATTTCATCCTCGCCGAACGCTCACTTGGCGCCAGCATGACCAGAATGTTGCTGCACCACGTCATGCCAAACGTGGTCGGGCCCTTGCTGATCCTGGCCGCGATGGATGTGCCGGTGGTGGTCACCGTCGAGGCAGGGCTCAGCTTTCTGGGGCTTGGTGTGACGCCGCCAACGGCCAGTTGGGGTACAATCCTGAACGAAGGCTATCTGGTAATCCGTGACGCGCCCTGGATGGTGATCGCAGGGGGTATCCCGCTGATCCTGACCACGCTGGGCTTTACGTTCCTTGGCGAGGCGCTGCGCGACATTTTCGATCCACGTATGGGGAAGGGACGCTGATATGCCCAAGGATGCAGTACAATCCCCCGAGACGCTCTTGGACATCCGCAACCTGTCGGTCGACTTCCGCACCCCGCGCGGGCGGGTGAAGGCCCTGCGCGACATCACCTTTCCGATCCGCAAAAATCGGATAATGGGGATCGTGGGCGAAAGCGGGTCGGGCAAATCCACCGTGCTCTGGGCGCTTCTAGGGCTTCTGGCCAAGAATGCCGATGTCATGGGCGGCGAAGTCCGCTTCAGAGACCGTGACCTGCTGCATGCCAGCGAGACGCAGCTGCGCGCAACCCGAGGCGAACAGATCTCAGTGGTTTTCCAGGACCCGATGACCAGCCAGATCCCGGTGCTGACCTATGGTCGGCAGATGCTCGATATCCTTTACCGGCGGCCAAATGCTTCCGTCGCGGAAAAGCGCCGCATGGCCGTTGAAATGTTGCGCAAGGTGGGCATTCCCGACCCGGACAAGCGGATCGACCAGTATCCGCATCACTTCTCGGGCGGTATGCGCCAGCGCGCGGGCATCGCCATGGCGCTCTTGACCGGGCCGCAGCTCTTGTTGGCCGATGAGCCCACGACCGCACTGGACGTGACGATGGAGGCGCAGATCATCCACTTGCTTCAGGACCTTCAAAAGGAACTGGACGCGACGGTTGTCGTGGTCTCGCATAACCTCGGGCTAATTGCTGAGCTGTGTGACGACGTGGTCGTCATGTACGCCGGCGAAGTGATCGAGGCCGGCGAGGTGCGCGAAATCTTCCACAACGCACAGCATCCTTATACGCGCGCGTTGCTGGAATGCGATCCCGCGCGGATCGACGATGTGTCCCGCAAGCTGCCGGCGATCCCCGGCGATATCCCAGACCTGACAAAGGCACTTTCGGGCTGTATTTACGCGCCGCGTTGCCAGCGTGCCCTGCAAATCTGCCGTGAAGAACTGCCGCCGAATGTCACTCGCGGCGAGATGAGCCTCGCGCGGTGTCACCTGTTGGATGGGCCGCACCACGATCCCAGCTGGCCACCGCCGCTGGACTTGATGACCTTGGACCACGACGGCCGCCCAGGCGCCAAGCCCGCGCGAGTTTTCCGCGACGACCCGCTGCTCGAGGTGTCGGACCTGAATGTGCAGTTCGAAACCGTCGGCCCTCTGAGGGCGCGCCTGCGGGGCATCACTCAGCGCCATGTGGACGCCGTTTTGGATGTAAGCCTATCGGTCGCCCCCGGTGAAACCGTGGGACTGGTCGGCGAAAGCGGGTCCGGCAAGACGACGCTGGGGCGCTGCGTGCTGAACCTTGTCGCCGCCCAAGCGGGCAGCGTGCGGTTTGAGGGCCAGGAAATCCGCAACATGCCGGAGGGCCGGTTCAAGCCCCTGCGCCGTGACATGGCAATGATGTTCCAGGATCCGATCGGCTCGCTCAGCCCGCGCAAATCCGTGCGCGCCCTTATCACTGAACCGTTCCAGATCCACGGTGTTATCGGTGTCGACCTGGATGCCGAGGCCGAGCGGTTGGCCGATATGGTGCGCCTGCCCAAGCCGTTCCTGTCGCGCTATCCGCATGAGCTGTCGGGCGGGCAGGCCCGGCGCGTCGGCGTCGCCCGCGCCCTAGCGCTGAACCCAAAGCTGATCATCGCGGACGAGCCGACCGCGGGTCTCGATGTGTCGGTGCAGGGCGAGATCCTCAATCTCATGGCCGATCTGCAGGCTGAACACGGGCTGGGCTATCTGATTATCACGCACAACCTGCCGGTGGTGCGCCATATCGCCGACCGGCTGGCGATCATGTATCTAGGCCGGATCGTGGAAGATGGCCGCACGGACGAGGTTTTCGCCCGCCCAGTACATCCCTACACGCAGGCCCTTGTCGAGGGCGTGCCGCAGCCCGACCCGGACCGCCGCCGCGTGCATGTGTCGATCTCGGGCGAAGTGCCGAGCCTTCTCAACCGTCCCAAAGGCTGCGATTTCGCGGCACGCTGCCCGTTCGCACAGGATCGATGCCGGGCCGAGAAACCTCCACATGTGACCGCGGAGGACGGGCGACGGCACGCCTGCCACTTCCCGCTGGGCTGACCCAAATCGTATCGGCTTGTTGCGACTACAGCGCGGTCCAGTGCATTTACCCGATGTGGTTTCGGCTTCGGAACCGAGGTGATGGATTTCCGTAGGCGTGTGTTTCCGAAGCGACCATTGGCGGCGTCCTAACGATACCGAAGATGCTGCGATATCCGCTGGCTGCCGCGTTTCTGAGCTTGCGAAGAGGTGCTGTCAGACGGATTCGAACCAGCCTCAGTTTGCCGCTGACAGCGTGAACTTATGCGGAACAAAGTTCACACCACTCGGTGAGAGCGGCGGTGCGGCTGGCCTTGAAGAGAGTTCTACTTGAAAGGCTGCGTTCCTGGTTGAAGTGGTTCGAGATGGAGGCATGGACGGCAGCGAATTTCTGAAGACTTCGCATGCGTCGGAAGCCGAGCATTGCTCGTTCGCGCCGTCGGAATGGAAGGTGGGAGTTCTCGGCTCGATTGTTGAGCCAGCGACCGGTGTCCTGTCGATCAGCGAAACCGATCTCCTTTTGAGCGGCGGCGTAGGATCGCAGCCGGCCGGTGACGATCGTCTCGGGCTGGCCATGCTTGCGCATTGCTTTTCTTAGGAATTTCAATGCGGCCCTCTTGTCCCGCGCCTTCGTGACGAAGCTCTCAAGGACTTCGCCCTTATGGTCGACGGCGCGCCAGAGGTAGTGCATCTCGCCGTTAATCTCCACGAACATCTCATCGAGATGCCATCGCCAGCGGCTCGATCGCATGCCCTCTATCCGACGCTTCCGGAACTCGGCTGCAAACATCGGCCCGAACCTGTGCCACCAATATCGTACGGTCTCGTGACTCACGTCGACACCGCGCTCATGCAGCAGATCCTCGACGTTCCGCAGAGACAGAGGAAAACGGACATACAGCATAACCGCCAGGCGAATGATTTCTGGTGAGGTCTTGAAGTATCGGAAGGGACTGGGTTTCGGCATGATCGGACCCTATTCGGCGTCCTACCCCGGCTCAACCGAGTTCCCTCTGACACCACCGAAGCGGCGTAAGGGTCGAAAAACTAGGCAGGAAATTCGATGAATTTCCTATTTATTACGATGTGTTAGGTCGGTGGCGGTGCTGGCAGACTAATGCGAACTAGTCTCCACTAGGACAGTGGCCCTGCCCTTCATGTCGAGCAAAGGCCCCGCCACTCAGCGAGGGCGGCGGCGCGGTTCAGCTTGAAATAATTTCGATTTGAGAGACTGCGTTCATGGTTGAAGTGGTTAAAGACCGTGGCCTAGACGGAAGCGAATGCCTGGAAACTTCGCATGCGTCGAAATCGAAGCATCGCGCGCTCGCGTCGCCGGAATGGCAAATGTGAGTTCTCGGCTCGGTTGTTTATCCAACGACCGGTTTCTTGCTTTTCCTCTGCACCGATTTCCTTCAAAGCGGCCCCATAGGACCGGAGCTTGTCCGTCACAATGACCTCCGGCTGACCGTGCTTGCGCATTGCTTTCTTCAAGAATTTAGGGGCGACCTTCTTGTCTCGGGTCTTTGTGACAAAGCTCTCCAGCACCTCGCCCTCATGATCTATCGCCCGCCACAAGTAGTGCATTTCGCCGTTGATCTTCACGAACATCTCGTCGAGATGCCATCGCCACTGACTGGATCGCATACACTCGATCCGGCGTTTGCGGATCTCGGAGTCAAACATCGGTTCAAACTGATGCCACCAATATCGAACCGTCTCATGGCTAATCTCGATACCACGTTCGTGCAGCAGATCCTCGACGTTTCGGAGCGAGAGCGGGAACCGGACGTATAGCATCACAGCAAGGCGTATGATCTCCGACGACATATTAAAGTACTTGAAAGGCGAACGTTTGGTCATGCACAGACGCTAGCTAGTGCCCTGCCCCGGCTCAAGCAAAGTTCTTCTGACAGGACCCTCGCCTCTACTTAATCCTAACTACTATGGCAGTGCCCACCGGCGCCGCCTCCTACGCTTTCACGAAGATCTGCGTCCAGTATGGATCTCGCCGGCTGTCAACACCGGGGATGCGTCTATGTCTTCGGCATCCAGCATCGCTGCTACTCGTTCTAATGACGCTACCAATTGCGCCTGCTCCCAGTTTTCGATGCGATCGAATGCCC
>JBNKHH010000003.1:0-43468 GCA_050290245.1 Silicimonas sp.
GCGGGCGGCATGCCGCCCGCCGACTACAACTCAATGCCAAAAAGGATATCACTATGGCTAAGAAAGTTTTCAAGGTTGGCCGCAATGCCAGCACAGGTCGCTTCACCACGGTTAAGACGGCGCGGACCAAAAAGTCCACGCATGTGGTCGAGACGATAAAACGCAAATAGAGCGTGTCGTCGGGCAGCCATTTCAGAGGCTGCCCGACATCACAACATACGAACCTTTTGATTGTCGATCATCATCTGGTGAATGCGTTTCTTACTTAGCCACCCCTTAACCTCCCCTACCGCACGCCCCCGCTCCTACCGCCCATCCCCCAAGCGCCACCCCCTTGCCATACGCTTTGCATACGCCTTGCATACCCTTTGCCGACACGCCCAACCTCCCGAAATCCCCGCATTTCCCCCCGTTAACCCCTGCCGCCCCGGCCCCGCACCGCCCCGGCGCGCGCGCTGCGTTAACGCGCAACACCCCGCGGGCGGGCGCCTGCCCAGAGGTCCACTTCGGCCAGCAGTTCGTCATAGAGGTGGGTCATGAATGCCCGGACCCGCGCCGTGTGTCGCAGGTCGGGGTGGGTCAGCACCCAGAGGTCCAGGTCAAGGTGTGAGAACGGCTCTCCCACCCGCACCAGCCGGGGATCGAAGTCTCCGACATAGCAGGGCAGAAGGCTCATCCCCAGCCCTTCGGCGCAGGCGTTCAGCACCGCCCGCGACGCCCGGCACTGGAACACCGCCTGCCGTTCCCCGGCCTCGCGCGTCGGCCAGATCTGCGGCGCCAGCCAGCCCGCCGTGCCTTCGATCAGGCAGAAAGCGCGTTCGGAAACAGGCACTTCCGCGACCCGCTCCAGGTATCCGGGTTCTGCGTAGAGCGCGAAACGGAACGCCCCGATCCGGCGGCCATGGGCATTGTCCGGCGGCGTGCGCGTCGCCCGGATCGCCACCTCGGCCTCGCGCCGGTTCAGGTCGGCCGCGCCGTGTCCCGGCGCCAGATCGATCTGGATCTCGGGGTGTTTGGCGCAGAACCGCGCCACGATCCCCGGCGCGTGTTCCTCGGCAAAGGCCTCGGGACAGGTCACCCGGATCCGCCCCTTCAGCTCCCCGTCGCGGCCCAGCACCTCGCGCCCCAGGGCATGGAACTCCCCCTCGATCCGCTCCCCATACCCCATCGCCGTCCTGCCGGCCTCGGTCGGCACATAGCCCGAGCGAAACCGGTCAAAGAACCGTACGCCCGTTTTCTCCTCGATCGCGTTGATCCGCCGAAATACCGTCGAATGCGTCAACCCCAAAGCCCGAGCCGCCCCCGACAACCCCTCGCCCCGTCCAATCGCAAGGATCAAAGCAAGATCGTTCCATTCAAGATCACCGGGGACCGTGGGGTCAGCTGGCACAGCCATGTATGTCCGTTTTTGCAAAGTCTTTTTGCCAATATAGCGAATTTATTTGCGAAAACAAACAGAGCAATGTCACTCCATCAGCCGCGGCAAGCGGCGCCAACCGAGAAGGACAACGGCCATGCTGGTACAATTCGTCAAATTCGAAACCACACTGGATCGCAACGGCATCGAGAAGGTCGCACTTGACCGTTTCGCCGAATACGAGGCCATTCCGGGCCTGGTTCAAAAGTACTACCTCAAGCTCGATGGTGAAAACCGCTATGGGGGCATCATGATCTGGGACAGCCCTGAATCGCTGGCCAGGTTCCGCGACAGCGACCTCGCCAGGACAATCGGCGAAGCCTACAAGGTGACCGAAACCCCCAGCGTCTCTATCCACCAGCTCATGTTCCCGCTGCGCGGCAAAGGCGCTCCCCGGATCGCCGAACTGACCGGCTGAACCGGGGCGCGTTTCAAACCTGGGCCGCTGAAGCGGCCCTTTTCTTGTTCAGAACGCAGGGCGCCAGATGCGACGAAAATCTTGGGGAGCATAAACAACTAAGTAACGGATCGGCATTAGGACAGCGTCAAATTATCTTGTGAAAGTGGACTTCGATGCTGTTCAAGAAGAATATCGTTTCGGCGGCAGACACCGCCGCCCTGGCCGAATTCCAGGCCATCTCGGACACCCACATGATGGTCCGCATGTCATTTGACGGGACCATGATCGACGCGAACGAAACATTTTGCAGGATCATCGGGGTCGAACCAACGGATATCGCCGGAAACCCGTACTTCACCTTCGTGCGAGAAAAGGACAAGGATGGTGTCAAGGCCCTCCTGTCAAAGGTGGCTGGCGGCGCAGCAACCAACGCCATCGTACCGCGCCTGAACACCAGCAGAGACGAGGTCTGGATCGACATGACCTATACTGCTGTTCCGGGGAAAAACGACCTGCCGAGCCACATCGTCGGAATTGGCCGCGAAATCTCGGATTTTCACCTGCGCCGTCGCGATAACCGCAGCCAGGTCGATGCCGTTGCCCGGTCGCTCGCAGTCATTGAATTTGACCTGGACGGCAACATCCTGAACGCCAATGATTTGTTCCTTGAGTCGACGGGATACACACTTGATGAAATCAAGGGCAAGCATCACAGGATCTTCATGCCCGAGGGCGAAGCCGACACGGCCGAGTACGCCGAAATGTGGAAGCGTCTTTCCAAGGGAGCATCGGAAAAGGGCCAGAAAAAACGCATAGGCAAGTCAGGCCATGTCATCTGGCTCGAGTCGACCTATGAAACGCTTGTCGACCCCGAAGGACGGCCTTTCAAGGTTGTCAAATATGCGTTCGACATCACCGCCGCCAAAGATATGGAGACGGATTCGCAGAACCAGATCGACGCTATCCAGAGGGTTCAGGCCGTCATCGAATTTGGCCCTGACGGTACGATCCGCCGCGCGAACGAAATCTTCTGCAGCGCCATGGGATACGACGAATCTGAAATCGTAGGGCAACATCACCGGATCTTTGTCGATCCGAATCATGCACAGACCGAAGCATACCAGAAGTTTTGGGAAGATTTGCGCGCAGGAAAGACCAACTCTGGCCAGTTCAAGCGGTTCGGTAAGGGCGGTCGAGAAGTTTATATCCGCGCCAGCTACAATCCGATCAAGAATGCCGCTGGCGAGGTCGTGAAAATCGTCAAGTTCGCTGTCGACACCACGATCTTCCAGATCACGGCCGAGACGATGGAATACGGAATGGATCGCATGGCCGGCGGCGACCTGACGGTCCGCCTGGATCAGAATCTGGGTGATCTGGACTCGATCCGCATCAAATTCAACTCTGCGGTCGCCAAGATGGAAGACGTTCTGACAAGCGTCATCGGAAAATCGTCCGAGATCAACGAAGAAACGAAATCCATCACGGCGGCTACAAACGAACTTGCCGGCCGAACAGAACAGCAGGCCTCGACGCTCCAGGAAAGCGCCGCCGCGCTTGAAGAACTCTCTGCTTCGGTCAAGAATTCGGCCGAAACCGCCCTTGGTGCCCGAGGTCAGGCCAAAAGCGCCAAAGATCAAACCGAACAATCAGCCCAGGTCGTCAGCGAGGCGGTTGAGGCAATGGACGCCATCGCCGATTCCTCGCGCCAGATTTCCTCGATTACCGACGTCATTGATGACATTGCTTTCCAGACAAATCTTCTGGCCCTCAACGCCGGAGTCGAAGCTGCGCGTGCCGGGGATGCCGGACGTGGTTTCGCCGTAGTCGCCTCAGAGGTCCGCGCCCTGGCGCAACGCTCGTCCGAGGCGGCCAAGGAAATCGCCGAGCTCATCACTTCTTCGACAAAGCAGGTCGATCGCGGTGTCAAGCTTGTCGGCGACACCGGCACGACGCTGCACAAGATCGCCGATGCGGTTAATGAAATCCATGCCAGCGTCGAACAGATCTCGAACTCGTCACAGGAACAGGCTGCCGGCCTGTCCGAAATGAACGCCGCGATCAGCCAATTGGATCAGGCCACCCAACAGAACGCTGCTATGGCCGAGGAAACCAACGCATCGGTTCACAGCCTGACGCAGTCGGTTGCGGAAATGAGCTCGGAGGTCAGCTTTTTCGACCGCGGATCGGCCGATGCCGCAGAACTGCGCGAACCCACAGCCCTGCAAAAAACCGGCTAGCGAAAGGCGGAATAGGGGTAGAACCGGACAGGATCACCTGGGCGGATACTCCGACCCGCGTCGCCCAGCTCAACCAATCCCTCTGCCCAGGACAGTCCTGAAATGCGCCCCGATCCCTCGGATGGAAAAACGGTGGCCCTGCCCTGATCGTCCAGCTTTGCGCGCAGATACTCGCGGCGTCCGGGCTTCTTGTCTTTCGAGAATGCTGCCGGAACAAGGAACCCCGCCGGCGCTTTCCATCCCTCGCCGCCGAGCGCAGCCAAGGAGGGGCGCGCGAATATCAACGCGCAAACAAAGGCTGCCACCGGGTTGCCCGGCAACCCAAAGACCGGAACGCTGTTCCATAACCCAAGCGCAAGCGGTCGCCCCGGTTTCAGAGCGATCCGCCAATCATGCAGGGTACCCGTCGTTTTCAGCAGTGCCGAGACATGATCCTCGTCTCCCGCCGAGGCCCCGCCTGACGTCAGGATCACGTCGACTTGCTCGCCCGCCTGATCCAGACACGCCCTCAGATCGGTCTCGTCATCGGCAACGTGACCAAGGTCCACGGCCCACATGCTCCAGTCAGAGACCAATGCACGCAGCATCGGCCTGTTTGCATCGTAGGTATACTTCGGCTCGGTCTTTGTCCCGCTTTCTACCAACTCGCTTCCGGTCGAAAGGATCCCGACCCGCAACGGTCGGAACACCGCGACCTCGCGAACGCCTGTCGCGGCAAGAAGAGCGATTTCGGGCGGACCAAGCCGCGTGCCAGACGCCAACAATTCCTCACCTGCGGCGACGTCTTCTCCCGCCGCCCGGGTATTCGCCCCGACGCGCACTGGCCCCCTGAACGCCACACGCGCGCCATCACTGGCCGAATCCTCCTCCAGGATCACGGTGTCGACTCCGGCAGGCAACAGCGCCCCCGTCAGAATGCGGATCGCATGACCGGGCGGGACCTCGCCCGCAAAAGGTTGACCCGCCGCTGCGCGCCCGGTCACCAGCGGCAGGACCTGATCACCTTCCCCGACCGAGCCACCCAAGAACCCATATCCATCCACCGCCGAGTTCGCCGCCGGAGGATTGGAGCGCTGCGCCTTCGCTGGCCTGGCAAGGATGCGGCCCAACGCGTCATCAAGAGGAACCGTTTCGGCATGGATGACCGGAGACAACCGCTGTCGCAGCCGCGCCAGAGCCTCGTCCACGGGAGTCCACTCGACCCCGGGCGGCAAGGCGAAACAGTCATTCTTCAGGCGCGGCGGCTTCAATTCGGCCATGGCATACCCTTTCGGCACGGCACCAAGGTCTCACAAGCCCAATTCAAGGGCAATGAAATCGGCAATCGCAGCGGAATCACCAAGATCGAAACAGGGCCGACCCTCCACCTCCATGCCACAATCTGACGCTACTGCGCGGACAGAGGGATCATCGACCGCGATCAACGGCGACCCGGTGGCACGCCGATGGGCCTCGACCTTTGGGTGTGCGCTTCGTTTGTATCCTTCGACCAAGACCAGATCGACGGGCGACAGCCGGTCTAGCAACTCCTCCAGCGTTGGCTCCGGCGCGTCGCCAAGTTCGTGCATCAAGGCCCAGCGGCCGCTGCTGGCAAGCATCACTTCGCGCGCGCCCGCCTGCCGATGGCGATGGCTGTCGGTCCCCTCTTGGTCGACATCGACCCGATGATGCGCATGCTTCACCGTCGAAACGGTCAGACCGCGTGAGACGAATTCCGATACCAGCCGCTCGACCAAGCCGGTCTTGCCCGAGTTCTTCCAGCCGACAATACCCCAGACCTTCATAGGCGCTCCACGAACTGTTCGGCCTGGGCGAGGTCTTCGGGCGTGTTAACATTGAAGAACGGATCAAGTTCACCAACCGGAAACTCAGCCACCGCGGTTCCATGGCGATCGGTCCACAGAACGACCTTGCGCAAACCATTGCGCAGGGCTGCGCGCAGATCATCACGCAGGGCGACCGGCCACAGCCCGAAAGTCGGATGGCGTCCTGCGTCGCTGCACGCGAGTGCGATCGGCTTATCCTCGGTCTCGGCCGCAAACATGAGGCGAGGCACAAGGTCCGCGGGAAAGAACGGCGTATCGGCTGCGGCCGTCACGATCTGGTCAGCGCCGCGTTCGGCGGCCCAGTCCAACCCCGCAAGAACACCGGCAAGGGGCCCTGCAAAGCCGGACACACTGTCGGCAATCACCGGCAAATGGAACCGATCGAACCGCGACGGATCGCCATTGGCATTCAGCGCAAGGTCCGGCACCTGCGGGGATAGACGCCGGATTACGTGATCAAGGATCGTCGCACCGCCCAGTGTCAACAGCCCTTTGTCGCCGCCTCCCATCCGGCTGGCGAGTCCACCGGCAAGGATCACTCCCACGGGCGCCTGCATCAGTCGCCTCCCCGTGGAGTGGCATCACGAACCAGGCGCTCTTCGCCCGACAGGCACGTGAACCGCTGCCCACGCAGGCGGCCTACAAGGGTCAGACCTACCTGACGCGCGATATCAACACCCCAGGCGGTAAACCCAGACCGGCTTACCAGAACCGGAATGCCCATCAGCGCGCATTTTATCACCATCTCGGAAGTCAAACGGCCGGTCGTATAAAGAATCTTGTCGGCCCCCGCGACGCCCTCGGACTGCATCCATCCCGCGACCTTGTCGACCGCGTTGTGGCGTCCGACGTCCTCCATATAAACCAGCGGCTGATCTTCCCGGCACAGGACGGTGCCATGGATCGCGCCCGCCTCGAGATAGATCGAAGGCGTCGTGTTGATGGTTTTCGACAGTGTATAAAGCCAGGAGGTCCTCAAAGGAGCCGGCGGCAGAGTTAACCCTTCCAGCCCCTCCATCATGTCGCCAAACACCGTCCCCACGGCGCAACCCGAGGTTCGGGTCTTTTTCTTCAGCTTTTCTTCATAGGTGGTCTGCCCTTCGGTGCGCACCACGACGGTCTCGAGGTCCTCGTCAAAATCGACGCCGGTAACCGGTTCGTCGGGGCGCAACATCCCCTGGTTCTTCAGGAACCCAAGTGCCAGGTATTCGGGGTAATCCCCGATCGTCATCGCGGTAACGATTTCCTGACCATTGAGGAAAATCGTCAGTGGACGCTCCTCGACGACGGCGATCTGCGTGGTCACGCCGTGCTCGTCCACGCCTTCGATCGGACGGGTCAGGCCCGCGCCGCCGGGTGTCGGTGCGATCAGATAGTGATGGCTGTCGTCACAACCCATGAATTGCCTACCCTCCAAGGCTGGGGTAATCGCGTTAGGCAAAGAGTAAGGCCCGATCATGTCCACCACCACCCGAAATTCACCGTTTCGCCGCGGAGTCCTGGCCGGTGCCCCCTTCAACTTGATGAGCCTGCCGTTTTCAATGCTGTTCGGACTGGTCGCCACCGAGGCCGGGCTGGATGTCGCTCAGACCCTCGGCATGTCGATCCTCGTCATCGCCGGGGCGTCACAATTCACGGCCGTACAATTGATGACCGAGAACGCTCCGGTCTGGATCGTCCTGGCCACCGCGCTGGCGGTCAACCTGCGCATGGCGATGTATTCGGCCAGCCTTCAGCCCCATCTGGGCGCCGCGCCGTTTTGGCAGAGGGCGCTGGTCGCCTATCTGAACGTGGACGCCAGCTATGCGCTCAGCATCCAGGATTTCGAGGACCGGCCGCAGCAGACTGTACCGGAGAAACTGCTGTTTTTCCTCGGAACCATGACGCCGCTCACGCCCATGTGGTTCGGTGGCACCTACCTCGGCGCGATCGCCGGTTCGGCCCTGCCTGACAGCGCGGCGGTGGATTTCGCCATGCCGATCATGTTTCTGGCCCTGCTCGGCCCAATGCTGAAGACGCTCGCCCACCTCGCCGCCGCCATATCCAGCGTGGTCGCCGCCTTGGCACTGGCCTTCCTGCCCTCGGGCATCGGACTGTTGCTGGCGGCGTTCCTTGCTATGGCGGTCGGGGCCGAGATCGAACGGAGGCGCGGAAGATGAGCTATTCCAGCGCCGAGGTCTGGTGGATCATCGCCATCATGGGGATCGGAACCTTTCTGATCCGCTTTTCCTTCCTGGGGTTGATCGGAAACCGCAAGATGCCCGACTGGGTTCTGCGCCACCTACGCTATACGCCGGTCGCCGTCCTGCCGGGCCTTGTAGCGCCGCTCGTGATCCTTCCGGCTGAGACCGGCGGAGCCCCCGACCCGGTGCGGATCACCGCCGCCCTCGTCACGCTCGCTGTCGGCTGGCATCGCAAAAGCATGATGCAGGGCGCCCTGGCCGGGGCCATCATCTTTATTGCGCTCGGCCGGTTACTCTGACCTATCCGGCCTTGGGCGTGATCAACACGTTGTGCGCTTTTTCCGCGTCGTCGTCGGTGACGACCCGCGTCGTTGCGCCGGGCAACTCACCAAACGCCTTTGAAACGGATTTGGGAAAATAGGTCACCGGCAAACTCTCAAAGCCGTGCACCTGCGTCAGAATCCTTGTGATCGAAAGCGAACACTGCGCCTTTGGCACCGCGCCGTAGGTCTTGGCCAGCCGCGACAGGGCGCGCGCCTGCTCGGCCGTCACCGGCAAACGCTGCTCGATGACGTCATGGGTCTCGCGTGCATGATAATCGACATAGACCGCAACCGCCCGATCAGTCATCGCATAGAGGACGTCGTTGCGCTCAGGCGCAAAGGGGAGTTCGAAACTGCCGGCCGGATCAAAAAGGATCCGTTCTCCCGGCGAGGCGATCAGGAGGCCGGAATGCGCGCCCGAACCGTTGCGTTTGGCGATCACGGTGTAAAGCCGGATCTCCACCGGGCCACTGTAAGCGAACTGATGCTTACGCAACGAATCATCAGGAGCCCAGACCGGCTCGGCCCGGCCGCCGCATCCGGCGAGGGTCGCGCAAAGCAGGATCAGCGCTGTGAACCTGCCGACGAGCATCTTCAGGAGTTGAAAATCGCCAGGAAAATCAGGACCAGGATACAGACGATGGCGACATTCTTCACCCAAGTAACGAACCCGTTGAAGGTGCGCTCTTGAACAGTGGTGTCCATTTCGCCGTGCTTGTGTTCCGCCATGGTCGAACTCTCCGGATTCCGTTTCGGCGTTTGACTAACCCAAAGCAGCGGCCATGTCACCACCCAGGGTGGGCGCTTGTTGCCGCAGGCTCATGAGAATTTTCAACGGTCAGGCCGCCTTCTTGCCATGGGCGAACCGTTGGTAAAAGCTTTCCCCGGTCGTGGCCATCTCGGCAAGAAGCGCTGGCGCATCGAACCGTGCACCCAAAGGTGACAGGCCTTCGCAAATCTCGAGCGCCCTCGCTGCGCCAATCATGTCCAGCCATGAGAACGGACCACCCGACCAAGGCGCAAAACCCCAGCCCAGAATGGCGCCCACGTCGCCTTCGCGGATATCCGTCAAAACGCCCTCTTCCAGCGCACGTACCGCCTCAAGCACCTGGGCCATCATCAGGCGATGCTGCACAGTAGTCAGATCGGGCTGTTCTTCGGCAAGGGGGTACTTGTCGCCCAGACCGTCCCAGAACCCGATGCGCTTTCCCGCCTCGTCATAGGAATAGAACCCGCCCTTGGCCTTGCGCCCCATCCTGCCCTGGTCAGCCATCCAGAACAGAACCTCGTCAACCGCTTCGTCGGGGTAGGCATCACCCATGGCCGCCTTGGTTGCCTTGGCGATCTTTGCGCCGAGGTCGATCGAGGTCTCGTCGACCAACTGCAACGGCCCCACCGGGAACCCCAGCAACCGGGCGGCATTGTCGATCAATGCAGGTACGACGCCCTCGCCGACCATGCGAATGCCCTCGTTGATGTAGGGGATGATGCAGCGGTTCGCATAGAAAAACCGCGCGTCGTTCACCACGATCGGGGTCTTACGCAGCTGTCGCACGTAATCCAATGCCTTGGCCACGGCGCGATCACCAGTCTCGGCCCCCTTGATGATCTCGACCAGCATCATCTTGTCGACAGGGCTGAAAAAATGAATGCCGATAAACTGCTCGGACCGGACGCTAGCCTTGGCCAGTTCAGTGATCGGCAGGGTCGAGGTATTGGTGGCAAAAATGCAGTCCTCGTCCACCACTGCTTCGACCTTCCGCGTCATCTCGGCCTTGACACCAGGATCCTCGAACACCGCCTCGACGATCAAGTCGCAGCTCGCCAGCGCCTCCAGGTCGGTCGTCGCAGTGATCCGCCCCAGGACCTGGGCCTTCTTCGCTTCCGTCACCTTCCGGCGCGAAATGCCCTTGTCCAGAATGCCTTCCGAATAGCCTTTACCCCGGTCGGCCGCCTCCTGGCTCTGGTCGATCAGAACGACATCAATCCCGGCATTGGCACTGACATAGGCGATCCCCGCTCCCATCATGCCCGCGCCCAGAACACCAACCTTTGAGACCCGCTGCTCCGCAACATCAGGACGGTTCGCGCCCTTTTCCAGCGCTTCCTTGTTGATGAACAGCGACCGGATCATCGCTGACGACGTCGGGTCCATCAGAATTGACGTGAACCACCGCGCCTCGATCCTCAACGCCGTATCGAACGGAACCTGCGCGCCTTCATAGATCGCCGACAACAAGGCTTTCGCCGCCGGATAGACGCCCTTGGTCTTGCCATTGATCATCGCGTTCGCACCGACAAAAGTCACAAAACCCTGAGGGTGATAGGGCTCACCACCGGGCATCTTGAATCCCTTCTGATCCCAGGGTTTGACGATGTCAGCCTCACCCGCGCCCAAAACCCAGGCCTTGGCACTGTCCAGCAACGTCTCCGCCGGAACGACCTCATCGATCAACTGCGCCGCCTTCGCCTTGGCGGGCTCAAGCATCTTACCCTCCAGCAACACCGGCGCTGCCGCCATCGTACCCACCATGCGCGAATAGCGCGTCGTGCCACCGGCACCGGGGAACAGCCCGACAAGAATTTCCGGCAGACCGATGCGCCCCTTTGGCGTGTCAGCCATGAACCGGCGATGACATGCCAAAGCGATTTCGGTCCCAATCCCGGCGCACAGCCCCGGAATGGCGCAGGCAATCGGCTTGCCGCCCTTGTTCTTGTCGTCCATGCCCGCGCGCTCGATCTTCCGCAGGATACGGTGACCATTCATGATGAACTCGAAAATCGATGCCGCGGGCGCATCGCCGCCTTCCGCCTTGACGTTGGCGAGGGTGTTCAAATCCATGCCGCCGGCAAACGTGTCCTTGCCCGATGTGATGACGATCCCTTTCACCGCGTCGTCTGCCAAAGCCTGGTCCAGAAGACTTTCGACCAGATCAAAGGCGTCGCGTGTCAGGACATTCATCGATTTTCCAGGAACGTCCCATGTGACGATAGCAACCCCGTCTTCGTGCAGCGCGTAGGTAAAGTCAGCCATGAATCAGGGCCTCTTCAGGATTAAATCTGGAAGTGAGGATGGGCGGCGAACCGACGCCTAATGCACGATCATCTCGACCTGCTCGATAGCAAAGCCAGACTCGACGTATTCCAGCATCTCGATCTTGAAGTGCCCATCTTCTTCGACAAGAAAATACCGGACAAGCCTGCCAGCCACTTGGCTGCCCCTGAGATCGAAATCGTCCACGCGTACCGTCACGCGAAACCGGTTGTTCATCGGTGGCTCTCGAAACTCGATCGCAATCTCGCGTGAGGCGACCAACATGGCTACCAAAGCTGCTCGGTACTGCGACGCAATTCGGCTCAGATCGTCCCGACCCCGAATGACGATCACGCCAGCCTCGTTGTACACGACCAGCGGCCATGCGCAGTGGTCGCCCAATTCCCCGAGATCTCCCGACAGGAAAATGCGTTGTAGATTTTGCAGAAATTCGTCCAGACCATCCCGAGTCATGCGCGTCCCCTGCCGACGAAACAGTTCCGTCGATTGCAGCCTGCCGCTCCTCAGGCACCGCACATTTTAGGCGTTGTCTAAACATTATCAACAGTTTTCCGATCTAAACTCGCTCGATGATTGTGCTGGCTCCCATGCCGCTGGCCACGCAAAGCGTTGCCAGACCCACGGCTTTGTCCTGCCTCTCCAACTCGTCCAGAAGCGTGCCGATGATGATCGCGCCCGACGCGCCAAGGGGGTGGCCCATGGCAATCGCACCGCCATTGACGTTCACCTTGCCATGGTCGACGCCAAACGCCTGCATGAACCGCAGCACGACCGAAGAAAATGCCTCGTTTACCTCGAACAAGTCGATGTCGCCGACCGCCATGCCGCTATCGGCCAGGATCTTCTCGGTTGCCGGAACCGGACCGGTCAGCATGATCGTTGGATCGGTGCCGATCTTGGCCGTCGCGCGAATACGCGCTCGTGGTTTCAACCCGTGTGCCGCGCCGAATTCCTTCGATCCGATCAACAAGGCTGCAGCCCCGTCGACGATCCCCGACGAATTGCCCGCATGGTGAACGTGGTTGATCCGTTCCAAGTGCGGATACTTCATCAGCGCGACCGCGTCGAACCCCGGCAAAACCTCGCCCTGGTCCTTGAACGCCGGCCGCAAGGCGCCAAGGGCCTGCATGTCGGTGCCGGGCCGCATGTATTCGTCGCGTTCCAGGATCGGCAATCCGTTCTGGTCGTGAATGGCGACGATCGACCTGTCGAACCTCCCATCGGCCCATGCCTCGGCCGCCCGTTTCTGGCTTTCGACCGCATAGGCATCCACGTCATCCCGGCTAAAGCCGAACTCTGTCGCAATGATGTCGGCGGAAATCCCCTGTGGCACGAAATATGTCTTCATCGCCACGGTGGGATCCACAGCCACCGCCGCGCCGTCGCTGCCCATGGGCACGCGGCTCATGCATTCGACCCCTCCCGCGATATAGCCCTCACCGCCGCCGCCTCTGACCTGGTTGGCGGCAAGATTGACAGCCTCCATACCCGAGGCGCAAAAACGGTTGATCGACAGACCTGGAACCCGCTCGTCCAGAGCACTGGCCAGGACGGCGGTCCGCGCAAGGCAGCCTCCCTGCTCCTTGACCTGGGTGGCATTCCCCCAGATCACGTCCTCAACTGCATGGCCGTCCAGTCCGTTGCGTGCCTTGATGGCGTTCAGCATGTCGGCGGAAAGCTTCACAGGCGTCACCTCGTTCAGGCTGCCATCCGTGCGCCCCTTGCCACGCGGCGATCTCAACGCATCGAAGATAAAGGCATCCCGCATCGAATTCTCCTCACAATCAACCGCGCGACGGCGGCCAGGCCTGTTGCATCAGGTCATAAGGATGTTTCCAGCCTTCCAATGCCGATATCCGGTCCAGCCAGGCGTCGATCGCCGGCCAGTCCTTGCGCGCAAACCCAAACGGTTCTTCATAAAAAAGGTAGGCACAGCAGGTCAGGTCTGCATTCGTGACGCTGCGTCCAACCATCCAGTCACGCTGCGTCAGGTGCCCCTCCAATATCGTCAACGCCGCCTTGCACCGCCCCCGAAGGAACGCGATCACCTCGGCAGGGCGCTTGTCCTCGGGCAGAAAGTTCATCAGGAACCGCACCGTGCCCAACTGGCTGGACAGCTTGTGGTTGTCCCAGAGAATCCAGCGCAGGACCTCTCGTGCCTCTTCCGGCGTTTTGCCGCCAAATTTTCCCGTCTTTTCAGAAATATAGGATTGAATCACGCCTGACTGACTAAGGTGTACGTCGCCGTCGATCAGTACCGGCGCCTCGCCCATCTCGTTCACATTCTCCAGGTACTCGACACTGCGCGCCGCCCCGTTGAAGAAATCGATGAAAACCGGCTCCCACTCCAGCCCCGAAAGTTCCAACGCCAGGGCCGCCTTATAGGAATGCCCACTCTCTCCAAAACAATGCAGCTTGATCACGTCCTGCCATCCTCGCTCTTCGTTCCTTTGGACGAGACTGCGCATTTGCGTATTTTTGGCAAGATAAAGACGGCAGGCTTAACCTGCGGTTAACCTCACATTGTCGAGATAACGGCGCGGTACAGGCTGGCGAGCCGATGGCCGCGCAAGGTAAAGACCTGCCGCACCCGGAGTCAGGGTTGAACGAAGGGGCGGCAGGCATCCCTGTTCTTTATCTTGCCAAAAAAAAAATACGCAGGGTTCGACGCTCACCGTTTGCGCGCGTCCAGTTCCGAATTGAACAGCCTCAGCCGCGTCGCCAGGTTTTCGTGGTTCATGACGGATGAGAAATTCTCGAACAGAAACGACAGCGCCTCGCCCTCGTCCAGCCCGGCTTCGTCGGCAAATTTCTTCAACCGGCGATATCCATCCTCGGTCATGGCAACGGGAAATCGGCGGGTCAGGCGCAATCTTTTGGGCATCGAAACTCCGGGACAGCGGGGATCACCCCACCATCTTAAAAGTTCTCTGCCGCCAGCGCCATCACCGGTTCGGCCCCGGTGGTGATACGAGCCAGATGCAGCCCGGTCGCGGGAAGCTGACGCGCCATGTAGTACCGGCCCGTGGCAAGTTTCGTCTCGTAAAACGTGCTGTCCCCGGCGCCCGCATCCAGCGCCTCCTGCGCCGCCTTCGCCATCCGCGACCACATCAGCCCCAGACAGACATGGCCAAAGAGCGACATGAAGTCATAGGACCCGGCCAGCGCGTTCAGGGGGTTTTTCATGCCTTCGGCCATGAAGTACATCGCCGCGGCCTGCAGATCCTTGGACGCCGCCTTCAGCGGATCGAGGAACGCTGCTTTCAATGCCTCGTCGCCTTCGTTCTCCCTGATGAATTCCTTCACCATTTCAAAGAAGGCCATAATGGTCTGACCGCCGTTCTGGCCCAGCTTCCGTCCCACCAGGTCGAGCGACTGGATACCGTTGGTACCTTCGTAGATCATCGCGATCCGCGCATCGCGCACGAACTGCTCCAGCCCCCATTCGCGGGTATAGCCCGAGCCGCCTAGGGTCTGCTGCGCCAGGACGCAGGTCTCGAACCCTTTGTCGGTCAGAAACCCTTTCATCACCGGAATCAGAAGAGAAATCATCTCCTCGGCCTCGGCATCCGCCATGCGCTGCGCCCGGTCGATCATCTGGGCGCCCCAATATACCAGGGCACGCCCACCTTCGACCGCGGCCTTCTGGTCCATCAGGTTTCGACGCACGTCGGGATGCACGATGATCGGATCGGCGGGGCCTTCGGGGTTTTTCACGCCAGTCACGTCACGCCCCTGCAAACGGTCACGGGCAAAGCCAAGCGCATTCTGATAGGCAACCTCGCCCTGGGCAAACCCTTGCAGGGCCACCGCGAGCCGCGCCTCGTTCATCATGGTGAACATCGCGCGCATCCCCTTGTGCATTTCCCCGACAAGCCAGCCCTTGGCGCCGTCGTAGTGCATGGCGCAGGTGGCATTGCCGTGGATGCCCATTTTTTCTTCGAGACCGCCGCAAACCAGGTTATTGCGTTCGCCCAGGCTGCCGTCGTCGTTCACCAGGAATTTCGGAACCACGAACAGGCTGATGCCCTTGATGCCATCCGGTCCGCCGGGGACCTTGGCCAGAACCAGGTGGATAATGTTCTCGGACATGTCGTGCTCACCGGCCGAGATCCAGATCTTTTGCCCCGAAATGGCATAGGAGCCGTCGTCCTGCGGCTCCGCCTTGGTGCGGATCAGCCCCAGATCGGTGCCACACTGCGGCTCGGTCAGGTTCATCGTGCCGGTCCAGCGGCCTTCGTAGATCGGCGGCAGATAGGTGGCTTTCTGCTGATCCGACCCATGCGCATGCAGCGCCGAGGCAGCCCCGTGCGACAGGCCCGCGTACATCTGGAATGCCATGTTGGCGGAGGAGAACAATTCGCCCGCGGCGGTATTCAGGATGTGCGGCATGCCCTGGCCGCCATATTCGGGATCGGCATCCAGCCCCATCCAGCCGCCCTCGGCCATCTGGGCAAAGGCCTCCTTGAACCCTTCGGGCGTGCGCACGACGCCGTTTTCCAGGTGACAGCCTTGAGAGTCGCCCACCGTGTTCAGGGGTGCAAGTACATCGCGCGCGATCTTCCCCGCCTCTTCCAGTACCGCGCCAGTGAAATCGCGGTCCAACTCTTCGTACCCGGGAATTCCGCTTTCGCTGACCTTCAAAAGATCGTGCAGGATGAACTGTTGGTCCTTCGTGGGCGCGGAATATATGGGCATACAGCGATCTCCTGGGTCGGGTCAGGCGGCTTTCGTGGTCTTCAGAACACCTTTGATGTCTTCACAGGCCTTCAACTCATTCGTCAGCTCAACGATGATCTGGTCGATCTCGTCGCGCTGGCGGTACAGTTCGGACAGCTTTTCCTGCCCAAGGGTACGAGCCTTTGAAATCTGCTTGTGGTTCTCGTCGCCATCGTAGAGGTCCAACAACTGGCGAATATCCTCCAGGCTGAAACCGAAGCGCTTGCCGCGCAGGATCAGGGTCAGGCGTGCACGGTCTCTGCGGGTGAACAGGCGGCGGGTGCCTTGGCGCACCGGGGCCAGCAATTCTTTCGACTCGTAAAACCGCAGAGCGCGCGGCGTCACCTCGTAGGCATCGCACATCTCGCGGATCGTCATGTGTCTGTCGGGCATTGATCATCTCCAAAGTCCAAGCCGGGCCGACATGCGTATATTGGGACTTCGTATCAATACGTGCTTACGTATAGGTAAGCGTAACGTGGCGTCACAAAAGATGCCTTGAAACAATCGAAAAATCTGACGTAGCGTCACAGCAATTTTACCATCCGGTAAAATTACTACGGCCGCGGCTCAGTCTAGTGTCTGCTCAACTTCGTCACGGATCTTTTTCAGGTCGGCGATGGTCTCGGCCAGCGCGCGCTGCTCTTCCTCAAGGGCCAAAAGCTGCTCGTCGGCGGCTTCTATGAAGGCGCGCGACTGCTCCTGCGTGCCGCTCTGCTCGTAAATGTCCAGCCACTGACGAATACCTTCCAGGGAAAACCCCCACCGGCGACCGCGAAGGATCAGCGTCATCCGGGCGACCTCTCGCGGACCGTAGAATCGCGAACGTCCCTCGCGTTCGGGGGCGAGAAGCTCAATATACTCATAATACCGCAAGGTTCGCGGGGTGACATCGAACTTTGCGCACATCTCTTTAAAGGTCAGCCGTTCATGCGCCATACGTGCACTCCTGTGGACAGCAAAATAGACCCAGTCACCTTGCGGATCAATCGGCTTGCCCTTGCAAAGGCAATCGTCCGATAAAGCGGGAAGGGAGACTACGAATTGACCGACGACTTGCAGATCAAGGTTGAACAGGCGCGCCAGTTCATAGACGCGCTGCCCCATTGCCGTGCTCTCGGGATGAAACTCGTCGACATCAGCGCGGGCGAGGCGGTCATGTCGATGCCCTACAACAAGAAACTCGTGGGTGACCCGGCGACCGGCGTGATCCATGGCGGAGCGGTTTCCTCGCTGATGGATTCCTGTTGCGGCACCGCCGTCATGGTGCATCCGAAAGGTCCGATGACGACCGCAACCCTCGACCTTCGGATCGACTACATGCGCCCGGCTACGCCCGGTCAGACGATCACGGCGCGCGCAACCTGCTATCATATCACTCGCACGGTAGCCTTCGTGCGCGCCGTAGCCACAGATGACGACACGCAGGACCCGGTGGCCACCGCCACCGGAGCCTTTACCGTTTCGAACGGAGCCTGAAGATGTTGCGTCCCCGTCCGGAACCCGTCCAGGTGATCAAGCAACGCCGTGACAAGGCTCTGAAGGCGCTGGTCGAGAATATCCCGTACGTCCAGTTCCTGAACATCACCTTCGAGCGCCATGGCAACGAGCTGACCGCCGTGCTGAACTATCACGAGGCGCTGATTGGCAATCCCGCGCTGCCGGCAATCCACGGCGGCGTCATCGCCGCCTTCCTCGAGACGACGGCATTGATCGAGCTTGGCTGGCGCAACCTCTGGGACGAGATCGAATCGGGCCGCATCGACGCCGAGACTTTGTCGCACGACACCCTGCCTCGGATGCCCAAAACCATCGACTTTACCATCGACTACCTGCGCAGCGGACTGCCGCGCGACGGATATTGCCGCGCGCGGGTCAATCGCTCCGGCCGCCGCTATGCCAGTGTCCATGTCGAGGCCTGGCAGGACGATGTCCAGCGCCCGTTCGCCCAGGCCACGGGACACTTCCTGATGCCGTCACCGGCACGATCCGAATGACGCCCGACGCCAGGCCTCGGCCGATCACGCATCGACGGGTGCTGGCCATCGCGCTACCCATCGTCGTATCCAACGCCACAGTCCCGATCCTTGGCGTTGTCGATACCGGCGTCGTGGGCCAGATCGGAGACCCGGTCCCCATTGGCGCCGTCGGCATCGGCGCTGTGATCCTGACTGCAATCTACTGGATCTTCGGCTTTCTTCGGATGGGCACGACCGGCCTCACCAGCCAGGCCCTTGGCGCGAACGATCGTGGCGAAGCCGATGCACTCCTTTCCCGGGCCCTGATCGTCGGCTTTGCTGCCGGCATCGCCCTGATCCTCCTTCAATGGCCGGTGTTCTGGGCAAGCTTCCAGCTCTCCCCCGCCTCTGCAGAGGTCGAGGCCAGCGCCCGAACTTACATGGCGATCCGCATCTGGTCGGCGCCCGCCGCCATCTCGCTCGCCGGTATCACCGGCTGGCTGATCGCAGCCGAGCGGACCCGCGCTATCCTCGTGATCCAGATCTGGATGAACGGGCTGAACATCCTGCTCGACCTCCTCTTCGTCCTCGGCCTCGACATGGGCGTTGGCGGTGTGGCGACAGCCACCTTCATCGCCGAATGGTCCGGCCTCGCCGTCGGCCTCTGGTTCTGCCGCGACGCGTTCCGCCGCCCATACTGGAACGAATGGCCCCGCGTGATGAACCGCCCGCGCATCCTTGCCATGGCGGTCGTGAACCGGGACATCATGCTGCGCTCGCTGTTCCTTGAGACGATCTTCGTGTCATTCCTCTTCTTCGGCGCAAGCTTCGGAGACGTCCCGCTTGCCGCAAACCAAATCCTGCTGCAATTTCTGCACGTCACCGCCTATGCGCTCGATGGCTTTGCCTTCTCGGCAGAAACCCTCGTCGGCAACTCCGTGGGCGCGCGCGACAAGGCGCGGCTCAGGCGTGGCGCCCTGATGACCAGTACATGGGGCGTTGGTGTCGTGATCGTGGTTTCGGCCGGAGTCTGGATCTTCGGACCCGCCGTCATCGACCTGATGACCACCGCACCGCAGGTACGCCTCGCCGCAAAAGACCTTTTGCCCTGGATGGTCGCCGCTCCGATCCTGGGCATCGCTGCATGGATGCTGGACGGTATCTTCATCGGCGCCACCCGCACCGGCGACATGCGCAACATGGCGGCGCTCTCCGCGCTGGTTTACCTTGGCTCGGTCTGGGCGCTGATGCCGACGTTCGGCAATGATGGCCTCTGGATCGCCTTCTTGATTTCCTTCGTCGCGCGCGGTGTGACGCTGGCAGTCAAATACCCCGCACTAGAGCGGGCGGCAGAAACCTGAGATTCGCTTTTTCGCAGGATGAAGATCAAAGGATCGCCAGCACATCCTCCGGCGGACGCCCGAGAGCGGCCTTGCCGTTGGCAAAGACCACCGGCCGCTCGATCAGCTTCGGAAAGGCCGCCATCGCGGCGACGGCCTCGGCCGCGCTGCTGTCCTTGCTCAGCCCAGCCTCTTTGAACTCGGCCTCGCCCCGACGGACCAGGGCCATCGCCGGAATCGCCAACAACTCCAAGGCCGCCTCAATCTCCTCCGCCGAGGGCGGATTCTCAAGGTAGAGACGAACCTCAGGCTCGACTCCCTGGTCCTTCAACACGGCAAGGGTCTGCCGCGACTTGGAACAGCGCGGGTTGTGCCAGATCGTGACGCTCAAAGCCAATCCTCCAGTTGGGTTCCCACGGCTTCGCTCACATTGGCAAAACCGTCGTGGGACAGCATTTCGTCCAGGCCCCTCGCAATGCGATGCGCCAGCGACAAACCGCCGTAGACCATGGCCGTGTAGAGCTGAACCGCACTCGCGCCCGCTTTGATCTTTGCATAGGCATCCGCTGCCGAGGAAACCCCGCCAACGCCGATCAAAGGCAGGGTGCCGCCCGTCTCCTTGTAAAGCCGCGCCAGAACCCGCGTCGACGGCATGAACAATGGCCGCCCGGACAAGCCGCCCGCCTGTCCCTTGTGGCGGCTGGTCAAACCCTCGCGCGAAAGCGTCGTGTTGGTTGCGATCACCGCCGCCACGCCGCTTTCCTGTGCCACGCCCGCGATCCCCGCAATTTCTTCGTCGCTCAGATCGGGCGCGATTTTCAGGAATACCGGCACCTTGCCTGCCTCGGCCAGGACCCCGGCCAATAGCACGCGCAAAGCCTCGACGCCTTGCAGATCTCGTAGTTTCTCGGTGTTGGGCGACGACACGTTGACCGTGGCGAAATCCACGACATCCCGCGCCACCCGCATAACCTCGGCGAAATCCTTCGCCCGGTCGCTGCTGTCCTTGTTCGCCCCGATGTTCAGACCCACCGGAATGCCCTCGCCCCGCTCGGCCAGCCGATCGGCAATCGCCTCGATCCCGTCATTATTGAACCCGAAACGGTTGATCGCGGCCCGGTCGCTGCGCAGACGAAACAAGCGCGGCTTGGGATTGCCAGGCTGTGGACGTGGCGTTGCTGCGCCGACCTCCATAAACCCGAAACCGGCCCTCATCAGAGGTCCGACTGCGGTGGCATTCTTGTCGAACCCGGCGGCAAGCCCGACCGGGTTGGGCAACTCCAGCCCGGCAATCGTCGTGGCCAGCCGAGGAGACCTTACCGGCCCCGGCAATGGCGCAAAGGGCGTGTGCAGGGCCTTCAGCGCCAGCCCGTGCGAGAACTCGGGATCGAGGTTTTGCAGAACTGCCAGACCAAGCCTCTCGATCATAGGGTCAGCCCCTTGAACCGGTGCTGCCCGTTCTCGAACGGAAGATCGCGCACCCAGACAACATCCTCCATCGTCAACGCCCGGTACAAATGCGGAAACAACGCCCCGCCCCGCGATACTTCCCACTTCAGCGCATCGCCCAGCCCATCGGATTCGACCGCCAAAAGCACCAAACCGGCTTCACCCGCAAAATGCTTCGATGCGGTGGCCTCGACCTGATCGCCGGTCGAAAAATGGATGAATCCGTCCGCCAGATCGACCGGGGCGCCAGCGGTTTCGCCCGCCTCTGAAAAGGCGGCGTATTCTTCAGCGCGGAAAATCTTGTAGATCATGGCCATGTCTGCTCACTGGCAAGGCACCGCCTGATGGTCAAGCCGAATGACGCAGCGGCATTGCTGTCACCCTTTTGACACTCAAGCACGTTAGCTGCAATCTCAGCATCAGAGTAACCGACAGGGGGATTCCCAAAATGATAAAAAAAATACTCGCCGGCAGCGCCGTACTGGCCCTGACCACCGGCGCGGCAATGGCCGATTTCAGCCTGACCATTCTGCACACCAACGACTTCCACGCCCGGTTTGAACCGATCAGCAAATATGACTCGGGCTGCGGCGCCGAAGACAATGCCGAGGGCAAATGCTTTGGCGGCTCTGCTCGTCTGGTGACCGGCGTCGAAGCGGCCCGTGCCCGCGCCGGCAACACGCCGACCCTTCTCGTGGACGGTGGCGACCAGTTCCAGGGCACGCTGTTCTACACCTACTACAAAGGCAAACTCGCCGCCGAGATGATGAATAAGCTCGGCTATGACGCGATGACCGTCGGCAACCACGAATTCGATGATGGCCCCGAAGTCCTGCGCGACTTCACCGCCGCCGTGAACTTCCCCATCTTGATGTCCAACGCCGACATCTCGGGCGAACCGCTTCTGGCCGGTGCGATCCAGAAATCGACCGTCATCGAAAAGGGCGGAGAAAAGATCGGCCTCATCGGCCTGACGCCCCAGGACACGGACGAACTGGCCTCGCCCGGCCCCAACGTGATCTTCACCGATCCCGCAGGCGCCGTTCAGGCAGAAGTCGACAAGCTGACCGCCGAAGGCGTGAACAAGATCGTCGTTCTCAGCCACTCGGGCTATGCGGTCGACCAGCGCGTAGCCGCTGCAACAACCGGCGTTGACGTCATCGTCGGCGGCCACTCGAACACGCTTCTGTCCAACTCGGTCGAAGGCGCAGCAGGCCCCTACCCGACCGTGGTGAACGGCGTGCAGATCGTCCAGGCCTACGCCTACGGTAAGTACCTGGGCGAGTTGAACGTCACCTTCGACGACGCTGGCAACGTCACCGGAACTTCGGGCGACCTCGTCGTCATGGATGGCACTGTGGCCGAGGACGAGGCCACCAAGGCCCGCGTCACCGAAGCCGCTGTGCCGCTGGACGAAATCCGCAACAAGGTCGTGGCGGTAACAGCCGCTCCGATCGACGGAGAGCGTGGCAACTGCCGCCAGAAGGAATGCGAAATGGGCAACCTGATTGCCGATGCCATGCTTGACCGCGTCAAGGATCAGGGCATCGACATCGCGATCCAGAACAGTGGCGGCGTGCGCGCCTCGATCGACGCGGGCGAAGTCACCATGGGCGAAGTCCTGACCGTCCTGCCGTTCCAGAACACTCTCTCGACCTTCCAGATCACCGGTGCCACTCTGGTCGATGCCCTCGAAAACGGTGTCAGCCAGCACGAAGAAATCGCCGGCCGCTTTCCGCAGGTCGCCGGTATGACCTTCTCGGTGGATCTCTCCGCTGAGGTCGGCAGCCGGATCTCGGACGTCATGGTCGGCGGTGTGCCGGTCGAGATGGACAAGGTCTATGGCGTCGTGTCGAACAACTTCGTGCGCAACGGTGGTGACGGCTACAAGATGTTTGTCGATGCCGAAAACGCTTATGATTTCGGCCCCGATCTGGCCGACGTGACAGCCGAGTACATTGCGTCGCAGGGCAAGTTCACGCCGGTCATCGAAGGCCGTATCACCTTCAAATAGTATCGATCCGAGATTTGCGCCGCCCGCCCGGCGTCGCGAGGGGGCCGCTGCTAACGCAGTGGCCCCCTTTTTTGCGCTGGTAAAAGTGACACGACGGCCACAAGCTCGGCGTATCCCCGCCGATTGAGCGCAGCCGGGGGCTGGATTCAGTCCGCCAACTCGTGAACCGTGCATTGGGGCATTCTGGTCGCAAGGAGACAACGCATGAAACTCACCACCACGGCAAAGGTCACCACCGCCCTCTTTCTCAGCGTTCAGCTGGTCGCCACCACTCAGACAGCGACCATGGCGCGCGCCGAGATGATCGGCACCTCGACCGCCATTGAACGGCAGGCGGCAATTGCCAACCGCACCTTCCTGATGGGCGAAATTCAAAAAGACGAGATCCGCCGCGAAATCATCGCTCTCGGCGTCGATCCGGCCGAAGCCGAAGCCCGTCTTGCCGCGCTTTCGGACGCCGAGATCGCGCGCATGGCCGCCGAGATGGATGACGACATGGCGGGCGCCGGTGTCGTCGGCACGCTTGGCATGATCTTCATTATCCTCCTGGTGACCGATCTTCTCTGCCTGACGCACCTGTTCAACTTTACCCGGTGCGTTCGCTAACTGCGCGAAGGCGGTTCCTGACCGGGCTTGCGGCGCTGGCTCTTTCGGCCTGCGCCCCTGTGGCACGTGCACCCATCCGCATCTCGGCCAGCCGACCCCGCAAGGCCACCGTTCCCGGCGTGCCCCTGATCCGGCAGGCCGATTTCTTCTGCGGCCCCACCGCGCTCGCCATGGTGATGCAATGGTCCGGCCATGACGTGGCGCCCGAGACCCTCGCCGCCCAGTCTTTCACCCCCGGCGCGCGCGGCACCTTTCAATCCGACATGCTCGGCACGGCCCGGCGGCAGGGACACCTGGCCACGCCGGTGAAAGGCCTCGACGGCCTTCTGACCGAGGTCGCTGCGGGCAACCCCGTCATCGTCTTTCAGAACCTCGGCCTGCGGATCGCGCCACTCTGGCACTACGCGGTCACCACCGCCTATGACCTCGACCGGCAGACCGTGACACTGCATTCTGGTCAGCACGACCGGATGGTCATGTCACAGGCCGATTTTCTGCAAAGCTGGCGTGGCGGCGACTTCTGGGCGCTGACCGTCCTGCCCCCCGACCGGCTTCCTGCTTCGGCTGACCGCCTCGCGATCCTCGACGCCGCCGCCGCTCTTGAGCGCGTCGGACGCCCATCTGACGCCGTCCACACCTATCGCGCCGGGGCCGACCGCTGGCCCACCGACTGGCTCTGGCCCTTTGGCCTCGGCAACGCGCTCTACGCATCCGGCGACCTGAACGGCGCAGCGCGGGCGTTCGGCCGTGCCGTGGCGCTGGCCCCCGACGCACCCGAACCGCGCAACAACCTGAACGAGGTTCTGAAAGAGCTGCGCGGCAATTAAGACCCCGGGATCAAATACCGTTCAAACTGGCGGAAGATGTCGAAATCGGCACCGGCAACCGGCGACGCCATACCGGATGATCAGGCGCGCCCGGCTGTCGAAGACAACATGATCGGATCAATGCCCAACGTTTTCAAAGCGTCGCTCCACTTGGCGTCATCATCATTTCCAAACACCAGCTCGGGCGTCGCGTCGCATGTCAACCAGCCGTTCTGCATGATCTCGTCTTCCAACTGCCCCGGTCCCCAGCCGGAGTATCCCAAGGCCAAAAAGGCCGCAGACGGCCCCTGCCCCTTGGCGATCTCCTCCAGCACGTCCAGTGTCGCAGTCATTCCGAACTTGTCGCCGACCTGCAGGGTCGCGCTGTCGGACACGTAATCGCTGGAATGCAGAACGAAACCCCGGCCATGTTCAACAGGCCCCCCGAAATGGACGCGGATATCGCGATCGGCCGGGATGGCCCGGATGCCGAGCTGTTTCAGAAGGTCCTGGAACCGGTATTCGAGCGCAGGCTTGTTGATGATCAGCCCGAGCGCGCCATCGTCGGAATGGGCGCACATGAAGATTACGCTGCGTTCGAACCGCGGATCGCCCATGCCGGGCATGGCGATCAAAAGCTTGCCGTCCAGGGTCTGGGGTGCATTGTCGCTCATAACCCGAAGATGGGGTAAAGCGGCAGGTGCATCAAGGGCAGGCACGCAACAGTCACAAAGCATTACCTGAATGTGATTTCCATGTGCGCTGGCGAGGTCCTATTCCATTGGCATGTTACGTTATGCAATCGCCCTGGGTTTGGCCCTTTCAACTGCGGCATTCGCCCAACAGGTCCCCTCCGATCTGGCCAGCGCCAGGCTGGAGACCGGATGGCGACAGGGCGATACCCACGTGGCCGGCCTCACGATCCTGCTGGCTCCGGGATGGAAAACCTATTGGCGCGCACCGGGTGACGCGGGCATCCCGCCCCGGTTCAACTGGTCCGGCTCCGAGAACATCCAATCGGTCGACGTCCAGTTCCCCGTGCCCGAGGTCATGGACCAGAACGGTGTGCGCAGCATCGGCTATCATGACGGGGTGACCTTCCCCCTGTGGATCGAACCACGGGATGCCTCGGCACCGATCCACCTGAGGGGCGAGATCGATCTCGGAGTCTGTGAAGAAGTTTGCGTCCCCGTGACGCTGAACATCTCCGGCACACTGCCCGCAAATGGCCAGCGGGGCGGCATGCTGTCCACGACGATCGACGACCGGCCCGAGACGGCCATCGGCCTCACCTGCGACATCCGCCCGATCAAGGACGGCCTCAGCCTCTCGGCACGCGTCGCCCTGCCGCGTATGGCCGGGGAGGAAGTTGCGGTGATCGAAGTCTCGAACGCCGAAATCTGGGTCTCTCAGCCGGTATTGCGGCGCAATGGCAGTATCCTCGTGGCCGAGGTCGAAATGGTCCCCCCGACCGCTCAGCCCTTTGCTCTGGCCCGCTCGGATGTACGAATGACCGTGCTGGCCGGCGGCCGCGCCATCGAAATGCTTGGCTGCGAATAACACGCCGTGACAGGAATCGCCCAGCGGCCATCCGCGAATTTTTTTGCAAGATAAAACATTCAGGCTTTCGAAGTGCGGCCAAAACGCAAGGCAGAGACAAACCAGACAAGTAGGCAAATGACGGCTGCTCCGAGGGTGAAATAGCCAAGGGCGGCCGAGAGATGGCTACCCCCTCCAAGGGCCTGGGGCATCTGCCCGGCGACAAGGACCGCCCCCATGGTCGCGGCGAACCAGGCGATGATGGCAGCCCCCGCCGCGCCGAGAGCCAGCCCCAGCCCGGGCGCACGTGCTTTCGCAGCGCTGGCACGGCGCAGGGCCCGGATGGTGCGGCCGATGTCATGGCCGACAGCCAGGATCGCAGGCACGACCATCAGAACCAGCACCAATCCAAAGCCCAGACCGTAAGTCAGGGTGATCACCGTGGGTTTCAGGAACTGCGCATCCTTGGACGTTTCGTAGAGCAGGGGCGCAAGCCCCAGAACCGTCGTGGCCGTCGTCAGGAATACCGGCCTCAACCGGTCGGCGGCGGCATCGACGATCGCGGGGAACAACCCTCGATCGGCAGCATACTCATCGACCGTTGTCACCAGCACGATCGAATCGTTAATGATGATGCCAACCATTCCGATCAGCCCGACGACCGAGAACATGGACAAGGGCACCTCCCACAGATTGTGCCCCCAGATCGCCCCGACCAGTCCGAAGGGGATGATTGCCATCACAACCAGTGGTCGGCTCCAACTGGCAAAGACCCAGGCCAGCGTCAGGTAGATACCAGTCAGGCACAGGATCAGACCAGTAGTGGCGTCCGACAGGAAATTGCGCTCGTCCTCGGCAAGGCCGGACATATAGGTCGAGATACCAAAGTCCTCTTCCAGGGTCGGCAGAATGCTTTCGGCGATCTCGTCGCTGATTTCCTGGGCACGGTCGGGATCGTCCTCGGATAGATCACCAGTCACGGAAACGACGCGGATGCCGTTGTCACGCCGTATGGTCGAGAACCCGGTGCGCCGCTCGACCGAGACGATGTCGGCCAGCGGGATGTAGACGCCCTCTCCCGCCGCCGATGGGCCGGTGCGGATCAGCATCCGGTCCAGGAAATCCGCCGTCAGCTCCCCATCGGGAAGTTCGACGCGGATTGCCGCCGAGCGCGGGCCGACGGGATAAGTTGCCGCCTCGATCCCGTTCAGACGTGCGCGCAGGATTGAACCGAGGTCGTCGATGGTGAGTCCAAGGGCCTGACCCTGCGGCGTCAGCTCCAGGATCAGCTCTTCCTTGTCATAGGCCAGCGAGTCTTCCAGCGCCGAGATCTCGCCGAACCGCGCGAGCCTGGTCTTGAGCGCTTCAGCGGCGTTTTTCAGCGTCTCGGACGAGGCGCCGGACAATTCGATGTCGATGGCATCGCCGCCGGGGCCTGAGCGCCAGCCGCGGAAACTGATCGTCTCAAGCATGGGATGGCTGGGCACGGATTCCTGCAAGGCCGCGACAAAGGCAAAGCTGGAATAGGGCCTCAGGTCGGCATCGATCAACTCGATGGCGATCGATCCAAGCTGATAGCTTTCCTTGGTTTCCTGCCCGGCCAGGCCGCGCCCAGAGGTGCCACCAATCTCGGCAAGTGCGAATTTGATGGGATTCGCGCCATGCTCGGATTCATACTTGGCGCCCAATTCTTCGACCGTGGCTTGCAGCGCGCGCATGACCTGGAAGGTGTCGTCGCGCGTGGCGCCCGGCACCATGGCAAAGTTGCCCGTCACCGAACTACGCTCGGGTGCGTTGAAGAACCGCCACTGCACATCGCCCTTGATGAACAAGGCGACCTGGCTGGCCAGAACCAGCAGGGCCAGGGCGATCACCGGGTAGCGTGCCCAGATCACGCCCGCCATGAACGGACGGAACAGCGTCTCGCGGAACCAGCGAAAGCCCCGGTTTACCTGGCGCGAGGGCCAGTCGTACCAGTGTTCCCGCGCTGTGTGGTGCAGCGCGTGCTTCATGTGGTTCGGCAAGATCAGGAAGCATTCTACCAGCGAGGCCGCCAGGACGACGATCACCGTAAAGGGTATGTCGGCGATCAGGTCGCCAAAGCGACCCCCGATCGCCACAAGTGCAAAGAAGGCGATAATCGTCGTGATCGTGGCCGAAAAGACCGGGGTGAACATGCGCCGCGCCGCATTCTCGGCGGCGGTCGTCGGATCCTCGCCCAGGCGGCGGGCACGGAAATCGGCATGCTCGCCCACCACGATGGCATCATCCACGACAATGCCTAGCGTGATGATCAGGGCAAAAAGCGAGATCATGTTTAGGGTCAGCCCCGCGGCAAACATGATCGCAATCGCCGCGGTCATCGACACCGGAATGCCGGCAGCAACCCACAGCGCGGTGCGCGCGTTCAGGAAAAGGAACAACAGCGCCACCACCAGGGCCAGCCCCATGGCACCATTGTCCAGAAGGATGTTCAGGCGGGCTGTGATCGACTCAGCCAGGGTGCGGATCAGGTCGATCTCGACACCAGTGGGCAGGGTCGTCTCCATCTCGGTAGCGACCTTTTCAACCGTATGCTGCATTCGGATGGCGTCGCCACTGGCAGAGCGGTCGACCCGGATCGAAATCGCAGGATCGGGGCCGACGAAATAGGCACGGTCCCGGTCGATCCCTTCGACGCGCACGCTGGCCACGTCGCCGATGGTCAGCTGCGTGCCGTCATCGGCTGAGCGCAGCACGATGCCCGCGATCTGATCGGCCGAGCGTTTCGCAACGCCCGTGCGTACGCGCGCCGCGCCGCTTACGTCGCCCGCGGGATCGGCCTCGGCCTCTTGGGCTATGGCATCCGCGATCTGGCGCATGGTGACATCATTGCGGATCAAGTCCAGCGAGGTGACTTCCACGATCGTCTCGGGCGCTGCCAGGCCGCGAATGGTGGTCCGGGTCACGCCTTCGGCAAACAGGCGCGTGACGAACTCGTCGGCGAAATTGGCCAGCTGGTCGACACCGACCGGCCCCTTGATGACGACATCCGTCACCCGGTCCGACCAACGCCCCCTGCGAATCTCGGGATCTTCAGCATCAGCGGGAAGGTTTGAAACGGAATCCAGCGCAGTGGTCACGTCCTCCTGCGCCTGGTTCATGTCCCACCCCGGCTCGAATTCAAGGCTGATCGAGGCGCTGCCCTCGCTGGCACGCGACGACGTCTCCGTCACCCCATCGACGGCCTGCAACGTCGGCGCAAGAACTTCGACGATGGCTGCATCGACGTCTTCGGCTCCGGCCCCGTCCCATTGCACCAAGATGTCGATGTCATCGACGATCACATCGGGGAAGAACTGCGCCCGCATCTGCGGGGCGGCATAGACACCAGCCAGGACGAGCAGCACCAACAACAGGTTCGCCGCCGTCGGGTGGCGGGTGAAATATGACAGTATGCCGCCTGCGACTCTCCCCAGATCACGTGACATCCGACCACCTCGCCACTGCCATCAATCGGGTCATGGACCGCATCTCACCCACCCATCCGGCTTTCGATGCGCTCGACCACGCGAGCGGGCACCTTTTCCTCGCGCAATTGCGCCAGAACCCGCGCCTTGGCCTCGTCGGGCATGAACTGGTTCCCCTCGACAAAGGCCACCAGCTTGGCGCGCCGCTCGGGATCAAGCGCCAAAAGCTCCGGTTCGGCCGGCTCCTCGTCAGCGGCCCCGGGCCGGATGGGCCGTATCTTGATGCCCGCGCCCAACAGAGGCGTGCGCTCGGCAACCACCTCGCGGCCCGCAAGCCCACGCGCCCGCACGATCACATCATCGCCTTCCCGCCGCAGAACCTCGACCTGGGCTACCTCAAGCCGCTCGTCCGCGGCGACCACCAGTACCGTGCCTGCCGCATCAACTGCGGTCGCTGGCAAACGAACGACCCGCGACAATTCCGGCTCCTGGATTTGAACCGACACGAAATCGCCGGGCCGGAACCCCGGAGCTTCCTCCAGCCGCGCGAACAACAAACGCCCAGTCTGACCCTCTCCAACAGCGGCACTTTCACGGCTCACCACGCCCTTGGCTGCAAGGTCGACCCCCAGGATGTCGATCGACACCGTCACCGGTGCCCCGATCATCCGCGCATGGCCCGTCAGGAACCGTGTGTACTGGGCCGTCGACACGCGAAAGGCGACCTCTAACGCAAAAGGGTCCACCAACTGTGCCAGGCTTTCACCTGCCGACACCAAGCCGCCCTCGACAACAGAAACCTCGGACAAGACCCCCGAGAACTCCGCCTCGATCTCGGTCTCGGCCAAACGACGCTCGGCTTCGGCCAGCGCGATCTGACGTCGCTGCAAGGCGGTCTTGGCCGCGTCGATCCGCGCTTCGGCCGTTGCCTCGGCCTGGCGCCGGGATAGAATCGACTGGTTGGCCGACGATAGAGCCAACTCCGCCGACTCGACGGCGGCCGTCGACCCCACACCCCGGTCCAGCAAATCCTGTTGCCGCGCCAGCGCGTTCGCCTGCAACCGCGCCTGGTCCTCGGCTGCCTTGATCTCGTCTTTCGCCAATACCAGCGCGCGTTCGGCATCGCGCAGATCGGCCTCGGTTTCGGCTAGGTCGGCCAGCGCCGTGTCCAACGCCGACTGCGCCTCGGACGGGTCGATCCGCATCAGGCTCTCGCCCGCCTCGACCTCGCCGCCTTCCTCGAACTTTTCCGAAAGCCAGACCACCTCGCCGCCCGCCGAAGCCCGCAATTCAAGCGTCCGGCGCGAGCGTACCTCGCCAAAGGTCGACAGGATCGGGCGGATCGTCTCTGGCGCAATCGTAACGACGTTGGCGGCAAACACGCGCTCACGAGCCGGTCGCGACGATGGTTCTTTCGACCACCGCGCCTCAAGCGCCGTCCAGACTGTGCTCCCCGCATAGGTCACAAGTCCGATGGTCACAGCCAAAAGAAACAGCCCGATCAATGAGCGCCTGAGGAATCGCACGTTCGTCTATCCCGGTCGAAAAAGAACACTGCATTATGTAGAGCTTGCGGCCAATTCGCAAAGGTCCAAAGTAATAACGCACAACCGCGTTACTTCCGTCGCAGATGTTCGTCCAGACGCGGCATGATTTCCACGAAATTGCAGGGTTTGTGCCGGTAATCGAACTGAAACGACAGAATCTCGTCCCAGGCATCCTTGCAGGCGCCCGGACTTCCGGGCAGCGCGAACAGGTAAGTCCCCTGCGCCACACCGCCACAGGCCCGGCTTTGCACGGCGCTGGTTCCGATCTTGGCCATCGACACATGGGTGAACACCGTGCCGAAGGCCTCTATTTCCTTTTCATAGACATCCCGGTGCGCCTCGACCGTAACATCCCGGCCGGTCAGCCCCGTGCCGCCGGTCGAGAGGATCACGTCAACCCCGTCGTCCACGCACCAGGCCCGCAGTTTGGCCGCGATCAAATCCCGGTCGTCGGTCACGATGTCCCGCGCCGCCAGGGTATGCCCGGCTCCCTCGATCCGCTCGACCAGCGTGTCCCCTGACCGGTCATCCTCTAGACTGCGCGTATCGCTGACCGTCAGCACAGCGATGCGCACGGGGATGAATTCCTTGCTCTCGTCGATCCGGCTCATGCTCTACGCCCCTCCAAGGCCAGTTTCACCGCCAGCGCCCCGAAGATTGTTGCCGTTACGGTACGCAGGATACGCTCGACCAACGGGTTTCGCGACATCTGTCGCCCGATGCCCCCGGCAAAGACGCCGACCGCGCCATTCACGAAAAAGCCCCCCAGGGCGATCAGCGACCCCAGGGCCAGGAACTGCGGCAACACCGCCCGCGCCGGGTCCACGAACTGGGGCACGAAGGCCAGGATGAACAGGATCACCTTCGGATTGGTCAGGTTTACCACCAGCCCGTCCCGAAAGGCCCGCCGAGGATGCACGGCCGGTTGATCCCCGGCTCCAAGGGGGGAGCGCAGCGTCTTGACCGCCAGCCAGACCAGATAGGCAACACCTGAATAACGGATCACATCAAACGCCACCGGATAGCGCGCCATGAGCGCCCCGAGCCCAAGCCCGGCGACCGTCACATGCATCATGGACCCAGTTGAAATCCCCGCCGAAGCCGCGATCGCCGGACGCGCACCGCCCCTCGTACCCTGCGCCAGACAGAACAGCATATCCGCCCCCGGCGTCAGGTTCAGCGCCAGCGCGGCGGGCAGAAAGGCCAGCAGGACAAGCGTGTCGATCATCCGTTCAACCTCGCCTTCAGCGACAAGAGATCCGCCCAGGCCTCGCGCTTGGCCTCAGGCGTGCGCAACAGATAGGCCGGGTGGAACATCGGCAGCACCGGTTTCCCCAAAGCCTCTGTCCACTGGCCCCGCAACCGGGTGATTCCCCGTTTTCCCAACAATGCCTGGCACGCATGGTTCCCCATGGCGACAATCAGGTCCGGGTCGGCGAGTTCGACGTGCCGCGCCAGGAAAGGCAGCATCATCGCCATTTCGTCCGGTTTCGGATCGCGGTTCTGCGGTGGCCGCCATGGCAGCACGTTGGTGATATAAAGCGCAGCCTGCTTGTCGGGGCTTTGCCGCGACAGCCCGATATGGCTGAACATCAGGTCCAAGAGCTGACCCGCCCGCCCGACGAACGGCCGCCCCTCGATATCCTCGTCCCGCCCCGGTGCCTCCCCCACGATCATCACCCGCGCGCCCGGCACCCCGTCCGAGAACACAAGCTGCCGCGCCCCGCGCTTCAGCTCGCAATGCTCATAGGCCTCCATCGCAGCCTTCAGCGTCTCGAGATCGCCACAAGCCGCCGCTGCATCGCGCGACACGGCCACTGTGTCGACCTCGATCATGGGCACGGGGCCGGTCTGGGTCGGCTGCTCTTTCGCCTTGGGTGTCTCGGGTTCAGGGGCCTGGGTACGATCAACCGGTACGTCCAAGATAGCCTCGTCCGCGCCACAGGCGATCTGCCACTCAAGGGCCGCTTTCATCTCCCAGAATCCCATGAGGCAAAGCTATGCTGCACCGGCTCCGAGAACAATGCCCTCAGTCGGCGATGACCCCCATGACAAAGGCAACGACTTTCGCCTCGGGCATTTCGCAAGGTTTCAGCAACGCGATGCCCCCCGTCAGCCGATACAGGTTGAAACTGATGTAATCGTTGCCGCCCAACTCTTCGGCCTCAAGCTTTTGCGACCGGCCCGTGGCCATCACCGTCTTGGTAATGCGATAGCGCTTGCCTTCATAGGTGCCGCCGTAGCCCCCTTCTGGCAAGGTATCAAAGGCCCGCACAAAAGCGGGATCTGCGCTCACGGCTTGCTCCGCCCAACCATCGGCTCGGTGCCATCCCGCAAACGCGAGATATTCGCGCGGTGCCGCCAGACCAGGATTAGGCCCAGGACGATCAACAAGACGAGCAGGTGACCGAACCCGATGATCGTCGCGACCGGGGGCGTGATGAATGCCGCCATCAGCGCGGCCAGCGAGGAATAGCGGAACACGAAAAAGGTGAACAGCCAGGCCGCCAGGGCCATCAGTGCAACCATCGGAGACAGGGCAAGGATCGCGCCAAATATCGTCGCGACGCCCTTGCCGCCCTTGAACTTCAGGAACACCGAATAACAGTGACCCAGAACTGATCCCAGGGCGGCGACCTGTCCCGCATCATCTCCAATGAAAGCCAGCGCGATCAGGGTGGCAATCGTCCCCTTGGCGGCATCCAGCAGAACAGTCAGAAGCGCCGCTGTCTTGGACCCGGTTCGCAACACGTTGGTTGCCCCGATACTCCTCGACCCAATCCCCCTGGGATCGGGCAAGTTGAACGCACGCGCGACGACCAGTCCAAATGGAATTGAACCAAGCAGATAGGCCAACAGACCAACCGCGAAAAGTACACCGAACGGCGTGTCGATAACTGGCATGAGCCCCTCTCCCGTTGCCGCACAATACGTCGAGGCTTCAGTTTTTCAAGGATATTGGAGCTGCGCTCACTCGCCGCCGAAAATCCGTTTCCCGGCGACCCATGTTCCCAGGACCTTGCCCTGCATACGCGCCTCGTCAAAGGGAGTATTCTTGGATTTCGACAACAATTCGAACCGGTTAAGAACGAAGGGCGCATCCGGGTCGAACAGGATCAGGTCCGCAGGCGCGCCCGCCGACAACCGCCCGGCCTCCAGGCCCAGGCGACGCGCCGGTGCGAGCGACAACGCGCGCCACAGTGTTGGCAAATCCATGTGCCCCGCATGCACCAGCCGCATCGCGGCCGGAAGCAGGGTCTCAAGGCCGATGGCACCCGATGCGGCCTCTTCGAACGGCAGCCGCTTTGATTCCTCGTCCTGCGGCGTATGCATTGACGAGATCACCTCGATCAACCCGTTCGCGACTGCCTCGACTGCAGCCAGCCGATCATCCTCGGACCTCAGCGGCGGTTTCACCTTGAAAAAGGTCCGATAGTCGCCGACATCCAGTTCGTTCAACGTCAGGTGGTGGATCGAAATCCCCGCCGTGACGTCCAGCCCGGCCTCCCTGGCGCGGCTCAACCGGCGCAAGGAGTGCGCCGTAGTCACCTGGTCGGCGTGGTATCGGGCGCCCGTCATCTCGACCAAGGCAATATCGCGGTCCAGCCCCATGCGCTCTGCCATGGGCGAGACCGCCGGAAGGCCCTTCAGAGCAGCGAACTTTCCGCTGGTCGCTGCTGCGCCCTCCGACAGGATCGGCTCTTGCGGATGGCAAATGACCAGGGCACCCAGCGAGGCGGCATAGGTCAGGCAGCGTGAAAACACCTTGGTATTGGTCACCACACGATCACAATCGGTAAAGGCCACCGCTCCCGCGTCCAGCAGGAACCCGATCTCGGCCATCTCCTGGCCCTCGCGCCCTCGCGTCAGTGCCGCCATCGGCAGGACGTTGACAGGAGCCGCCTCGTTCGCGCGCCGGCGCACAAACTCAAGAACCTCGGGTGTATCGATCGCGGGCGAAGTATCGGGCCGCGTGACGATGGTTGTCACACCCCCGGCAGCGGCTGCCAGTCCCGCCGAGCGGAAACTTTCCTTGTGGCGTTCGCCCGGCTCGCTGACCTTGACACCGATATCGACAATCCCAGGCGCGAGGCACCGGCCGCCGCAATCGACGACCTCTGCTCCGTCCAACCCCTGCGCAGCGGCAATCACCCCATCGAGCACAGCCAGTTCGCCCATTTCGTCTGCTCCCGTCTCCGGGTCGATCAGTCGGGCGTTTTTGAACAAGATCGCAGTCATGGCTCCTCAGGTGTCAGAAGACGGTCAAAAGTACAAGAGCCGCCGCAATAATCAGGGCGCCGAGCGCGATGACCCACGATCCCCTGCGGTGCTTCAAAGGCATGACATCGCTGCCACTTTTCGGCGACAAAAGACCCTCGCTGGACGTGCTCGGCGCCATCGCCTGAGGCGGCGCCGGACGCGGTTCACGAAAGGCGCCGATGAACCGCACGCCGGGCTTCGGATCCAGGTGTTGCGCCGCACCCCCAAAAGCAGATGTCGGCACAAGGACGATCAATCCGTTCAGCGCATCCAGCGCGGCTGCCTTGCCTGCCAGGTCGGCCTCGGGGATTCCATAGCCCTCTGCCAGATAGGCGCTCAGCCCAAGACCCGCGATGACCTTGGCCGGGAAAACTTCGATTTTATCCGCGATCAGATCAAGATCGTGACCCAGAACCTTGTGGACGTTCTTGGCCGTGATCGCGGCATCGCCCTCGGGCTCAAGATCCGTGGTGAACACCCGAACGACGCCGAACTCGCTGGCAGCCACTTGAAACGGATCACCTGACATGCTCATACCTCCCGTGCCTCAGCCGCTCGACCAAAGCACCTTTCGGCAAAAGCGTCTCACCGGGACCAGAGGTATCTGCCCGGCGACCAGCCATATCAGACCATGACACCCTGCTCGGCCCGCGCCGCGCGCAGATTGCGCGCCAAGAGATCCATGGCGGCCATCCTCACCGCGACCCCCATTTCGACCTGATCCTGGATGACCGAGCGGTTGATGTCATCGGCAATCGTGCTGTCGATCTCGACGCCACGGTTCATCGGCCCGGGATGCATGACGATGGCGTCATCCTTTGCATGGGCCAGCTTCTCGGCATCCAGACCGAACCGATGGTAATACTCGCGCTCCGACGGGATGAACGCCCCGTCCATTCGCTCCTTTTGAAGCCGAAGCATCATAACCACATCGGCGTCCTTCAGGCCCTCTGCCATGTCATGGCACACTTCGACGCCCCAATCGGCCGCACCCGATGGCATCAATGTCGGCGGCCCGACGAGGCGCACCCGGTTCTCCATTTTGCCCAGAAGCCAGATGTTCGACCGCGCCACACGGCTATGCGCGATGTCGCCACAAATCGCCACGGTCAGCCGATGCAGCCGCCCTTTCGCGCGCCTGATCGTCAGCGCATCCAGCAAACCCTGTGTCGGATGTTCGTGCCGCCCGTCGCCCGCGTTCAAGACAGCGCTATTCACCTTTTCAGCCAGCAAGGCCACGGCGCCCGAATTCCGATGCCGTACCACCAGCAAGTCGGGATGCATCGCATTCAGCGTCAACGCCGTGTCGATCAGCGTCTCGCCCTTCTTCAGCGACGACGCCTGCATGTTCATATTCATCACGTCGGCACCCAGCCGCTTGCCGGCCAGCTCGAAACTGGACTGCGTCCGCGTCGAGGCCTCGAAGAACATGTTGATCTGCGTCAGACCTTTCAGCGCCGTGTCATGTTTCAAATCCTGCCGATTCAATTCGACATAGCGATCAGCAAGGTCGAGAACCGTCGTAATTTCATCGGGGGCCAGGTGTTCGATTCCCAGCAAGTGGCGCGCGCGAAAACTCATGACCGCTGTATAGGACCAAGTTTCGCCCCGGGAAAGTCCTCAATAGCGTGAGCCGGGGACCGCCTCCGGCGGGTGTATTTGAGAAGGTCATGGACAAGGCAAAGATCAACAACACGTCCCGCGAAGGTCTCGCGCATCGACGAAACGCCACAGACCATGCCCCTGTTTAACAGCTGTCATGCCGACATCGCCCGCCTGCCCCGCGCGGTCTACCTCGGATCTCCCAAGTTCGGCGCCAGAATCGCCCGTTTCATCCCCGGCACTCGAAACGGCAAATATTTTTGAGATTTCAGTCATGACAGAAATAACCGTAGCCAGCGACACGGCCCGATTTTGTTTTCGACGACCGTTGCGGGCTCTGCTCTGGCGGAGCGGGGCGCATGGACCGATGGGACAGATATGATCGGTTCCAAATCGTCCCCTTGAGTTCGGATGCAGGCCGACAGATTTTGACGGATCATGGTCTCGGTCCCGATGACCCGATCTCCTGGATTGACCCGGTAGACCGCACTCAGATCACGGCCTTCATCGTCGGTTTCGGCTGCATCGCCGCCCCACTCTGGGGAGCCATCTTCGCCGCGATTTATGCCTGCTTCAGTAGGAGTACTCGGCAAACACCCGGGTGACGTCGCCGTCCCAGTCGGTGTTGTACCGCCGGATCAGCTCGTCCGCAGGGGTCTCGCCCGTTTCCAGCGATTCCTTCAGCGCATTCAGGAAATGCGTCTCGTCCGGCAACAGCCCTCCGGCCCCTGGCCGCGCCCGCGCCTTCAAACCGGCCTCCGAGATCGCCACGGCCTCATTGGCCAGATCACGCATCGAAATCCCGTTTACCTCGGCCGCAAGCCCTTCGATTGAGGCCTGAACCCGCAGGGCATCCCGCGTCTCCGCGTCCCAGCCTTTGACCAGGTCCCAGGCCGCATCCAGTGCGCCCTGATCGTACATTATCCCGACCCAGAACGCGGGCAATGCACACAACCGACGCCACGGGCCACCATCGGCCCCTCGCATCTCGATAAACTTCTTCAGACGCGCCTCGGGGAAAATGGTCGTCAGATGGTCAGCCCAGTCACTCATCAGGGGTTTTTCGCCCGGAAGAGCGGGCAATTCACCCTTCAAAAAGTCCCGGAACGACTGCCCGAGGGCATCGATATACTTGCCGTCGCGATAGACGAAATACATCGGAACATCCAAGGCGTAGTCGACATAGGCCTCGAATCCGAACCCATCCTCGAACACAAAGGGCAACATCCCCGTGCGGTCCGCATCGAGGTCACGCCAGATCCGGCTGCGCCAGGACTTGTGGCCATTCAGCTTGCCCTCGAAAAACGGCGAGTTGGCAAACAGCGCCACGGCCACCGGCTGCAAGGCCAGCGCCACGCGCAACTTCTGCGCCATGTCCGCCTCCGAGCCGAAATCAAGGTTCACCTGAACAGTGCAGGTCCGCCGCATCATCGACGTGCCCATGGTGCCGACCTTTTGCATGTAGGCATCCATCAGCTTGTAGCGCCCCTTGGGCATCAGGGGCATTTCCTCGTGAGTCCAGTGCGGCGCTGCCCCCAGACCGATGAACCGCACACCGATCTCGTCCGAGATCGACTTCACCTCGCGCAGGTGCTCGTTCACCTCGTCGCAAGTCTGGTGGATGGTCTCCAAAGGAGCGCCTGACAGCTCCAGCGCCCCACCCGGCTCAAGCGAGACATTCGCTCCGTCCTTGGTCAGCCCGATCAGGTGCCCGCTTTCCTCGACCGGCGACCAGCCATACCGATCCCGCAGACCCTCAAGCACGGCACGGATCGACCGCTCGCCGTCATACGGCAAAGGCTTCAGCGTATCCTTGCAGTATCCGAACTTCTCGTGCTCGGTCCCGATCCGCCAATCCTCCTTGGGCCTGCAGCCCGAGGACAGGTACTCGACCAGTTGCGCATAACTTTCGATTGGCGCGCCGCCAGACTGGGGAATGGACATGTGAACGGATCGCTTTCTTGCTCGGTAGGATCTGAGGACTTGCGCGAAAGGCCACCGAAGTCAATGCAACTGGTTGTGCGGTTTCTGCCATACCACTGTGTATTCCTGATCGGACCGCTGCGACGCCGCCACAAGATCCGCCCCGCCAAGGCCCGGCAAGGCCGTGAAGGCGTCGAACAGAACCTCGGCACCTTCGGCGGCCATCGGGATCAACAGGGCCTGCCCGCCGACGTCGCGCAACAGCCAGTTTCCACGCCCGTCGGTTGCCACTTCCCGCAGGTCGTCCACCGCCATGGCGCCACCGCCATAGGGACCGAAATAGGTGATTTGCCTTTCATCCACGTCGACCACGCCAACGCCGCCGCCGCTCTGACGGAACCGCGCGCGCTGGACCCCCGTCAGAACCAATGCCGCGCCCACGGCAACAATCCCCCCGCCGATCAGCGCGACCGCGCCAAACGAGGTCAGGACCCAATTCACCCCAAGCACGATGCACAAAAGGCCCAACAGAACCTCGCGCCAACGCCAAAGCGCCTCCTTTGCCTCGGGTCGGATCATGCGCCGATCACCCTCGGACGGTCCAGGATCGCCACGCGATACGATCCCTTGCGGCGAAAGCCGATTGCCTCGTAGGCGCGCGAAGCCGCATCGTTGTTGGAAAACAGAACCGCAACCTCGGCCCCTTTCACCCGCGCCCGCGCCAGCAGACCGGCGGTCACAGCCCGCGCCCGCCCGGCGTTGCGCTTTCCTGGCGGCACATAGACACCGCCGACCTGCACCATGTTTGCAACCCGCGCGTTGATCGCCGCCATCGCAACCGGTTGGCCCTCTTCGATCAATATCTGAACGCCGCTCTGAAACGCCTCGATCCTCATTTGCGCGTCGCGCCGCGCCGCTTCCGCGTCCTGTGCCGCGCCGGTATCCAACAGGTATCCTTCCCACCAGCTGCGCAAAAGGTCTTCATCCTCCGGCGCGGGACCCCGCATCTCGACCGCCACCTGCGGCAGATGATCCAGATGGATGCGGTAAAGCGGCTCGACCGCGTTCATGTGCATGTGATCACAAACGCCCAGAGCCGCCAAGGCGGCCGAAACCTGACCGGCCTCCCCCGTCATCCCGGCGACCTCCTGCCCCTGCAAGGCCGATGCATACGCCTGCCACTCCGCCGCGCTCGCTACCGGCGCCTGTGCCATCAGAAAACCGTTTCGCGCGCGCGCAAAAACTCCGGAAATCCCCGAATTAGTCTCTGAAATCCAGTAATCTGTGGCATGGGGATGTTCGCCACCCCCGACACCGTGCTCCGCCAGGTTAGACCGCAGGAACATCGACGTTTCAGGATACTCGGACAGGAACGCCTCAAGCGCCGCTTCTTCTCCCTCGCGCGCTTTCCGGATCATTGCCCGCTCTCCCCGTAGGAAACTCATCGCCGCTGAAGCGTCGCTGATGTTGGACGCCGATGCGTCCGCCGTCAGATCAGTTCAGAAGGCCCGCATGCACCATGGCATCACGAATCCGGGCCTTGGTACCCTCCGTGACAGGCTCCATCGGCAGACGAATCTCTTCGCTGCACCGACCCAATAGGGCCAGCCCCGCCTTGGCACCCGCCAGACCCGGCTCGGCAAATATCGCCAGGTGCAAGGGCATCAGCCGGTCGGTAATCTCGAGCGCGGTCTCAAAATCGCCCCGCGCCGTCGCCGCCTGCATATCGGCGCAAAGGGCTGGCGCCACGTTCGCCGTAACACTGATGCAGCCGCGTCCGCCGTGCGCGTTATAGCCAAGCGCCGTTGCGTCCTCGCCCGAGAGCTGGATCCAGTCCTTGCCGCAGGCCAGACGCTCTTTCGGCACCCGCGCCAGATCACCCGTGGCATCCTTGACACCCACAATCCGGGGCAACTTGGACAATCGCGCCATGGTCTCGACACTCATGTCCACGGCCGACCGGCCGGGGATGTTGTAAATGATGATCGGCAGGTTGGCGGCATCATGCATTGCCTTGAAATGCTTGTACAAACCTTCCTGCGTCGGCTTGTTGTAATAGGGCGTGACCACCAGCGCAGCATCGGCGCCGACCGATTCAGCGTGCTGGATGAAACGAATGCCTTCTGCCGTGTTGTTCGACCCGGCACCCGCAATCACCTTGACCCGGCCCTCCGCCGCCTTGACCACGGCCTCGACAACGGCCTCGTGCTCGTCATGGCTCAGCGTGGGCGACTCGCCGGTGGTGCCGACCGGCACGATTCCGGCCGAACCCGAATCGACATGCCACTCGACGAGGGATTTGAGCGCGTCGAAATCCACGGCCCCGTCTTTGAACGGGGTCACAAGAGCTGGAATGGATCCATGGAACATGACGCGCCTCCTTGAGTTTCATAGCCACACATCGCGGCGCGCGGACCCTATAGTGCGTCAGAGCAATTGCCAAGACGCGCCTGACATGCTTTGCTGGGGTCGCTGAGGGGCAAGGACGGACGGAATGCTGCCATGTTCAAAGCCCTGATCACGGCACTTCTCTTGATCGGGTACGCATCGGCCACCACTGCGCAGACCAGCGCACAGGTTGCGGCCTATGAACGTGCGACCCAGGCCATGCGCTCGGGCGATTGGACGGCTGCACGCCAAACGGCCCTCGGTGCAGGAACCGTGGCCCGAGACATCATTGAATGGCACTATCTGCGCGCCGGAAAAGGCAGCTTTGCCGAGGTTCAGGCCTTCCTCGACCGCCGCGCCAGCTGGCCTGGCCTGAAGCTTCTGCGCCGGAAATCCGAAGACGCAGCCCTGTACGAGGCAAACGCCGACAACGCGCTGGCCTTCTTTGCCCCCGAAGCACCCCAGACCGGGGCGGGCCTCCGCGCCCTTCTCGCCGCCTACCGTGCCAAGGGGATGGAAGCCGAGGAACAAGCGCTGGCCGTCCATGGCTGGCTCACCATGACACTCACTGCATCGGAAGAGGCCGCCATCCTCGCCGAATACGGTTCGCTGCTGAAAGATCACCACCTGGACCGGCTCGACATGCTCCTGTGGCGCGGCGCCCGTACAAATGCCGAACGCATGTACCCCCGCGTCTCCGCGGGCTGGCAGACACTGGCCAAGGCCCGCCTCGCGCTCCGCGCCAACAAGAAGGGTGTCGACAACCTGATCGCCGCCGTACCGAAATCGCTCCAGGACGACCCCGGTCTTCTGTTCGAGCGCATGCAATGGCGCGCTCGCAAGGGCCGCAACGACGACGCCATCGATCTCATGCTCGCCGCCTCCCCCGACAACCTCGGCCGCCCGGCCTACTGGGCCGGGTGGCGCCGCAGCTTTGCCCGCTCCGAGATGCGCAAGGGCAATGCAAGACTTGCCTACCGCCTCGCTTCGACTCACGGTCTGACCGAGGGCTCACACTTTGCCGACCTCGAATGGCTCTCCGGGTACCTCGCACTGCGCTATCAAAAGGACGGCGAAACCGCTCTATCGCACTTCCTGCGTTTCCGCGGCGCCGTCGAAACCCCCATTTCACTGGGCCGCGCCGGCTACTGGGAAGGCCGCGCCCACGATCTGATCGGCGACGCCGAAAGCGCCCGCCTCGCTTACGCATTCGGGGCCGAATACCAAACCAGCTTTTACGGCCTCCTCGCCGCCGAACGTGCGGGCCTGCCGATGGACCCCGATCTGACCGGTGCCACCGCCTATCCTTCGTGGCGTGACGCTCCTTTCGCCAATGCTTCGGTTTTCATCGCCGCGCGCTATTTCATCGGCGCGGGTGAAACCAACCTGGCCGAGCAATTTCTGCGCCACCTCGCCGAAACCCTGCCCGCCGACCAGATCGGCAGCCTCGGCGACTTCCTCATCACCCAGAACGAACCCCACCTCGCGGTCATGGTCGGCAAAGAGGCGGCAAACCGTGGCATCGTCATCACCACCGCCTATTACCCGCTCGCCGCGCTTGGCCAGCCCCACATGCCCGTGCCCCGCGAACTGGCGCTCGCTATCGCCCGCCGCGAAAGCGAATTCGATCCTGTCGTGCAATCCGGCGTCGGCGCGCGCGGGTTGATGCAGCTCATGCCCGCCACCGCCAAGGCCGTCGCCAAAGACCTGCAAATCCCCTACGACCGCGATCGTCTGACCTCCGACCCGGCCTATAACGCGCGGCTCGGCACCGCTTACCTCGACGAGCTGATGGAGATCTTCGACGGCAACATCGTCATGACCGCCGCCGGCTATAACGCGGGCCCCGGCCGCCCCATACGCTGGATGGCCGACCGCGGAGACCCCCGCCAGGGCGCCGTCGACATCGTCGACTGGATCGAACACATCCCCTTCGACGAAACCCGCAACTATGTCATGCGCGTCGCCGAAAGCATCCCCGTCTACCGCGCCCGCCTCGACGGCCAGACCGCGCCGGTGCAGATGACCGCGCTTCTGACGGCGCGTCCGGGGCACCAGCGGAATGCGATGAAGGGGACCTTCCTGAGGCCGAAGTCGCGGCCGCAGCCGTTGACGGATTAAGCCGCCACCACCTATCCGCATGGCGATATCCGGCTGGTCAACGGCACGGCCGAGGCGCTCCACCGCGACCAGCTCGCCTCGCTGCGCGCGATCACCGACGGCTCCGGCGCGCTGATCTCCGAGACCGCCTACCACCCCTTCGGGGAGATCGGGTCGGAAAGCACCTCGGTCGGCGTCACCCCCGAAACCAAAGGCTTCATCGGCGAGCGCTATGACGCTGACGCCGGGCTGCAGTACCTGAACGCCCGTTACTACGACCCCGAACTCGGCATCTTCATCCAGCCCGACTGGTGGGAGGTCACC
>JBNKHH010000004.1:0-5159 GCA_050290245.1 Silicimonas sp.
AGGGGCAGCGCCCCTATTTCTTCCGCCCCTGCATCCAGCGGAACAAAAAGAACAATCCCACCAGAACGACAATCCAGAACAACAGATCCAACGCTCTACCCCCAGTCCAGCACGATCTTGCCCGACAGACCCGACTTCATCGTCTCGAACCCCTTCCGGTAGTCGTCCACGCTCATCCGATGCGTGATCACCCGGCGGATATCCAGCCCGTCCTCCAGCATCGCGATCATCTTGTACCAGGTCTCGAAAATCTCGCGGCCGTAGACCCCCTTGATCGTGATCGCCTTGAACACAATCCGGCTCCAGTCGACCGGCGACTTGCCCGGCGGAATGCCCAGCAAGGCGATCCGCCCGCCCATGACCATCGACTCGACCATCTGGTCTAACGCCCTCTGATTGCCCGACATTTCCAGGCCCACGTCAAACCCCTGCTTCATGCCCAAACGTACCATGACGTCGTTCAGATCTTCTTCGGCGACGTTAACAGGCACCACCTCGGTCACCTTCTCGGCCAGCTCCAGCCGCGCCGGGTTCACGTCCGTGATCACGACATGCCGCGCACCGACATGCTGGGCCACCGCGGCGGCCATGATCCCGATCGGACCGGCCCCGGTGATCAAAACGTCCTCCCCGATCAGGTCGAAGGACAAAGCCGTATGCACCGCGTTTCCAAGCGGATCGAGGATCGCCCCGATTTCATCGTCAATCGCATCCGGCAGAGGGATCGCGTTGAACGCAGGCAGGCGCAGGTACTCGGCAAATGCCCCTTGCTCGTTCACCCCTATGCCCCGCGTTTCCGGATCCAGGTGAAACTTGCCCGACCGCGACTGCCGCGAGTGCTTGCCGATCAGATGCCCCTCGCCCGAGACCCTCTGACCAAGGTGCAAATCATCCACGTTCTTGCCCAGCTCGACGATCTCGCCCGCAAACTCGTGGCCGGTGATCAGCGGCACCGGTACCGTCCTGGCCGCCCAGTCGTCCCAGTCCCAGATATGAATATCCGTGCCGCAGATCCCGGTTTTCTTCACCCGGATCAACACGTCGTCGGGGCCTATCTCAGGAACCGGCGCGCGGATCATGTCCAACCCCGGTCCGGGTGCGGTCTTGGCCAGGGCCTTCATTTCATTGCTCATGCCAGCACTCCGGTCTCACGTCCCGCCTGTTCAAACGCCTCGGCCGCCCGGTCCAGATCGGCCCGCGTCAGCGTCGCGTTCATCTGCGTCCTGATCCGTGCCTGCCCCTTGGGCACCACGGGGAAAAAGAACCCTGCCACATAGACGCCAAGCTCACCCAGACGCGCCGCCACAGCTTGGGCCGCGCGGGCATCGCCCAGCATGACCGGCACGATCGGGTGCTCGCCCGGCAACAAGGTGTAGCCCGCCGCCTCAAGCTTGCCACGCCAATAGGCCGTGTTGTCGAACAGCCGCGCGCGCAACCCGTCGCCGTCTTCGATCAGCTTCAGCGCCTCGATCCCGGCGGCCACCACCATGGGCGGCAGCGCGTTCGAGAACAAATAGGGTCGCGCCCTCTGGCGCAACAGGTCTACGACCTTTTGCGATGCGGCAACGTAACCCCCGATCGCACCGCCCATGGCCTTGCCCAGCGTGCCGGTCAGGATGTCGACTTCGACCCCGTGGTGCGCGGGCGTCCCCGCCCCATTCGGTCCCATGAAGCCCGTCGCGTGACAATCATCGACCATGACCAGCGCGTCATACTTGTCGGCCAGGGCCCTGATCTCCGGCAGCTTCGCCAAATAGCCGTCCATCGAAAACACGCCATCGGTCGCAATCATGACAAAGCGGGCCCCATCCGCACGCGCCGCCTTCAGCTGCGCCTCAAGGTCCTCCATATCGGAATTGGCATAACGAAAGCGTTTCGCCTTGCACAGCCGGATCCCGTCGATGATCGAGGCATGGTTAAGGGCATCCGAGACAATCGCATCCTCCGGCCCCAGCAAAGGCTCGAACACCCCGCCATTTGCGTCGAAACAGGCTGCAAACAGGATCGAATCCTCCATCCCCAGAAACGCCGCCAGCTTTTGCTCGAGCTCGCGGTGAATGTCCTGGGTGCCACAGATGAACCGCACGCTGGCCATGCCATAGCCGTGCGCGTCCATCGCCGCGTTGGCGGCCGCGATCAGTCGTGGATTGTCGGCCAACCCCAGATAGTTGTTGGCGCAGAGGTTCAGCATCTCGCGCCCGCCCACGGTGATGTGGCCGGACTGAGGCGACAACAGGAGCCGCTCGCGTTTCATCAGCCCGTCGGCCTCGATCTGGGTCAGGACACCGGTCAGGTGATCATCGAATTCTTTCATATCGCCTCTCAGATGGCCGCTCGCATCATCGCGGCTCGGGTGTCGTCCCTCTGGTATAGGGCCGCCAGTCGGTTATCTCAGGATAGAACGTCTTGCGCCAATGACGCACCATGGGATTCATCCGCCGTCGCCACAGGGGCGGCACCAGCGCCATTGCCGCCATCACGCCATAACCATGGGGCAACTGCGGCGCCACCTCGGGACCATAGGTCTGCAACAAGGGATAGTCACGGTCAGGTCGCACGTGGTGATCCGCGTGGCGTTGGAGGTTGATCAAGAGCCGGTTCGAGGCCCGCTGCGCCGCGTTCCAGCTGTGATGCGGCTGCTGCGGCTCGTACCGCCCGTTGCCCAGGTATTTCCGCGTCAGCCCATAATGCTCGACATAGTTGATCAGCTCCAGTTGCCAGACGGCGATGAAGGCCGCGACAAGGTATATCACCAGCCCAGTCCAGCCCCCGGCCAGTATCGCCAGGATCATGAACCCAAGTTGCAAGGTGGCATACCGCCAGAACGGGTTCGACCGGTCCCATACCGGCAGGCCCTTGCGGCGCAGACGCTCTTTCTCGGTTTTCCAGGCCGAGCGCAGGCACTGCCAAAGCACGCGGAAGAAAAAGTGGTGGAACTGCTCGTTATAGCGTGCCGTCACCGCATCGCGGGGGGTGCCGACATGGGCGTGATGGACCAGCATATGCTCGGTTCGGAAATGGCCGTATTGCACCATGGCCATCAGGATATCTCCAAGCCAGCGGTCAAGTCGTTCTTTCCGATGCATCAACTCGTGGGCGTAGACGATCCCGCCTGTCCCCGCGAGGATGCCCAGGCTCAGCGTCATCACCGCGATTTCCCAGCTCTCCAGATGGCCGCCGCGCACCATTACACCGATCACGCCAAAGACTGTCACGACCTGTATCGGCGTCCAGACGATATAGGCGATCCGATACCAGAACAGGGCGCCATGCGGTGTCCCTGGGTCCTTGTTTTCAAGGTCCAGCCCGGAAAACCGATCCAATATTTCAAACAAGGGCCAAGCATAAAGCGGCACCAGGAACACCGTCCAGCCACCAACTATCACGCCAATCCATGCCAGTGGGAACAGCAGGGTCGCGGCCCAGAACGGGACAGCCTCCGATAAATGAATGGTGGTCTTGTCAGTCATCTTGCGTCCTTACAGGGTCACCCTAGCTCCTGACTCTTGGATATTTAAGAACGAACGGCGCTCATGTCACCAAATCCATCGCCTTGCGCATGACCGTCGGCAAATCGGTGTGCCGGACCCTGGCCTCGAATCTTCCGCGCTCCGGCGTTGCGTCCATCGGTACCTCGGCCACACGCAGGGCCAGGCGCAGGTGGAAATGCGTGAAGGTATGGCGCACCTCGCCCCCCGGATCGCGCCAGTCGGCCTCGACCGGCGGAGCCTCCTCCGGCGCGGTCTCGGCCCATTCGGTGCCGGGCCAGCCCATCGTGCCACCCAACAGGCCCTTGTCGGGCCGGGTCTCGACCAGCCAGGCCCCGTCCGCACGCCGCGCCAGATAGACGATGCCGAAGCGCACCGGCTTGGGTTTCCTGGGCATCTTCGCCGGCAGATCCACCTGCCGCCCCGCAACCCGCGCCTTGCAGGGACCAGACCAGGGGCAAATCCCGCAGGCCGGGGATCTTGGCGTGCAGATGGTCGCGCCGAGATCCATCACCGCCTGGGCATAATCGCCCGGCCGTTCCTCGGGCGTTAAGGCCTCGGCCAATGCCGTCAGCTCCGGTTTGGCCGCCGGCAGGGGCGTCTCAACGAGGTGCAGACGCGCCATGACACGCTCGACATTGCCATCGACAACCGTCGCGGGCCGGTCAAAGGCGATCGCCGCGATGGCCGAGGCCGTATAGGGACCGATTCCCGGCAGGCTCAGCAATTCTTCGCGCGTCTCGGGAAACCGCCCGCCGTGGTCCGCGACCACCGCCCGCGCACATTTCACCAGGTTCCTCGCCCGCGCATAGTATCCAAGCCCCGCCCACTCGGCCATGACCCGCGCATCCTCGGCCGCCGCAAGCGCCGCGACGCCTGGCCAAAGCTTCAAAAACCTAAGAAAATAGGGCTGTACCGCCGCCACCGTGGTCTGCTGCAACATAATCTCGCTCAGCCAGACGTGATATGGATCAGGGGCAATCCCAGCCGCGCGGTCATGGGGAGCCACCCGCCAGGGCAAGACCCGCGCGTGACAGTCGTACCAACCCAGCAGTTCCCCGCTCAACGTGCCGCTTTGCAAGTCACGCAATGTTTATACCTCTCTTCCCGGCTTTCGGCTGGCGTCCCCGGCCCTGATCCCTAAAATGTTCCCCAATTACGGGAATGCAAGCGATGACGGGCAAAGGCCAGAAATCTCCGACCGAACGCCGCAAGCGCGGGTTCGAGCGCGCCTCCAGTCTACTTCAGGGCCGGGTGCGCACGGCCAGCGAGTCGCGCGGCTTTGCCGTCTCGCGCCTTCTGACCCATTGGGCCGAGGTCGTCGGCCCTGATATCGCTCGCACCGCGCGTCCCGTCGACGTGGCCTATGGCAGGGGAATGGGGGCAACGTTGACCCTTCTGACCACCGGTGCCCAGGCGCCCATGCTCGAGATGCAAAAGGACATCATCCGCGAGCGTGTGAACGCCTGCTACGGCTACGCCGCGATCTCCAAGGTGCGCATCACCCAGACCGCCGTCACCGGCTTTGCCGAGGGCCGCGCCCAGTTCGACCCGGCGCCGAAACAGCACCCGGCAGCGCCCCAGATCACGCCGGAAGCCACCAAGGCGGCCAAGGACGTCCACGACGCAGACCTGCGTTCCGCCCTTGAACGTCTTGGGGCGAACGTCCTA
>JBNKHH010000005.1:0-3440 GCA_050290245.1 Silicimonas sp.
ATGAACGCCGCTCCCGAGATTGACGCTGATCGAAATGGACTGGGGTGTTTCCGCGCTCAGATCCTCGATGAGCGTGTCGATACCAAGGCCGCCATCAATGGAATCGCTGCCGTCGTTCGACCCGCTGGTCAGCCAGAAAGTATCGCTACCATCCTCGCCCGAGACGGTGTCATCCCCCTGACCGTCGAAAATTATGTCGTCGCCGGGACCGCCAAATACCAGATCATTTCCCAGACCTGCAAAGATCGTGTCGTTGCCCGCGCCGCCGTTGATCGTGTCGTCGCTCATTGCCGTAACCGGTGCTGTGCCACCCGCTCCGGTCTTCGCCAATCTTCGTTAACACGTGGTTACCGCTTCCTCGATCAGAGCCTTTTGTTTCGCCAGGCATTGCGAAAGGGCATAGCGCTCGACGACCGTTGCTCGCGCCGCCTCGCGGATATGGTCGGCCTCGTTCCGGCGAGCCAAGGCCTCGGCAACCGAGTCGGCCATCGCATCCGTATCGAAGAAATCCACCAGGGTTCCGTTGACCCCATCCTCGATGACCTCCTCCACCGGCGCCGTGGCCGCCCCAAGGACATGGGCGCCTGCCGCCATGGCCTCCAGCATCGACCAACTCAGGACGAACGGATAGGTCAGATAGAGATGCACCGACGAGACCTGTAAAAGCGACAGGTAATCCCCATAGGGGATGCGTCCTGTGAAGCTCACCCGGCCCTCCTGCAGGCCGCCGATCTCCGACAGCATGACCTCGCGCCAGGTTCCTCCCTCTTTCGGCCTGGCCCCATAACTGACCTCATCGCCGCCAACCACGACGACATGAGCGTTTGGCCGCGCCTCCAGAATCGAGGGAAGCGCGCGCATGAAACTGTGGAACCCGCGATAGGGCTCAAGGTTGCGCGACACATAGGTCAAGACCTCGTCGTCGCGCCCGAGGACTCTCCCATCCGGCAAAGCAAACGTCGCATCGGGTCGGGGCCGCACAGCGTCAACGTCGATACCGTCATGGATGACCCGGATCTTGTCCTGATAGACGCTCGGGAAACGGGACCGCTGCCACTCGGTCGGACTATAGGCAAGGTCCGCAGCCTCAATTGCCAACAGGTGCTGCGCGTTCCGCGTCCTCGACCGCAAAAGCGCATCCGGCCCCGTGCTGAACTCGGGATCGAACCCGACGTCCGCACCCGTCCCGTTGTAATAGAATTCGCATAGCGAAATGAGCGGGCGATCCGGCCAGACATCCTTCAGGAACAGCGTCTCGCCCCAGCCGGGGTTGCCGATCATTGCATCCGGCTCAAATCCCTTGGCTTTCAACTGAAAGCACAGCCGCGCCACGGCCTGGCCATTCAAAACGGCGGCTTCCGTGCCCGCCAGGTAGGGATGGATCTTGGGGGTGATTTTTCGATGAGGGGCATATTCCAGCCGCCGCACCCCGGCCGGTGTGGGTTTGTTTTTCTGTCCGATAAAGACAATCTCATGTCCTTCGGCTGCCAGCGACGGCGCAAGATGCTTGAATTGACCAGGGCAATTCTGATGTGCAAACAAGAGCTTCAAAGTCTTTGGCCGATTATATTTCGTTCATTTCCATGCAGTTAACACATCTTCACATCCAGAGCGATCGCCGCCACCAAAAAATACCCGCCGAATAATCCCCATTATGCCTGAATTCAGCCTAATTCAGAAAATTTAACAAAACTTGTCCAAGCCTATTTTGGCCAGCGGACAAGGGATGTTGAACATGAATGCTATTGATGCAGAATTCTGGGGCACCGGTTCGTCTTCGCGCATGCGCTCTGGCCTCCGGTTTCGTGAAACGAACTGGGGTTTCGCTGTCGAGGCAGTCTCGAACGCTAACAAAGCCAGGTATCTGGCGGAAACCGTCTTCAAGGCCGCCGGTCTAGCCATCCTCTTGACCGGCGGGTGGATCGCCTTGCCCGACATGGGCTTCGACGTCATGACCCCCGCCATCCGGCTTGGGCTTTCGGCCGGATTTGTCACAACGGGCTTTTCGGTCTTCACATTCGCCAGTCGAGGTTTCGTGCCCGAACTCAGGATCGACACGAACAATCGCGAAGTGACGACCGGAACCATGAACTCCCGCGGCATATTCACTGCGCGGCACACCATCAAGGCCTCGCAGGTCGACAGTTTCTTCCTCTTGCGTGCCAAGAACCAGGCCCCGGCCAAACTCTGCGCGCGGTCGCGCAAATCCGGCAGAATCGCCAAGATCGTGTCGGGGACCGAAGCCGAACTCGTCCCGGTCCTCGAAAAGATCACCGAGGCTTTCAGCCCCAGGGCGCGCACCGGCGGCCGCGTCCGCACCAAGGCCAACGGCGCCTTCATTCACGCCACCTTCGAATAGGCCTTTTGACCCACCGGTCGATCCCGTTTCAGACGTGGCGATCCCGCGAGGACTCGAACCCCGAACCTGCTGATTAGAAGATGCAGTCAGGGCTTTATCACGGATTTCGCCAAATTCCGCCGACCTGACATAAATGATTGTTCCTACATGATTTTTCATTGACATCATCGACTCTCACCTCGCATCGTTTTCGCTATGTTTTGCCTTCTGCTGCTTCCGTAGTGCTTCCGGCAAACGAACCGAGAACGAAATTCGAGAGGGAAGATGATGCGCGAAGATGCCCCCAAAAAGCTGCGATTGAAGCTCACGAAACGCGCCGTCGAAAAGCTCGAACCCGCAGCTGAAGACTACTTCGCCTGGGACAGCGACCTCACCGGCTTCGGGCTTCGCGTCTTTCCCTCAGGTGTCAAAAGCTACCTCGTGCAATATCGTAGCGGTGGCGGCCGCACTCGGCGCTACACGCTCGGCAAGCATGGACACCTGACAGCCGAGGAAGCCCGACGCGAGGCGCGGCGACGCCTGGGCGAAGTGGCCTGCGGCGAAGACCCATCCGAGGACCGTAACAAGCTCCTGCAAGCGCCCACCGTCCGGCAACTGGCCGAGCGGTTTCTGGAAGACCATGTTGCCGTCCGCTGCAAGCCCAGCACCCAGCGCAACTACCGCCAGCAGGTGCGCGGCCACATTCTGCCGCGCATCGGGATGCTGAAAGTCTCGGATGTCACCCGCACCGACATCGCCAATCTGCATCATGCCATGCGTGAGACGCCGCACCAGGCAAACCGCGTGCTGGCGGTCCTCTCCAAGATGTTCAACCTGGCCGAACTCTGGGGCTGGCGGCGCGACGGGTCAAACCCCTGCCGCCTTATCCCGAAGAACAAGGAAAAGCCAAAAGACCGCTTCTTGAGTTCCGCCGAACTCGCGCGGCTTTCTGGCGTACTGCACGCTGTCGAGGCAGACGGCACAGAAAGCCCCTTTGTCACGGCCGCGATCCGGCTCCTAATCCTGACAGGCTGTCGCCACAGCGAAATCCAAAAGCTGCAATGGGAAGAGGTCCAAGACGGGTATCTACAGCTTCGCGACA
>JBNKHH010000006.1:0-41997 GCA_050290245.1 Silicimonas sp.
CGCGGCACGATGGCCTTCACCATGGCGAAGACAAAGAAGAAGAACGCCATCTTGGCCACCATCCAGACCGGGCCGTCCGGCAGGAAGGGGATCGGAGAAAGCCAGCCGCCAAAGAACAACAGTGTCGTCAGCGCACACATCAGGAAGATGGCAATGTATTCACCAGCCATGAACAGCAGGAAGGGCGTCGAGGAATATTCCACCTGATAACCCGCAACCAGTTCGGATTCCGCTTCGGGTAGATCGAACGGCGGGCGGTTCGTCTCGGCCAGCGCCGAGATAAAGAACAGGAACACCATCGGGAAATGCGGCAGCCAGTACCAGCTGAACAGCCCCCAGCCCCCGTCCTGCGCGGCTACGATGTCGCCAAAGTTCAGCGATCCCGTCGTGATAACGATGCCGATGATGATCAGGCCGATCGAGACTTCGTAGGAAATCATCTGCGCCGCCGAGCGCAGCGAGCCCAGGAACGGATACTTTGAGTTCGAGGCCCAACCGCCCATGATCACGCCGTAAACTTCCAGCGAGCCGATAGCAAAGACATAGAGGATTGCGACGTTCAGGTCCGACAGAACCCAGCCCGTGTTGAACGGAATGACCGCCCAGGCGATCATCGCCAAAACAAAGGACAGCATCGGCGCAAGCATAAAGACGAACCTGTCCGCCCCCGCCGGGATGATGTTTTCCTTCACCACGTATTTCAGAGCGTCGGCGACAGTCTGCAACAACCCCCAGGGACCGACCACGTTCGGCCCCCGGCGCATCTGGACCGCAGCCCAGATCTTGCGGTCACCGTAGACCAGGAAAAGAAGACTGATCATCACGAATGCAACAACCAGCAGCACCTGCGCCACGATTGTCACGAGGATGCCGAGAGGTGTCGTCAGAAACTCAGCCATGTGCCCTCTTGTTCCGTTTGCCGGAGCGTGGTTTTTGCCCGCCCCTTCTAAACCTTATCTTGGCCGCGAGCGCTAGCCCTTAGCAGCCCGCATTAACCTTTTTTCCGGCCTATTCGGCCGCCAGTTTCCCGGATTGCCGTTCCCGCATGTTGCCCTGAAGCTCGGCCATCAGCGGTGCAGCGCGCAAAATCGGGTTCGTCAGGAAATGCGCCGAGACGGCCAAGCCGAACTCGCCCGACCCCTCGCCCTCTGCTTCGACAGCCTGCCATTCGTTTTCCGGCACTGTATCGATCGCCTTGAAGTGCGGCACGGCCTCGACCATCTTCTGGCGCAGTTGCGCTAGGCTGTCGTACGGCAGGGTCGCGCCCAGTTCGGCGGACAACGCCCGCAGGATCGCCCAGTTTTCCTTTGCCTCGCCCGGCGGGAAGCTCGCACGCATCGCAAGCTGCGGCCGTCCTTCCGTGTTGACGAAAAGCCCGTTCTCTTCGACCCAGGCCGCGGCGGGCAAGACGATATCAGCGCGATGTGCGCCCCGGTCGCCGTGGCTGCCCTGGTAAATAACCGTCGGCCCGTCTGGAATGTCGACCTCATCGGCGCCCAGGGAATAGACGACCGACGCACCGTCCAGCGCGCCTTCCAGCCCGCCTTTCGCAGCGGCCCCAACGTCCAGAGCGCCGACCCGGCTGGCGGCCGAATGCAGCACCAGCAGCTTCGAGCCAGAATTTTCGGCCAGCGCCATGGCATCGGCCAAAACGCCCTTGCCGCCACCAACGGTCAAGGCGCCCATACCAACGATGACCAGGCTGTTCTTGCCCACAGCATCGCTCGCCAGCGTCTCGACAGCCCGGCGCAGCTCGTCGCGTCCGGTGCCAAAGTGCTGATAGTCATAGGTCAGATCAGCCGCCTGCCCGATCAACCCGACCTGCGCTCCACGTGCCCAGGCCTTCCGGATGCGGGAATTCAGAACCGGCGCCTCATCGCGCGGGTTGGTGCCGACCAGCATGATCAAATCAGCGCTGTCGATGTCCTCGATGCTTGCCGTCCCCACATAGGCCGAGCGGTTGCCCGCAGGCAGCTTGGCGCCGTCCGTCCGGCATTCGATAGCCCCACCCAGACCGTCGACCAGTTCCTTCAGCGCGTAAACCGCCTCGACAGGGGCCAGATCGCCGACGACGCCAGCCACCTTGCCGCCCTTCATTGCCTTGGCGGCTGCCGAAAGGGCTTCGCCCCAGCTGGCAGCGCGCAATTTTCCGTTCTCGCGAATATAGGGCTTGTCCAGTCGCTGGCGGCGCAAACCATCCCAGGCAAAACGCGAGCGGTCCGACAACCACTCCTCGTTCACCCCGTCGTGGTTACGAGGCAGAATGCGCATGACCTCGCGTCCCTTGGCATCAACGCGGATGTTCGATCCAAGCGCATCCATGACGTCGATAGTCTCGGTCTTCCGCAACTCCCAGGGCCGTGCCGTAAATGCATAGGGCTTGGACGTCAGCGCACCAACAGGGCATAGGTCGACGATGTTGCCCTGCATCTCGCTGTCCAGCGTCTGCCCCAGGTAAGACGTGATCTCGGCATCTTCACCGCGTCCTGTCTGCCCCAACTCGGGCATACCGGCCACCTCGGTGATGAAGCGCACACAGCGCGTGCAGGAAATGCAACGCGTCATTTCGGATTTGACCAGCGGCCCCAGCTCAAGATTGTCCACCGCACGCTTCGGCTCACGGTAGCGGCTGAAATCCACGCCATAGGCCATGGCCTGGTCCTGAAGATCGCACTCACCGCCCTGATCGCAGATCGGACAATCCAAGGGATGGTTGATCAAAAGGAATTCCATCACCCCTTCGCGGGCCTTCTTGACCATCGGGCTGTTGGTCTTGACGACCGGGGGCTGACCCTCGGGACCGGGGCGCAGATCGCGCACCTGCATTGCGCAGCTTGCTGCCGGCTTCGGAGGACCGCCGACCACTTCGACAAGGCACATCCGGCAGTTGCCGGCGATCGACAGGCGCTCGTGATAGCAGAAACGCGGGATTTCGATCCCCGCCTGCTCGGCTGCCTGGATGAGCGTCAACGCACCGTCGACCTCAACCTCTTGGTCATCAATGATAAGCTTGCGCAGATCGGACATGGCCTCGGGTCCCTTTTGGGTTCCGCCGCCACGGTCCTGGCGGCCGTTATTTGGCCCGCAGAAGCTTTCCTGCGGCGCTGCCCTTGGCTATTTCTTCAAGGCCGACAGTGCAATAGCCTTCCGGGTTTTTTGGCGATGCGCCACGTTCGGCAAGATCCGCACGGATCTGAGCTCTCAACTTCTCTTTTTCCGATTTATTATCAATAAGTTCTTGAATCTGAGACTCGGAATAGCCGCTGTCTCGGGCATAGCGTTCCAGAGATTTGAGGTAATAATAGGCGCGCAAAAGTCGTGGCGAGATGTCGTCACAGTTCTTTCGAACTTCGTCGGCGAGTCCAATCGCATAAAAACCCTTCACAACCACCGGGTTCTCATGAAGAGGTGTCAGGGCCTGTGAAATGGTCGGAAAGCCTACCAAAACAGTCGCAGCAAAAATCTTCCACATGAAAGTCTCACACTTGGCCGCAGCGGGTCCCGCTCCCCGCCCGGTCTGCCTGATATAGGGGGTGCCGCTCCAATTGGGGAGACTCTTCACGATCCATGGGCGAATTCTCGCGGTCCGTGTTCGACTACTCTGCGCAAACAACCGAAAAACAAGGGGATTCAACTCCGACGCAGTGCGTGAGAAGTGTTTCGGTATTTTACAGAAATGAAGACGGGGCGCCACATGCGCCCCACCTCCTAGATCAGATAGCGGCCGATCTGTGTTCCCCGAGCTTTCTCGCGGCGTCCTGCCGCGCACCAACTCGCCTCGTTCAGGACGTTGATGTCCCGGTCGACGATCATTTGCACCGCCTGTTGCTCGAAGCGGGGATCCGAATCCAACTGGCGCGAGGCATAGTCAAGATCGCGCTCGGTGTATCCTGCCTCCACCAGCCGAAGCGCAAGGTCGTTCATCACCTTGTCTTCCCGCGCTGTGTTGTAGCGAAGGCTCCCGCACTCTTCGGCAATTGTCTCGGCGAATGCAGCCTGCATTACAGTGTCGATGAAGCTTGGCGGAAGAGCCTTGACTGGTTGCGAACTCGTCGATCCGCAGGCCGACAGCGCGAGGGCCCCGCCAAGAGCAAGGATGGTATTACGAATGGTCAAGGCGCTCTCCCTAATAAAATCAGTCGGTTGCCTCTTAGGGGTGGAATTGGGCACGTTTTGGGACAAACTATGTGCACAAAGCGCCACGGAACCCGCGTTGCGCTTGCCCGGCCTGACGATGCCAGTCGCCTTGACGGGTCCCTGTCTGGTTTGAGCGACGATTACCGCGCGAGGCAGCGTCCCGAAAACACCATGCTCGCCCCCTCCCGCGCGAACGACCAGTCGCCCGTGTCAGGGTTGATCAGCCATTCCACCTCGGAGCCGCCATATGTCTTGAGGCAATAGCGCGTGGCCGGAAACCGCACGGATTCGCGCACCGCATCCACGCCAACGCCACCTGCTTTGACCGTCACGACGAAATCGCGCCGGTCGTCCGCGCGCGACAGCTTTGCACGATATGGCAAGGCGCCCTGCGGTGTTGCGCCCCACAGCCCGTTCCAGGCGTCCCCAATCGTTGAACAACCTGCCAAAGGCAGTGTCGCCAAAACAACCATCGAAAAGAAAAACCCGCGCATACACCCGCCCCTACCGGTCCAATCGTCTCAGCAATGTGCCGACGTTTGACTCATTCTGCAACGCCGTCTCGATCTCGTCGCAACTTTCCGGATCATTGGCATTGGCAACCGGGGGATAAAACACCCAACCCGACACGGTCGAAACCCCTTTTCGCTCGAACCATTCCATCCAGGCAGTATCCGTCAGAGAATAGTCGTCGCACGACATTGCCAGATCATAGGCCTGTCTCAGGGGATCGCGACCAAATCCTCCGATATAGGCCGCAATACCGGTGACCAGAACGACAAGCAGAACGGCGTCCAGCTTGCGAAATCCGGTGACAAGATCCCTGCCGCACCAGGTACACCGGCTCCAGTGCACCTCTCGATCCTGATTGCAGTCCGGGCAGAAGCGTTGGCTCACTCGGCAGCGACAGCGCTCGCCCGACCGGTCTGCTGTGCCTTGATGCGATCCTCGATCTCGTCGCGGAAATGGCGGATCAGACCCTGGATCGGCCAGGCAGCCGCATCGCCCAAGGCACAGATCGTATGGCCCTCGACCTGTTTGGTGACGTCCAGAAGCATGTCGATTTCTTCGACTTCGGCCTCCCCCTTCACAAGGCGGTCCATCACGCGCATCATCCAGCCCGTGCCTTCGCGGCAAGGCGTGCACTGTCCGCAGCTTTCGTGCTTGTAAAACTTCGACAGCCGCCAGATCGCCTTGATGATGTCGGTCGAATTGTCCATGACGATCACGGCCGCCGTACCCAGGCCCGACCGCTGCTCGCGCAGCCAGTCGAAGTCCATGATGCACTCTTCTTTCATGATCTTGCCTGGCAGGCAGGGCACCGACGAGCCGCCGGGAATGACCGCTTTCAGGTTCTTCCAGCCGCCGCGAATGCCGCCGCAATGCTTTTCGATCAGCTCTTCAAAACTGATCGACATGGCTTCTTCGACCACACATGGGTTTTCGACATGGCCCGAGATCGCGAACAGCTTGGTGCCCGCGTTGTTCGGACGGCCAAAGCCCGCGAACCACTCGGGTCCGCGCCGCAGGATCGTCGGAACCACTGCAATCGACTCCACGTTGTTCACCGTGGTCGGGCAGCCATAAAGGCCCGCGCCCGCAGGGAACGGCGGCTTCATACGCGGCATGCCCTTCTTGCCCTCAAGGCTTTCCAGGAGGGCGGTTTCCTCGCCACAGATATAGGCACCTGCTCCGTGATGCAGGAACAGGTCGAAATCCCAGCCCGAACCAGCAGCGTTCTTGCCCAGAAGACCGGCGTCATAGCATTCGTCGATGGCGTTCTGCAGCGCCTCGCGCTCGCGGATGTATTCGCCGCGCAGATAGATGTAACAGGTGTTGGCGTTCATCGCGAAGGATGCGATCAGGCAGCCCTCGATCAACGTGTGCGGATCATGGCGCATGATCTCGCGGTCCTTGCAGGTCCCCGGTTCGGATTCGTCGGCGTTCACCACAAGGTACGACGGACGCCCGTCGCTTTCGTTGGGCATGAACGACCACTTCAGACCAGTCGGGAAACCAGCGCCGCCCCGGCCACGCAGACCGGATGCCTTCATCTGGTCAACGATCCAGTCGCGCCCCTTCTGGATGATCCCCGCCGTGCCGTCCCAATGGCCGCGCGCCTTCGCGCCTGCCAGGGTGCGGTCGTGCATCCCGTAAAGGTTGGTAAAGATGCGATCCTTGTCTTGCAGCATCAGCCTATCCCGCCATCACTCGTTGTCCCGGCTCTTGCGCCAGATTTGCCATGTCACGATCAGCGCCCAGAGAAAACCCGCAAGCGCTAAAAGATCGAACAGAAATACGTACTGGTCAGGCAGACCGATCTTGCCACCGATCCACTGAGCCGCCATCCACAGGATCGCCGTCAAAGCAATGACGAGCGAAACGACCCGTCCCTGCCGCGCGGCTGCTTTTCCTGTTTCTGCGTTTCCGCTCATCCGCCGTTCCATTCTCGACATCTGTCCAAAGCTATACCGCCCGGCCCATTTGTCGTGCAACGATCCATTTCCGGCATGGTCGCCGCCAATTCGTCAAAGCCTAGTAAACGTCGCCGTCATCCACGCGCTTGGAAAACTCGGTCTCGCCGCCCGTCGCCAGAAGACGTGCCTGCTCGATCCAGTTGTCGCGGCTGACCCGGCCCTTGAAACCCTTCAGGTTGTCGTCGACCCAGGCCACTTCCTCGGCACTCCAGCCGGCGATCTGGTCAAAGTGATAGAAACCCAACTCGTTCAAAAGGGTTTCAAGCTTTGGCCCGACGCCCTTGATCTTCTTCAGATCGTCGGCCTTTCCATCGCGCGCCGCGCTCAGACCCTCGGGCTTTACGCCCTCACCGGCAAAGGCCGACGCCTCCTTTGGTGCAGGGCTGGCGGCCTTCTGCTCTTCGGCTTCATCCTTGGCCGCAGGCTTCGCCTCGGGTGTTTTCTTCGCCACGGGCTTCGCTGGCGCAGGCTTGGCCTTGGGCGCAGCGCCCTTGCCCAGCCAGGGCGTGGTCAGCGGAACTTCGGTACCGTCGATCCGCTTGACGGTCTCGCCAAGGTCCACGGCAAGCTGAACGCTCGCGTTATACTGTGTCTTGCCGCTTTCGAACTCGGTCAGGCTGGTCAGCCCGCCAAGGGGCTCGGCCGCATAGCGCCCGTTCTGCGGCCCCGGCACCGGAACCTTGCCCGCCGCCAGTTCGTCGAGAATCTCTCCAAACCTTTTGGCGGTCAGATCCTCATAATAATCCTTGCCGATCTGCGCCATCGGTGCGTTTGCGCAGGCGCCCAGACATTCGACCTCTTCCCAGGTGAACTTGCCGTCATCCGACAGCGTGTGAGCGCTCGGCGCAATCTTTTCCTTGCAGACCGCGATCAGATCTTCGGCGCCGCAAATCATACAGCTCGTCGTGCCGCAGACCTGGACATGCGCGACGCTACCAGTCGGCGTGAGCTGGAACATGAAATAGAACGACGCGACTTCAAGCACCCGGATATAGGCCATGCCCAGCATCGCCGCGATCGCTTCGATCGCCGGACGGCTCAGCCAGCCCTCCTGCTCCTGCGCGCGCCACAACAGCGGAATGACCGCGCTGGCCTGGCGGCCTTCGGGATACTTGGTGATCTGAGCCTCGGCCCAGGCCTGGTTGGCGGGCGTAAAGGCAAAGCTTTCGGGTTGCTCTGGGTGAAGACGGCGAAGCATGTCGTTCCCTTTAGTGTTCTTTGCGTACGGGGTTCATGACGCAGGCGCGTCCTTCCATCAGCGGACTCACCGGTCCACCTCCCCGAACACGATATCCATCGTGCCGATGATCGCGGCCACGTCGGCCAGCATATGCCCCTTGGACACGTGGTCCATGGCCTGAAGATGCGGATACCCCGGCGCGCGCAGCTTGGCGCGATAGGGCTTGTTGGTGCCATCGGCGACAAGATAGACGCCGAACTCGCCCTTGGGTGCCTCGACGGCGGCGTAGACCTCGCCGGCCGGAACGTGGAAACCCTCGGTATAGAGCTTGAAGTGATGGATCAGTGCTTCCATCGAGGTCTTCATATCGCTGCGCTTCGGCGGCGTGATCTTGCCCCGTGCCAAGACGTCGCCCGGCTCATTGCGCAGCTTCTCACAGGCCTGGCGGATGATCTTCACGCTCTCGCGCATCTCGGCCATGCGGCACAGATAGCGGTCGTAGCAGTCGCCATTCGTTCCAACCGGCACCTGGAATTCGAATTCGTCATAGCATTCATAGGGCTGCGCCCGGCGCAAATCCCACGCCATGCCGCTGCCCCGCACCATCACGCCCGAAAAGCCCCAGTCCAGCGCCTCCTGTTCGGACACGACGCAGATATCCACGTTTCGCTGCTTGAAGATCCGGTTCTCGGTCAAAAGGTCGTCGATGTCATCAAGATGCGCCGGGAATTCGATCGCCCATTGGTCGATGTCCTCGATCAGCTGCGGCGGCAGGTCCTGGTGCACCCCGCCGGGGCGGAAATAGGCCGCGTGCAGACGGGCACCGCAGGCCCTCTCGTAGAACACCATCAGTTTTTCACGTTCTTCAAACCCCCAGAGCGGCGGAGTCAGCGCGCCCACGTCCATGGCCTGGGTCGTGACGTTCAAAAGGTGGTTCAGAACCCGGCCGATCTCTGAATACAGAACCCGGATCAGGCTCGCCCGGCGCGGCACCTCGACCCCCGTCAGCCTTTCGATGGCCAGACACCAGGCGTGCTCCTGGTTCATCGGCGCAACGTAGTCCAGGCGATCGAAATACGGCAGGTTTTGCAGGTAGGTCCTGCTTTCCATCAGCTTTTCAGTGCCGCGGTGCAAGAGACCGATATGCGGATCACAACGCTCCACCAACTCGCCGTCCAGCTCGAGCACCAGACGCAAAACTCCGTGTGCCGCGGGGTGTTGCGGCCCAAAGTTGATGTTGAAGTTCCGGATCTTCTGCTCGCCGGTCTGGGCGTCGTCGAAATTGCCGTCCATCATCTCTATCCTTCCCGCTGCCACGCGCTTGGCATCCTGCCAAGAACACGTTCGGCGGCCTCGTATTGCGGCTCCAGCCACCGGGCAGCCGCCCGGCGCTGGTCCCGAGTCATTTCCAAAGGCTGGCCTGCGTGGACCAGCGCCGGATCGCCCGTCATCGGTGCAATCCCAAGAAATTCGCACAGACGCAAAAGGCCAACGCCCCGCACCATTTCCTCAAAAACATCAACCATCAATTGGATGCCCGGCACGGCCCTGGCCAGACGCTCCAGCGTGCCTGCATAGTCGCTGCGCCGTGCAATCGGCTCTTCTTCGCCCGCGATGGTACGCGACAGGATCCGCGCGCAGCGCATCTGGCTGACCTTGCCGGACGGATCACGCCGCGCCGCGATCATGCGCACGTGGCTCCACAGCCGCTCAACCGGGTCGCGCATCAGGAACAGGAACCGCACGTCCCGAGCCATCTTCGCCATGGACGCCAGACGGGCCTCGGGTAAAAGCGCATAGGCGGGAGTCATCTCGCCAACAACCTGCTCCTCCCCTGCCCCATGCCGCAGATACTCCAGATAGGCCGGAACGTCTTCCCGACCCTTGTCCAGAACATCCATCCATGCCGCCCGATCAGCGAGTCGCTGTGCCTGGTCGACCTCGGGCGCGCGCTCTTCCTTGGCCAGGCGGGCCAGCAGCTCCTCTTGCTGGCCACGATGCTTTTTCAGCTCGTTTCCAAGCCGGCCAGCCTCCAAAGCATCAAAATAATGAAGTTCCTTGATCGTACGGAAGTGGCACTCGGGGTGCACCGACAACTGGCTGTGCAGCCAGTCTGTGCCCGCCTTGGCCGCCCCGATGCAAAGGAACACCACACTCATGCCAATCAGCCCTTCGCCTCGGCTTTGTCGTCGCCCGGCAGGATATATTCGGCACCTTCCCAGGGGCTCATGAAGTCGAACTGGCGATATTCCTGGACCAGCTTGACCGGCTCATAGACGACGCGCTTCTGCTCTTCGTCATAGCGCACCTCGGTATAGCCCGTGGTCGGAAAATCCTTGCGCAGCGGATAGCCGCGAAAGCCATAATCCGTGAGGATACGCCTCAGGTCGGGATGGCCCGAGAACAGGATGCCGAACATGTCAAAGACCTCACGCTCGAACCAATTGGCACTGGAGTGAACGTCAACCAGGGACGGCACGCTTTCATCTTCCCGCACCGCGACTTTCAAACGGATACGCTGGTTCTGGTACATGCTCAGGAAATGATAAACCACGTCGAACCGGGCTTCGCGATCCGGGTAGTCCACCGCGGTGATATCCACCAGCGTCGAAAACTTGCAGTTTCCGTCTGTCTTCAGATACTCGACAAAGCTCACCAGCGACGACGGCGCGACCGAGATGGCCAGTTCGCCAAAAGCAATGTCCCAGGACAGCACGCAATCGGGCCGTTTGGCTTCGATCAGGGTGGCAAGTTCGTTCAGGGCTTCGGACATGTGGCTACTCCTCAGCGCGTAATGGTGCCGGTGCGGCGGATCTTCCGCTGCAGTTGCAGGATGCCGTACAAAAGCGCCTCGGCGGTCGGCGGGCAGCCCGGCACATAGACATCGACCGGCACCACGCGGTCGCAGCCACGCACCACCGAATAACTGTAGTGATAATAGCCGCCACCGTTGGCGCAGGACCCCATGCTGATTACATAGCGCGGCTCCGGCATCTGGTCGTAAACCTTGCGCAGCGCCGGGGCCATCTTGTTTGTCAGCGTGCCGGCCACGATCATCAGGTCCGACTGGCGCGGAGAAGCGCGCGGTGCGGTGCCGAAACGTTCCAGGTCGTAACGCGGCATGGCCGTGTGCATCATTTCGACCGCACAACAGGCCAGACCGAATGTCATCCAGTGGAGCGATCCGGTGCGCGCCCAGTTGATGATGTCATCGGTCGAGGTGACAAGAAACCCCTTGTCCTGCAGCTCACGGTTGAGAGCCTGGGTTGCGACTTCGCGGTCGGCACCCGCATCGTTTACGCCTGTTGCGACACCCATCGTCCGCACTCTCCTTGCACGATCACTGGCACAAAGGTGCCTATTCCCCACCCCTGCGAAGGTCAAGTAAAGAGCGCCCCTTCATGGGCACTTAGACCACATTCAACCACGGTTGCCGGCCTGGCACCGGACCGAAACCCGAATTCGCGGTTCGGCGGGACAGCAGTCGCAGGCCTCAGATGCCGCCCAATTCGAATTCTACGGACGCGACACGGACCAGGGATTGCAATCCAGAACGACCTAGTGCTCCAAACGAAAACGGCGGCCCTGTGGCCGCCGTGTCGCAGTATTGAGATGCAAGTCTATTCCCAGTCCATTGCGCCTTTTTTCCACTCGTAGGCAAAACCAGCCGTCAACACGGCAAGAAAGACCATCATCGACCAGAAAGCGGCGTCGCTGAGGTCGCCGAAAGCCACGGCCCAGGGGAAAAGAAAGGCAATCTCCAGATCGAAAATAATGAAGAGAATCGAGACGAGGTAAAACCGGACATCGAACTTCATCCGGGCGTCGTCAAATGCATTGAACCCGCACTCATAGGCCGAAAGCTTTTCGGGGTCTGCGTCCTTTGGCGCCAGGATGAGGGCCGCGACGATCAGTACAAGGCCAAGGGCTGCTGCAATGCCAAGGAAGATCAGGATTGGCAGGTATTCTCTCAGGATATCGTCCACGCCCGGGGCTCCGTTTTCAACTTGCTCGCCCTTCCACGCACGGGGGGCGGTCGATCACTGCTTACTGCCGACCGGTCATCGGGTCAACGCCCTGAAACCCGACGCGGGATTGCAGGGCGTCAATCGAATTCATCCCCGCCCTATTCGGCGGCAGCCTCCTCCAGGAGCGTCATCGCAACATCCTCGGCCGATAGGGAAGCCGGCGCCTCTGCGAAGGCGGCGATTGCTGCGGTCTGGGCCTCCGCGTCAGCGGCAGCTGTTGCAAGACCATCCTCGCCGGTGTCTGGCGCCGAGACCTCCGCCGAAGCCACAGGGCTATCTTCGGTCATATCACCGATCAAACCGTCGCCCGCACCTTCCGCAGAATCGGTCGGCTCGGTCGCAGCCGCCATGTCCTGTGGAACGTCGCCTTCGACAGAGTCGTCCGCCGGAACCTCGTTCTGCGTGACAAGCGCGGCAAAGATCGATTCCGGATCCGCCCCTTTCGCGATTTCCGACGCGGCCATGCCTTGCGCGTTCTTCGGCAGGTCCGCGCCCGCCTCGCGGGCAGCGATGACCGCGGCCTTTGCCTGGTGCCCCACCGCGTGTGCCTTGTGGGCCGCGCCGCGGTCCTGCGCTCCTGTCATTGCGGCTGTCTGGCCAATTGCTCCGATCATGTCGTTACTCCAATTTCATTTCTGCTCGTCGTTGAATTCTCAAGTCTTGATCTGGCTTGCGGCGATGGCCTGAATGTCTTCGCTCAGACTGCCAACCAGGTCCAACTGAGCACCGATCTTGTCCTGAAAGCGCCCCAACTGGCCGATGATCTCGGAAAGGCCGACACCGGCGGCTCCGATCCGGGCGCTCTCGATCTTGCACAGGACTCGCGTCGTCCCGAGACCGAGGATATGCCGGCTCATGGCCGAACAGGCCTGCTTGATCCGCGCCGATTCAATCTGGATCGCTTCAAGGTTTTGACCCGACTGCCGGTCATAGTCCTCGACAATAGCCCTCAGAATCCTTCGCTCCCCATCGACGTCAATCGAGCCAAGCCCCCGCCGTTCCGCCATCAGGTGACTGTCACACTGGCGCAGAATGCCAACGATGCCTTCCAGAAACATCGACAGGTTCACGCTGCTGTTGATGGTCGAGAAATTGCTGTCCTCGCCAACCACGTTGGCCTCGAACCACTTCGAAATATCGGCTGACATCGAGCCATAATTGCCAGAAAGCGTGCTGAACGGCCCCCCGGTCGGCTCAAGCCGCGAGGCCATCACTCTCATGTTGTGCGGAATGATCTGCACGGCGGCAAATTCGTGCACCAGTTCTTCCGTAGCGACCTTCAGGCTTTCGGCCGCCTCCAGCATCGCTCGAAATTGGTTGATCCGCTTGTCTTCCGGTTTGTTCAAACCGCGATTGCGCGCCTGCAACTCCTCGCTCAGCGCGTGGGCCTCGAACCATTCATAGGATTCGAACCCATGCTCTTCCAAGCGCCCCAAAAGATATTGCGCACTCTCCTCCGGCATCAGGTTCTGTTCACGCTCCAGCCTGGTCAGACTGGCATATTCCTCCTGGATCAGCTTGAACACGCCGCTGGTCGGTTTGATCCGCGCCGAAATATACCCGCCCTCGCAGGGCACCACCGTTGCGAATACCCAGTAATAAAGCCCATCTGACGCCTGATTCTTGACGTAGGCGCCAATCGCCTTGCCCTTCTTGATCGTGTCCCACAACAGCCAGAACAGCCCTTTCGGCATGTCGGGGTTGCGCACGATCTTGTGGGGCGCGCCAATCAGTTTGTCCCAGTCATAGTTCGCGGTTCGGCGGAAGATATAATTTCCACTCTGGATTATCCCGCGTTCGTTCGTTCGCGAAAAAAAGACTTCGTCCAGGTAAAAAGGCGCCTCTCCGGATGCAGGACGTTCTTCGCGCCGCCTGTCGGGCGACACGCCGGGGACGTATCTTCCGTCGACCGCTTCTGAAGAATCATGTGAATCAAGCATACCCGGCTGGATAGGCCTCAATCACTTTCAATCCCTTAATATTGGCTTTTTACATACCCGCCGCCATGCCCCGATCGTCCACGATGCCCTCATGAGCCAAAAGCCAGCGTTCCCGGGCAGAAAACCGCGCCGCGGCCGCGACATCGTTCTGGAACGCCATGTTGACCCCCGCGCCAACAGCGGCGCCGACCACGGGTGCGATCTGGGCAAGTTTGCGCGCCGACAGGTTCGCGCCAAGTGTCGCCGCCACACGCTGCACGGCAACCGCCGCACCCGACGCATAGCCGGTCAACTCGACGATCCCATGCCAGTCCTTGCGCTCCATAGCCTTGCGCTCGCATGCCAACCGGGCAATTGCCGCCTCACGCTCGGCCAGGGAATTGGCACCGGCAAGCTGCAAAACCCCAAGTGTGTGCAATCGTTCGGCCTCGGTTTTCGTGTCGAACCCATAACACAAGGCAGTCATCCGTGCCGTCCTGAGCGCAAGGGTCACCGTAGCGGGAACATCAACCGCCAGCCCCAGGACGCCAAAGGCCCCCGCGGCGCCGCCCCCGGTCGCGCCATAGCCAAGGGCCCATCGGCGGACATCGGCGGCAGCCTCGTCGCAGGCCGCAAGGTCACGAACTTCATGGGCGATGGCCACCTTGCGAATTGTCCCGGCAGCCGCCCAATCGGCGCCGCGCAAGGCCGCCTCGATGACGTCCGGCGGGATCATCCTGTTCGTCAGCCGACCAAATGGACCGACCAGCGCCCGCACCGCCCGCGGCATCACCGAAGGCGCCGAACTGCGATAGGCATCCTGTTCTTCGAGAACTTGGCGAACATAGGGGACAACCGGATCTTGCGACTGCGTCATTCGAATGGCTCTCTCATCTCGTGAAGGTCGATGGTTCGCCGGGCGGTCATGTCCAGCATACAGCCCGACGCGACGATGGTGCGCATCGACCCGGCGCCCCACAGGGCATAGGCCAGGCCACACTCTGCATCGCGATAGGCGATCCACGCACGCTGCGCCGCCCGAAGGGTGTCGGTTCGTCTTGCAAACTCGGGGAAATGGACAGCATCATCGGCATCTGCCGCCTTGGCCCATCTCATCGTCTTGCCGTACTCGGCATTCAGGTACCTGTCCCAAACCAGGGTCTCTGCCGAGATGCACGACGACATCCCAAGGGTAGAATATCCACCGTCCTCGTGTTCCATGCAGGCGTCGGACATCTTGCCGCGACAGGCCTCCAGCGCCTCGCCATTTCCTGCCGCGATAAAACAAGCATCCAGAATACCGCCATAGCTGGCCACTTCATGTTCGGTGGCGGATGCGGCAAATGCACTGAACACCAAGGCGCAAAGGCCGGACAAGACCTGAATACGAGCCATCATACCCTCTAGATAGGCGCTCCGACCGCTGCTGTCATCCTCGCCCCCGTTACGGGGTAGCCGTTTCGATCAGGCGCAGGGTTTGCGCGACCTTCAGCACCGCACCATCCAAAGTGCAGCTCAGAACACTGATTTCCTGGCCAGCGGGAAAGCGGAAACACCTGTCTCGCAACTGGGCCAGGTCCGCCTCGGCGTCCGCAAGGTAGTCGTCGCGCGAAAACCCTTCGCGGCCCTCCATCACCGACAGGTAATATGTCTCGGCTTTCATGCCCGTCAACTTCCAGGCGAATTCCTCGAATTGCAAACAGATTGCACGATCCATGACGTCCGCGCCGTCCCCTCCCCTTTCGCCGAGGCAGGGTCCGGCAAGGACACCCCGGCATACCGCCAGATCGCGCCCCTCGGAAAAGGCCGCCGCCGCACAGGCTTCGACGAGCGCGACCTGCTGCTCAGATGGCAAGACCGGTTCCTGCGCTGAAACCGCCCCGGCAAGCCCGAGGCCGATGGCAACCCCTGGCACAAGCCCTCTCATTTCATCGTTTCCATCAATTCGCGCCCGATCAGCATCCGGCGAATTTCGCTGGTGCCGGCCCCGATCTCCATCAGCTTGGCGTCGCGGAACAGGCGACTGACGGGATGGTCGTTCATGAACCCGGCGCCCCCCATGGCCTGGACCGCCTGGTGCGCCTGGGTCATGGCGACCTCGCTGGCATAAAGACAACAGGCCGCCGCATCCTGGCGCGTTACGTCGCCCCGATCACAGGCCTTGGCCACCTCGTAGACATAGGCGCGTGCCGAGTTCATCGCCGTATACATATCCGCGATCTTCCCCTGCATCAGCTGGAACGACCCCACAGGCTTTCCGAACTGTTTCCGTTCGGCCATGTAGGGCATGATCTCGTCCAGACAGGCAGCGATGATGCCAGGACCAATTGCGGCCAGGACAACGCGTTCGTAATCCAGCCCCGACATCAGCACGGCGACGCCGCGCCCCTCTTGGCCCAGGACATTGTCGAACGGCACTTCGACGTCTTCAAAGATCAACTCGGCGGTGTTCGACCCGCGCATCCCCAGCTTGTCAAAATGCGGGCTGGTCGAGAATCCGACCATCTCCTTTTCGATCAGAAAGGCGGTAATGCCCTTTGACCCCGCATCGGGGTCGGTCTTGGCATAGACGACCAGAGTGTCCGCGTCCGGTCCGTTGGTGATCCAGTATTTGGTCCCGTTCAGCCGGTAATGATCGTTGCGCTTCTCTGCCTTGAGGCTCATCGACACCACGTCGGAGCCCGCCCCGGCCTCGCTCATGGCCAGCGCACCCACATGTTCGCCCGAAATCAGACGTGGCAGATACCTCGCCTTCTGTTCCGCAGTCCCGTTCAGTTTGATCTGGTTCACGCAGAGGTTCGAATGCGCGCCATAGGACAGCGACACACTGGCCGAGGCCCGCGCGATCTCCTCTACTGCAACCGCATGTGCCAGGTATCCCATGCCGGCGCCGCCGTATTCCTCGCCGACGGTGATCCCCAAGAGACCCAAATCGCCCATCTCGCGCCACAACTCGGCGGGAAAGCTGTTAGTCTTGTCGATCTCGGCCGCCATGGGGCGCACCCGGTCCTGCGCCCAACGATGCACCATGTCGCGCAGGGCGCCAACCTCATCTCCCAGATCGAACCGCATGGATGCCTGGAACATCACCGCCCCTCCCTCAAATGAACGATCGTTCATTTATTCACCGCTGCCCGTCGCAGGTCAAGCGCGCCGCCGCCGAACCGCACCTGCCTCGTTGCCCACGCGCGGGGCCGCGCCAAACAAAGATCACCCGATAAACTGCGCCACGACGTCCGGCAGATCGGCAAAGTCGTTCAGCATCGCGTCCGGCCCGAGCCGCGCGATGCCTTCGCCTTCCGGACCAAAGCCGACCAGGACGACCGGGACTCCGACCGCCCGGGCAGTTTTGACGTCGGTCTCGGTGTCGCCGATCAGAAGCGATTGCGCCGGATCGCCCCCCGCACGAACCACTGCTTCCACGTATGGTGCCGGGTCCGGCTTCCTCACCGGAAGCGTATCGGCGGCCACGAGCGATGCGAACCGATCACGCATGCCGAGGCTCTGCATGAGCAGTTCCGCCTGGCGTCCGGGCTTGTTGGTGCAAATACCCTGGGCATAGCCCCTCTCGCCCAGTTCCGTGACCGCTTCGACGACACCGGGATACAGCGTGGTGTGAACGTGGATATCGACGGTATAGGCGTCGACGAAATCCACGAACATGCGCTCCATCTGCGCAGTGCTCACCTCAAGGCCAAGCCGGGCCACTCCCAGACCCAGCATCGCCCGTCCCCCGTGAAAGGCCGTCAATGCATCCAATTCGCGGTCCAACACATCGCCATGGCCCAGCGACCGGAAAACCGTGTTCGCCGCCGCGATCAGATCTCCGCTTGTGTCCGCGAGCGTCCCGTCCAGATCGAAAATCACTGTTTTCATCGTAGTACCTCGGCCAATTCGCGCCGACGTTGTAACGTCCGGCAACAACTGTTGATAGACGCGGACTTTGCGCGCCGCACTTTCGCGGCTAAAAGGTTGCGCAACAAAAGGAAAGAGCAGATGTCCACCCACCTGATCCTTCTCGCCGCCGGCGAAGGTTCTCGCATGTTGTCCGACCAGCCCAAGGTGCTGCACGAAATTGCCGGTGCGCCGCTGTTCGCCCATGCGCTCGACAGCGCTGCCCGACTGGACGGCCAGCGGATTATCGTGGTGGGCCACGGGGGAGACAAGGTGCGCGCTGCGGCCGAGGCCTTGGACGAGGGCCTGCTTGTCGTCGAGCAGGCGGACCAACTCGGCACCGCACATGCGGTTACCATGGCCGCGCCCGTTCTCGCCGGCGCAGGCGGTGATACGGTCCTGCTCTTCGGCGACACGCCCTTCATCCGCCCCGAAACGCTCGAAGCGATGCAGGCGACCCGCGCCAGCGGGGCCGACGTCGTCTTTCTGGGCTTTGAGGCCGCAGATCCCGGCACCTATGGACGCATGATCACAGATGGCCGCCGCCTGCTAAAGATCGTCGAACACAAAGACGCATCCGAGGAAGAACGCGCCATAACGCTTTGCAATTCAGGTGTTGTTCTGGCGGATACCGAAACGCTTCTACGCCTTGCCGCTGCGGTCGGCAACGACAACGGCGCAGGCGAATACTACCTGACTGACATCGCAGAGCTGGCTGGCTCAGAGGGGCTGACGGTTGAGGTCGTCACCTGCGACGAGGCCGAAACCCTTGGCATCAACACGCGCGCCGACCTGGCTGCCGCCGAGGCCACATTCCAGGCTCGCGCCCGCGCCGAGGCCCTTGAAAACGGCGTTACTCTCATCGCACCCGAAACCGTGCATTTCGCCTTCGACACCGTCTTGGGCCGCGACGCCCTGGTCGAACAGTTCGTCGTCTTCGGCCCCGGCGTCACCGTCGAAACCAACGCCACCATCCGCGCCTTTTCCCACCTGGAGGGCTGCCACGTCAGCCGCGACGCCGTCGTTGGCCCCTATGCCCGCCTTCGTCCGGGCGCGGAACTGGGAAACGGCGCCAAGGTCGGCAATTTCGTCGAGATCAAGAATGCCGACCTGGGCGAAGGTGCCAAGGTCAACCACCTGTCCTACATCGGCGATGCTTCAGTCGGTGCAGGCTCCAACATCGGTGCGGGCACGATCACCTGCAACTATGACGGCGTCTTCAAGCACCGGACGAAAATCGGCCGCAATGCCTTTATCGGCTCGAACACGATGCTCGTCGCGCCGGTCAGCGTGGGCGACGAGGCCATGACCGCGACCGGCTCGATCGTGACCCGCGACGTCCCCGCAACCGACCTGGCCGTGGCACGCGCCCGCCAGGAAAACAAAGCGGGGTTCGCCCTGAAATTCTTCGACCGTCTGCGCGCCCTGAAAGCGGCGCAAAAGAAAGGATAGCCCCATGTGCGGAATCGTCGGCATCCTCGGTGACCACGAAGCCTCTCCCACGCTGGTCGAGGCCCTGAAGCGGCTTGAATACCGCGGCTATGACAGCGCAGGAATTGCAACCGTCCACCAGGGCAGGCTCGACCGCCGCCGCGCGGTCGGCAAGCTGGTGAACCTCTCTGACACACTGGTCCACGACCCGCTGCCCGGCAAGGCCGGCATCGGCCACACCCGCTGGGCCACCCATGGCGAACCGAGCGTCACCAATGCGCACCCGCACCGCTCCGGCCCCGTCGCCGTGGTCCACAACGGCATCATCGAGAACTTCAAGGCACTTCGCGAGGAACTGACAGGCAAGGGCTACGCCACCGAAAGCGACACCGACACTGAAACGGTTTCGCTCCTGTGCCAATCGTTCCTCGACCAGGGCCTTTCGCCCCGCGACGCTGCAGAGCAAACAGTCGCCCGTCTCGAAGGCGCCTACGCGCTCGCCTTCCTCTTCGACGGCGAAGAAGACCTGATCATCGCCGCGCGCAAAGGCTCCCCGCTCGCGGTCGGCCATGGCGACGGCGAAATGTACCTCGGCTCCGATGCCATCGCGCTTGCGCCCCTGACCGACCGGATCACCTACCTCGAAGAAGGCGACTTTGCCGTCCTCACCCGCGCCGGGGTCACTTTCAAGGACGCTGACGGCAACCTCGCCAACCGAGAGGTGCGCACCATCCAGATCGACACTTCCGCGGTCGAAAAGGGAGGCCACAAGCATTTCATGGCCAAGGAAATCGCCGAACAACCCGTGGTGCTGGCCGATGCGTTGGCCCATTACCTGAAGAGCGGCAAGCTGAACCTGCCTGCAGAAACGCCGGACTTTTCCCAGGTTGATCGCATTGTCATGGTCGCCTGCGGTACGGCCTTCTATGCCTGCCAGACGGCAAAGTACTGGATCGAAAACCTGGCCCAGATCCCAGTTGAAGTCGACGTCGCCTCGGAATTCCGCTATCGGGACGCCCCCATCGGGCCGAACACGCTGGCGATCTTCGTTTCGCAATCGGGCGAAACCGCCGATACACTCGCCGCGCTCCGTCACGTTGCGACCCGCGCGCAGATCCTTTCCGTCGTCAACGTGCCCGAAAGCTCGATTGCCCGCGAAAGCGACCTGGCGCTGCCGATCTTCGCAGGTGCCGAGATTGGCGTGGCCTCGACAAAAGCCTTTTCGTGCCAGCTTCTGGTCCTCCTGATCCTCGCCATCCGTGCCGGGGCAGACCGTGGCCGCATCGACGACGCCGCCATGGAACAGACGCTTCAGACCCTGACCGCTCTGCCCGGCCTTCTCAGCCAGGCACTCGCCACTTCCGACACCATCGCGGCTACCGCCGCCAAGCTGGCGGAAGCGCAGGACATCCTCTTCCTCGGCCGGGGGTCCATGTACCCGCTCGCACTGGAAGGAGCGCTGAAACTCAAGGAAATCAGCTATATCCACGCCGAAGGCTATGCTTCCGGCGAACTGAAGCACGGCCCTATCGCCCTCATCGACCGCACCGTTCCCGTGATCGTCATGGCACCGCAAACGGCGCTTTTCGACAAGACGGTTTCAAACATGCAGGAAGTCATGGCGCGTGGCGGTAAGATCGTCCTGGTGACAGACCGCAAAGGCGCCGAAACAGCCCGCGACGGAACATGGCGCGTGATCGAGATGCCCGAGGTGCCTGAGTTGATTGCGCCCCTGCTCTACGCCATCCCGGCCCAGCTTATCGCCTATCACACGGCTGTAGCCAAAGGCACAGATGTCGACCAGCCCCGTAACCTCGCCAAATCCGTTACGGTCGAATAATGGGAACGCAATACGACACGATCGAGGCACCGCTGCAAAAGTTCATCGAACGCCAGCACATCTTCTTCACCGGCACTGCCGGCCCCGAAGGTCGCGTGAACGTTTCGCCCAAGGGCATGGATTCGCTCCGCATTCTCGGCCCGAACCGCATCCTCTGGCGCAACATGACCGGTTCGGGCAATGAAACCGCGGCCCACCTCGATGCCAACCCGCGCATGACCCTGATGTGGTGCGCCTTCGACGGCCCGCCGATGATCGTGCGTGCCTATGGCACCGCCCGCGCCATCCACAGGCTGGACGCGGACTGGGAAGTGCTGGACGCCCACTTCTCCCCCGAACCGGCCGCCCGTCAGCTCTTCGACATGACCGTCGAGATGATGCAGAAGAGCTGCGGTTACGCCGTGCCCCTGATGGATTTTTCGGCCGATCGCGATACGCTGACGAAATGGGCAGAGAAAAAGGGCGAGGCGGGCCTCCATGCGTATTGGAGCGAACGGAACAGCAAGACCATTGACGGCCAGCCGACGCACATCGTCGAACGCAACCTCGGATCATGACCGCCGACGAGGCCCTCGCCGCTCTCGCCACGACGGCCGACCCGGAAAAGGCCGTCGAAATGGCGCGCTATCACAAGGTCGACCGGCCCTACCTTGGCGTTGCAAACCCCGAGATCGACACCCTTGCCAGGGTCTGGCGGCGTGACCTCACTCTGGACGATCGCCTCGCGCTGGCCTCCGACCTCTGGCGGACCAACATCCACGAGGCCCGCATCGCCGCCGCCAAGCTTCTGACACAGGCCCGTATCCGTCCCGACGACCAAGGCGCATGGGAACTAATCAAATCCTGGGTGCCGGACTTCGACGCCTGGGCCGTCGCGGACCACGCCGCGATCGCGGGGCAGAAACGGTTGGTGGCCGACCCTTCCCGCCTTGACGACATCGAACCATGGACGCATTCGGATCACATGTGGAGCCGGCGCGCGGCCCTGGTCATGACCCTGCCCTGGACCAAACAACGCCACCCCAAGCCCGACGAGATCGCGGCCCGCGAACGCATCCTCGGCTGGGCAGCCTCTTACGTCGACGATCCGGAATGGTTCATCCAGAAATCTGTCGCCTGGTGGCTGCGCGATCTTTCGAAACGCGACCCGGTACGCGTGCAAGGCTTTTTGGACACCTATGGCGCGCGCATGAAACCCTTCGCGCGGAAGGAAGCCGCGCGGCTCATGCACCGCTGAGGAATTGCGCGGGGCTATACCCGTCGCGGCGGCAAGTGGGTCAGCCCCATCGGTCTGCGACCTCACCCCGGAGTATTTTGGAAAAAGAGAAGGCGGCGGAACGGCTTCTACTTTTTGCAAAGACGCCCGGTGGGTGGTTTCACTGAAAGGCGAAGCTTGCCGTCAGCAGCACGAGCGCTGCCGAAACGAGGTTGATCAGTCCGAACATCCGTGCTTTCGCCGCGGCCTCGACGTCGCCCGCCATGGCCTTGGCCCCGGCCTTGTCCGCCGCGATGATGCCAGCAAGCAAGAGGACGACAAAGACCAGCTTGATCCAGAACAGGGCCGGGCCGGCACTCCAGACGTCACCGATTGTCGCAAGAAGCACCCCCGTCAGAATCAGCAGCCCCATGCCGATCTTGCCCGCCGTCTTCAAGGGCCCGGCGACCGTCCCCATGCTGGCACGATGTTCAACCGGCGCGGCCGCGAGCTTTGCCCCCAGGATCAGCATCCCGATGCCAGCTGCCCCTCCCATGAACAAACCCCAGAAATGTACTGCCAAGATCACGTTATGCGTCATATCCAACCCCCTGTTTGCACAGGCGCAGTCTGGCTGCGGGTCGCCGGCCTGGCAAGCGCAAGTTTACCTTTCGTAAACTTCGAATTCCGACAGTCCGGCCAGGGGGGCCTCCAACAGGCGCAGCGTGGCCAGCGAAGCGCGATGCGAGGCACCGGGGCGCAGTTCAACTTCGGCGCTGTTGCCCAGGTAAGTCACGCGCCCGGGCCGGACCGTGTCTACGAGCGGAGTTTGCACCCAGAACCCTGGCTGGGCAGCATCGCCCAGAGAAACCACCGCTGTTCCCAAAAGCGTACCGCCCGACGTCGGAACCGCGGCCTCGGCGCGCTGTTCTTCGGTGGTGGTGTCGAAATCTTCCACGCTCCGTGCCGTCGCGGGCGGCGGAGGCGGGACAGTGGCGACTGTCTCGGTGAGGGCAGGCTCAAGCGGTTCGACCGAGGGTGCACAGCCCGCGAGAACGACAAGAGGAAGACAGAACAATACTCTCATGCCGGAAGAAATAACCCTCCCGGAGCCCGCCTTCAACGCCCAGGCACCTTGCAGCGGAACTTCGCACACCCTACCCTTGTACGATGACCACGGCCCCGCTCATTGACCCGTTTGCGCGCCCGATCAGCTATCTGAGGCTGTCGGTGACCGACCGCTGCGACTTCCGCTGCGTCTACTGCATGGCCGAGAACATGACCTTCCTGCCGAAGAAGGAACTGCTTACGCTGGAAGAATTGGACCGCATGTGTTCGACTTTCATCCGTCTCGGCGTCGAGAAATTACGCATCACCGGCGGCGAACCCCTGGTGCGGCGCGATATCATGACCTTTTTCCGGTCCATGACCCGGCACATGGACTCTGGCGCACTGAAGGAACTGACACTGACGACCAACGGCTCGCAGCTGTCGCGCTTTTCAGATCAGCTCGTCGAGGCCGGCGTGAAGCGCATCAACGTGTCGCTGGACACGCTCGATGACGAGAAATTCGCACGTGTCACCCGCTGGGGCCGTCTGCCACAAGTTCTGAAAGGCATCGACGCCGCCCAGAAAGCGGGGCTGCGCGTCAAGATCAACACCGTGGCGCTGAAGGGCTTCAACGAAGAAGAACTTTTCGATCTCACCGAATGGTGTGCCAGCCGCGACATGGACCTGACCTTTATCGAAGTCATGCCCATGGGCGACCTCGGCCCCGAACAGGACCGCATCGGCCAGTATTGGTCACTGAAGGACCTGCGCGGCCGGCTTGAGGACCGCTACACACTCAAAGACCTCGCGCATCGCACCGGCGGCCCTGCGCGCTATGTCGAACTGACCGAGACCGGCCAGCAGGTCGGGTTCATCACACCGCTGACCCATAATTTCTGCGAAAGCTGCAACCGCGTGCGGCTGACCTGCACGGGCGAGTTGTTCATGTGCCTCGGCCAGGAAGACAACGCCGATTTGCGCTCTGCCCTGCGCGCCTCGGAAGGCGACGCCCCACTCGAAGAGGCCATCCGCGCCGCCATATCGCGTAAACCCAAAGGCCACGACTTTGACTATTCCCGTCAAAAAGCCGACGGCCAGATGTCGCGGCACATGAGCCATACGGGCGGTTGAGCGCCTTTCCAACGCCAACCGGCCGCCGCGCCTGGGGCCGGGATTCGGAAATCACCGTTCAAGACGGGGACCGGGACGCCGATAGCACACAAAAAGGTGTCTGCTCCTTGCGAAACCTTTCCTGAAAAAAGAACAGTTTGCGCCGGACACCTGGCCTGCCAGTTCGGCCAATTGGCACTCTCGCCGCCCTTTGGCCGCGCCCGGACCACAAATTCGGCACACTCACCTGATTTCGTTCCGCTGTTGGGGCAATTCGAAAGGTGAAATCATGTCGAGAGTGTTGATCGTACTGTCCTTCGCCGCCCTGACCGCCTGCGGGCAGGCCACCGATGCCGTTAACTCCGACGTCACGCCACTCAAGCTTGAGCGTGCCACCGCCGATTATTTCGGCACCGGTGCTTACAGCGTACAAGTGTCGAACATCAAACAGAGCGTGCTTGGAAGCTCTTACCGCGCCCATGTGTCGGGACGCGCCTACAACTGCCGCTATTTCCGTTCGGCAGTGACCTGCCAATACGCCTCCTGACCACCGTTCTGGGGCAAACTGCCCCGGTCGTCCCTGCTCCGCATTGACGCCGAAACGCCTCCCGCGCTGTGCCTCTGCCCTGCCGAAACCAGGTTTGCAGGGGCACGTCCGCTGCACCAAAAAGACCAATGGCGCGCTTCGTCGCCAGGGAAGTCGGATGACTACGGTCTGCGGATCTGCGCAAGAATTTTTGCAATTCGCCCTACTTTTGCCACATTTGTGACGCTTTATGGCCCTCGGTAAGTTATTGTTAAGTACAAGTGTAACGAGTGTCCCATGCGTAATATCGCTGCTCTGGCAGAGAATCTGCCGTCCCAACCGCCTCTCACTTCCGAAGAACGCAGACTGTTTCAGGCTGGCCTGGAATCACTGCGGGAATACCGCCTCCAATCCCGTGCCAATCGCGTTCTGCCCTCGTGTCGCAACGACGAAGAGGAGGCGGCGTGATGAACGATATGGGTATTTATCTCGCCATCCTCGGCGCCGCAGTCCTGGCAGTTGGCATTCGCCGCATCGCCACGCGGGCCAACACCGAAGTCACGATGGCCGATTTCGAGGTCGATCACCCGGTCGATGCCTTCGATATGCCTGAGCGCGATGAAGTCCGCTGGCGCCGGTCCTACTCGGGACACTGACGGGTTCCAGTGCTGAATACGCCCTGCACCGCGGGGCGTTTTCGTCAGCGCGGCCGCGAATAGGTCAGCGTTGCGCGGGCGACCAGGGCGTCGCTGCCCTCCGAGCGTATTGCGACATCGCCCACGACGAGCGCACGCCCCAGCTTCAGCAAGATGACATCGGCGACCAAAGCCACCCCCGCTTCGGGTTTGCGCATAAAGTCAATCGACGCCCCCGTGGTCACTGCCAGTGCCTCTGGCCCCACGTGAGCGATGATCGCCAGGTAGACCGCGCAGTCGGCGAGCGAAAACATCGTCGGACCCGAGATCGTGCCACCAGGGCGCAAATGCCTGTCCTCAGGCTTCATGCGAATCCGCGCACGCATCGGGCCGACCGAGACGACTTCGTAGTCGTCGCTGACCTGAGGAAAATGCCCGACCAGAAAATCCCGCACTTCGGCGACTGACAGTATCGGCTCCATCGTGCCTTTCCCCCTGAGACCGCTACAGGCCGTATATCCCGCTGAATTTCTCTTCCAGATAGGCCAGAAGCGGTCCCTCGTTCGGCGCTTGACCCGAGGCGCGGGCGATCACATCCCGCGGCTTGTAGAGGCCACCATGCCGGTGAATATTTTCACGCAACCAATCGGTTGCAGGCGCTGTCTCACCTTCTGACAGTGCCGCGTCCAGATCCGGAACGTCCCGTCGCAACGCCTCGTGCAAACAGCCGGCATAGACATTGCCCAGCGTGTAGGTCGGAAAATACCCGAACAGCGCCTCGGACCAGTGCACATCCTGCAGAACGCCGTTCTCAGGCTTATCCACCTCGACGCCAAAGTCCCTGGCAAATCGCGCATTCCATGCCTCGGGCAGGTCGGCGACCTCAAGCCTCCCGGCAATCAACTCGCGCTCAAGATCAAACCGCAACAGGACATGCAGGTTGTAATGGACCTCGTCCGCTTCGGTGCGGATGAAACCCGAGGAACACCGGTTCACCGCCGCGTAAAACGTGTCGGCGTCCGCGATCCCAAAGTCTCCAAAAACATCCCGCATCCGCTCAAAGACCCAGCCCGTGAAGGCACGGCTGCGCCCAAGCTGGTTCTCGTAGATCCTGCTCTGGCTTTCGTGAACACCCATCGACACGCCCGAACCCAGCGGCGTTAAAAGATACGCCCGGTCGATCCCCTGCTCATAGCAGGCATGACCAACCTCGTGGATGGTCGAATAGAGACAGTTGAACGGCTCTTTCGGCAGGGTCCGCGTCGTGATCCGCACATCCAGCCCCGACCCCGATGAAAACGGGTGCACGGCCTTGTCGATGCGCCCGTGGCCAGTGTCATACCCGAAGGCCCGCGCCATCTCGGACGACAATTGCAATTGTCCGGCCTCGTGAAACTCCCCCTCTAGAACCGGCACCTGCCGTTCCGCACCGAGAACCTTTTCACGCAACGCCACCAACCGGGGGCGCAGCGCGCCGAACATGGCCTCAAGTTCGGCCTCGGTGGCGCCCGGTTCATAGTCATCGAGAAGGGCGTCATACAGGTTGCCGCCATCGGCCAGGGCTGAGGCCTTCTCCCGCGACAAGGCCAGAACCTCTTCCAGCTTGGGCTGGAACGACGCGAAATCGTTTTCTTCCCGCGCCCGAGCCCAGGCCCGATGCGCCAGAGACGTGGTGCGCGCCAGCGCCGCCGACAAATCCACAGGAACCCGCGCGGTGCGCTCGTACCGCCGCCGGATCAATTCGAGTTGCCGCTCGGCCACTGGCTCATCCGCCTGAGCACTCTCAAGCCAGTCTCCGATCCGGGGATCGGTCCGCCTCCGGTGCAACACGCCCGCCAGCGCCGCCATCTCCTCGGCCCGCTGCTCGACGGCGCCTTCGGGCATCATCGTTTCCTGGTCCCACCCCAGGCGCCCCATGACCTGGCCCAGGGCCTCGGTCTCGCGCTGGAACGCCATCAACTCATCAAAATCGCTCATCATTATCCTCTTACCGACTGGGACTTGGGATAGCGCGCCAGGAACCGCGCCCGAAGGATCAATATAAAGGCCACCACCGCACCCAACTGGTGGACGATCGCCAGGCTCAGCGGGGCGATATAGATCACCGTCATGATCCCCAACACCATCTGCAGAACCAGCATCGCCAGAACCATGGTGATCGCGGCGCGCGTCTCGGTGTTGCCGGATCGCCGCCCCTTCAGCCAGACGGCAACGCCAAAGGCCACCAGCACGTACCCCGTGACCCGGTGCATGAACTGAACCAACCCGGCGTTTTCAAAGAAATTCCGCCATGCAGGCACGATGTCGAAAGCCGCCGGCGGGAAGAACTGCCCCGCCATGTCCGGCCAGTCGTTGAACGTCCGGCCCGCGTCGATCCCGGCAACAAGCGCCCCCAACAGGACCTGAAGGAAAGCCAAGTGCAACACCCCTGTCGTCATCGAAAACAGCTTGGCATCGCCGCTCCGCCGCGCCTGGAGCAACTCGGCCTCGCTTCTGCCCAGCAGCAGGACGAGCCACGCCAGCACCCCGAGGATGACAAACGCCAGCCCCAGATGCGTCGCCAGACGGTACGAGGCCACGTCCAGCATCTCACCGCCAAGACCGGATGACACCATCCACCAACCGATCGCCCCCTGCAGCCCGCCCAGGGCTCCCGGAATTACCAGCCGCCCGGTCCATCCGGCCGGAATGCGCCTGGTCAAAAGGAAGAACAGGAACCCGACCGCCCAGACCAGGCCGACCATCCGGCCCAACTGGCGATGCCCCCATTCCCACCAATAGATACTCTTGAACTCGGCCAATGACATGCCGGCGTTCTGTAACTGGTACTCCGGGATTTCCCTGTACTTGGCGAACTCTGCATCCCAGGCTTCGGCGCTCATCGGCGGCATCGCCCCTGTGACGGGCCGCCACTCGGTAATCGACAACCCGCTGTCGGTCAGCCGGGTCAACCCGCCAACGACAATCATGGCAACAACCATGGCAAACAGGATCATCAGCCAGGCCCGGATAGCTCCGCGCGCCCCACGCCTGCCCCTGTCGATCACCCCTGCCTGAGGCGTCTTGCGCGGGGCGGCGCCCTCGCTCACATCCTCGAAAATACTGCGTTTCTCGCTCATGTAACGCTCCTGCACTCGCGGCGAAATGTAGGGGTGTCCCCCGGCGGCGTCCAGTCAGTCGCCACGCTCTTTCCAGCGGACCATCTGACGCATGATCCCGTGCAGCACCTGGATGTCCGAGCGCGTCATCGGCATCCGGCTCCAGAGGTTCCGCAGGGTGATCTTCATCCCCTCCGCCTTTTCCTCGGGGTAAAAGAACCCCGCTGCTTGGAGACGGTCCTCGTAATGTTCGGCCAACTTCTCGATTTCGATCTGCGTCGCAGGCTCGGTCCCGGCATAAGCCGTCACACGGCCCTCGACTTTGGCCGTCGCGCGCCGCCACTCATAAGCGGTCAGCAACACGCATTGCGCCAGGTTAAGCGAGGCGAACTCCGGGTTCACCGGCACCGAGATGATCGCGTTGGCCCGCGCGATGTCGTCGTTCTCCAGCCCCGCGCGCTCCGGCCCGAACATCACCGCCACCTGCTGCCCCGCCGCGATCCGTGCCCGCGCATCCGCCATCGCCGCCTCGGGCGAAAAGACCTCCTTGGTCAGATCCCGGCTCCGCGCGGTCGTGGCATAGACATAGGCGCTATCGGCAACCGCCCCGGCCACGTCCTCGTACATCTGCGCTTCGTCCAACAAACGCCCCGCCCCGCTCGCCATGGCCACCGCCTTGGGACTGGGCCAGCCGTCGCGCGGCGCCACGATACGCATCCGGTCCAACCCGAAATTCCACATTGCACGCGCTGCCGCCCCGATGTTCTCGCCCATCTGCGGGCGCACGAGGATGAAAGCGGGCTGGATCATGATACACTCCGGTTGCGAACCGCCGGGTCATACGATTCGACGGCCCCGGACACAAGAGCGAGACACCCGATGGCATATGATGAAGGATTGGCCGACCTCTTTCGCGACGACCTGGTTGACGCGGGCAGGGTCGAGGAAAAGCGCATGTTCGGCGGCCTCTGCTTCATGCTAGACGGCCACATGCTCTGCGGCGTCCACAAAGACGGCGGCATGTTTCGCGTCGGCAAAGAGCGTCACGAAACGGCTCTCGCCATGGAGGGCGTCAGCGAAATGGCCTTCACGGGCCGCAAGATGGGCGGCCTCGTCGAGGTGACCGAGGCGGTCATGGCCGACGACGCGGCCCGCGCCCGCCTCCTTGCGCTTGCCATGGAAAACGTCCACACCCTTCCCCCTCGCTGATCCAGCGGCTATAGCCTCGGGTCAGAACGACAAGGACCCACCCGATGGCCGACAGCGACGCCCCCCAGATCTACCTCCTGACACCGCCCGAATTCGAACTGTCGACCTTTCCCGCCGAACTGGCGGCGGTGCTGGACGCGCATGAGATCGCCTGCCTGCGCCTGACCATGGCCACCCGCGACGAAGACCGCCTGTCGCGTGCCGGTGACGCCCTGCGCGAGGTGGCCCATGCCCGCGACGTTGCAATCGTCATCGACACCCACGTGGCGCTGGCCGAACGGCTCGGCCTCGACGGCGTGCACCTCCTCGACGGCGCGCGCTCGGTCCGAAAAGTGCGCAAGGCCCTTGGCAAGGACGCGATCGTCGGCGCCTTTTGCGGCACCTCGCGCCACGACGGCATGACGGCAGGCGAAGCCGGCGCAGACTACGTCTCCTTCGGCCCGGTCGGCATGTCGTCCCTTGGCGACGGCACGCTGGCCGAACGCGAATTGTTCGAATGGTGGTCCGAGATGATCGAAGTGCCCGTCGTCGCAGAGGGCGAAATCGACACGGATCTCGCCGCCTCCCTGGCTCCCGTCACCGACTTCCTCGGCATCGGCGAGGAAATCTGGCGTAAGGACGACGCCGTCGCCGCTCTCGGCGCGCTGATAGCTGCCACGCGCTAGGACCTGCGCTTCTTCTTGTTGAAAAATACTCCGGGGTGAGCGCCGACAAACGCGAGGGGCAAAGCCCCTGTCACGCCTGTCCCACCGCCTCGGGCCGCGCACTCTTCACGACCGTCTCGGCAGCCCGCGCCATGGCCTTGCGGTCGGCATACTCCGAAACCTTCATCGCCGGATGCCAGGTCACCTCGACCCGGCCCTGACGCCGCGCGGCAAGGACCTGCAGCAGGTGGGCACCGAACTCCATGTCGCCCCACCAGCCGTAAAACCTCTCATCCTGCCCCTCTGGCGCGTAATAGACCACGGTGACCGGCTGCACCCACAGTTCCTCGGGCAGATGGTCGGAAAACAAAGCCGCAAAGAGGGTCGGCTTGAACGGCAACACCCTTAGCCCGTCGGTCGAAGTCCCCTCGGGAAAGAACAGCAGACGGTGCCCGGCGCTCAGCCGCTCTTCGAACACCGTCTTCTGGGCATGGGCATCGCCGCGCTCCCGCCGCACGAAGACCGTTCCCGTCGCCCGCGCCAGCCAGCCGATCCCCGGCCATGCGGCAACCTCGGACTTGGACACGAAATACAAGGGCCCACCGGCGTTCAAAACAAAGATATCCAGCCACGAACCATGGTTCGCCACCATCGCACCCGGATGAGGCATCGGCGACCCGTGCGCCACATAGCCCATGCCGAAAATCCGAAAGGCAGAGCGGCAGACGAAAACCGTGATATGCGGCGTCCAGGGACGATGCGCCCCGTTGAGCGGCCGCTCGACCAAGCGCACAAGCAGCAATAGCAAAAGACAGCCGGACGTCAGCCCGCCAAAGACAATCCCCCTCAGCCCGGCGCGCATCCATCCGCCGACACCCAGCGGAACCGGGACCGGGTCATCCTCGGACGTCCACGTCGGACCGCTCACCCCCGGCCTCCGCGACCAAACCGGGTACGCGCGCCATCGCTCAGGCGGGCAACGTCGAGGATGAGACAGACGTCCGTGGTGTTGAACTCGTGGTCGACATAGGCTCCGTCCCCCACGAAACCGCCCAGCTTCAGGTACGATTTGATCAGGGCAGGCACCGCCCGCATCGCTGCCACGCGATTGATCTGTTCCGAGGGCACCAGGTCCATGCTCTGATAGACACCTTCCTGCGCCCGGACCCGCAGTTCGGGCGGCGCAAGATGAGCGTGATGAAGATGCGACAGCGGTTCGGCCAGGGCCTCGACATCCGTACCATGCATGCTGGCCACGCCGAACAGGATCTCGATGTCACGCTCAAGAACGTATTCAGCCAGACCTCCCCACATTTGCTGCAACGCGAGACCGCCGCGAAAATCGGGATGGATGCATGACCGCCCCAGCTCCAAAAGCGACCGCCCGCTCTGCTTCAGAGCCGTCAGATCGTATTCACGCTCGGAATAAAACGTCTCGGACCGATCTCCCGGCATCAGCCGGTAGACCCCGACGACGTGCTCCAACCGGTCGCGGTCGCGGCTCTCGTCGATCAGCACCAGGTGATCGAATAGCGGGTCGAACTCGTCGCGCTCGAACCGCCCCTCGTGATCGACCAACGCACCGTCGCCACCCAATTCCTCGACGAAGACTTCATAGCGCAGCCGCTCGGAGGCTCTGAGGTCCTCCTCCGTCGTTGCAAGCGCAAGTTTAAGCTGTCCGTCGATCATAGCCACCTTTGGTGATTTCCAACCGGGTGTCGCGTTGTATGGAACCGCCGCCATCTTTGCAAGAACACCAATAGGACGATCACTTTTCATTGAACAAACGCTATAGTTGTGTTAACAGTTTACCGCACCCGTTCAGTCGGAATGGAATACAGGGATCAAATCTACAAACGTGCCATCAATGACGACCTTACCCTCCTCGGGAAAGTTCACGGTAACCCGCCCTCCGATATTCGACTGCACCTGCCCGATGCCCCACTCGGGCTCATCAGGATGCCGGACCAGGGTGCCCGGTGTGAGAAGTGAAAGGTCAGATGTCATCTCGGCCTCTTGAACAGCGCTGCCAGCCAAGGACGAACCGCAATGGACGCACAGCAAATCAACGCATTGATCGGGTCGCGGATCTGCCATGACCTGATCTCGCCTCTCGGCGCCATCGGCAACGGCGTCGAACTCCTCACGATGTCCGGCTTGAACGATGCCCCCGAGATGGCACTGATTTCAGAATCCGTCGATAACGCCAACGCCCGCATCCGGTTCTTTCGGATTGCCTTCGGTGCCGCGAACCCCGGCTCGATGATCGGCAATGCCGAGCTCAAATCGGTTGTCGCCGCCCAATACCGGGGCAACCGGCTCAAGATCGATTGGCGCCTGCAGGACGACGTGCCCCGCGCCGACGCGAAACTGGCCTTCCTCCTGCTGCAGTGCCTGGAAAGCACGTTGCCCTGGGGCGGAAAGGTCCAGGTGACACGCACCAGCGGCACCTGGAATTTCTTCGGCAACGCTGAACGCCTCAAGATCGACACCCCCCTGTGGAAGCTGATCACCACCCCCGGAACCGAGGCCGAGATCAACGCCTCCAACGTCCACTTCGCACTGGTCCACGATCTCGCGGCCCAGTTTGGCAAGTCCGTGACAGTCAACTTCGCCGAGACCTCGATTTCGGTCAGCTTCTGACGGCGCCGTCACCGGTCACGAGGTATTTGAAACTGGTCAACTGCTCCGCCCCGACCGGTCCCCGCGCGTGCATCTTGCCCGTTGCAATCCCGATCTCGGCACCCATCCCGAACTCGCCGCCATCGGCAAACTGGGTCGAGGCGTTGCGCATGAGGATCGCACTGTCCAGCCGCTGAAAGAACAGATCGGCCGCCCTATCGTCTTCGGTGATAATGCAATCGGTGTGGTCCGATCCGTAGCTCCGCACATGAGCAATAGCGTCCTCGATGCTGTCGACCACCTTGGCCGCGATGATCATGTCCAGGAATTCGCGTCCCCAGTCGTCCTCGCCTGCCGGCACCACACCGGCGACCTCCTGAACCCGCGCATCGCCATGAACCTCGACCCCGGCCGCGATCAGCGCTTCGATCACCGCACGTCCGGTCGTCTCGAAGATATCCTTGTGAATCAAAAGACACTCGGCCGCACCGCAAATACCCGTGCGTCGGGTCTTGGCGTTCATCACCACCTTCATCGCCTTTTCAGGATCGGCGGCGGCATCGAGATAGACATGCACGATACCTTCAAGGTGGGCAAAGACCGGCACCCGCGCCTCGCGCTGGACCAAACCGACAAGACCCTTGCCACCTCGCGGCACGATCACGTCAACGGTGTCGGTCATCTTCAACAGTTCGGCCACGGCAGCACGATCCCGCGTCGGAATACGCTGAATGGCATCTTCGGGCAGACCGGCGGCCTTAAGGCCATCGACCAGACAGGCGTGAATCGCCGCCGAGGAATGGAAACTCTCGGATCCGCCCCGCAGGATCACCGCGTTGCCCGCTTTCAGGCAGAGCGCACCCGCATCCGCCGTCACGTTCGGACGGCTTTCATAGATCACACCGACGACACCCAGGGGCGTGCGAACCCGGCGGATATGCAGACCGTTCGGACGATCCCATTCTTCGATGACCTTGCCGACGGGATCCTCCTGCGCGGCGACCGTGCGAAGCCCCTCGCACATGCCCTCGATCCGCGCCTCGTCCAGCATCAGCCGGTCCAGCATCGCATCGCTCAGCCCCTTCTCTCGGCCATAGTCCATGTCCTTGGCATTGGCTTCCAGGATCTCCACGCGCCGTGCCCAGACGGCATCGGCAGCGGCCATCAGTGCCTTGGTCTTGGCCTCGGATGGCGCATAGGCCAACTCGGCGGCGGCGGCTTTCGCCCGTCCGCCGATGTCGGTCATCACGCTGTGAATATCATCCAGGTCTTTCATGGCCCTGCCCTTTCGATTTGGACAGCTTGCTCGATACCGCATCAGGCCGTTGGCCTCAACGCCTAAGGCTCGCGCATGAAATACTCCGGCGGCGTCCAGGTCTCTGCAAATTCCGAGTTTGCCCAGCGGCACATGGTCTGCAGAATCGGCTTCAGCGCCTTACCGCGGGGGGTCAGGGCATAGGCGTGGCGCACCGGGCGTTCCTGGTACGGTCTGCGCGACACCAGCCCGTTCGCCTCCATCCGCGCAAGCCGGTCGGCAAGAATGTTTGACGTGATCCCCTCGGGCGACGCCATGAACTCTCTGAACTTCGACTTGCCCGCTATAAGATCCCGCACGACGACAAGGGTCCACTTGTCGCCAAGCACATCAAGCGTCGTCGCAATTGGACAGTTCGACCGCGGTGCTAGCGTCATGTCATTAACCTAACTCAGTCACTTGCATTTTGCAACTTACTGTATAAGGTGAGTTGCAATTTGCAAGTGAGGAAGAAGATGACACAAGAAATCACAGGAAAATGTCTTTGTGGCGCAGTCACCTACCAGGCCGCCGGCCCCGCTATGGTGACCGGTCACTGCTATTGCGAAGATTGCCGCCGCACCAGCGGGACAAGCCATTGTACCCACGTCATGGTCTCTGAAGACGGCTTTCTGATTACCGGGGACCTGGCATTTTTCGACAAGCCCGCCGACAGCGGCAACATGATCAGCCGCGGTTTCTGCCCCACCTGCGGCTCGCCTGTGCTTTCACGCAATTCTGCCGAGATGTTTTCGGGCATGGTTTTCCTGCGCGCCTCCAGCATGGACGATATGAACCTGGCGCAGCCATCGGTAACGGTTTACGCGGCCAAGGCGCCGGACTGGGCAATCGTAGACCAGGAACACACCGTTTTCCCATACGAAGCCCCAAGCCTTGCCGAAGGGAAGCTGCCCACCTGACACGCGCGGTGAAGACCCTTCAAAAGAGACTTCCCGGGATCCTTTTGAGGGAATTCACCGGCTCAAATCGCCATGTCATCGCGGTGGATCAGGGCCGCCCTGCCCGGATAGCCCAGCAAAGCCTCGATCCGCCCCGATTGCTCACCCTTGATGATCTCGGCTTCGTCCGAAGCATAGCACACCAGCCCCAGACCCAATCGCGCACCATCAGGTCCGGCAATCGCCACAGGTTCGCCGCGCCCGAACCGGCCGGTGACCTCGACCACCCCCGCGGGCAAAAGAGACTTGCCCCGCTCCAAAGCCCTGACCGCCCCCTCGTCGATCCTCAACGTGCCCTTGGGCTTCATTGCCCCGATCCAACGCTTGCGCGCGGCCTGTGGGTCGATCTCGGGCGCAAACCACGTGGCCCGCGCGCCATCTTCCAATGATTTCAAAGGGCTGTTGACCGTTCCCAATGTGATGGCCATGGCTGCGCCGCCCTTGGTAGCGGTCTTTGCCGCCATCAGTTTGGTCTTCATGCCACCCTTGGACAGCCCTGTGCCCGCATCCCCTGCCATAGCCTCGATTTCCGGCGTGATACGGCCAATGGTCTCGAACCACCTGGCCTCCGGGTCCTCCTTGGGGTTGGCCGAGTAGAACCCGTCCACATCCGACAACAACACCAGAACATCCGCACCGACCGTCACCGCGATCTGCGCCGCCAGCCGGTCATTATCGCCATACCGGATTTCGTCCGTCGCAATGGTATCGTTCTCGTTCACGATCGGCACAACGCCCATCGACAACAACTGCTCAAGCGTCGCGCGGCTATTCAGATAGCGCCGCCGGTCCGCGCTGTCCTCGAGTGTCAGCAAAACCTGGGCCGTCTTGATTCCATGGGGCGTCAAAACCTCTTCATAGGCCCGTGCCAGCCGGATCTGCCCGACAGCCGCCGCCGCCTGGCTTTTCTCCAGCGGCAGCGCCCCGCCCGGCAACCCCAGCGCAACACGCCCGAGCGCGATCGAGCCCGATGACACGATGATCACGTCCTGCCCCCGCGCCCGCAGGCGCGCCACGTCTTCGGCCAGGGACACAAGCCAGTCGCGCCGCAGCCCTCCGTGCTCGACCAGCAGGGCCGAGCCGATCTTGACCACGATCCGTTTCGCGTTTGTCAGGGTTGCCAAGATCCGGGCTCCTCTACCGCGTCCCTTTCGGCCCGCCGATCTGCCTCGATCCGCCGCCGCAGGGCGCGCAGAACGTCCATCACTCCCTCTCGGCTGACGCCGGACATCATCATCACCGGGCCCGCCACGGCCTCCAGTTCGGCCCTCTTCTCGGCACGCTCGTCCTCGTCAAGCGCATCAACCTTGTTCAACGCCGTAATACGGGGCTTTTTCGCCAGAACGCCGCCATAGGCCTCCAACTCGCCAATGATCGTTTCGTAGTCGGCAGCCACATCTTCAGAGGTCCCATCGACCATGTGCAACAGGACCGAGCAACGCTCCACGTGCCCCAGGAACCGGTCACCAATCCCCCGCCCCTCGTGCGCACCCTCGATCAGACCGGGGATGTCGGCCACCACGAATTCGGCCTCGTCAACACCGACCACACCCAGGTTCGGATGAATCGTCGTGAACGGATAGTCCGCGATCTTTGGCCGAGCATTCGAGGTCGCCGCCAAAAACGTCGACTTGCCCGCATTGGGCAGCCCCAACAGGCCTACGTCGGCAATCAGTTTCAGCCGCAGCCAAACCTCGCGCTCCACTCCCGGCTGGCCCGGATTGGCCCGGCGCGGTGCCTGGTTGGTCGCGCTCTTGAAATGCAGGTTGCCGAATCCGCCGTTGCCGCCCTTGGCCAGCAACACCCGCTCACCGACGGCGGTCAGATCGGCAAGAACGGTTTCCTCGTCCTCGTCCAGGATCTCGGTGCCCACCGGCACGCGCAACACTACGTCGGCGCCGTCCTTGCCAGTCCGCTGCCGACCCATGCCGGGCTGACCGTTCTTGGCAAAGAAATGCTGCTGGTAGCGGAAATCGATCAGGGTATTCAGCCCGTCGACCGCCTCGGCCCAAACGTCCCCGCCCCGGCCGCCGTCACCGCCATCGGGTCCGCCGTATTCGATATACTTTTCGCGACGAAAGCTGACACAGCCGCCTCCGCCCGACCCCGACCGGATCGTGACCCTAGCAAGATCAAGGAATTTCATAGCGGCACCTTCAAGCTACCCCGGCTCAGGGCGTATGTTATCATGGGCGCAGGCTCAAGCCTTGCCTTCGATGTCCCCGTGTCGCGGCCCGTCTCGACAAAGCCGAACTTGCGCAAGATCGCGCCAGAGGTCGGGTTGTCCTCGAAGTGATCCGCCGTGACGACCGACACCGGGAAGCGGTCAAAGACTTCGGGCAAAAATGCCGACAGAGCCTCGGTAACAAGCCCCTGCCCCCAATGATCGGGCGCCAGGAAATAGCCCAGGTTCACGGGCGTGCCGCCGAACCCGATCCCGCCGACCATCCGGCCTTCTCTTTCGATCGCCAGCCGAAATCCGGGCACCCCGCGAAAGGCGCTGGCCTCGATATAGTCGCGCGCCTCATTGACGCTCATGCCCACCGGAATCGTCGCCACGTTCCGCGCCAATTCGGGCACTGCCATTGCGGCCAGCGCCTCGGCATCGCCGGTTTCCATGGGACGGATCGTCAGACGCGGTGTGTAAAGCGTCATGCCCTGGCGCGTTTGCCATCTGTCCCGGCTCAGAACCATCTGGTGCGATACGACGCCCTGCCGGAACGATCGCGCATGGCGTGTCGCCTGTTCTTTGAACAGAAACCCGACCGCGCGTAAAAGCCGGCCCGAGGCCTCGTTACCCTCGAAATACCCTGATCGGAGCTCCCCCGCATTCGGGTCGGAAAACCAGTGCCTGACCACGGCCAACGCGGCTTCGAACCCATAGCCGCGGCCCCAGACAGAGCGCGCCAGCCAGAAAGCCAATTCGTCGTCCAGGCTGACAACGCCTTGAAGGCCGTCCGCGTCGCAGATCGCCCAGTACGGTTTGCCCATGCGATGCACCTTCCGCACGAACGCCAGCCCATGCTCGACCGAATAGGGATAGGGCACCACGGCCAGCCATTTCGACACGTCGAAATTGCCGACGCCCTGTGCAAGGGCCTCGGCGTCTGATTCCTTCAGAGGCCGCAGTTCAAGCCGCGGCGTCCTCAGGACGGGAAGCGCGGCTTGTGTCATATCGGATCAGGCCAGTCGCTTCAGGTATGTCCAGGTTGGCACTGGCGCACCACGCGCAACGGCAAAGGCCTCGGCGTCGCCCAGGTATTCGAACCCCGCATTGGTCAGCACCCTGGCGGACGCCGGGTTGTCCTGGAAGACACTGGCAAACATGGTCTTGTCCGAGTGCGGATTGGCCTCGATCAGCGCGCGCACGGCCTCGGACGCCAGTCCCGTGTTCCAGAACGCGGGACCAATCCAATAGCTGATCTCGGACTGGTCGCGATCCATCTGCTCCAGCGTGATCAGGCCCAAAAGCTCGCCCAGACCCGTTGCGGCTCCATCCAGAACCCAGACATCCTCGCTGCGATCCTCGGCCAGTGACCGGCCGATAAGCGCTTCCATGGCGCCCGGCGGCAACGGATGCGGGATTGAACGCGTCATGCGCGCCACGCGCTCATCGGCGCCGTACATCTCAAGCAGCCCCGCGTCGGACCGACGCAAGGGACGCAATATCAGCCTTTCCGTCTCGATAACGGGCTGGTTCACGATCATATCCAGTCTCACGAGGCACCTCCTTGCCGCGTGCGGGTCGTTGTTCCCCCTCTTGAACAACGCGCTCTTCTTACATGTTTATGTCGGTCTAATGGCGCAACCGGGTCTCAAAAAAGTGAAGGGGCCGGTTTGCGCCGACCCCTTTAAAACTTTGCCTGTTCAGGATCGGCTATTCTGCTGCTTCCGCCACTGGCATGACCGAAATGAAGGTACGGCCTTTAAGGCCCTTGTGGAACGTCACGTTACCTTCGGTGGTCGCAAAGATGGTGTGGTCCTTGCCCATGCCGACGCCCTCGCCCGGCCACCACTTGGTGCCGCGCTGACGCACGATGATGTTTCCGGGGATCACGACCTGACCACCGAATTTCTTGACGCCAAGGCGACGACCGGCTGAATCGCGGCCGTTACGGCTAGAGCCACCTGCTTTTTTGTGTGCCATGTCTCTTTACTCCTTCTCGGCTTCGATCGCCTTGGCCTGGTCAACCCAGCCTTCGCGTTCGATACGGCCCTTGAACGACAGCTTCTCGTCGAACTCGGCAATCTCGGCTTCGCCCCACGCGGCGATCTGCGCAAAGCTGGTGACGCCAGCCTCAAGCAGCTTCTTCTCCAAAGCGGGGCCGACGCCCGACAGTTTCTTCAGATCGTCAGCGCCCTCTGCGGCAGCGGCTTTCGGAGCAGCTTTCTCGGCCTTTGCGGCTTTCGGAGCAGCTTCCTTCTTGGCCGGCTTCGCAGCAGCGACAGCCACACCCGACACGGACCCGGCACCGATTGCGGCCTTGACGCCCGACTTGCCGGCGCCCGATTCCAAAACGTCGGTGACGCGCAGGAGCGTCAGCTGCTGACGGTGACCCTTGGTGCGCTTGGACGAATGCTTCCGGCGGCGGCGCACAAAGTGGATGACTTTCTCGCCTTTGATCTGGTCGATGACTTCGGCCTGAACGGCCGCATCGTCCACAAGCGGTGTGCCGACGGTGGAACCCACCATCAGAATATCGTTGAACTGGACTTTTTCACCGGCGTCAGCTGCGAGCTTTTCGACGCGGAGCACATCGCCCGCCTGAACCCGATACTGTTTCCCGCCAGTCTTTAGGACCGCGAACATTGGTCTTCCTTCCATTCTTCCGCGCTCTTTGGCCCCTGCCTCTGCAGGCGTTTTCGGCTTTTGCCGCCTCGAACAGCGCGCCCTGTGGGCGTCATGTCAAACATCAAAGGCGGGCATCGCCCGCCAGAGATCGGGCTTATGGGGCCGTCGGTCCTGCAAGTCAAGCACTATAGCTAGGTTTCCTCACCGATGAGGATCAATGAAACCGCCTTGCCTAGATCATAGCTGACATCACCGAATACCCGGTCGAAACCAGCAAAAAGCGCACGGTTCAAATCCTGGCCGTGCTCGGTGCCGGCAAAGTTCACGTACGCGCCAAGCTCATCGTCACTCAACGGGTCATATGCCAGCGCCAGATAGCCATAAATCCAAGCCTCGGTATCGCTGCGGATCGCGCTTTCCTGCGACCAGACCTCGGACAGGATCTCGGCCTCGCCCATCTCGAAACCGCCGCCATCCACCAGGCCCTTGAAAAAGGCCAGATTCGAATTTAGCGCCCCTTCGACATTGCGCTCGATCAGGTCGCCCGCCTCGACAAACCCGTCCAAAAGAGCGACCCGCGCCGCGTCCTCCCGCCTCAATGCCTCGAATTGGGCCTTGGCCGCTTCCTCGACATCGTCGGCGATGATGGCGCGCCGGCTCTCCAACTCAAGGTCGCGCACTTCGGGACCAAGACCGCCGGTATAAAACGCGATCAGCGGCGTCACGTCGGTCGGCGCCAGCACAGCGTCGAACTCTGCGCGAAATGTCTCGGCCAATGTCTCGGCGTCATAGGTCTGCCGGACCAACCGCTCCCAGTTGCGGCCGCCCCGCCCCGCCAACATGTCTTTTTGCAACTCTTCCGCCTGCAAGACGCCCTCGTCGGCGACGATGGCCATCAATTCGTCGACGCCCATGGCTTCGCGCAGCCTCGCCAACTCATCCGGTGTCGCCGCCCAGGACGGCGCCGTCATCACCGCCAGGGCCGCGGCCAGTCGCACAACAGGGATATTCATCGCCCATCCTCCATTGCCTTACTACCTAAGGTGCCTGCCCCGATTTAGAAAGAAGAACCACGGAGTGTTGCCCGATTCCGCAAATTTCCGGAAAGGGCTTGCACGGCTCAGCGGCTTGGCATATGCCGCCCTCCAGACCCCCGCGGAGAGGTGCCGGAGTGGTCGAACGGGGCGGTCTCGAAAACCGTTGTGGGTGCAAGCCCACCCAGGGTTCGAATCCCTGTCTCTCCGCCATTACACAGTCTAAGCATTTGAAAAGTAATGGGATTTTAATTGGATGGATCTATAGGCGCCAACCTAGGTGCTTAGTCCACACCTCACTTATTCGCTTGAAGTTCGTTGAAACACGGCTTTTGTAGGCATTTTGTACGAAATTGTCTTTCCACTAGTGTGGCGCAAAAGAACAAAGATATCAGATTGAATCGCAGACTGAGCGGTCACTTGCTTGGAAGGCTAAGGTCTTACCACTACACAACGCCCGCTCGGCGCTTTAGGAGGTATGCGATGTGACCTGCTAGGTCAAGCGGGTCACCGAGCATTCACGGGGATAAGCATGGATAAAGGACGCGCCGTCATCATCGGAGTTGGAGACGGGCTCTCGGCCTCTCTGGCCCGAGAGTTCGCTCCAGATCATAACCTGACACTGGCTGCCCGGAGCAGCGACAAGATGCAGGAGCTCGCGGCAGAGACCGGTGCGGACACGGTCCTGCTGGACGCCACGGATGAAGCAGCCGTCGCAGGCCTGTTCGACGCCCTGCCACAGCCGCCGCGGGTCGTCATCTACAATCCATCCTCTCGCGTCCGAGGACCGGTTGCCGAGCTCGCGGTCGAAGACGTTCGGCGAGCGATCGAGGTGACTGCGGTAGGCGCATTTCTGACAGGCAAGCACGCCGCAAGGAGGATGCTCGAGGCCGAGTCTGTCAACGGCTGCCGTGGCACGATCC
>JBNKHH010000007.1:0-22570 GCA_050290245.1 Silicimonas sp.
GCCGGAGGTAATGCAGATGTCGTCGAAGGCCACGGTCTTCAGGGCTTCGATGACCGACGCGTCCTCGATGTGGACCACCGGAGCCGCTTCGAGCGAAGCGCCGATAACCTTGTCGCGGCGCTGCAATTCGAGGGCGGCGGTAACCACCCGGCGGGTTCTGCGGATGCCTGCCCATTTGGCCGCAAGCGGTTCGTCCAGCCAGTCGGCGGGGGTCTCGGGCATGTCCTGGAGGTGGACCGACGAATCCTCGCCGGGAAAGCGGTCAAGCCAGACGTCCTCCATCGTGAAGACCAGGATCGGGGCGAGCCAGGTCGTCAGGCGGTGGAACAGGAGGTCGAGGACGGTGCGCGTTGCCTTGAGGCGGAGCGACGTGTTGGCGTCGCAGTAGAGCGCGTCCTTGCGGATGTCGAAGTAGAAGGCCGACAGGTCCGCGTTGGCAAAGTCGAAGACTTCGCGAAAGACGCCCTGGAAGTCGAAGGCGCGATAGCCCTTGCGCACCTTGTGGTCGACCTCGGCCATGCGGTGCAGAACCCAGCGTTCGAGTTCCGGCATATCGGCCGGGGCGACGCGCTGATCCTCGGTGAAGCCGCAGAGGTTGCCGAGGAGGAAGCGCATGGTGTTGCGCAGGCGGCGATAACTGTCGGCGGTGCCCTTCAGGATCTCGGGGCCGATCCGCTGGTCGGACGTATAGTCGGTCTGGGCGACCCAGAGGCGCAGGATATCGGCACCGTACTGGCGCACGATTTCCTCTGGCACGATGGTGTTGCCGAGAGATTTGGACATCTTGTTGCCCTTCTCGTCCAGCGTGAAGCCATGGGTCACGACGTTGCGGTAGGGCGCACGGCCAAGAGTGCCGCAGGCCTGGAGCAAGGACGAGTGGAACCAGCCGCGGTGCTGGTCGGTGCCCTCCATATAGACGTCCGCGATTCCGTCCTCGGTGCCGTCGGCGCGGTCGCGCAGGACAAAGGCGTGGGTGCTGCCTGAGTCGAACCAGACGTCGAGGACGTCGTAGACCTGGTCATAGTCGTCGGGGTTGGCGTCTTGCCCAAGGAACCGTTCCTTGGCCCCAGCGGCGTACCAGCAATCGGCACCCTCGGCCTCGAAAGCCTCGGCGATGCGGGCGTTTACGGCCTCGTTCCTGAGCAGGAAGTCCGGATCGGTCGGCAACTTGCCCTTGCGGGTAAAACAGGTGAGAGGCACGCCCCAGGCGCGCTGGCGCGACAGGACCCAGTCGGGGCGGGTCTCGATCATCGAGAACAGGCGGTTGCGGCCCGATTGCGGGGTAAATTTCACAAGCTGGTCGATCGAGGTCAGGGCCCGTTCGCGGATTGTGTCGCCATAGGTGCTCTGCCCGTCGTCAATCTTGCGGTCGATGGCGGCGAACCACTGCGGCGTGTTGCGATAGATCACCGGTGCTTTCGAGCGCCAGGAGTGAGGGTAGCTGTGCTTGATCTTGCCGCGTGCCAGAAGCCCGCCGACCTCGGCCAGTTTCGAGATCACGGCGGCGTTGGCGTCACCTTCCCAGTCGCCTTTCTTGGGCTTGGCGCGCAAGATGCGCTTGCCGCCGAAAAACGGCAGGTCTTCGCGGAAAGAGCCGTCGTCCATGACGTTGTAGGTGATGACCTGTTCCAGCATCCCGAGATCACGGTAAAGCTCGAATTCTTCCATCCCGTGGGAGGGGGCACAGTGGACAAAGCCGGTGCCTTCCTCGTCGGTGACGAAGGGCGCGGCGCGGAAGTCGCGGATGTCGTCCCATTCGCCGTTCGCGCCTTCGGCGCCGGCGAGGGGGTGGGTCAGGCCGGTGATCTGGCTGCAATCGACGTCGCCCAGGCGGCGGTACATGGTCTCATCGAGGCGAGCCTTGGTCATGACGTCGGCGGCCAGTTTGTCGGCGAGAACAAAGCGCTCTCCGACCTCGGCCCAGCATTCCTCGGGCGTGCCAGTCACCTCGTAGAGGCCATAGGAAAACGTTTCGCCAAAGACGACCGCTTTGTTGGACGGGATGGTCCAGGGCGTCGTGGTCCAGATGACGACCTTTGCACCGTCATATTCGCCGCCTTTGACCCGGAACTTCACCCAGATCGTAAAGCTTTCCTTGTCGTGATACTCGACCTCGGCCTCAGCCAGAGCGGTTTCCTCGACGGGCGACCACATGACGGGCTTGGAACCCTGGTAGAGCGTGCCGTTCATCAGGAATTTCATGAATTCCTCGGCGATCACGCGCTCGGCGTGATAGGCCATGGTCAGATAGGGGTCGTCCCAGTTGCCGGTCACGCCGAGGCGCTTGAATTCCTCGCGCTGGATATCGACCCAGCCCTCGGCGAACTTGCGGCATTCCTGGCGGAAGTCGATGATCGGGACATCGTCCTTGTCGAGCCCCTTTTCGCGGTACTGCTCCTCGATCTTCCACTCGATCGGCAAGCCGTGGCAGTCCCAGCCGGGAACGTAGCGGGCGTCATGGCCCATCATCTGGTGGCTGCGCACGATGATGTCCTTGATCGTCTTGTTCAGCGCGTGGCCGATGTGCAGGTGGCCGTTGGCGTAGGGAGGGCCATCGTGCAGCGTGAACGGCGTGCGGCCCGTCTTTTCGCGCAGACGGTCATAGACACCGATCTTGTTCCAATGCTCAAGCCAGCCGGGTTCGCGGTTGGGCAGGCCCGCGCGCATCGGGAAGTCGGTCTGGGGCAGGTTCAGCGTGTCTTTATAGTCGGGCGTGTCGGCGCACATGGGACAGGGTCCTCGGAATTGGTCTTGGGTGTCATCTTGGGGCGGCGGAGAACCTCAACGCCTGAACCCGGCGGCTCATGTCAGAGCGCCGGGACCGTAATTCGAACAATGATCAGTACGGGTCCGGTCATGGCGGGGCTTATAGGCTTCGCCGCGTGGCAGGACAAGGCGGCAATACCCATTCTTCTTGGTCAAAATATCCCGGGGAGCGCGAGGGACGGCGCCCCTCGCATACGGTGCCGTCCGCTGGCGCGGCGCAAGGTCTTGCGTCATGAAAACAGCGTGCCGACGTAGTAAGCGATGACCGCAGCCACGCCGCCAATGGCCAGTGTCTCAAGGCCCGAACGCCACCAGGGCGCGGTCGACCAGCGCGACTTGGCGGTGCCGACGGCGAAAAAGGTAAAACCGGTCGCCACGATTGACCAGTTGAACGGATTCGGCAGGCCCAGGAGATAGGGCAGGAGCGGCACCATGCCGGCCAGGAGAAAGGCGACAAAAGTGGCCTGGGCCGCGCGCATCGGGTGCGGATCGACTGGGGACAGCCCGTATTCCTCGACCAGCATCATGTCGATCCATGTGGTGCGGTTATTTGCAATCGCCTCTGTCGCCTCGTCCAGAACCGTGCCGGACAGCCCCTTTTGCGCCAGGATTTCACGCAACTCGGCCTTTTCGCCGTCAGGGGCGAGGCGAATGTGCTTTTCCTCGATGCGGCGCAGGCGGCGGGCATCGTCCAGTTCGGCCTTTGTCCCCGCATAGTTGCCCGCGGCCATGGAAAAACCGTCGGCAAGCACGTTGGCGATGCCAAGGGCGATGATGACACGCGTCGAGAGTTCGGCGCCGACCACGCCCGCCACGATGGCGAATGTCGTGACCGCGCCGTCGATGGCGCCGTAGATCATGTCGCGCAGGTTGGACCGTTCTGCGGTCTCGCTAATGCGGCGGGCGATTTCGTCGGGTTCGTGGCCGTGTTCAAGTTCGGGCATCGGCGTCCCATTCCGGTTCCAGTGGCGCAGGTTGCGCGAGTATCGTAGAAGGCATGCGCCAACAGACGGAAGACCACAATGACGGACGACTTTGAAGAACGCAAATCCCGTGCGAGCGCCTGGTTCCGGTCTCTGCGTGACGAGATCGTCGCAGCGTTCGAGGCACTGGAGGACAGCCAGGAGATTGGCCCGATGTCGGATGCCGCTCCGGGCCGCTTCGAGGTTAGTGAAACGCGGCGCGCCTCGGACGATGGCGCAGACGCCGGCGGAGGCCTGATGAGCGTCATGCGGGGTGGTCGTGTCTTTGAAAAGGTCGGGGTCAATGTCTCGACGGTGTACGGCCGGCTTGGCGAACGGGCTCAGGTGGCCATGGCGGCGCGAAAGGGACTGCCGGGAATGAAGGACGATCCGCGCTTTTGGGCCAGTGGCATCAGCCTGGTGGCCCATATGCAGAATCCCCATGTTCCGGCTGTCCACATGAACACACGCATGTTCTGGACGCCGCACGGCTGGTGGTTCGGTGGCGGCTCGGATTTGAACCCCTGCATTGAGTACAACGAGGACACGACGGATTTTCATGCGGTTCAGAAATCTTATTGCGATCTGCATGGCGCCGATATCTACCCGCGGCTGAAGGCCTGGGCGGACGAGTATTTCTTTGTGCCCCACCGGGGCCGGGCGCGTGGCGTAGGCGGCATTTTCTACGATGATTGGAACACCGGCGACTGGGAGGCCGATTTCGCCTTCACCCAGGACGTGGGGCGCGCCTTCCTGGCCGCTTACCTGCCCATCGTGGAACGGCGCCGCACCACGGAATGGAGCGAAACCGACAAGGACACCCAGCTTGTGCATCGCGGTCTCTACGCCGAATACAATCTGGTCTATGACCGGGGAACGAAATTCGGGCTTGAGACGGGACACGACGCCAACGCCGTCTTGATGAGCCTACCGCCCCTGGCAAAGTGGGTCTAGGCGGGAACCCTTTCTTTCGAAAGAAGGAACAGGACCACGCAAAGCGATTTTTTCCGGGACCCTTGCTTGATACGGGTCAATGCAGCGTCGCCCGTCGGCGAAGAGGCTGATGCCGAACAGGAGGTCCGTCATGGCCGGGAAAATCAGTGCAGTTGCCCTGAAGCGCAGCCTTGGCTTGCCGATGCTGGTTCTCTATGGCCTGGGCGTCACAATCGGCGCGGGCATCTATGTCCTGGTCGGCGAGGCGGCAGCGCGCGCGGGCGTATACGCTCCGGCGGCCTTTTTCCTTTCGGCCGTGGTCATGGGGTTCACGGCAGGGGCCTTTGTCGAACTGTCGGGGCGTGTGCCCCAGGCGGCGGCCGAGGCGGTTTACGTCGAGCGGGCGTTCCAGCGTCCCTGGCTGACCGTGGTCGTCGGGCTGGCGGTGTTGATTGACGCGATGATTGCGGCGGCGGCTATTGCCCTTGGCGCTGCGGGCTATATCGGATCGCTCGTGCCGCTGGCCGAGCCGGTTCTGGTTTCTCTGGTTGTTCTGTCGATGGCGTCGCTGGCGGCCTGGGGCATTCGCGAGTCGGTAGGCATTGCCGCAGTGATGACCGTGGTCGAAGTCCTGGGGCTGTTGGCGATCGTGGGCGCGGGTCTTTGGGCCGATCCGACGATGTTCGCCGATTTGCCAAAGGCGATACCGCATCCGACCGACACAGTTGCCCTGTCTGGCGTTTTTGCGGCGAGCCTTCTGGCGTTTTTCGCCTTCATCGGCTTTGACGACATCGTGAACCTCGTCGAGGAGGCGAAGGACCCGATCTGGGCCTTGCCGCGCGCGATCTGGATTACGTTGGCGCTGGTGACCTTGATTTACGTGTTGGTTTCGTTCGTCGCGGTCCATGCCGTGCCGATGGAGGAACTGGCTGCATCGACCGCGCCGGTCAGCCTTCTGTTCGAGCGCCTGACGGGGATCGGGCCGTTCTGGATTACCATGATTGCGATCCTGGCGACCACGAACGGGGTGGTCATCATCATGATCATGGCGGCGCGCGTGGCTTACGGCCTGGCGCGCGAAGGCCGCTTGCCGGGCTGGCTGGGGGAGGTGTCGCCAAGGACGCGGACGCCGCTGAACGCAACGGTTCTTGTGGCGGTCGCGGTGCTTGGCATGGCCCTTTTCGCGCCGTTGGAGCTCTTGGCCGAGGCAACCTCGGCCATCATGCTGGGGATCTTCGTCATGGTGAACCTGGCGTTGGTCTGGCTCAAGCTCTGGGGCGGTCCCGCGCCCGAGGGCGCGATGACCGTGCCCCTGTTCGTGCCGGTCCTGGGCGTTTTGACCTGCCTTGTCCTGTTGATCGGACCGTTTGTCTTCGTCGTCTAGTCGCGCAGCGCGGGCAGGCCGATGCCGACGGCCTCGAACCCGCCATCCACAGCGAGGCACTGGCCAGTGATATAGCTGGCGCGGGGCGAAGCGAGAAAGACGATGGCCTCGGCCAGTTCGCGTTCAGTGCCGTAGCGGTTCAGCGGGATGGCGTCGTGGTAGGCGGCGATGATCTCGGGCGAATGGACGGCCATGGCCAGTTTCGTGCGCACCGGACCCGGTGCGACCGCGTTTGCGCGGATGCCGTATTCACCCAGTTCCGCGGCTTGTTGCAGCGTCATCTGGATGACGGCGGCCTTGGAGGTGCCATAGGCTACGCGCAGAGTCGAAGCGCGCAGGCCGGAAATCGAGGCGATGTTGACGATGGCGCCTTGCGTCTTTTTCAGAGCGGGCGTGGCGGCCTGGGTGCAGAGGAAGACGCCGTCGAGGTTGGTTTCCATCACTGTTCGCCAGCGTTCGAAACTCGTCTCTTCGATCGGGCCGAAGTCGGCCACGCCGGCGTTGTTGATCAGCGCGTCGATGGCGCCGCAGGTGTCGAGAGCCTCGGCAATCATCGCGTCGACCTGATCGGGTTTCGACACGTCGGCGACGATGGGATGGACGTTCCCGAGCGGTTCGGAGGCGGCCCGAAGCGCCGGTTCGTCCCGGTCGATCATGGCAACCTGCCAGCCTTCTTCGAGAAACAGCTCGGTGGTGGCAAGGCCGATGCCACGGGCAGCACCTGTGACGAGGGCGGTCTTCATGGGGTCAGCTCCTAATCAGAGGAACACGCGTTCGATGGTCCACCAGGCGCCGACGGTGGCGATGGCGAGCGAGGCTGGGATCGCGATTCGGGCGCGATACCAGGGTCTGTCGCCGAACCAGTGGCCCACGATGAGATAGGCGGCGGCGATGACAGTGAGCTGACCGAGCTCGACGCCGACGTTAAAGCCGATGAGCTTGGCGATGAAGTTGTCCGACGAGAGGCCGAAGTCCTGCAGGACGGCGGCGAAACCCAGACCGTGGAGAAGGCCGAAGCAGAAGACCACGACGGGCCGCCAGGGGGCCATGCGTGTCATCAGGACGTTCTCGACAGCCACATAGACGATCGAGGCGGCTATCAGCGGTTCGACGATGCTGCCGGGGATTCGGACGACGTCGAGCGTGCCAAGCGCCAGGGTGACCGTATGGGCCAGCGTGAAGGCGGTGACCTGGGTTAGGAGCGGGCGCATCCTGAGCGAGAAGAAAAACAGGCCAAGGACGAAGAGGATGTGATCGAGCCCCTTCGGGACGATGTGATCGAATCCAACAGCGATGTAGCTTGCAAGGGCCGAAAGTGTGGCGGTCTCGGTCGCACCGGTGCGGGGAATGGGATCGGACAGCGCGCCCGAAGTCAGGTACCCCGCATAGCCGCCTTCGACGGTGCGCTGGCGGACGACGAGCGGACCGAAGTCGGCGATCCACCCGATGATCAGGGGGTCGTTGTTCGGTGGCAGGGCGGCGGTCAGCGCGATGGTCGAGGTGCGCGACAGTTCGGTGTTGCCGACCGGTGGAATGTCGATGGAGGCAATTTCGGCCGCGAGGTCTGCATCGCCCGCTTTCAGTGTGATCTTACCGGCGAGTTCGGGCCAGGCTCTGCGAAAGGCCTGTTCCAATTCGGCGGGCGGAAGGGCACGTAGGGCGAGGTAGTCGCCTTCATTTTCGGCTTCGTTGGTGTTTTGCAGGCCTTCGAGGTCGAGGCCGGCCACGGGAGCTTCGATAGTCCATTCCAAAAAGATTTGCAGCTCGGAGGGCAGGATTTCGATGTCCATGACCGCTGGCTGCAACTCATGAGCGCGCGCAATCGTGTATCCCCAGAGGGTTGACAAGAGCGCTACTAGGACCACCCTCAAGAGAAATGGAAAAGAAAGTGTATTGCCCATGCGGTCCATGATTTCCCTCGCTCTTTGCATGACATGTATTGCCGGTGTCGCCAAGAGCCACGAGTTCTGGATCGACCCGGTTTCGCACCAGGTCGAAAATGGCGCTGTCGCGGAGGCACATATTCGGGTCGGTATGCAGTTCGACGGGTCGAGTTTTTCGTATCTGCCACAGAATTTCCGGCGGTTCGACTATGCTTTCACCGGGGATATGCGTCCGGTGGAGGGTGTCATCGGCGACCGTCCCGCATTCCGGCTTGAAGCGACTGAGAACGGGTTGCTGCTGGTGGTGCACGAAACGACGGACCAGTACATCACGTGGAAGGATTTCCAGGACTTCGTCGGATTTGTCGAGCACAAGGACGCCGAATGGGTTTTGGAGGAGCACGCGGCGAAAGGGTTTGCCGAGGATGGCACTCGCGAGGCCTATTCGCGGTATGCCAAATCCCTGATCGCGGTCGGTGACGGGGCCGGCTCGGATCGCGAGGTCGGGCTTTTGACCGAGATCGTGGCCTTGGAGAACCCGTACACGGGCGAGACCGGCGACGGGGTCGACGTGCGCGTGCTATACGAGGGAAAGCCGCGTGCGGACGCGCAGTTGGAAGTGTTTGAGAAATCGCCGGAAGGCGCCGTGGAGATTTTCAAATTGCACACAGATGAGCGCGGTGAGGTGACGGTGCCGGTGAAGCCGGGGAATCGGTACATGCTGGACTCGGTGGTCTTGCGCCCGCCGTCTGACGCCCTTGCGGCCGAACGTGGGGTCCAATGGGAAAGCCTCTGGGCCAACCTGACCTTCGCGGTGCCTGAGTAAGGTTTAGAAGATCTCCGGGTCGTAGGATACGCCTTCGAGATAAAGACCGTCGGGCGGGCAAACCGGTCCGCAGGCGGCGCGGTCTTTTGCGGCCAGCGCGGTTGCCACGTCGTCAGGCTCCCAAGCTCCCGAGCCGACCCTTTCGAGCGTGCCGACGATCGAGCGGACCTGGTTGTGCAGGAAGCTGCGGGCGCGAAGACGGATCAGGATCTCGGTTCCAGCCGGATAGGGACGGGTTTCAAATGTGATTTCGTCCAAAGATTTTACCGGGTCTTTCGCCTGGCACATGGTCGAGCGGAAAGTGGTGAAGTCGTGGGTCCCGATGAGGTGGGCGGCTCCAGCCTTCATGGCCTGGATGTCGAGGGTGCGCTTGACGGCCCAGACCTGGCCCCTGTCATGCACCAGCGGCGCGCGTCGCATGACCAGTCGGAAGAGGTAACGCCGCTCGATTGCGGAAAACCGGGCGTGCCAGTTGTCGGTGACGGCCGTGCAGGCTGTGACCGCGATGGGCGCGGGCTTCAGGTGGTGGTTAAGCGCCTCGGACAGGCGGAACGGGTCCCAGTTCTGTGCCATGTCGCAATGGGCGACCTGGCCGAGGGCGTGGACACCCGCATCCGTGCGTCCGGCGGCCGCGATCGAGGGAAGATCGGATTCCAGTCGCGCCAGGGCGGATTCGACGGCCGCCTGCACCGAAGGCACATCGGCCTGGCGTTGCCATCCGGCGAAGGGCTGGCCATCGTATTCGATCCTGAGGGCGTAACGGGGCATGAGAAGGGCCATACCGCCCGTGGCAGGGAAGGGCAATCGCCCTTGAAAACAACGGCTTTGCAGATCTTAGCAAAAAAAGGCGGGGCTTTCACAACTCTGCACGGTCTCTGCACAACCCCGAATGCCCATCTGCACTTGCATATTGTTTATTTATCACGAGGCACGCATTTCACCCGCCGGGGAGCATTGTCCCCTCGCTCTCCGGCGGGTACGCCCATACCCTCCAGCGAACGTTTAACTATCCGGCACCGGGCTTTGTCATGAGTAATCAGACCATACTTGTTGTCGACGACGATCCTCAAATCCGTGATGTCCTTGGAATGGCGCTCGAACGCGCCGGGTTTTCGGCTATCATGGCGCGCGATGGCGCCGAGGGCTTGTCCAAGGCGAAATCCGAAAATCCTGCGCTTGCGGTCCTGGACATCGGCCTGCCCGAGATGGACGGGCTGGAGTTGTGCAAGGCGATCCGCAAGGACAGCGACTTGCCAATCCTTTTCCTGACAGCGCGCGACGATGAGATCGACCGCATTGTGGGGCTTGAACTGGGCGGGGATGATTATGTCACCAAGCCATTCAGCCCGCGCGAATTGGTGGCGCGGGTGCGCGCCATATTGAAGCGTGTTGGCGGTCCGGTGCGTGACGAGGCCCCGGACCAAAGCGAGTTGAAGATCGGCCGCCTTTCACTGTTGCCAGAGTCCCACGTGTGCAAGGTGGACGACACCAAGGTCACGCTGACCTCGACCGAGATCACGATCCTTGGAAAGCTGATGTCGCGGCCGACACAGGTGTTCAGCCGCCCGACTTTGGTCGATGCGATCTGGGGTCCGGGCATGGTGGTCAGTGACCGCACGCTGGACAGTCACTTGCGTAACCTGCGCTCCAAGCTTGCCGATGCCGGGTGTTCCGATGCGATCGAGACACTGCATGGCGTAGGGCTGAGGATGGGGCCGTGTCTCGGTTCGTAGCCCCGAAATGGCGTCCGCCATTGATGCTGGTTCTGGGCGGATCGCTTTTGGCGATCCTGGTTCTGCCGATCTATGCAGCACTGATTGCCGATATTTTGACGCCTCTGACCGGACGTGGACGGGCCGTCATCATTGTGGCGGCGGGGTCGTTCCTGGCAACCCTGGTGCTGGGGTGGCTTCTGTGGCGCCTGATCCTCGCGCCTGTGCAGGCCCTCGCCGCGCGGGCCGAGGAAATCCGTGCCGGTGGAGCGCCCGAGGGGTTGGACCACTATGGTACGCCCGAGATCGGCGAACTGGCCAAGGCGGTTCTGGACATGGCCGAGGTTCTGCAATCACGTGAAATGGCGGTGCGGGGTTACACCGACCATGTCACGCACGAATTGAAGACGCCCCTGACGGCCATCCGTGGCGCGGCCGAACTGTTGGACGCCGACAACGAGATGCCCGAGCAGAACCGGCGGCTGGTCAATACGATCCAGGGCGCCGAGAAGCGGGCGGTCAAACTATTGGGCGCGGCGCGCCAGATCGCGGCGGCCCGAATCCCCGAGCACAGAGGGGCGACCAGCTTGAACGAGTGCCTGCCCGACTTGCGCTGCCGGTTTCCCGACCTTGAGATCAGGGTCGCCAGCGGCAGCGAGCCGCTGCCTCTGGCGCGGTCAGGTTTGCAGGTGGTTCTCAGCCACCTGACGGAAAATGCCCAGGAGGCTGGTGCGACGACGCTGACGCTGGACACAGGCCGTGATGCAGATGGCCCCTGGATGACGGTGCGCGACAACGGGCCGGGTATCTCGACAGGCAACGCGGCGCAGGTCTTCGAGCCGTTTTTTACGACACGCCGCGACCAGGGCGGTACCGGCATGGGGCTGGCGATTGTTCAGACCATGCTGCTGGCCCATGGATATATGATAGCGCTGGAAGAGCCCGAAGAGGGGTTTGCCACCTGTTTCCGCATCCAGTTCTGAGCTTGACTGGACGGTGAATGGGCTCTGTCAGGGTTCGGCAGCCTGTCTTCAGCGTCGCCTTGGGGGTTCGTTGCCGCCAGTTCCCTTGTGCCGTTTGCCCGTGCCGTTCTTTCGGCCATTCGATTTCGTTTTTTGCCCTTTGGCAGCGCTGCCCGGCGGCGAGAACCGTTTCGATGTGTCCGAGGCCTGCGCGCGGCGCGGTGCGGCCGATTTGCCGCCGGGCTTGCGCGCGCCGGCAGTGGATGGTTCGGAGCGTTTCTCCTTTCGGTCCGCAGATTTGGCGGCGGGCTTCCCAAAGTTTGTGCCCTTGTCCTTACCTGCCGCCTCGCGATGCGGTTTTCCCTTCGGTTTCTTGTCAAAGGGCTGCCTGGCCTTGGGAGAGGGCGGAACTGCAGCTTTGTCGTTCCTGGGTTTGCGATAGGGTTTTACCGATCCTTCCGAGACAGCCTCTTCCATCGGGGTTGGTGCCTTGGGGGATTTGCTGCTTGGCTTGGAGCGGGGTTTGTCGTCCCACGGATTTTTCGATTTCGGGCCGGTTTCGTGCTCTGATCTGTGCGGCCGATGTTCACGTTTGCCGGGTTTGGCACTGAGGTCCGGAGCCGCGTCAAGCCTGCGAACCCTGACGCCGTCTTCAAGTTCGCCGCCCTCGCCGATCGCCTTCAGGAACCTCTCGACGCATGCCTCCGACAGCTCGACGAAACTCTCTGCCTGTTGGATGCGGATCGCTCCGATCGCGTCTTTCTCCAGGTTTCCAGCCCGGCACAAGAGTGGCAGGAGCCAGCGCGGTTCGGCACGGTCATCACGGCCTGTCGACAGCGAAAACCACACGCTTGGACCGAAGGGCTTGCGCTCTTTCCTTTCGGGGCGGGCATCGGGCGCGGCCAGGTCTTCGGGAGCGGACTGACGGTCGCGGTACAGGGCGATATAGGCGGCAGCGATCCGTTCAGGGCTGTGGAGGGCCAGCAGCCTGGCGGCGAAGTCTTCCTGCTCCGGTGTCGCCTCCGCGCTCCACACGGGATCAGCCAGAAGCCGTTCCTCGTCTTTGCGCAGGACGTCATCGGCAGAGGGCGGAACGGTCCATTCGGCCTCGATCTTGGCAAACTTCAGCAGGCGTTCGGCCTTCTTCGAGATCTTGGGCGGCACGATCAGGGCGGAAATCCCCTTGCGCCCGGCTCTTCCGGTCCGGCCGGACCGGTGCAGCAAGCCTTCGGAATTGGATGGCAGTTCGGCATGGATTACCAGTTCCAGGTTCGGCAGGTCGATACCGCGTGCGGCCACATCGGTTGCCACGCAAACCCGAGCGCGGCCATCGCGCATCGCCTGAAGGGCATGGGTCCGCTCGGTCTGGCTGAGTTCGCCCGACAATGCGACGACCGAGAACGCCCGGTTCGACAGCCGAGCGGTCAGCCGGTTCACAGCCGCACGGGTGTTGGTGAAAACGATGGCATTCTGCGCATCGTGGTAGCGCAGAACGTTTATGATCGCGTTCTCGGTATCCTGCTGGGCAACCCGTAAGGCCTGATAGGTGATGTCGGCGTGCTGTTTTTCGCCGGTCAGCGTGGTCACGCGAACCGCGTCGCGCTGGAAATTCTGTGCGAGCCTGGCAATCATCGGCGGTACAGTCGCCGAAAACATCAGGGTGCGCCGGTCTTCGGGCGCTTCGCCCAGCATGAATTCCAGGTCTTCGCGGAAGCCGAGGTCCAGCATCTCGTCCGCCTCGTCCAGCACGATGGCGCGCAGGTCGCTCATGTCCAGAGAGCCGCGCTGGATGTGGTCACGCAGACGACCGGGTGTGCCAACGACGATATGGGCACCACGGTCCAGTGCGCGGCGTTCATCGCGCATATCCATCCCGCCGATGCAGGTTGTCACCTGCGCGCCTGCCTTGGCGAATAACCACCCGATTTCGCGTTTTACCTGAAATGCCAGTTCCCTCGTCGGAGCGACGATCAGCGCCAGCGGCGCTGCGGCCGGACCCAGCACCTGGTCGTCGCCCAGGAGTGTCGGGGCGATGGCCAGCCCGAAGCCAACAGTTTTGCCCGATCCAGTCTGCGCAGAGACCAGAAGGTCGGCGCCCTGCAATTTCGGATCGGAGACTGCCTCTTGCACGGCGGTCAATGTGTCATAGCCACGCTCGGTGAGCGCATCGGAAAGGGCCTGGATCATGTCGGATACTGTCTCAGTTCGTAAGGCGCGAGTTCTTGAACTGTTCCTGCCACCTGGCAAAAACAAGCCACGACCCATAGACCCTTGCGGTCGGCCTGTATACCTCGAATCGTCGTTCTGGAAGCAGACCGCGCCAACCAGCATGGAACCACCATGCAGAAGCTTGCTTAGAGCATCTTGCCAAGAAGATTCTCAGTTCTGATTGGTTTGAATACAGTGCGATCGTTCGCACGCTGAACCTCGAAATCAGGGTTCAGGATATTTGGCCCACCCGCCATAAGGCACTGTGATTTTTCGAGAAATTGGAGCGGGCGATGAGAACAATTTACCTAATATTATTATGATTCTAAGAAGAAAAATTTGCCGTGTCCAACAAATGTCCAACACTTTTCGAGACTACCTTTGAGCGGCTATGCTTACCGTTCGTGTGATGCGCATGGTGGGGCGGTTCAATGCCTCCACGCTGGTTCGCGAAAAGGCGTCGGATGGTAGCTCCCGTTCACCTAGCATGCCCAACCTGGTGAGCAAAACGAGGCGTGTGAAGAGCCGGACCGCCCATTTTTGGAGTTAAGAGGCAATCTATTAGGAGAGGCGAGGTGTATTGCGCCAAGCCTTGTTTCATACAAGACTTGCGGGGAGCGCTGAAGACAGCTTTCATATTCAAGCACCTTTCCTTTGGAGGCTTTTGATTTTTCAATGAATATCCTACGCGTTGCTGCAGTCACCATTTCATTTGTATTCTTGGCATTGGCTCCAGAAAAGGTCGTCGCTCAAAATGAAGCTTCTGGAATATTTGCCGGTGCAAGGGCCCTTTACCTGACAGCGCAAACTAAGCCAGAAGGGGAGAGGCTTGAAGACTACCGAGGCATTCAACGTCTGCTCAACTTGATAGTTGAAGACTACCCTTCATCGGATCTTGCCGTTCGTATTCTTCTTCAGGAGAACATTGATGGTGTTGATATTGCTGCGATCTCTGCCGCACTAGCAGCGCCGAAGCCAGCCGCTACTGAACAGCCGGCGACCGTTGCCCCCCAAATCGCAGGGTCAACCAGTTCAACTAGCGCTGCAGTAGGTGATGATGGCAGCACTGTTCCATCGGAAGAAACCGTCGTCTTGGTGCCCCAGATCGAGGTGCCGGCACGTACGGAAAAAGAAATCGTTCTTGACGTGCAGAATGAATTGAACCGCATTGGATGCCCTGTTGGCACAGCTGATGGCGTAGCTGGACGGAAAACCAAAGCGGCTTTTTTGAATTTCATAAATGACTCAGGGGTAGACCTTTCGGAAGATGACCTTGCGACAGAGGAAGCAATTTCGATCTTGAAGGAGCAGGAAGGAACTGTCTGCGAAGTACGAACGATGGCGTCAACGCCAGCATCGGCATTGGGCGGGAGTTGGGGTTTTCGAAGCGACTGCCCCGGATTTGGAAACCGTATCATAAGAAATACGGGCAGCATGAACTTAACCTATAGGGGCAACAATACCCTGAAAGGCCCTGCACGCAACAGGCAGGGGAACACTGGTTCTGCCGTTATTCAGTTTCAAGGAGGGCGCACGGCAGCAACGATTATTCAATTTGGTTTCGTGAAACTTCAGGGAAACCTGACACGGTCAACGTCGAGCATGACAATTTCCGGTACGGGTTCCAATCGCTGCAAGATCGTGGCCTGGAAAAATTGAACTGAATTTTCACTCTGCGTGGTGGTGATAATATTTACCGGATGGATTTCACTTGCCTGTTATTGCAAATAATCATTGTAGATCATTAAGTGGGGCAACTTCAGTGCGAAAATTGAATTCTTATGTGATGATTATCTTGCATGATTCTTTTATTTGTTGCTTCAGACAGACGTGTGTGGCTCCCGGTAACCTCAAAACATGAGGTCGAAATTCTCTACATGATAAAAGAGTAGGGAGCATTTTTTCAAGCAGAAATCTAGTGGCTGCAACTGCCCAGCGTTCGTTGATCTGGCGATATAGGATTGAATTTCAGCAAACGTCACGACGACAACAAAAAGCTAATCACTGAGAAATTGGCGTTACCGATAATTTCAATGCGCAGTTTCTAGACGGGTTTCTGAAACCGGAAGTTTTCGTCATCAGAAGGAAGCAGACAGCATCATCTAGGTGTGGAGAAGGGGAAAAGCAGCAGGCAGCCAAATGGCGCTCTGCGATACAGGCCAACCGCACCCGATTTCATCGTACAGATGGAATCTAGGCCTCACATTTTCAGATATTCAGAACGGATCAGTCAGATGCGCAATTGAGCACTTTACTCCTGACTTTAGGCGAGTGAAGCTAAGCTCATAGAGGGACTACCGACGTTGTGTTGTCCATCGATATGGCAAATAGCCGGGAAGCAGAGTTTCGGAATCGCTTGTATGCCAGGGCACTGCAATGAGCTGCCTGCTAGAGGATTTGACGAGGGAATATTTGATCATGCGCATTTTTTGTTTTGTTGTTGCTTTAGCCTCAGCTGTGTTTGCAACTTCTGCTGCATCTCAAGCGGTTCAGTCCGATTCAAATAGTGAACGCGCCACAGGCATTCTGAATGAAGAACTAAGTCGAGATCAGCGAAGTGAAATATTGCGTTTTATGGAATCCGTATGGGCCGTTGGTGAAGCCGGTCGAAGTTTTGATGATGACATTGACTACATTGATAGCATCAATTTGTGGTTTGATGGCTATGAATCTTCCGGTGTTCCCTGGTGGCAAGTGTTTGGTACGCTTTTATTTGTTTCCGAAGTTGGTAGTGACTTGCTGGACGAAGAATATGGAGAAGCATTAAAGAAAGTTGGTGACTATGTAGTTATGGATTTCTTAAATTCCAATTTGATCACTGGGCAGCTGCTTGGATTTCAATCGTACTCTTCGCTGGCGACCCTTGCAGTAAGTTTGCCGTTAGAGGCATTTGTTGAGCTTGTCGATAAGACTGGGTTCCACAATCAGATGACGGCTTATAAAAGTGCCAGGCTCGATATTGGGCTCACACATGAGCAGATTTCAAAAGCCCAGTCAAAATTGGGAGTGGAGGGAAAGCATGGGACTGTCTATTTTAGTGATGATGGTTGGATTATAGCCATTGACTATGATGACGACGTCGGTGGTGAATGGGCTGGCAAAATACGTAGGATGCCACCAATTTCTACGGCGCCGATTTCAATGCTTTCCGAGGAAAACGCAAGCGAGCTTGCCTATGATTTGATCAGAATATTTCTGAATGCTCCCAACTATGGAACATTGGCTAGTGAGGACGTGAAAGATTACGTGCTGGCTATGCAGGCGGAAATCGATCGCCGACGTGCTCTTGAGGCCATGCCGGCCAAAACGTCGGAGACCGAGTCCGCTGCGCTCGGAGGCGGTGATACCGGCGGTGGCCTCGGAGGTGGTGGTGGAGGTTCGATTGAAAGTGGCGGTGAGGACTTTGCGAACGGTCAATTCGTCTCAGCGGTGAAGCAAGCGTTGGCAGCAGCCGCCTTGGACGAGCGTGAGCGTAGGCACGTCTATGAGGGCGTTGCTGCGATCTTTGAACAAATTGTCTCAGATTTCCCAAACACACCTCAGGCAGTAGCCATTCTATCGGAAAGTGTCCCTGGTATCGATTTCAACCTTCTCAAGTCTGCAAGAGCAATTGATCCACCTCTACAATCCGGCCTTTACGCCATCGATCCCGCTCTTTGTGAGGTATCAGACAGCGTTGGGGACGGATGGAGCACGCTATATCAGAGCATCAATGGCAATATTGTGCGGAGAGGAGCGGAACGGCAATGCAGCATCATTCGTATTGAGAGTGATGCCGAAATCTACTCCTACTCCGCGGAATGTTCAGTGGAAGGTAGCATTGAGGCGGAAACCTGGAAGTGGACAAAGACTTCGGAGACAGAATTTGTCGAGGTGGAAGGCCGACATGCCGGGAAACAATATGGCATGTGCCCGCCGAAGCCAGCGCCAGATGTCGCTGTTTCAAGTGGCGAGGTTGCTTCACAAAGGACTGGTGACTGGGGAGCTGAGATTGTTTTGCCACCCAATCATCCTGCATGGTCGCGTCGTCTAGATATTCGCGAAGATCAGTTTTCCATTCTTACTGGACTGGGAGTTCCATCGCGAGCGATAGAGTTTGCAAGAGAATATGACTATGTGGAGCTGGGCGGTGCCTTTGCGCGTGAATTTGTAGAGTTGGGTGTGGTCGATCTTGTGCACATGCAGATCGGTCACATTGCAGGTACATCAGACAGATTCAGACCATCTGCGATCGTAAATGGAGAGCCTGACGTTATAGCTGTAACTGGGCCAGGTAGGAATTTGACCGCTCAGTTTACAGATGCTGCCAGTCGGAAGCTCCTGAGACAGCATCCACAAGCCATAGGAGGCTATGCTGGAGTCACGCATCGCGCGCTACCTGTCGGGGGGCAGCGGTTTGTGGTGCTGGCTGGGCTGGCCGACGGTTGTCGGGATTGTTCCTATTTCGGCACGTCTGTGCAGTTCATAGATTTTGATCAGACTGGACGCCTCTCAAGCAGGCGAAACATCGGTTTGGTTGACAGCTCAGTCTCTGCGAATTTCGACGGCCAGAATGTTGGCGTCAATGGAAAGACGGGTTGGGAGCTGACGAACTTCGCGGCAAATTATAAGGCACTCCAATACCGCCTGAACATGCTTGGCTATGATGCTGGCGAAATAGATGGCATTCCCGGACCGCAAACTCGGCAAGCTTTGATGGAATTCCAAGCAGAACATTGTCAGGCCGTTTCGGGACAGCCAAACACGGAAACTGTGACGAAATTGCAGAAAGCAGATGGCCTAACTGCTCCGTGCGCTTCGACGCCTCTTCCGGGAGTGTCTGCGAATAGCCCGCTTTTACCGGGCATATATGTTGCAAACTTCGAATACTGCGATCTGCAAAATCTACATCAAGAGCCGGTCTACAGTGGGCATCGCATCGTAAAAGGAAGCGCGTTTCTCTACTACTTTGAAGATAGTTTCGGAATCACGCGGAGCGACATCGTCGAGGGCAAAACACAACTCCGCGGCATATTTCACGTCGGAAATACAAGCGAACCAGGCAAGATGCTGATCGATGTTCTGGCTCCTGACGCCTATCTTGAGGTTGCAGATATGCCCGGGATGCACGCGCAAGGTTTCAAGCGTTGTCCCGATGACAGCCCGTTGGTGATGGCCAATGCAGGCACTTTCACGACGACGGTTTCCGAACTTGCGGCAACGTCGCAGTCTGTTGCTCCTCCGATGAACGGCGAGAATTTTCAGCCTGGAGGCAGCGTTCAGCAGCGGAGCGGGACACTTGACGAGTTAATTGGATCAGTTGGCAGATTCAGTGCGCCCGATGGATATGCATGGCTTCAGTTGGCATCTAGATCAACACTTGATGCAGCGAGAGGGATCGCACAGTTGCACGATGGTGCCCGTGTTTTCCGAGCTGACAACGAATGGTTCGCGATAGCTGTTGGTCCGACGGAGACTTTCACGCTCTCCGAAACTGAACTCTCCAACGCAATAGAAGATTGGAAGTCTCGGAATGGATATCCAAGAGATGCTTTTTTGACCGAAGGTGCGACTTATATTGAAGAATATCCAATAGAGCCCGAGGGCAGTGTCTCGCCGGCCTTTTCCTATACAAGCCTAATCGAAGATTCGACGCTCTACAGTAGACGCTTTCAAGGGGGGCAGGCTGTCTATGACAACGTCCAGATTTTGCAGGGCGGTACAGAAGTCGTGCTGTGGGGAACACCCGACTGGGATCGTGGGGACTGTCTGATCGACGGTCACGAGCCAATTTTCGTCAAGTGCCATAGCCTTGCGGCATTCGCCGATCAATCCAAAGTGAGATTGCTCCAAAACGTAGCAACCCCGCCTCCAATGACGGGTGAGCTTTTTGAACCGGAACGAGGCTCGGATTTGCGAAAGGCGATCCTCAATGCCGCCCGGCCTAAAGCCGAGGAACTCTATGGTCGGGAGGTGCAGTTCGTCATCGAGAGTTTTCGGGTTATTGATAAGTTGGCATACTTTTCAGCCAACGTGCAGCGGCCGGGCGGCATCGCTATCGATGTGACTAATACGCCTGCGTTTCAGAAAGGATGGCTGGACCCAAATCTAGGGAACTTAACCAACTTCGAAGCAATTTTGTCCTACGATTCAGGTGTATGGAAGGTTTCGAGTTCAGTTGGACAAGTCACCGAGGCGTGGTGGCTAAATGGTTGTCTTCGATGGGGACAACTGTTCCCTGAAACCTGTGGAAGTCCGATTGCGACTGACGTTCAAGGCGCAAATAGCTCTGGCGGGGACTGGCTAACTTCCATACTTCAGCCACAAGACGATAAGACTTTTCCACCAAGCGAATGTGAGAACCTTGATACATTGATCTGTACCAGGTTGGATCGACCAATGACTGTGTCAGAATTCATGGTCAAATACCCATTCCCGAAAACACAATATTTTTGGAACTATAGAAATTGGTTGAGTGACTATCAAAGGTTTCTGAATCTCAATGGCTGGGGCGATGAAATTTCGCCAGACGTGGTCTTGCCGAGTGGGACGGTTGTTGCATATGGCGGCTACAATACAAAAAATATGAATAGGTATTGCGAAAATCCTGATGAATTAGTTGGCTGTATGAAGATAGAGGAAGAAAAGACAATCGGAGAAATATACAACCACCTTGCGAAATTTGGGCCGCTTTTTTCTGAAGAGAATGGTGGGGTGCGCAAACTAATTACATTGAACGCTTGGGAAGGTGCGGACGCAGATAGTATTGTCCCTGCCGGAACCTCTGTTGTCTTTTCCTGTATAGGTTGTCTCAGATAGTGAACCGACCTTTTAGAGGCTGATTTTATGTTGCAAGTTCCATTTCGTGTCGTGGTACATTGCTTCAAAACAAAACCGGCTGACCTTTTGCCTTCGATCACCCTGTCATCATGAAGTTTTTTTGATCGGTCGAGTGCCCCGGTCCTCCGAAGCGACAGGCAATGAGGGGGCCGGTCTTTCAAGCGGAACAAGACAGATGACCGCTTTGCCAATCAACTTAGACTTGCCAACCTTACGCATCAGCTGCTTGCTATATACTGTGCACAAAGCAGGATAAGGGTACTTTGGATATAAGCGAGATTGTTGTTGGCGTTGTAGATGTAGGTGCGCCAAAGAATATTGGCTGGGCAATCAAGTTTCGCGGTCAGGATGAAACTGGCCAAGACTTAGATGACTTTATTGGCCGCTACCGAGAATTGGTGACGCATCATCCCGGCGCTCTGGGTTTTGAAGCACCTTTGTTCATTCCAGTTAGTCGCCAATTGGCGAAGATTACGTCTCAGCGTTTCGGAGAGGCCGGTCGACCTTGGTCTGCTGGGGCGGGTGCTACTGTCACAACTATCGGTCTCGCTGTTATGTCACATGTATTCGAGGGGCTACGAAAAGACTTGGCGGACTCGTCGTTCACTCTTGGTTGGCACGATTGGTCGCCCGAAGACTCGATTTTGGTTTTTGAGGCATTCGTTAGCGGTGTGGCACATGCTGGTACAGGGGATCATCATTTGGATGCCTTGAAAGCGGCTAACATGTTCTCGTCTGCATATCCTGATTTGTCAGCGGCCAATGCAGTAGAAGAAACGCGTGTTTTGTCACTCGCAGGAGCATGTCTGCTACGCGCTGGAGTCACCGTCGAAGAGCAAGACGCACTGTCTGCCCCAGTACTGGTTATCAAGCCCTAGGCAGGATTTTTCCCGAAAGCGGACATTCGAAAATCGCGGACCAATGGCAGCAAAGTCCCGCAAAGCGGTCATCGGTTTCGGTTGCCTTGAAAGACTGCCTTGAGCTCAGATCGGACAATCGGCTCATGGATCATTATTTTGGGTTTCGAAGCATAGAGGGAATCGGTGGGATGCTAGCTGAATTTGACGGACCAATGCTCAAGGCAGTGCGACTTACAAGAAGAGATGTATTTGGTGAATTCGACAAGCAACATCCAATAAGCGAGCCGGAAGACGCGGCAGTTCCACAAATCGGCTTTGTCGGCCGCAACTATCGTGTAGGAGGTACTATTCTACTCGGGATCAATCCCGGCGGCGATGAGATCAATTTATTATTTTTTTTACAATAATTTGAGAGATTTTTTTGCATCTGTCCAACACATGTCCAACATTTTTACAGTGAATTTTTGAGCAAGTGTGTATGCCTATGAGGAGTTGAGAAGCGAGACTGCGTAGAGCGGCGAACCATTGTTTCCCTGCCTGTTTCGAGAAGGTCTCCGTGGAATATTGGAACGCAATAGGTGATCGCCAGGTTGATGTGCTAGTTCCGCCAGGCCACGACATCACAATTGTTCGAGCCCTTGCCGCTCAAGCTTGTCGACCGTGTTGAGGTTAGGAGTCGGGAAGTCGTCTCCTGCCTTGGCCAGTTGATCTGTGTGTTGATAACCTTACCAGACACGTCACTCGCCCTACTGTGTCTCTATGTTATTGAATAACGCATTGGCGCATTGCAGTGTTGGCTTTGGAATGTCCCGCAAACGCCGCGGCGGTCCAAGAGTGCCGGGTATTCGTGCCTGGCAAAAATTTTTACGAGGAGACAAAATGAAACTAGAATCTGGAATAGGATTGGCAGGGCTTCTGGTGGCAATCCTTGGGGCAATTATGCCGGTGGTAGGGTTGTTCGTCGGTTGGCTTGCGCTCGCGATTGCTGCATTTGGGGCATTCTTGGGAGACAGAGGATTAGCGATTGCGACGGTTATCATTTCGGCAATAGCATTCCTTTTCTTCACGCCATCACTTTGGCTTGAAGCTGCTGCATCCGCCCAGCTCGGCACACAAGGGACCAACTACGGCGGCGGCCCACCTATCCTGCGCTACTTTTCACTGGCGTTGTTGGCAGCCCCAATTGCGGCGATGTTTTTCGGGAAGAAGAAGGCCGAGTGAACGCCTAACCTGCGGCGGCGCGCTTTTTTGCGCG
>JBNKHH010000008.1:0-2768 GCA_050290245.1 Silicimonas sp.
GCCTCTTGCGCGATACCATAAAGCTCTTCGGAAGGGCGGAAGACCTCCACCATGTCTATGGGGCGGTCGACGTCGGCCAGCGTATTGTACACCTTGATCCCGCGGATTTCCGTCACCGCCGGATTGGGGTTGATCGGAACCATGTCATAGCCGGTTTCGTGCAGCACACGCAGTACGCCATAGCTGAACTTGGTCTTGTCGTTGCTGGCGCCGACCATGGCGATGGTTTTCACCGAGCGAAGGATATCCGCCAGGTACTCCGGCGTGTAATCGTAGATACGGTCAATGTCGGCTTCGGACACTTACGCCTCCTTCGGTGTGGCGATGTCCGCTTTCAGTTCGTAGGGCTCAAGCGGATCGAGAAATGGGTTGCGATAGAGCCTGTCGTGGCTTTCTACGCCGACCTCGAGTGTGCAATCTGACATGGGCCGCGCGACACAGAGCAACACGTAGCCATTGCTGATCTGACGATTGTTCAGCGCCACCTGCCGGCGCTGATCGACTTCGCCGGCGGTCAGTTTGGCCGCACAGGTGATGCAGCCGCCGTATTTGCAGCCGTAGGGCAGATCGACGCCTTGTTCGCGCAACGTGTCGAGCAAGGAGCGGCGGGTGTCGACCGTATAAGTCGCGCCGCCGCGGTTGGCGATCGTTATGGTCCGGGTATTGGTCATAGCCAGATATCGCTCGTGCAATCGCCGCCCGGATAGCGGGTTTCATGACAGCGGCTCGGCCCGCCGGGTTCCTTGCCGAAATCGACGATGAATTCTTCGTTGATTCTCATGCCGCCGTTTTCGACATCACAATCGATCATGACCATCACGCCGCCTTGCGTACGGATGTCTGGATAGAACTGATTGTCCCAGGTCGAAAAGAGCGATGTGGTGACATAGAGCCGCTTGCCATCCAGCGACAGCTGGAACATCTGCGGGCCGCCTGCGACCTTGACGCCGTTGACCTCGGGCGCCTTACCGAGCAGTCCCCCCATCCAAACCTGACCAGTCAGTTTGGGATTGTGTGGGTCACTTATGTCATACTGGCGCATATCGCCATGGAGCCAGTTGTTCAGGTAGAGGTACTTGTCGTCCATCGACACCAGGATCGCTGATATCACGCCAGGAACCGGGATGGGCCATTCGGGATGCGGCTCGTTTTCTACGTCGATGATCTTCTCCCATTCCCATTCGCCCGCCTCGGACTTCCAGAAATGGATCACGTTGGCGCTGAGCGCGGCGCCGCAGAACCCATGGGTGCTGTCCGGGTTATGGTGGAACTTGACCTCAAGCGGGATCAGCCCGTCTTCACCCAGATACATGGTCTCGACCGGCACACGCTTTTCGAAATCCCAGAGATGCAGACGGCGGCCATACTTCAGGTGGCCCACCTCTTCCAGATCGAATCCCGGCATGAAGGTGTTGGGGGCCGCCCATTCCGAGCTGACCATCACATTGTGGCGGGGCTGATACCAGAAATCATAGCCGAACGGGATGTCGCCCATCGAGTTCTCCCACCGGCCCACAATCTCAAATTCCTTGTTGAGGTGCAGATAGCCACCGGGCGCCTCGCCCTTGGCGTCACCCAGGAACGAGATGATGATCTCGGACCCGAGGCAGTGAACAGTGTGCGGACCCGAAAGGTTGGTTCTCGCCTTGATCTCGGCGCCGTCAATAACCTTGTACAGGCGCGGCGCGCGCGGGTCGGTAGCGGTGTCAACTACATAGATGTTGTTCGACCGAACGCCAGGCACCAGCAGGTATTTGCGCGACATCGACGAGTCGCTATGACAAGAGGAGCAGGCGTTCCAGCCCATGTGGTGCAGCTCATCCCCGATCCTTGGCATTTCCAGCCTGTGGATCACCTGTGAGTAGGTCGGACTGTCCGGGTCCGCGTCTACCGTCGCCAGATAGTCGGGTTTCTGTATCCCCGTTCCCGTGTAAATCGCGATGGAATAAAGCAGCTGTTCGCGTGGCGCCTTGATCGCCTCCGCCGGACTCGCATATCCCGGACCGCAACATGTCATCTCGCTCTCTCCACTCATGTCGTTCTCTCCGTCCGGCGCATTTTTCAGCTTGTCCCACAGTTCATTTTGTTCTAATTCATGAGACAAATGTCTGTAAAGTGATAAAAATGCATCTCAACCGACTTATTGCCGTTTTGGAAACAGTGGCCATTGCCGGACGAGCAGTTTCGCCTGCAGACGTACAGCGCGCCACCGGCCTTCCACGCCCTACCTGCTACCGCTTGCTTCAGACCCTGGCCGAGCATCGACTGCTGGATGAGCCTGAGGGAGCGTCGCGTTACCTCATTGGCGAGCGACTGAAGCGGATTGCCATCCTGGGCCAACCGGATGCGGATGTGTGCCGGGCTGCCGCCCCGACACTGAGGGAAATGGCCATCGAATTCGGCGAAGCCGTCTTTCTCTCCAGGTTCCGGGACAGAAAAGTAGAGATCATCCACGTGGAAACGCCGGTTGACGCTGCGCGATCCTTCATTCACCCCGGCCTCGGCAACCGGCCCATGCACGCCTGCTCTTGCTCGAAGGCAATAGCTGCTTTCGCCGATCAGGGGTTTCAGAGTGAAATACTCTCCGGCCCCCTGCGCGCCTACACGGAACAGACAAAGACCATGCCGGGCGAAATTGAGCGGGAGTTCGCCACCATTCGAGACCGCGGCTATGCGGAGTGCGTCGAAGAAATCGAAGTAGGCGTCTCAAGCGTCGCGGCGCCCATCCGCATTGGAAACCTTGGTGTTCCGTTCAGCGTCGGCACAAC
>JBNKHH010000009.1:0-7186 GCA_050290245.1 Silicimonas sp.
GTGGTGAGCCGTGCAGGATTCGAACCTGCGACCCACTGATTAAAAGTCAGTTGCTCTACCAACTGAGCTAACGGCCCACTCGAGGGCCGGACCTAAAGCGGTCATCTGGGGTCGTCAAGGGCAAATTCCACCATTCGCTTGACCCTGTGCGTCCGGGGGGGCACGGTGGGCGGACCCCAAGGACAGGATCGCACATGTTCCGGCGCTTTTTAGTTCCCTGCCTGATGTTGTTGGCAGTCGCGGCCTGCGCAACATCGAATGGCATTCTGGTCTCGCCTGAGGCCGAAAATCTGGGCGGCAACCTGTTTGTCGAGACCTCTTCGGACGGGCAGAATCAGTTCCTGGTACTGGATGGCGAGATTACCGGTGAGACAGCGTTCGTCTTCCAGTCGATGGTCGAACGGGCCGATGTCGAGGGGCTGGTGATCGCGCAATCTCCTGGCGGGAGCCTGCTAGCGTCGCACCAGATAGGCCGGACGATCAAGGCGGAAGGCATGAACACGGTGGTGCTGGCGACCTGCATCTCGGCCTGCGTCGACGTCTTTATCGCGGGCCGGCAACGCGAGATGGCCGATATCGCGGAACTGGGGCTGCATTCGGCGACCGATCGCGACGTTTCCTACGAGATCGACCGCCGCTATTGGCGCGAGATGGGGTTCAGCCGGATCAACGAGATGGCCTACCAGGTGCCTAACGACAAGATCTGGATCGTGACGGCCAAACGGGCCAGCGAGTTGCGCATGGCGACGAATATTCTCTACTAGGCTCGAGACGGCTTTTCTAAGGGCATCCGGGCCTATATATGCCCCCGCATGGCACGTTCCGGCATCTCAGGCCTGCCGTTCATGAAAATGCACGGGCTGGGCAACGATTTCGTCGTTCTCGATCACCGCGCAGGCGGGGAGCCGATGACGGCTGCCCTGGCGCAGGCTATCGGGGATCGCCATCGCGGCGTGGGCTTTGACCAGCTTGCGGTGATCGAAACGGACGCCGAGGCGGACGCGCGGCTGGTTTTTTACAATGCCGACGGTTCGACCGCCGGGGCATGTGGGAATGCGACGCGATGTGTAGCGCGGCACCTGATGGACGAAAGCGGGCGCGATACCTTGGTTCTGCGAACCGAGCGGGGGCTTCTGGCCTGCGAGGACGCGGGCGGCGGGCTGACGCGGGTCAACATGGGCGCGCCGCAACTGGACTGGCGCGAGGTGCCGCTGGCCGAGGAGGTGGACCTCGACCACCTGCCGATGGAGGGCGACCCGGTTGCGACCGGCATGGGCAACCCGCATTGCACGTTTTTTGTCGAGGACGTGGAGGCGGTGGACCTGGCCGAGGTGGGGGCGCGGATCGAACATCACCCCCTTTATCCCGAGCGGACAAATGTGCAGTTCGCACAGCTCCTGGGCCCCGATCATCTGCGGGTGCGGGTCTGGGAGCGTGGGGTCGGTCACACGCTGGCCTCGGGGTCGTCGTCCTGCGCGGTGGCCGTGGCGGCAGCGCGCCGGGGACTGACCGGGCACAGGGTGGCGATCGACCTTGACGGCGGTCGGATCGAGATCGATTGGCGTGAGGACGGCGTCTGGATGACCGGGCCGACTGCCCATGTCTTTGACGGCGTGTTCCGGATCGAGGCGGTCTGATGGATCGCAAGGTGCCTGTCTTTGCCACGCTGGGCTGCCGGCTGAACGCATATGAAAGCGAGGCCATGCGCGAAATGGCCGATGCCGCCGGCCTTTCGGATGCGGTGATCGTGAACACCTGCGCCGTGACGGCCGAGGCGGTGCGCAAAAGCCAGAAGGAAATCCGGCGTCTGAGGCGTGAGAATCCGGGCGCGACGGTGATCGTCACGGGCTGTGCTGCGCAGACCGAGACGGAGCGCTTTGCCAGCATGGATGAGGTCGATCTGGTGGTTGGCAATGCCGAGAAGATGCAGCCGCAGACCTGGGCACGCGCCGCCATCGGTGAGAGCGAACCTGTACGCGTCGATGACATCATGAGCGTTACGGAAACCGCCGGGCACCTGATCGACGGTTTTGGACGGCACCGGGCCTATGTGCAGGTTCAGAACGGCTGCGACCACCGCTGCACTTTCTGCATCATCCCCTTTGGACGGGGCAATTCGCGCTCGGTTGCGGCGGGTGTCGTGGTGGAGCAGATCAAGAGATTGGTCGATCGCGGATTCAACGAGGTGGTGCTGACCGGCGTCGACCTGACGAGCTGGGGTGCCGACCTGCCGGGTGCGCCACGTCTTGGTGACCTTGTGCGGAGGGTTCTGAAGCTGGTGCCGGATCTGGCGCGTCTCAGGATCAGTTCGATCGACTCGATCGAGGCGGACCCTGCTCTGATGGAGGCCATCGCCACCGAACCGCGCCTGATGCCGCATCTGCATCTCTCGCTTCAGGCGGGCGACGACATGATCCTGAAACGGATGAAACGCCGGCATCTGCGTGATGATGCGATCCGCTTTTGTGAAGAGGCGCGCGCGCTGCGCCCGGACATGGCCTTCGGGGCCGATATCATAGCAGGCTTTCCAACCGAGACCGAGGCGATGTTCGAAAACTCGCTCAGGCTGGTCGGGGACTGCGGCCTGACCTGGCTGCACGTCTTTCCCTATTCGCCCCGACAGGGCACACCCGCGGCACGAATGCCTCAGGTGAACGGCGCCGTGATCCGCGACCGGGCCGCGCGGCTTCGTGCGGCGGGCAACCGGGCCCGCGATGCCTTCCTCGACCGCCAGCAGGGCAGGGTTGTCAACGTTTTGACAGAGGCCGCGCGGATGGGCCGCAGCGAAACCTTTGCCGAGGTCGTCTTCGAGACCGACCAGCACGAGGGTGCTCTTATCAGCGCGCGGATCGTCGGCCAGGCGGACGGCCAGCTTCTGGGGCAACCTCTCGGGGTCTGACTCTCTTTCTTTATCTTGCCTGAAATACGCAATTAGGGGCCGCCGCGTCAGCGGCGGCCCCGTCGCGACCGCGAAAGCGGGCGCAATACGTCAATCTGAGTTGGGCGCAGGGCTCGTGGCGACCCGATATATTAAAGTGGAATTGGCTTAATAACTTGAAAAATATACGAAAAAATAAAAGAGATATGTATACATATTTTTCGATTGACCCAAAGTGATATGTATAGATACTAAGGGCGTATCGGAGAGGCGGGCAGCGCGTCCGCGAAAAGGGAGGTGCGACGATGCAGTTTTACAAGGATGGTTTTCGCGGCGGAGATCCGGACGTCAACAACGCAGCGCCAAACCGCCGCGACCGGGCCGCCCATGCTCCACTGCCCGAAAAGGTCGACGTCCTGATCGCAGGCACCGGTCCGGCGGGTCTTTGCCTTGCCGCGCAACTTGCCCAGTTCCCCGAGATCGAGACGATGATCGTCGAGCGCGACCCGCGCAACATCACCAAGGGCAAGGCCGACGGCATTAACACCCGCACCATGGAGATGTTCCAGGCCTTCGGGTTCGCCGACAAGGTCAAACGCGAAAGCTATTGGGTGAACCAGACCTCCTTTTGGATGCCGGACCCGGCGAACCCTGCCCATATCAAGCGCATCGGACGGGTGCAGGACGTGGCCGACGACAGTTCGGAAATGCCGCACATCCTGATCAACCAGGCCCGGTTGCACCAGTTGTTCCTGGACGTGATGAAGAATTCGGCCACGCGGCTTGAGCCTGACTACAACTGGTCGGTCAAGGACGTGGTCGTCGATACCGAGGCTGACGAATACCCAGTCACGGTCACGCTTGAGGATACCGGCGTGGATTGGGGCCAGACCAAGGTGGTGCGTGCCAACTATGTCGTTGGCTGTGATGGCGCGCGTTCGAACGTGCGCAAGGCCATCGGAGGCGAGTTGCATGGCGATGCTGCGCACCAGGCCTGGGGCGTCATGGACATTTTGGCCAATACCGACTTCCCGGACGTCCGGCAAAAATGCCTAATCACCTCGTCCAAGGAAGGCAATGTGCTGATCCTTCCGCGCGAGGGCGGGTATCTGTTCCGCATGTACGTCGAGCTGGACAAGCTGGGCGAGGGAGAGCGCGTGGCCGAACGCAGGTTTACCCAGGACCACATGATCGCGGCCGCGAACCGCATCATCGCGCCCTATTCGATCGACGTGAAAGAGGTGGTCTGGTGGTCGATCTATGAAATCGGGCACCGCATGACCGACCGTTTCGACGATGTGCCACCAGGCGAAGCCGCGACCCGCACGCCGCGGGTCTTTACCGCCGGTGACGCCTGTCACACCCATAGCCCCAAGGCGGGGCAGGGGATGAACGTGTCGATGCAGGATGCTTTCAACCTGGGCTGGAAGCTGGCGCATGTTCTGACCGGGCGGTCGGACAAGAGCCTGTTGCACACCTATTCCGCCGAACGCTGGGTCGAGGCCAAGCGGTTGGTCGACACCGACCACGAGTGGGCGCGCGTTATGTCCGCTCCGCCCGGCGAAAGCGAGCTGGACAGTGCGGACGAGCCTCGTTTCGTCGCCCATTTCAAGAAGAATCTCGAATTCACCGGCGGTCTGGCCGTGAAATACGATGCGGGCCTGCTAACCGCGGCCAATCCGCACCAGCACCTCGCAACGGGGCAGGAGGTCGGTCGCCGTTTCCACTCCGCTCCAGTGGTGCGAGTGGCGGATGCCAAGCAGATGCAATTGGGTCATGCCGCCGAAGCAGATGGACGCTGGCGCATCTATGCCTTCGCGGGACGGGATCATGGGCCGATGAGGGCATTGGCCGACTGGCTGGCAAACGACGATGCCTCGCCGGTTGTGCGCTATACCCGGCCCGGCGAGGATATTGACGCCGTCATCGACCTGCGTGCGGTCTTTCAGGAGACATTCGATCAGCTTGACTACGGAAACATGCCATCGCTGTTGAAGCCCGAGACTGGCAGTCTGGGTCTTCAGGACCACGAAAAAATATTCTGTACCGATCACAAGGGGCTGGGTGACATCTATGACATGCGCGGCATCGACCGGGATCACGGCTGTATGATTGTCGTGCGCCCGGACCAGTACATCGCGCATATCCTGCGACTGGACGGCCATGGCGATCTGTCTGCGTTCTTCGCGGGTGTCTTCCTGCCCGCTTGAGAGGGCATTGGGACGTAGGATTGCGCCACCCATTCCGGACCGGGCGTCGTTCTGGCGTGAGATTGCCGCTCCGCAGGCCGAGGTGTCGTAAGTCCAGGAAAGCCCCCTGCATCGCTGCCGGGGGCTTTCCTTTCGTCAGTGCTTTTTTGCTCAGATGTCGAACTTGACACCCTGTGCCAGCGGCAACTCGGCCGAGTAGTTGATCGTGTTGGTCTGGCGGCGCATGTAAGATTTCCATGCATCCGATCCGCTTTCACGGCCGCCACCGGTTTCCTTCTCGCCACCGAACGCACCGCCGATTTCTGCACCCGACGGGCCAATATTCACATTGGCGATGCCGCAATCCGATCCGGCAGCGGACAGGAATTGCTCGGCTTCGCGCATGTTCAGTGTGAAGATGCAGGACGACAGACCCTGGGGGACACCGTTGTGCAGCGCCATCGCCTCGTCAAAGTCGTCATATCCCATGACGTACAGGATCGGCGCGAAGGTTTCCGTTTTTACCGTATCGGTCTGGCCCGGCATCTCGACAATCGCTGGGTTCACATAGCAGCCACCATCGACCCCGGTCGCGGTGCCGCCGCCATGCACGATTCCGCCATCTGCCTTGGCGGCCTCCAGCATCCGTTGCATGTTGTCGCTGGCGTTCTGGTCGATCAGGGGGCCGATCAGCGTACCCTCGACGCGGGGGTCACCGATGGGAAGGCTGGCATAGGCAGGCACCAGTTTCGCCACAAGATCATCCTTGATCGAATTGTGCACGATCAGGCGGCGCAGCGACGTGCACCTTTGACCAGCGGTCCCGACGGCCGAAAAGACGATGGCACGGATTGCCATGTCGAGATCGGCCGAGGGTGCCACGATCATCGCGTTATTGCCGCCAAGCTCAAGAATGGGCCGCCCCCAACGTGCGGATACGCGCGGGCCGACGATGCTGCCCATTCGGGTGGAGCCGGTTGCGCTCAGGATCGGCACATCGGGCGAAGCGACCAGGGCCTCGCCCACGTCAGGGCCGCCGACGACCAATTGGACCAGCCCCTCAGGCGCGTCGCCGAACCGGGCCAGCGCACGTTCCATGATCTTCATCGACGCCATGGCCGTCAGCGGCGTTTTTTCCGATGGCTTCCAGATCACCGGGTCGCCACAGATCAGGGCAAGTGCCGTGTTCCAGGACCAGACCGCGACCGGAAAGTTGAACGCCGTGATGACGCCGCAGGGACCCATCGGATGCCAGGTCTCCATCATCCGGTGACCCGGGCGCTCAGAGGCGATGGTCAGCCCGTAGAGCTGGCGGGAAAGACCGACCGCAAAGTCACAGATGTCGATCATCTCCTGTACTTCGCCGAGGCCCTCTGACACGATCTTGCCGGCCTCAAGCGTGACGACAGCGCCCAGCTCGTCCTTGGCGGCACGCAACTCTTCGCCCAGCAGACGGACGAGTTCCCCCCGGCGCGGGGCGGGCACCGTGCGCCAGGCCTTGAAGGCTTCCTGGGCCTTGGCGATGATTGCGGGCATGTCCTTTGCCGCCGTTTCAGCGACACGCGCCACCGTCGCCCCGTCAATCGGTGACCTGACTGCCAGGGTGCCGCCTGTGAGCTCGGTTTCAGACAGGCCGGCGGCCCGCAAAACGTCTTGATGTGTCATATCAGTGTCCTTTTGATACACGGCTGCGCTGGTCTTCGCGGCCCATGGAAACAAGAATTGGATCGGTCGACTGGCGAGTCTGGAAGTCGGCCTTGGACGCCATTCCGCGCCAGTCCGCTTCAATCAGCGATTGAGCAACGGCCCCGCCCAAGGTTGTTCCAGGACCGGTGACGACAAACAAATCCGGTGCAAATTCCCGCGCCGCAACGGTGATGGCGCGTGTGAAGTCATAGGGCTCGATGACCTGATGACCGAAGGTATAGTCCCAGAGAGCATTCATGTCGCACGCATGAGGCCACCAGATCTGCCCGCGACCATCGATCATTGGCAGCTTGGGCTGCAAAAACAGCTCCGGCGAAAAGTGGCTGAGTGCGTCCTCGGAGACAGGTGCAACAAGGGGCGAATGAAACCCGGCATGACCCGGCAATCGCATCGGAAACCGATCCCGCTTGGG
>JBNKHH010000010.1:0-53091 GCA_050290245.1 Silicimonas sp.
GAGGCGTTCGAGAACCTCAACGGCGAATAGTTCGACCCCTCGTCGGCCGACACGGTCACGAAGCCGCTGGCGCTTTCTGCCGCCTCGGCATCATCGGCAAAGTCGTAGTCCGGCTGCGAGGCAAGCCCGAACGTCATCCAATTGTTTGTAATGTTTTCTAAAAATCCAAGAAACGTTCCGCTCAGAGAGGCGGATATGTAATCTATACTTAGCAGATTACTGTCATCCACGCTGATTAGAACATCATCATCAGCCGTTTGATCGCTTGAGGTATTTCCACTTGTTTGATCGTTGGTAAAATTACCAGTGACAATAATTGCATCAGTCATTTGATTAACTCCCCCACTTTCCCGCACCTTTCAAAAGGCACAGGTAAACCGCCCGCCAAATCGAACGGTGAAATTGGTTATTAATAAAGGTAATTGGCCAATGTCTCGGCCACTCATACCCAGCAAGCCCCGCGCCCCCCAGCGCACGGGCAGAACCCCTTTAGATTCAGAGATGGATTTGCAGATTCAGCCAGGATTTAAGAGTGCAGACGCCGCCAAATGCAGCTTTGCAAGCTATTACGAACAACTATTTACATCACACCCAAAGCTGGCCAAAGCCACCTTTCCACCAAGTGATGTCCCCACAAGCTCATGTCTAATACAGAATCATTTGATTTTCAACGCTTTCATGATTTTTCACAAATAGGCGATCTATTGCCATTCCTGGAAAAGATGAGCGGGCTTCGGCCCAAACGCCACTGTTTCGACATCTTTCCGCCAGATTCACCCCCATTAATCCCCGTCGGTTTACCGGGTAATAACCATCTTTTGAAAGACAACCAAAAGATCCCCAAGCGCACCAAGTGACTCCAGTAAAAGTTTGGCAGGGACATGGCACGGAGCAGCGGCAATGCCTAAACCAACGAACGGTATCGGTAAGGATACTGTCATCAGCGGCAGCCAGGGGAATGACACGCTTTTCTCCATTGGCCAGCCGGCTGTCCTCAGGGGCGGCAATGGCGATGATACATATGTCATCGACGACACCTTCGCCCGGATCGACGAACGCAAGAATGGCGGTCATGACCAGGTCTATTCAACGGTCAACATCGCCCTTGAAGATAATGTCGAAGACGTGACCCTGACCGGCACCGAAGATCTCTGGGCCACCGGCAACGATCTGGACAATGTCATGACGGGCAACGACGGCGACAACACGCTCGCCGGGGGCATTGGCGATGACGTCTTCTATGAAAGCGCCGGTTCCGATGTGCTGGATGGCTCTGACGGGTCCGACACGGTTGCGTACTCCGGCAACGTCGCCGATTACACGATTGAACGTGTCGGTGACGATATCATTGTGCGATACGGTGACGCCTGGGCCGATCTGCTGACCGGGATTGAAACCATCCTGTTCGCCGACACAGAGGTCACCACCGCCGACATCGGAACGCCGCCACCCGCGGCCCTCTCCGCGCAAGACGACAACGCCGAAACGAACAGGGGCACCGAGGTCTTGCTTTCGGTGCTTGAGAACGACATCGGCAACGGGTTGACCGTCCGCTCCGTCACTCCGGGGGAATTGGGCAATGTGGCGCTGAATACCGACGGAACAATCACCTACCGCCCTGTTGAAACGGCGGTGGGCACCGATCGGTTTTCCTATACGGTCGAAGACCAGTACGGCCAGACGGCCACCGCCTGGGTGACCGTGGCCATCAACGACGTCAACACCACGCCCCAGGCATCAGACGACGCCTATCAGCTCAGCTCGGGCACAACGCTGGAAGGCGCGGAAAGCCTGCTTGCGAACGACAGTGACGCTGATGGCGACACCCTTCGCGTTGTCGGTCTTGGCAACACGGCTGATCCCGGCACCCAGTCGACTCAGTTCCAGACAACAACAACGGCCGGCGGAATGGTCACCGTCGCATCGGACGGCAGTTTCACCTACACCCCCGACCCTTCCTTTTCCGGGCAGGACTCGTTCACCTACCACATCGCCGACGACCAGGGCGGCATCGCTTCGGCCACCGTGACCCTCGACGTCCTGCCGTCTGCCCCCCAGGCCGTGGCCGACAGCGCAGTCACCGACGAAGACAGCTCCGTCATCATCCATGTGCTCGACAACGACAGCGGTGACGGCCTCTGGATCAGCGCGGTCACGAACGGCGCCTTCGGCACGGTGACGATCAACGAAGACCAGACCCTGACATATCAGCCCGAGGCCGACGCCTTCGGCACGGATGGCTTCAGCTACACCGTAACCGATGCTCAGGGTGTCAGTGTCACCAATACAGTCGCAATCGACGTTCTGCCCCAGAACGACGGCCCTGTGGCCGGGGATGACAGTTTCCAGGTGGACGCGAGCCAGACCTTCCTGGGCGACAGCGTCCTTGCCAATGACACCGACATCGACGGCGACCAGGTTCAGCTGCTCGACTACGACACCGCAACCGCGGCTGGTGGCACCGTGTCCATGTCGGCCGACGGCACTTTCTCTTACACCGCCCCCGACGGCTTCTCCGGCGACGACAGTTTTGGCTATTCCATCGGTGACGGACAGGGCGGAACGGATACCGCAACAGTCGCGCTCAGCGTCACGTCGCCCGATCCCGTCCCCGACCCGGCCCCGACACCCGAGCCGGACGCCGTACCCTATTATGTCGACGCATTGCTCTACGGGGGCTGGTACCGCGTGAATGCGCCCGATCCCCTGGGCACACCGGACACGGTCACATTTGCCTTCCTCGACCAGCCGCCGGACTATTACTCGGACGGCGCATTCGTGTATGACGGTTTCCGCGAGCTGTCCGAACAACAGAAACAGGCGACTTTGGACATCATTTCGATGATCGAAAGCTATACCAACCTGACCTTCGTCGAGGTGCCTCCCGACCAGGCCGAGATGACATTCGGCCTCGCGAACCTCCCCGGCGCCCAGGGTGTGTCCGGCCTGGCCTCGGCCGATGGAACCGGCAACACTGCCAGCGATGTCTGGCTGGATGCAGACTATGCAGGCGCGACTTTCGACGCCGGGTCGCCTCAATACGAAACCCTGATGCACGAAATCGGGCACGCCCTCGGAATGCGCCATCCGGATCTGCCCGAAGGCGAAGATTCCGCCCAATACACCGTGATGAGCGGCGCGTTCCATCCGACGATGGCCGATAGCGCAACTTCCTACCAGGTCTACGACATCGCGGCGCTTCAACACCTCTACGGCACAAACGACACCAGCAGTTCGGGCGATGACGTCTATTCGTTCGACGATCTGAACGACAGCATCGAGACGATCTGGGACGCGGGTGGCAACGATACGATGGACATGTCCACCGCCGGCTACGGCGTCAACATCGACCTGAATGCCGGCAGCTTCAGTACCGTTTCCGAGACGGGGACCAACAATATCGCCATCGCATTCGGCACCGATATCGAAAATGCCATTGGCGGCGATTTCGATGACCGGCTCGCCGGAAACGACGGCGACAACGAACTTACCGGCGCGGACGGAAGCGATACCTTCGTGGTCCAATCCGGCTGGGGGCGCGACACCATCACCGACTTCACGCGTGGAAGCGACATTATCCAGTTCGAGAATACGGGCCTTACCATGGATGACCTGGTGATCTCGCTGACGGACACAGGAACCGTCGTCACCGCCGGTGAAGATCAGATCATGCTGAATGACGTCTACGAGGTCAGCGAGGAAGATTTCCTGTTCTGAATTGGATCAAAGACACTCGCCCGCCATACGTGCCCGCCTAGAAATCCGTCGGCGCTCCCCCCTCGGCCTTGCGCCGCTCAACGAAAGCCTCCAGCTCGGCGCGGATATCGGCTTCCATCTCCGGCGGCTCAAAGTCGTCCACGATCCGTCGGAATAGCCGGTGCGCGCGCTCGGCCGTCCACATTCCCCCGTCCGCCTGCCAGGCCTCGAAGTTGCGCCAATCGCTGACAAAGGGGCTGTGGAAGGCGCTTTCATAGCGTGCCTGAGTGTGCTCGATCCCAAAATAATGCCCGGACGAGCCAACCTCGCGGATCGCCTCCAGCGCGATGTCCTGTGGCCGTGTGGCAACCACGTCAGGCTCCATGTAGCGCTGGATCATCTGGATGACTTCACAGTCCATCACGAATTTTTCCGGACTCGCCACCAGCCCGCCCTCCAGCCACCCGGCAGCGTGATAGACCATGTTGGTGCCCGACTGCACCGCCGCCCAAAGACTGTTCGAGGTCTCCCACATCGCCTGCCCGTCCGGCACATTGGCCGCACAGGCCCCGGACGACCGCAGGGGCAAACCGTAAAACCGTGCCATCTGACCGGTCATCTGGGTCGCGCGCATGTACTCCGGGGTGCCGAAGGCCGGCGCGCCCGATTTCATGTCCACGTTCGAAGTAAAGGTTCCGAGAACCGCCGCGCTCCCCGGCGCCACCCACTGGAACAGCGCCAGCGCCGACAGAGCCTCGGCAATCGACAAGGTCACCGCCCCCGCCATCGTCACCGGCGCCATGGCCCCCGCCAGCGTAAAGGGCGAGACCACCACCGCCTGCCCGCGGCGTACGCAGCGCAGGCAGCCGTCGATCATCGGCTGGTCGTGCTTCAGCGGAGAGGTCGAGTTGATGTTGGTGTACATCCGGGGCTTTTCGCGGAACTCCTCTTCGCTCAGACCGCCGGCAATTTTCACCATCTCCATCACGTCCTCGACCCGCTCCTTGCCAAGCGAATAGGCGTGCATCGCCTTGTCGGTCAGGGTGAGCTTGTCGAACAACACGTCCAGGTGGCGCACCGCCGGGTGAATATCCACCGGCTCGACCGGATAGCCGCCCGCGAAATGGATGCAGTCGAAGTACTGCGTCAGCCGCAAAAGATCCCGGCACTGCTCTCGCGTCCCGGAAACCTTGCGCCCGATCGCCAGGTCAAAATAGTTCGGCGGTGACGAGACGTTGCCGAACAGGATATGCCTGCCGCCGATGACGATCTCGTGCTCCGGGTTGCGCGGCGTGATGGTGAAACTGGACGGGGCACGCCCGATCATCTCCATCACCCAATCGCGCCCCATGCGCACATTGGTGTCGCGGACCCTGCACCCGGCCTGGCGGAACAGGTCCAGCGCCTCGTCGTTCAGGAATTCGACACCGATCTCCTCCAGGATGTTCATGGCCCCGTCGTGGATAGCCAGGATGCCTTCCTCGTCCAGGGGTTCGGTCGGCCGGTCCGTATTCACCGGCACCCGCCAGGGCATCTGTTTGAACAGTTCGCCTCCCCGCCGGTCCCGGTTTCCTGCCCGTCCGCCGCCACGGCGCCTCTTTGGTGCATCGCTCATGCCAAGACCTCCTTGGCCAAAGTCTCGGGCACCATGACAGAAAACAACACGCAGTTACCGACAGGTTCTGTCGTTTTTGGGGCTACCGCGCGCCCGATGACGCCAGCCACGCCGCAAGATGCCCTATATCCGGCAAGACCACATCGGCATGGCCAGAAAGATCGGCCTCGGTCGCGATCCCTGTCAGAACGCCCACCGTCGCCATGCCCGCTCTGCGGCCGGCTTCCAAATCGTGCAGGCTGTCGCCCACCATCACCGTCGCATCGGGCGCGACCCCCGTCGCCTCGGCAAAGGCCAAGAGCTGTCCCGGCGCCGGCTTGGCCCCGAACCCGCTGTCATAGCCCGCGACGAACTCGAACAATCCCGCGATGCCCGCCGCCTCAAGATGCGCCCGCGCCGGCGCCTCGGAATCATTGGTGACCACCCCCAAGCGATAACCGCATCTCAATTCGCCCAGGCACCGCGCCAGGTCGACCGCCGGCACCTGCGCCGCCGCGGTTCCAATTGCGTCCAGCGCCAGGGCGACCTCCTCCGCACTCTTGCCGGTGACCGAGGCCAGGACCGCGGCAACATCCTGCGTCGTGCCTGCAATCACCACGCTTTCTCGGGCAAACGCTCCGCTGCGTGCATCCACACCCAGGGCCTGCGCCGCCGTGTCACGCAAGCCTCCGGGCGCAACCTGTTCCAACAGCTTCAACATCACCCGCCCCCAGGTCGCCTGAAAATCGAACAGGGTTCCGTCTTTGTCGAAGATTATCGCCTGAAAACCATTCATTCCGCATCTGGCAATTGACAGAGGACCGACAGGTTCCGACAGTGGAACCATGGGCTCTTACAGACTGCAGAAATCGCTGGGCTACAAGCTTTCTATCGCGTCGCGACTTCAGGAACGACGGATTGAAGAGGCTCTTCGCACGCTGCGCATGACCCGGATCACCTGGTGTATTCTTTTGGCCGTCGGCAACGAGAACCTTACCCAGCCATCCGACATCGCCACATTCGTCGGCATCGACCGTACCGCGACATCCCGCGCACTGCGCCAGATGGAGGAGGCCGGACTCGTCAGGCGAAAGACCGGCCAGAGCGACCGGCGCACGACGCACGTGGAACTGACCGACCTCGGTCACACCCGGATCGAGCACGGCACGGTCATGGCGATGGCCAACAACGCCGCAATGCGCCAAAAGCTGGACGCGTCTGAATACGAGACCCTGCTGACCCTGCTCGGAAAGCTCATCGAAGGCGAAACCGCCGACCTCAAGAGCATCTGACGCTCAGGCGTGCGCAGCGGCCAGGGCGGCGAGACGGGCGGCCATCTGCGGCCCGGGCTCGCAGGACCGCCGGGTCTCAAGGCTCACATGCACCATGACCTGCTCGCAGGTCGCCAGGACCGTGCCGTCGGCCGCGCGTGTCATTTCGTGATGCAGCTTTACCTTCTTGCCTTCCGCCATGAGCACCCGCGTCGCGCAATAGACCGCCTCGCCAGCAAGGGTCTCGGCCAGATAGGCGATCCGGGTTTCGACAGTAAAGAAACTCAGACCCGACGCCACGTAATCAGGTCCGGCGCCAAGGTGGCCCAGCACGGCGTCGGCGGCATCGGAAAACACCTGTCCGTAGCGGCCCTCGTTCATATGACCGTTGTAATCAGTCCAGTCCGACGGAATCACACGGCGCACACTGATCATCGGCACGGCGTCCAGATCAGGCTCCTCAAGGGTGGCGTCATGGTCCAGCAACAGCTTCCCGGCCGCGCTGCCCTCGCCCTTCAGCGCCCGCAACAGGGCGACAAGGTTGCGGTCGCGCAACCGCTCCAGCGCACGGATCGACAGGGCGCCCGACTGCGCATCCGACTGGTCGGCGATCCGCTGCACCAGCGCGGGCGTCAAATCGGGAACATCCATCAGCCTGGTCCAGGGCCATTCTAGGCACGGCCCGAACTGTTCGACAAAATGCGCCATGCCGCCCTCGCCACCGGCGATACGATAGGTCTCGAACAACCCCATTTGCGCCCACCTCAGGCCGAAGCCCATGCGGATCGACTCGTCGATCTCACCCGTTGTCGCAATCCCGTCGTTGACCAGCCACAGGGCCTCGCGCCACACCGCCTCCAGCAGGCGGTCGGCAATATGGGCGTCGATCTCGGCCCTGATCTCGAGGGGATACATGCCGATCCCCCGCAAGACCTCCGACGCCGCAGCCACGATCCCCGGCGCAACGCCTTCACCCGCCACAAGTTCGACCAGCGGCAAAAGATAGACCGGATTGAACGGATGGGCCACGAACAGTCGCCCGCCGCTGGCCATCCCCTCGCGCAGCTCCGACGGCTTGAACCCGCTGGTCGATGACCCGATCAGCGCCTCCGCGTTGCAGGCTTCGATCTCGCCATAGACCCGATGCTTCAGATCCAGCCGCTCGGGCACGCTCTCCTGGATCCAGCCGGCGCCCTCAACCGCCTCGGCCAATGTCGCGGCCATGCTAAGGCGTCCCTCCGGCGGCAAGGACCGCTCATAGAGCATCGGCAAGGCGCCCCGCGCATTGGCCAGAACCTCGCCCAGCTTGCGCCCAGCCTCAGGATCAGGATCGAAAACAGAAACGTCCCACCCGTTCAACAAGAACCGCGCGGCCCAACCGCCGCCAATCACACCGCCGCCGATGATCGCTGCTTTCTTCATGCCCTGCCTGCTGCTTTATCTTGCCCTAAATACGCAAAATTCTCACCGGTCACACAAGGGCGCGAACCTCTCCCGCCATCGCAAACCCCAGGACCGAATGCGCCTCGGCGTCCCAATGCACACCGTCCAGCGGATCGACCGAGATCACGCGCCCCGCATCGAAAAACGCCGTTCCCTCGCGCCGCGCGACGGCCTCCATTTGCCCGGCCAACCCGGCACAGCGGCTTTCGGCCCCGGCAAACATCAAGGCCAGCGGCCCCGCCTCTTTCACCGGCGGCGGACACAGCAGCAAGACCTTGCCAACCGCGCCGCTCGCCAGAGCCTCACGCGCCAGGCGCCCGGCCCCCATGGCGACATCCTGCGCGCCCAGCCCGAACCGCATCTTCTGGTCGTTCGCCCCGAGGCAGATGATCAAAAGCTCGATCGGCGCATGAGAGTGCAGGATCGCGGGCAGAACCGTCAGGCCATTGCGATAGGCGCCCTCTATGGGGTCGTCGTGCACCGTCGTGCGTCCCGGCAACCCCTCGACGATGACCTCCCAGCCGTCGCCCAGCTCGGCCGCCATCACATCGCCCCAGCGAACGCCGCGCCCATGCACGGGCTGGTCGGACAATGACGCCATCGGCGCCGTGCCATAGCTGTTGCTGTCGCCATAAATCAGGATACGTCGCATGGTCTTCCCCCCAGAATCACCGAACCGGATCAGTCGTAGCTGCGCCTGTCTTCGATTACCACGCCATCGCGCGGCAGTTCGCCCAGACCGACGACCTCGACCGTTCCGGACAATTTCAGTACATCGCGCACCGACTCCTCCAGCGTTGCACTGTCGAGCCCCTCGGCCTCGACCTGCACCACCATCACGTCGATCTCGCCGTCCCGATCCGCGATGACACGGGCGCGCTGAACCTTGTCGTGGCGTGCAACAAAGGCCGCGACCTGTTCGGGGCGCACGAACATGCCCTTGATCTTGGTGGTTTGGTCGGCCCGGCCCATCCAGCCCTTGATGCGCATGTTGGTACGCCCGCAGGGGCTTTGCCCCGGCAGAACGGCCGAGAGATCGCCGGTTGCGAAGCGGATCAGCGGGTAGTCCCGGTTAAAGCTGGTGACGACCACTTCGCCGACCTCGCCCTCGGGGACCGGATCGCCGGTGCCCGGCGTGACGATCTCGATCAAAACGCCTTCGTCCACGATCATGCCGTCCATGGCCGGGCTCTCGTAAGCCACCAGCCCGAGGTCCGCCGTCGCATAGCATTGCAGGCACTCGATCCCGCGCGCCACGTACCACTCGCGCAGGGACGGGAAGAGTGCCCCGCCCGAGACGACGGCCTTCCGGATTCCCAGGGTCTCGCCCATTTCGTCGGCCTTCTCCAGGATCACCTTCAGGTAATCCGGGGTGCCCGCATAGACCGTGGCCCCAAGCGCCTTTGCCGCCCGCACCTGCATCTCGGTCTGCCCGGTGCCCGCCGCGAGGACGGTCGCCCCGACCGCCTCGGCCGCGCTTTCGAACATGTGCCCTGCCGGTGTAAGGTGATACCCGAAACAATTCTGGATAACGTCACCCTCGCCGACACCCGCGGCGTTCAGAAAGCGCCCAAGCCGCCACCAGTCGTGCGCGCGCTTGCCCGGCTCGTGGATCGGTCCCGGCGATTGAAAGACATGATCGAACTCGGCCACGGGAACCGAGGTTAGACCGCCGAACGGCGCGTCGGCTGCCTGCAAGGCCATCAGGTCGGACTTGCGCAGCACTGGCAGCGCCGCCAGCGTTTCCCGGTCAACCACCCCACCCGCGTCGACACCGCCCAGGGTCTCAGCATACCCCGAAAGCCCCTGGGCCAGGGCAATCTGGGCAGGTAAGGCCGCGCTCAGATCACGCGTGCGCTGCTCTGGCGTTCTGCGTTCAAGTTGGTCATAGGCGTTCGTCATCGGGCCGGGACTCCGTATCGCGGTCATAAAGATACAAAGTCACCATGCCGCTCAGTTGGTCCGCCCACAAGACCGCGTCGCGCACTGAAATATCGTCGCGCTCGGCGTAATCAATCATGACGCCGATGTTGTCCTGGGCGATATCGGCATCCTCGGCCTCATTGTCCTTGGACGCACTTTGCACCACCGCAAGAACATGGCTCCAGCGGTACTGCCGCTCACGCAAATCAATCACGTTCACTATCATCCATAAAATCCGATTTCTGCCTGTAATAATTCAATTCTATTGGTGGCTCCTTAATAAAGCGAAGCCGTCACGCCCTAGCGTAGTGTGCAATTGTATACCGTGGCAACCGGTCACATTGCCCTAGTCATGTCCAACCGTATTTTGCGCGCAATTCGATTCATAGTGGAATTCGAGATGACTGTGACACTTTCACCCAATGCCCCCAGCACCTTTCCCGATGCTGAAATCGACAAACGCCTGACCTTCCACGAAGCCGAGGAAATTCTCGAAGTCGATCTGACCGACCTCACGCTCGAAAACTCCGCCGATGCAAACCACCTCTATGACCGCATCGAGGCCGCCATCGCGGCCACGGGCGAACCTTTGTGGTTCTTTCTCATCGACTATGGCGGAACCCGCATCGACCCCGCCGCATGGTTTGCCTACACACGTCGCGGCAAGGACCTGAACCTGGCACATTCCATGGGCAGCGTCCGCTTTGATCCCTCCGATGACACCCGCCGCCAGATCGAACGCTCGGCAGGCACCGAAAATTTCGACCCCAACCTCTTTGCCGACCGTGACCAGGCCCTGGCCCGCCTGAAGGCGATGCCGTCGAAACGCCAGGCAAAAATCGTCCACGTCCCGAACTACAGCCCCGAGGAATTCAAGGACCGCATCCGGTTCAACGCCGCCGACCAGATCATGGAAGTCGATTTCTCCGACATCGTCTTTGAACATTCCCGCGACGTGAACGATTGCTATGACGTGGTCGATGCGCTCGTCGCCGAGACAGGCCAGAAATGGTACTTTTTGATCAACTACGAGAACACGAAGATCTTTTCCGGCGCCTGGATCCAATACGCCGCGCGCGGCAAAGCGCTGAACGAAGCCGCCTCGCTCGGTTCGGTGCGCTACGCCACGGGCTCGGAAACCGAAACCGATATCCGCCTGCGCGCTGAGACCGGTGGCTTCCGCCCCAACATCCGAAACACCCGCGAAGAGGCACTGGAACGGATCGACGAAATGAAGGCCGAAGCCACGTAGCGCTCAGGCCAACTTCCGGCCACATCCCGCCCGCAACCTCCTGCCCGACGGTGAGATTCCGTCGGCCTGCGCCCGAACCAGGCAACAATCAGGTGGCCCGCTCCTTCCTGATGGAATGCAGCCATGCGGGGCGCAGGAAATCGACGCGCCTCAGCTCAGCCAGCGTTTGCGGCGACGATAGGACCGGACATCGCGGAATGACTTGCGCCCCTCGTCCGACACCCCGAGATAGAACTCCTTCACATCCGGGTTCTCTCGCAGCTCCGCTGCAGGGCCGTCCATCACGACGCGTCCCGATTCCAGGATATAACCGTAGTGCGCGAACCGCAGCGCGACGTTGGTGTTCTGCTCGGCCAGGAGGAAACTCACGCCCTCCTTCTCGTTCAGGTTCTTCACGATCCCGAAGATCTCTTCCACAAGCTGCGGCGCCAGCCCCATCGAGGGCTCGTCCAATAGGATCGTTTCCGGCCGGCTCATCAGGGCGCGGCCAATGGCGCACATCTGCTGCTCACCACCCGAGGTATAACCCGCCTGGGACTTCCGCCGCTCTTTCAGGCGCGGGAAATAGGTATAGACCATCTCAAGATCTTCGGCGACCTTCGCGCCGCCGTCGTGTCGCGTATATGCGCCGGTCAGAAGGTTTTCCTCGATGGTCAGGTGCTCGAAACAATGGCGCCCCTCCATCACCTGGATCACACCCTTTTTCACAAGAGCCGCCGGATCCAGATCCTGCACCCGTTCGCCGCGGTACTGGATCGACCCCTTGGTCACTTCGCCCCTTTCGGAACGCAGCAGGTTCGACACCGCCTTCAGCGTCGTCGTCTTGCCGGCGCCGTTGCCGCCCAGAAGCGCGGTGATCCCACCTTCCTGCACCTTCAGGCTCACGCCCTTCAGCACAAGGATGACGTGGTTATAGATCACCTCGATGTTGTTCACCTCCAACAGAGGCGTCTCGGTCTTTCCGGCGTCCAGCATGTTCGTCTCCCGTAAAGCGCCCCGGCCCTGCTGCGGGCCGGGGCGATCTTGTTCAGGCCAGCCTCAGCAGCCCGGCGTGATACCATTCTCGGAGGCGAAGGCACCCGAGTCCGCATCAATCAGCGGCTGGATCACGTCCATATCCGACTGGATATAATCGGTGATCTGGTTCCACTTCTGGCCGTCCCACTGCTGGACGATGCCAAAGCCGTTACCGCCATGGTTCTGACAGCTGACCGAGAACTCGGGACCAAAACCAGCAAGACCCAGTTCGGCCATCTTGGCCCCGTCGATGCTAAGGGCTTCCATGCCGTCCCGCATCTGCGCCGAATTGATCGCAGCTGTTCCGGACAGCTCCTGCGCCTTCTTCGCGGCCTCCACAGCCAACATCGCAGCATAAAGACCCCGGTTATACAGAACCGTACCGGCCTGGTCGCCGGCACCGGCTGCCAGACCTGCGTCGTAGACATGAGCCTTCAGATCGTCGTAGATCGGGAAGTCCGCACCCGGCGCATGCATGTTCAAGGCCTTGTAGCCCTTCGCACCATCACCGACAGGAACCACGTCGTTCTCCGAACCCGACCACCAGACGCCGATGAAATGATCCATCGGATAACGGATGTTCGCAGCTTCCTGGATGGCCACCTGGTTCATTACGCCCCAGCCCCACATCAGGACATAATCGGGGCGCTCGCGGCGGATTTGCAGCCACTGCGACTTCTGCTCCTGGCCTGGATGATCGACTGCGATCGGCAGGAACTCATAGCCATGCTTTTTCGACAGCTCTTCCAGCGTGCGGATCGGCTCCTTGCCATAGGCCGAGTTGTGATAGACCAGCGCGATCTTCTTGCCCGACAGGTCACCACCTTCCTGCTCAAGCACGTGCTTGATCGCGATCGAGGCGCCATCCCAGTAGTTTGCCGGATAATTGAAGATCCACTTGAAGACCTCGCCGTTCTTGGCCGAGGTCCGGCCATAGCCCATCGAGTGGACCGGGATCCCGTCAGCCGAGGCTTTCGGGATCAGCTGGTAGGTTATGCCGGTCGACAGGGGCTGATAGACAAGCGCGCCTTCGCCCTTGGTCGACTCATAGCATTCGACGCCCTTCTCGGTGTTATAACCGGTCTCGCATTCGATGACCTTGACCATTTCGCCGCCGATGCCGCCGTCACGCTGGTTCACAAGCGTGAAATAGTCCTGGTAGCCATCCGCGAAGGGGATGCCGTTTGCGGCATAGGGCCCGGTCCGATAGCTCAGCGACGGAAACACCAGGTCCGCCATCGCTGGAGCCGCCGCCATCACGGCCGCCGTTGCGATTGTCATCAGTTTCTTCATTCTAGTCCTCCCTAACAATGGTCCTTTTGACCTTTTTAAAGTGACCTCCGCTCAGTACGGGAAAGGCCACAATCTCAGTTTTTCCTTGGTCAGCCGCCACAACTGCGCCAACCCGTGCGGCTCAAGGATCAGGAACGCCATAATCAGCGCGCCGACAATGACGAGGTTGAAATGCGACACCAAATCCGTCGGCCAGCCCAGCCAGTCCGATCCGATCAGCTTCAAGACCACCGGCAACACAACCATGAAAGCCGCCCCCGCAAAGGCGCCAAAGACCGACCCCAGCCCGCCGATGATGATCATGAACAGGACCAGAAACGACTTCTGGATGCCGAAGGCTTCGCCGACCTCGACCGCACCCAGATAGACCGAAAAGAACAAGGCCCCCGCCACGCCGATAAAGAACGACGACACGGCAAAGGCCGACAACTTGGCCTTCAGCGGGTTCACCCCGATGATCTCGGCGGCGATGTCCATGTCGCGGATAGCCATCCATCTGCGCCCGACCGAGCCGCGTGTCAGGTTGCGCGCGATCAGCGCCAGCACCACCACGAAAACCAGGCAGATCATATAGGCCGCCCAGGGTGCCGTCTGCGGTCCGGTGACCGCGACGCCCAGAACCGTGCGCTCGGGCGAACTGATCTGGCCCGAGGCCGAATAGTTGTAAAACCACGGCACCTTGTTGAACAGCCAGACCAGGAAGAACTGCGCCGCCAGCGTCGCCACCGCCAGGTAAAACCCCTTGATCCGCAAGGACGGCAAGCCGAACAATACGCCGACGAAAGCCGTTACACCCCCGGCAAGAATGATGTGGATGACAATGCTGATCTCGGGGAATGCGGTCATCAGCTTGTAACAGGCATAGGCCCCCACGGCCATGAAGCCGCCGGTGCCAAGGCTCACCTGCCCGCAATAGCCGGTCAGGATGTTCAACCCCAAAGCCGCAATCGCATAGATCAGAAACGGCACCAGGATGGCGTTCGCCAGATAGTCGTTGATGAAAAACGGCACCACCAGGAAGGCAATCGCCAGGATGACGTAATACCCAACCCGGTCCAGCTTGATTGGAAATGTCTGCGCATCCGCCACATAGCTGGTTTTAAAGTCACCCGCCTCGCGATAAATCATGCCAGCGCTCCAAGTCCTTGATTTTGTGCGACTACGCCCCCAGTTTTGACCGGGGGACGGAGGATTGAATGAGAAACGCCAACCGAAATCCGCAGATCGGCCCGATTTTCGACGGGTTGAAGGATATCGTCGTCGATGTCGCCAAAGCCTTTTTGGGTGAAATCCGCCGCGCCATTGCCTTCGGCGTCTCGGGCGGCCTTTTGGGCGCTGCCGCCGGTGCCGTGGGCGGGCTGATGTACGGCTTTCCAGTCATGGCAAGTATCGGCGTGGGCGCCGTCGCAGGACTGGTCGTCGCGCTCGTGATCCTCGCGGCGGTCTCTTTCGTCCTCTAACACAACAGGCACAAAGCGCATCAGCCGACGTCCTCTTCGTTGACCGGCCCGGCCCCCGTGGCACGCGCCCGCTTCGGCGGCTTGGCATAGCCCGTCCGCTCGGCGTGGCGCACCAGTTGCAGGTAGGCCCAGATGCCGACCGCCGCGCCCGCGAATGCCAAAAGCGAGGCAACGACGGAACTTCCGCCATCGCCCGTCAGAGCCAGGTACCCAAAGGCCCAAAACCCGGACCAGGCGACCACGTTCAGAATTGCGATGATTTTTGTCATGTTGCCCTTGCCCTCCGCCCGGCCAATCGGCTCCCGGCGAGAAATGAAAAAAGGATGGTCGCCACCTGCAGCAGCATAGCCAGTGCAAAGTACATCAACAGGCTGTTCTCCAGCGGATAGATGTCGGCGTTGCTCGGGTTTTCCAGCACCCGGATCTCGGCGTCAAAGTACGACATACGCCCCGAGGCGAAGAACACCGCCAGCGAGGCGGCAACCGCGACGAAAAGATAGACCAGGCCCCGCAGCATCACGTCCGCCTCCCTGCGATCACCGACAGGTAATGGATCGCCGCCGCCCACCCCAGCAGGATCGACGGCTGGTACAGCGCCCCATACAGCATCCCCCACAGGAAGGTCAGGAAACCGGGCGAATAATCCGCGTTCGCGTTCAACGTCATATAGTTGTTCAGCCCGTTCAGGACCCCACCAATAAAAAACGCCACCGCCACTGCAACCAGCAGGATCGGCGCACGCGCAATCAGGCGATAGGCGAAATCGTCCATCTACTGCCCCGCCGCCTGAAAGCCACGGTGCCCAGCCCCTAGACGGGCGGCAGCGTAACGCCAAAAAATCGCCCGATTTGCCAGTAGACTCGCAGCCGAATTGACCAAGGACCGCTCCATGACCGACTTCATCGCCAAGGCTCGCGAAGAATCCCAGGCTGCCCGCGAACAGCTTGACCGCGAGATCGCGCTCGACCGCACACAAAGGTTCTTCGGCCAGCGTGGACGGCGTGACACGGACTGGATCTGGAGTGCCCTCGTTGCGACGATGGAACACTTCTGGATGGCCATCTTCCCGTTCATCCTGTTCGGCGGCCTCCTGGTGCTCGCCGTGGCAAGCTGGCTCGGCGTTTCTTTCATGTCGGCGCTAGGCGGGACATTCCTCCTCGCCGTGGTCGTCTTTTCCTTCGCAGCCGGTTTCAGATAACGCACCGCTTCACACCCTTTCGATGATCTTCTCGCCAAACAGCCCCTGCGGCCGAAAGACGAGAAACAACAGGGCCAACACATAGGCGAACCAGTTCTCGGTTGCGCCGCCCACCATCGGCCCGACAATGAACTCGAACAGTTTTTCGCCAACGCCGATGATCAGACCGCCCACGATGGCGCCGGGGATCGAGGTGAACCCGCCCAGCATCAGCACCGGCAGGGCCTTCAGCGCGATCAGCGACAGGCTGAACTGAACGCCCGACTTTGCGCCCCACATGATGCCCGCGACCAGCGCGACGAACCCGGCGATCGACCAGACCAGAACCCAGATGAAGTTCAGGCTGATGCCTACCGACAAGGCCGCCTGGTGATCGTCCGCCACGGCCCGCAGCGCACGCCCCTGCTTGGTGTACTGGCTGAACAGAACCAGCCCGGCGACCAATAGAATGGCTATCACGGTCGCGACCAGATCAAGCGAGTCCAGGAAGAAGCCATAGAAATTCTCGTTGCCGAATCCCAGCCATGCCGTGTGTTCCTCGATCCAGAAATTGCCGCCCTGCGGCAGCCCCACGGCCAAAGTCTTGATGTCCGACCCCCACATCAGATCGCCCACGCCTTCCAGGAAATAGGCCAGGCCAATCGTCGCCATGAACAGGATGATCGGCTCCTGGTTCACCAGGTGCCGCAGTACGAACTGGTTCACCGCCCAGGCGAATACGATCATGACCACGATGGTCAGGAAGATCGCCGCCAGCGCAGGCACCTCCCAGCCAAAGTGATGGACGTTGGTACCGAAGATTGAGTTGATCAGATGCGCGAACGGCACCTGCCCCTCCATGATCCCGACCAGCGTCAATGCGGCGAACAGGGCCATGACCCCCTGAGCATAGTTGAAGATGCCGGATGCCTTGAAGATCAGCACGAAGCCAAGCGCGACGAGGCTGTAAAGCACCCCGGCCATAAGACCGTTCAGCGTGACTTCGACCGCATAGAGAAACTGCTCAGGCATTGCTCACCTCCAGTGCACCGCACGGCTGTCGCCATCCCGCAACCATACGCTTGGCAGACACATTGCATACGTTTTCCGGGCTGCCGATATCAGTCATGGCTCACCCCCAGATAGGCGTCGATCACCTCCTGGTTCGAACGCACCTCGTCCGGTGTGCCGTCCCCGATCTTCTTGCCGTAATCCATCACCACGACCCGGTCGGACAGGTCCATGACCACCCCCATGTCGTGTTCGATCAGGGCAATGGTTGTTCCGAATTCATCATTTGTATCAAGGATATAACGGCTCATATCCTCTTTCTCCTCGACGTTCATGCCCGCCATGGGCTCGTCCAGAAGCAACAACTTCGGCTCGGCGGCCAACGCCCGCGCCAGTTCGACGCGCTTTTTCAAACCATAGGGCAGCCGCCCCACCGGGGTCTTGCGGATATTCTGGATCTCGAGAAAGTCGATAATCTTTTCCACGAACTCGCGGTTCTCGACCTCTTCCCGCTCGGCCGCCCCCTTCCAGATCGCCTGCGCCAGCATCCCCTTGCGCATGTGCGTCAGGCGCCCGGTCATGATGTTGTCCAGAACGCTCATCCCGTCGAACAGGGCGATGTTCTGGAATGTCCGGGCAATCCCAAGCTCGGCAACCTGGTAGGGCTTCATGGGTGCACGCCGTTTGCCCCTGAACCAGACCTCGCCCTCCTGAGGATTATAAAAGCCCGAAATCACGTTGAGCATGCTCGATTTTCCGGCGCCGTTCGGCCCGATGATAGCGCGGATTTCGCCCTCATGGATGTCGAACGAGATATCCTTGATCGCCTCGACACCACCGAACCGCAGCGTGATGTTCTTCATCTCCATCAAGACGCCGCCGATCTTGCGACCGTCCGCCGTCGTGTAATTCCCGGTCAACGCGTTCACTTCCGTTCCCTCTTCGTGCGTGCGATGGCGCTCATTCCCAGCACCAGCGTACCGACGGCCCAGACACTGACGGTCATGATGAAAAACAATCCTGCAAAGACATCTGACGTCCCGTTCATCGGTCCCGAGGCGCGCAGGATCAGCACGGTGGCCAGAACCAGGCACACCGTTTCGAAAAGAACGAAAGTGCGCCAGCGCCCACGGTCCCGGCTGTGTGACAAGACCACGTAGAATGAAAACACCAGCGCAACCCCCAAGGCGACAAGGGCCCAGCCCACATTACTCATTGCCTGCTTCCTCAGGGTGGCGGAAACCGACACGGCTTCCGGGCCGGGTTCCACTGCGGAGATTGGTCCTAATCATTCGGCAGCCTCCAGATGCGCAACCTCGGCCACCTTGGCGTCCCGGATTTCCAGTGTGGCCTTGATCGACCCCTTGCGACCATCCTCGTAGGTCACTTCCGTCTCGGTCGAGACCTTGTCGGACCCATCGTACAACGCATTCACCAGGTCTTGGTATTTTTCGCCGACAATCTTGCGGCGCACCTTGCGGGTCCGCGTCAACTCGCCGTCGTCGGCATCCAGTTCCTTGTGAAGCACTAGAAAACGATGAATCTGACAGCCGGACAGCATTTCGTCGGTACTTAAGCTCTTGTTAACTTCCTCGACATGGGCCTGGATGGTGTCCAGAACCTGTTTGTGTCCCGCCAGTTCCTGGTATGACGAATAGGCGATGTTGTTGCGTTCGGCCCAGTTGCCGACCGCACCCAGGTCGATGTTGATAAAGGCCGTACAGAACTCGCGATCCGCGCCATGGACCACGGCCTCAAGAATGTTGGGGTAGAATTTCAGTTTGTTTTCAACATACTTGGGCGCAAAAAGTGATCCGTTCGACAGTTTGCCGACGTCCTTGGCCCGGTCGATGATCCTCAGATGGCCGCTGCCTTCCTCGATGAAACCCGCATCGCCGGTGGCGACCCAACCCTCGGCATCCTTGGTGGACGCGGTACTTTCGGGGTTCTTGTAGTATTCGACGAACACACCGGCCGAGCGATAGAACACCTCGCCATTCTCGTCGATTTTCAGTTCGACCCCCGGCGATGGCACACCCACCGTGTCCGCCCGCACCTCATGGTCGGGCTGCTGTGTGATAAACACGCTGGCCTCGGTCTGACCGTAGAGCTGCTTCAGGTTGATGCCCAAAGACCGCCAGAACTCAAAAATCTCCGGACCAATGGCCTCGCCCGCCGTATAGGCCACGCGCACGTTGGTCATGCCCGCGCGACTGCGGATCGGCCCATAGACCGTCAGGTTGCCCAGCCAATACTTGAACCGGTCCAAGGCCCCCACGTCCCGCCCATCCAGGATGTCCGGCCCCACACGACGCGCCAATGCCATGGCGGCATTATAAAGCCACTTCTTGAAGCGCCCGGCATCCTCCATGCGGATGGTGATGATGGTGATGCGCTCTTCGAAATACCGAGGCGGCGCAAAGAAATAGGTAGGGCCGATTTCATGCAGGTTCTCGTACATGGTCGAAGTGCTTTCGGGACAGTTCACGCAGAACCCGCACCAATAGGCCTGCCCGACCGAGAAGATAAAATCGCCGACCCAGGCCATCGGAAGATAGGCCAGGACGCTCTCGCGACAGGTCAGCTTGTCGAACTCGGCCGACGCCTTGGACGTTTCAATGATATTGCGGTTGGACAGCACCACGCCCTTGGGCCGCCCTGTGGTGCCGCTGGTATACAGCATGACACAGGTATCGTCCCAGCCGGCACCGTCACGGCGGCGCACCATCTCGGCTTCGAACTCCCCGCGCCGCGCGCGTCCCGCCTGCTGAACATCGGACAAGGGTCTCAAATGCGTATGGTCGTATTTGCGCAGGCCCTTCGGGTCCACATAGATGACATCCGTCAACCCTGGCAGCTTGTCCTTGATCTCGATGGTTTTATCGACCTGCTCCTGGTCCTCGACGACTGCGAAACGGGCACCGCAGTGATCCAGAACATAGGCAATCTCTTCGGCCACGCTGTCTTGATAAACCGGCACCGGAACAGCCCCGACCATCGAGGCCGCGACCATCGTCCAATAGAAATGCGGCCGGTTGCGCCCGATGATGGCAATGTGATCACCGGGCTCGATCCCCATCGACAGAAAGCCAAACGCCAGCGCTTCAATCTCGTCCCGCGCTTCGGCCCAGGTCCAGCCCTGCCAAATCCCCAACTCTTTCTCGCGGTACGCCGCACGGCTCCCGTAGTCGCGCGCGTTACGCAACAAAAGCTTCGGAATCGAGTTCAAGTCATCCGACAGAGTATGGTCTGCCAAGGTCGTCCTCCCAGTCGGCCCCGGCTTTTGTGCCGGGTTTCCGTACCAAAAGGATGGTTCGAACGCCCCCGGGGCGTCAATTGTTTTTTTGAACGATCGTTCAGTAATTCAAATCGTTGATTTTAAACAAGATACCGCTAACTTCATGCGTTTTTTTCGTCTGACATGCGTCGAGAAATCGCACGCTTGGAAACGATCGAGGCAACCAGTACGCCGGTTGTGACCAAGCCGATGATGATCGTCGAAAGCGCATTTATCTCGGGCGAGACCCCCAGGCGGACGGACGAGAATATCTTGATCGGCAAGGTTGTTGCCGACGGCCCTGTTGTGAAGGATGCGATCACGAGGTCATCGAGCGAAAGGGTAAAAGCCAACAACCAACCCGCCAGGACCGCAGGAGAGATGATCGGCAAGGTCACCAGACGGAAGGCTTCGAAAGGTGTGCAGCCCAGGTCCAGAGCTGCTTCGTCGAGGGACTTGTCAAAGCTGACAAGGCGGGACGAGACCACCACCGAAACATAACACATCGAGAACGTCGTATGGGCCAGCACAACCGTCAGCACGCCCCGGTCGATACCCATGGCGATGAACAGCAGCAAGAGCGACAGGCCGGTGATGACTTCCGGCATGACCAGGGGCGCATAGATCATCCCCGAAAACAGCGTCCGCCCCAAGAACCGGCCACGGCGCACCATCACATAGGCCGCCATCGTCCCCAGCACCGTTGCAAGCGTCGAGGACATGACACCAACCTTCACCGTCACCCAGGCGGCATCCAGGAAAGCCTCGTTCCGGATCAGTTCCCCGTACCACTTGGTCGAGAACCCCGCCCAGATCGTCACCAGTTTGGATTCGTTGAAGCTGAAGATCACCAGGATCAGGATCGGGATATAAAGGAAGGCAAACCCAAGGGTCAGCGACACGACATTGAAGGCCGACAGACGTCTCATTCCTCTGCCTCCCGGCTGGCCTGCTGCTGGCGCTGAAACAGCACGATTGGCAGGATCAGGATCAACAACAGGATCGTCGCCACCGCGCTCGCCACCGGCCAGTCACGGTTGGAAAAGAATTCTTCCCACAGGACCTTGCCGATCATCAGCGTGTCCGAACCGCCCAGAAGATACGGGATCACGACTTCGCCCACAGCAGGGATAAAGACCAGGAAACACCCCGCGATCACGCCTGGCTTGGACAAGGGCACCGTCACCTTCCAGAACGCGGATGTGCGCGAACAGCCCAGGTCCTCGGCTGCCTCCAGCAGAGACGGGTCCATCCGCTCAAGCGACGCATAAATCGGCAGGATCATAAACGGCAGGTAAGTATATACGATACCTATATAAACCGCGACGGGCGTGTTGATGATCGCCAGCGGCGTATCGATGGCGCCGACCCATATCAGAAACTGATTCAGGAACCCTTCGTTGGCCAGGATCCCGATCCACGCATAAACCCGGATCAGGAACGAGGTCCAGAACGGCAGGATCACCAGCATCATCAGCGCCGGCCGCCACTCCTCGGGCGCCCGCGCCATGCCATAGGCGATCGGATAGCCGACGATCAGTGTGAGAAACGTCGAGATGACCGCGATCCGCAAGGACGACAGATAGGCCTTCCAATAAAGATCATCCTCGGTCAGGAAGACGTAATTCTCGAGATCCAGAGCCGCGACATAATCCTTTACCGCCTGCCATCCGCCAGAAAGATCAAGGGTCGGCGCATAAGGCGGAATCGAGACAGCGTAATCGCTCAGCGAGATTTTCAGCACGATCCCGAACGGCACCAGGAACAGAACCAGCAGCCAAGCATAGGGAATGATGGTGAATATCCGCTTCACCGCGCCACTCCGATCTTCGTTTTGGAAACACACCGGGGGTGTGTGGGGGGCGACCCCACCCGTCGTGACGGGCAGAGCCCGGCGTGACCTGCTGCCCGCCCCGTCACGACGGTAGAACCAGGCCGGCGGTGTCGGTCCACGACAGCCAGACCTCGTCATTCCAGGTGAAATCCCGGCGCGAGACCCGGCTGCGGTTGCCAACCTCACACTTGATCACCGGCCCGCCCGGAACCTCGACGTGGTAGGTCGACAGGTTTCCGAGATAGCCGATATCGAGGATCTTGCCCCTCAACCGGTTCTTCGCCTCCGGCTCCTCGCGCGAAATGGCGATCTTTTCCGGTCGGATCGCGAAGGTCGCGGTGTCCCCCTTGCTCAACTCGGCCCCCGGCGGCCCAAAGACGCTGCTACCGCCCTCGCCCCAGGACAGTTCTACACTGTCTCCCGCGGCTGCGACGCGTCCCTCGATCAGGTTCACGTCGCCGATAAAATCGGCAACATAGACCGAGTTCGGCTGCTCATAGATTCTTTCCGGCGTATCGACCTGAACCAGCCTGCCATTGTCCATCACGGCCACACGGCTCGCGACCGTCATGGCCTCTTCCTGGTCGTGGGTCACGATGACAAAGGTCGTCCCCGTGCGCTCCTGGATGTCCATCAACTCGAATTGGGTCTCCTGGCGCAGCTTTTTGTCCAATGCCCCCAGCGGTTCGTCTAACAGCAACAGTTTCGGTGCCTTGGCAAGAGATCGCGCAAGCGCGACCCGTTGCCTCTGCCCGCCCGAGATCTGGTGAGGTTTGCGCTTGGCGAACCTTTGAAGCTGCGTCAGCTTCAGCATCTCTTCGACCCGCGCGGCCACCCGGTCCTTTTCCAGCCGGTCACGCCGCAGGCCGAAAGCTATGTTGTCCCATACCGTCAGATGCGGGAACAACGCATAGGACTGGAACATCATGTTTACCGGGCGCTTGTTTGCCGGCACGCCCGCCATGTCCTTGCCGTCGATCGAAATGCGCCCCTCGGTCGGCGTCTCGAACCCCGCCAGCATCCGCATCAACGTGGTCTTGCCACATCCGGAAGGCCCCAGAAGCGCGAAAAATTCGCGGGCGTAAATATCAATCGACACATCGTCGATCGCCGTGAAATCACCGAACCGCTTTGTTACGTGTTCGATCTTGATCAGCGGCACGGCGTCCGGATCGTCCCAGGGTGCGAAAGCCGCCTCATCAACCACGTTGCTGCCCCTCAAGAAAAAAGCCCGCCGCGATGTGCGCGGCGGGCTAGGATTGGATTATGTACCAGACTTGATCTTGGTCCAGAGCCGCGTGATGACACGCTGCATCTTGGGCTCGACCGGCTGCACCGTGTAAAGCGTCTCAAGCGTCTCTGCGTCGGGATAGATCGCCGTGTCGCCGATCACGTCCTCGACCAGGAACTCCTGGCTCGCCTTGTTGCCGTTGGCGTAATAGACATAGTTTGACGCAGCCGCCATGTTCTCGGCATCCATGATGAAGTTCAGGAACTTGTGCGCTCCGTCCGGGTTCGGGGCGTCCACCGGGATGGCCATCATGTCGAACCACATCAACGAGCCTTCCTTGGCCGCATTATAGGCGATTTCGACGCCATTGTCGGCCTCGGCGGCCCGGTCACGGGCTTGCAGGACGTCCCCCGACCAGCCGACGGCCACGCAGATTTCACCGCTGGCCAGCGCCGAGATGTATTCCGAGGAATGGAACTTCTTGATGTAGGGGCGCACCGACAGCAGCAACTCGCCTGCCTTCTCGATGTCGTCGGCGTTTGTCATCTGGTTATCCAAACCCAGGTAGGTCAAGGCCGCCGGAATGATCTCTGTCGGCGCATCCAGGAAATAGACGCCGCACTCGGCCAGCTTTTCCATGTTCTCAGGTTCGAACACCAGCGACAGCGAGTTGATCGGGGCGTCGTCGCCGAGGAGCTCGGTCACCTTGCCGACGTTCACGCCGATACCGGTGGTGCCCCACATGTAGTTGATCGCGTATTCCGAACCCGGATCATAGGCGTCGGTCCGGGCCTTTACGACATCCCACATGTTTCCGGCATTGGACAGCTTGGAATAATCCAGCTTCTGGAAGGCCCCGGCCGAGATCTGGCGCTTGAGGAAATCGGCGGTCGGTACGACCACATCATAGCCCGACCCACCGGCCAGCATCTTGGTTTCCAGTACCTCGTTCGAATCGAAGACGTCATAGATCAGGTCGATACCGGTCTCTGCCTCGAATTTCGTCAGCAGTTCCTCGTCGATATAGTCCGACCAGTTGTACACCCGCACTTCTTCGGCGAGGGCGGCAGTCGTCATCCCTGCAACGATCAGGGACAATGTAAATGTGCGCTTCATCTTGGTCTCCCCATTGGCACCAACTAGGATATTTGATCAAATGCCCCCCAGTCCACAAGCGATTCCTGAGATATCGGTTCACGGAGCACCGTAAATTGACCAATTCGATCGCAAAGCTCCCCGAACACCAGACAATTTATCGGCAGATCCGAAACATGATCCTGTTCGGAAGCTTAGTACCCGGACAGGCGGTGACAATACTGGGACTGTCGGAAACCCTGGGCGCGGGCATGACGCCAGTGCGCGAGGCCATCCGCCGCCTGACCGCCGAAGGCGCGCTCGAGTTCGGCGACAATCGCCGGGTCCGTGTGCCCGTCATCACCCGCGACCGGCTCGACCAGATCAGCCATGCCCGCCTCTCGATCGAACCCCGGCTGGCCGAAATGGCGGCAATCAGGATGACGGACGATTGCCTTTCCGACCTTGCAGCTTTTGACGCCGAGGTTGATGTCGCCATCTCCTCCGGCGACATCGGGCGCTATCTCGAGAACAACTATCGCTTCCATTTCCGCCTCTATGCCCAGGCAGAGGCCGACGTGCTGATCAAGATCGCCGCCTCGCTGTGGCTTCAGATCGGCCCGGCACTGCGAATCGTCTGCGGCCGATTCGGCACCTCCAACCTGCCCGACAAACACGCCGAGACCCTTGCGGCATTCCGCGCCGGCGACCCAAAAGGCGCAGGCAGGGCGATAGCCGATGATATTCGCCAGGGAGAAGGCCAGGTGCGTCTGACGCTTCAGGACTGATTGACCGCGCGAAAAATTTGATCATATTTTCGCACAAGCCAGTCAGGAGCCCGTCACATGTCTCTCACCAACATCCGCCCAACCGCCCAACTCCAGGCCCTGGACGCCGCGCATCACATGCATCCTTTCACCCAGGGCTCAGGTCTCGCTCAAAAAGGGGCCCGCATCATCACGCGGGGTGAAGGCGTCTGGATTTACGACAGCGAAGGCGAGCGCATCCTCGACGGCATGTCTGGCCTCTGGTGCGTCAATATCGGGTACGGCCGCGAAGAACTGGCTGAGGCCGCCGCCCGCCAGATGCGCGAGCTGCCCTATTACAACACCTTCTTTCAGACCAGCCACGTCCCCGCCATCGACCTCGCCGCAAAGCTGGCCGAGCTTGCGCCGGGCGATCTGAACAATGTCTTTTTTGCCTGCTCCGGCTCCGAGGCCAACGACACCAACCTGCGCATGGTCCGCCAGTACTGGGCGCTGAAGGGACACCCCGACAAGCAGGTGGTGATCAGCCGCAAGAACGCCTACCACGGCTCGACCATGGGCGGCGCCTCGCTTGGCGGCATGGTGGCGATGCACGAACAGGGCATGCTTCCCATCCCCGGCATCCACCACATCAACCAACCGGCCTGGTACGCCGAAGGCGGCGACATGACGCCCGAGGACTTTGGCCGCGCCCGCGCGCAGGAATTGGAAACCGCAATCAGAGAGATCGGCGAAAACAAGGTCGCCGCCTTCATCGCCGAGCCGATCCAGGGCGCAGGCGGTGTCATCATCCCGCCCGAAACCTACTGGCCGGAAATCAAGCGCATCTGCGAAGCCTACGACATCCTTTTGATCGCCGACGAGGTGATCTGCGGATTTGGGCGCACCGGTAACTGGTTCGGCCATCAGACCGTCGGCGTCCAGCCCGATATTCTCACCATCGCCAAGGGGCTGTCATCCGGCTACCAGCCGATCGGGGGCTCGATCGTCTCTGACGAGATTGCCGCGACCATCGGCCAGGACGAGTTCAACCACGGCTACACCTACTCCGGCCACCCTGTCGCCGCCGCTGTCGCGCTGGAAAACCTCCGCATCCTCCAGGACGAGAACATCATCGACCATGTGCGCGACACCGCCGCCCCCTACCTCGCCGAGAAATGGCGCGCCCTGAATGACCACCCGCTGGTCGATGACGCCAACATCGTCGGCCTCATGGGTTCGCTGGCCCTGACCCCCGACAAATCCACCCGCGCCAAGTTCCCCGAACCCGGTGCCGCCGGCTTCACCTGTCGCGAATTCAGCTTTGGCAACAACCTGATCATGCGCCACGTCTACGACCGTATGATCATTGCGCCACCCCTCGTGATCACGCCCGAGGAAATTGATATCCTGATCGAACGCGCCACCAAAACCCTCGACCAGACTTTGGAAAAACTCACCGCCGACGGCCTCATGCGCCCAAACTGAGTTTCTTCTATCAAAAAATACTCAGAGAACAGGGCCGCCTCGGATGTGGCGGCCCAAATTTTGCATACACCTGACAGGGCGCTCAACCGGCGGTCGGCAGACGCGCGCTCATACGCTGGTTCCACCGCCACAGCCCCCAGGCCAATGGGATCGCCGCCAGACCACCGAGGGCCCAGGCCAAGGGCTCGTCACCCATGCTCTCGAACACCTGCGTATAGGCATGGATCGCGCCAAAGGTCATCGCGGCGTTGAACAACCCCCTCCGGTTCGCATGGGCCGCCCAATAGGCTCCGGCCGCCAGAAGGATCGCCCAAACAACCGTGAAGACATGCTCCGAAATATGGAAGAAACGCGCCTCCCAGGCCTCGCGCAGGGCATTCCATTCAGAATAGTCCATGCCGTTCTCCCAGACCGGCCCGCCCGAAGCCAGCGTCATCCCGACCGAGTCACCCCAGAGCGAGCCGACAAGAAATGCCAGGTTTCCGACCACCGTCGCCAGGATCGCCAGGATCCCGGCATGGCGGCCATACCGGTCCGATACGCGACGGCCGACAAGCACACAGGCTCCGATCAGCGCCGCCATCTGCAGGATCGTCAGTGTCGACTCGGGTGAATAGAACACGTAGGCCGCATGGAAATAGCTGGTGCCCGTGTCCAGCATCTGCGCAAAGGGCACGATGGCCAGCGCGGTCACGAGGCGAACGTTCAACAGCACGCCCGCAGCCACCAAAAGAGCCGCCGCATAACCGCTGACCAGTGCCTGCATCAGACCGCCGGTGTCCATCATCGCCAAAGCAACGCCAGTCAGGTGCAAAGCACCGCCCATCAACAGGACCGACCCCGACGCGAACCGGTAAACCGCCTTGCCCCGCAGGAAGACCCCCAGCGAGAACCCAGCGATCAAGGCACCGCCCACGACCATCACCGCCTCGGCAATGCCGGGATAACCGGTCACCAACTCGATCCCGCCTCCCGCGATCAACATACCCGCCCCCACAAGCATCGCAGCATTGCCAAGCATCCCGTAGGTGGTCGAGCCACGTTCCAACACCCCACCCCCGATCGCCAGGAACAACGCTCCTGCTGCTGCGACGGCAGCCGCATCAGCCAGCCAGAACACAAGCCCCAGCGTCGCTGCAACGATCCCGATGCACAGCACGCTGTTGACGGCCAAAGCCACCATCGTCTCGCGTGAGCGGCGCGCGATCTCATCCGCCTGCGCCTGGTTCAGCACCCCTTCCCGCAAGAGCCTTTCCGTATTGACCACATGTGTCATCCCGACCTCCTTCGTGAACTATGTTCAAGAATTTAATAACACCGGCGACACTGCCGATCAAGACAAATTTGAACAACGTTCATTTACGATGGACTGTCGAACACTCCGAACTTTGCGGCCACATCTAATTAGGCTACATTATCAACGAATTTGTTTCATTTTTGCGGGGCTTACCTTGACGGCAACAGGCGACATCGACGGCATCGGACAGGAAGACGACGACATTCGATACCTGTTTTCCTATAACCTTCAAAGACTTGCAGGTCTTTCTTCGAGGATAGCCCTCTTGGACATCAAACCCAATTTCGGCATCAATATCCACGACTGGCGTGCCATGGCCGTTCTGGATTTCCTCGGTGTCGCCCCCCTTCACACGCTTTCAAAACGCGCCGGCGTCCAGAAAAGCCAGATGAGCCGCACAGTTTCCGCCCTGGAACAAAAGGGTTTCATCAACCGGGAGACCAACCCCGAAGACAAGCGCTCGATCAACCTGCGGCTTGCCCCCAAGGGCCGTAAACTGGTCTCGGACATTCTCGCGGCCTCGCGCGACAGGAACCGTCACATGCTGGCAGAACTCAGCCACGAAGAACGTTGCGAGTTGATGCGCCTCTTGGAAAAGGTGACGGTCGGCTCGCTGGGCTACCTGCGCGAACTCAAGGGCGACAGGGAGCCACGCCGCCCGCCCCCTCCGGCCACGATCTTCGAGACAGAAATCCTCTAGACCTTGGCCCTCGACAAACCGTCGACACAGGCGAGGTAGTCGTTGGCAATCTCGGCAACGACGTCGGCTGCGGGCATGACCCTATCGACCAGCCCGGCACTTTGGCCCGCTTCGACCTTCCCGCGCCGAACGTCTCCGTCGAAGGCCGCCATCTTCAGGGTCGCCGCACCAAAGACCTGGCGGCGCGCCTCTTCAGACGCGCCAGCCCGCTCCAGGGCCTCCATTTCGTCGGCAAAATCGTTTTTCAGCGTACGGATCATGCCCATTCCCCGCCCGACCGTGCGTGTGTCGGCCACGCCTGCGTTCAGGATAGCCTGTCTGTAGGCATCGTTCACGCCCGCTTCCGGTGTGGCAATGAACCGCGTCCCGAAATTCGCAGCCCCCGCCCCGAGGGCCAGCGCCGCGGCCAACCCCTGCCCGTCTGCAAATCCACCCGAGGCGATCAGCGGCACCTTTCCCTCCAAAGCCTTCGCGACCGCGCGCACCAACACCAGAGTGCTGACCAATTCGGCGGGCGGGTGCCCCCCGGCCTCGCCACCCACGACGACCAGCCCGTCGACCCCCTTCTCGACGGCCTTGACCGCATGCAACTCCGACGCAACCACATGCAGGCAGGTCGTGCCAATGGCCTTGAACCGGTCGACGTATTTCTGTGGCCCACCCTGTGAGGCGACAATGATTGGGATGCGTTTGGCTTCCAGCAGGTCCAAGGCCTCCCCGACGCCTTTGCGGTAGAGCGGCATGTTCACCGCGAATGGTCGGTCCGTACCCGCCCGTACCGTGTCGATCGCCTCTTCTAGAGCGTCCAGGTACATCGGACCCGCCGCGATCACCCCGAGCCCCCCCGCCCGGCTGACCGCCAGCGGCAAGGCCGCATTGGACGACGCCCAGGACATGCCTGCCTGAAGGATCGGCAGGTCGATCCCCAAAAGCCGTGTCACGGAGGTTTCGATCTTCATGGCGCCAGATCCTTTTCCAAAAGAGCCCTCGCATGCTCGGCCAGCTTGGTCTTTTGTATCTTTGACGAGACCGTCATCCCGATCTCTTCGAACCCTTCGACCATCCAGACGTAGCGCGGCACCTTGAACGCTGCCATCCGATCCTTGCACCAATCGGCCAGCTCCCCCGGTGTCAGACGCGCACCCTCATTCAGGATCAGGAACGCCGCGCAGACCTCGACCAGCCGCGCGTCGGGCACGCCCACGACCTGCGCCTGCTTGATCGCCGGGTGCTGGTGCAACCGGTCCTCGACCTCCTCGGGCGAGACGTTCTCTCCCCCGACACGCACGATGTTCTTCAGACGCCCGACGAATTCCACGCGACCCGCGGCGTCCATCCGCCCGAGGTCGCCGGTCAACAGCCAACCATCCTCGGTCAGCGTCTCGGCAGTCTCTGCGGGCATATCGAAATAGCCCTGCATCACCGACCAGCCGCGCACGCGAATTTCACCCACCTCGCCGTGCGCGAGCTCCGCACCGTCCTGATCGGCTATCCGCACCTCTAGCCCCGGCTGAACCCGCATCCGCCCGCCGGTGCGCAACTCTTCCGGCTCCCACCAACAGGACTGCGCCACGTTGGGCGATGCTTCAGAAAGGCCATAACCCGAGACGACTTCGCGTGCGCCCATCTCGTCGGCCACACGTCGCAAAATGGCCTGCGAGCCGGCCACCCAGGCCCCGCGCAGGCAAAGATCGCGTTCTGGCAGTTCGGGATGGTTCAACAGCATCAGCGCCATCGTGTCATTGCCGGAAAAATGCGTGCACCGCTCTGCCTCCAGCATCGCCAGTGCTTCGCCTGCCTCGAACCGCGTCATGGTCACCAGCGTCGCCAGGTTCTGGAGACAGGACAGGATCGACAGGGTCGTCCCCGCGACATGGAAAAACGGCCGCGAGGAATGGAACCGGTCGCCGGTCCTGAGGCCGATCCGCTGGCCCGAGACGAACCCGTTGCCCAGCATCCCCCGATGCGTCAGCATTGCCCCCTTCGGCCGCGCCGTCGTGCCCGAGGTATATTGGACGGCAAGCGTGTCACTCGGCATCGCGGAAGGGCCGGGGTCCGCTCCTGCGGCAGTTCGGAAATTCTCCCAGGACGTCGCGGCCGCGGGCACCTCATCGCCAATGATCACGACCTGACGCAATTCCGGAAATGCGGCCCCGGGCAATTCGCTTTCGAGCCCCGGCAACACCTCGCGCAGGATCGCTATGAAATCGACGTTCAACAACCGGTCGGCCGTGAACAGCACCGACACCCGCGACTGACGGAGCGCATAGGCGATCTCTTCCGCCTTCAGCCGTGTGTTCAACGGCACAGTCACCGCACCAAGTGTGCCAAGCGCTAGGAATAGGGCCTCGAAGGCCACACCATTCCCGAGGCACAGGCCCACCCTGTCCCCCCTTTGCACACCCGCCGACGCCAGGGCAGCCCGCAAGGCCGAGACCTCTCCGGCCAGTTCTGAAAAGGTGACGCGCCCGTCCGGAGCCACCAGCGCCTCGACGTCGCCAGCCAGGGCCACCGCCCGGGCAAGCGCGTCCTGCACGGTGACCGGACATAGGCCGTCGATGAGTTCGCTCATCCCTTGTCCTCTTTCGCAGCCGAGCCAACCGAAGCCGCGAACTTTGCCACCCCGCCCTTCCAGTCGCTTTCCGTCAGGATCCGGTCGATGGCCTTCAATTCGATCTCGATGCCCTCGGCCAGGTCCACCCTTGAGCCCTCGTCCACGCACGCCTTCGTCAGCGCCATCGCCAGCGGCGGCGCCTTGGAGATCGCCTCGGCCATCGCATCGACCCGCGCGCGCAACGCCTCTGCCGGGGTCACGACCGTGACCAGGCCGATGCGGAATGCCTCCTCGGCTTCCATCACGCGCCCGGTGAACAACAGTTCTTTCGCCCGTGGCACGCCGATCACCCGCTGAAGCCGCTGCGTGGCTCCGACCGTGCCCCACTGGGGTTCTGGGAACCGGAAGGTCGCCGCCTCGGACGCCACGATGAAATCGCAGCTCATCGCGATTTCGCCACCCGAGCCGACCAGCGCCCCCTGCACCTCGGCAATCACCGGCACCTTGCAGGCTCCCACGGCCGCATAGGCCGCAAACGCCGCCCGCCGGCGGGCCATGACCCAGGCCTCATCCTTGCCCTTGCGCTCTTTCAGGTCGGCACCGGCGCAGAACACCGGTCCTTCGGCGCGGAGCACGACCACATGCAGGTCCGGTGTCTCGGCAATCGTGCCGAACACCGCCAACAACTCCTCGCACATGGCCAGGTTCAGCGCGTTGCGCGCCTCTGGCCGGGACAGGATGACATCCGCCCGCGCACCGTCGATCTCAAGCCGGACCATGCCGCTCATGCCACTACTCCCAATTCTTTCAATCGCGCGATCTGATCGGCGCCCAACCCCAACTCGTCGCGCAGAATCGCCTCGGTATCTGCCCCGAGCCTCGGCGGTGCCTCGAACCGCGGCGCATCATAGCCCGAGAACCGGGCAGGCGTCGCCACCCCCGGCGTCGCGCCTCGGTCGGGATCGTCGAAACGCCCGACCATGCCACGCGCCTGCGTGTGTTCGTCCACAAGGATCTCCGGCACGGTGTTGACCTCGCCCGCCGGAACGCCCGCCGCGCGCAGGGCGTCGGCCAACTCGCTCCGGTCACGATCGGCCACGGCTTGCGACAGGGCCGCCGTCACCTCGCCGCGGCGCGTCACCCGGTCGACGTTCCGGGCAAACCCAGCATCCCCCGCCATATCGTCCAGGCCCAGGACCTCGCACAGAACCGGCCAATGCTGGTCCGAGGCCGAGATGAACAGCCATGCCCCGCCCCTGCACGCATAGGCATCCGAGGGCACGCGCCCCGGATGCTGGGTCCCGGTCCTCGTCGGAGTCTCCCCGAGCGCGAAATGACGTGCCGCGGGCAGGCTCAACAAACTTACCTGCACATCCATCATCGCCAAGTCGACATGGCTTCCCTTGCCCGTCGCGGCGCGCCCGACCAGCCCGGTCAGAGCCGATATCGCAATCCACAGCCCCGACGTCAGGTCGGCAAAGGGCACCCCCACCTTGGCAGGCGGCCCGTCGGGATGGCCGGTCAGGTCGATCACCCCGGAAAGCGCCTGGAAAACAGTGTCATAGCCCTTCCGCTTGGAATATGGCCCGCTCTGCCCGAAGCCCGTATTCGAAACATAGACCAGCCCTGGATTGACCTCGGCCAATGCCTCGTAACCCAGTCCCAGCTTGTCCATGACACCGGGCAGGAAATTTTCGACCAGCACATCTGCCTGCGCCGCAAGATCAAAGGCCAGGGCGCGGCCCTCATCGCTTTTCAGATCCAGGGCAATCGAGCGTTTCGACCTGTTGAAGGCCGAGTAATAGGCGCTTTGCCCGCCTTCGAATACCGGCTCGAAGATGCGGCTTTCGTCCCCCGTTCCGGGGCGTTCGATCTTGGTGACCTCGGCGCCATGCTCGGCGAGAATTTGCGTCGCCATCGGCCCCGCCAGCACGCGCGAGAAATCGACGACCTTGATCCCGTCCAGCGGCCTCATGCCTTGGGCTCCCGGAACGACCGCATCAAGGTGTTCACTTCTCGCCCGGCCGCCATGGCCTCGTCAAAAGGCAGTTCCGCCACACGGTACATCAATCCTTTGGCCGCCTGCATCGCGCGCGGTTCATAGCCCGCCCACTGCTCGGCGATCTCAAGGGCGGCGGGCAGCGGGTCCCCCTCGACCACCCGGTTCACCAACCCAAGCGCCAGGGCCTCCTCGGCCCCGATCACCCGGCCAAGAGAAATCATCTCGAAGGCCTGCTTGCGGCCCAACGACCGGACAAGCCCCGCCATCACCAGCGCAGGCACGATCGAATGCTTTAATTCGGGATAGCCGAATTTCAAACTGGTCGACGCCACGGCCATGTCACACCCGATCGCCAGCCCGGCCCCGCCGCCGACCGCCGCGCCCTGAACGGCCGAGACGACGGGTTTCGAAATCCCCGAAGGCGCCATCTGCAAGCGGCAGGTCAGCTCGGCCCGCGCAGCAACCTGGTCTGCATGGGCCGGCGTCAGGTCCTTGAATTCGCCAAGATCGGCGCCGGCGCAGAACCCGCGCCCGGCTCCAGCCAACACGACCGCGCGCACGGAGTCATCGCTGTCAGCCTCCCAAAGGGCATCCAGAATGCCTTGCGTCAAAGCCGTGTTCAGCGCATTCAACTTGTCGGGCCGGTTCATGGTCACGATGCGCACCGCGCCCCGATCCTCGATCAAAACCAGATCATCACCAGCCATATCAGCCATCCTTTCCTGCCGTCCGCCAAAGACCTGTCCGCGCCACACGCGACAACAGTTCGCGCCCCAGAACCGCCTCGCATTCTGCCGAAGACCGCATCATCGCCTCAAGGTCGATCCCGTGGTCGAGCCCTTCGGCCTCGAACAGGGTTACAAGGTCCTCGGTTGCCACGTTACCTGTATCGCCCTGCCCGTAACTGATCTTCGTCGGATGCCCGCCGACACCGCCCATTGCGCTGTCGAAATAGAGGCAGCCCGCCTCAAGCGCCGCCATGCAATTAGCGAGCCCCGTGCCGCGCGTGTCGTGGAAATGCGCAACCGGCGCAACGCCCGGCACCTTGTCGATCAGCCGCCGGAACAGCGCCCGCACAGTCCTGGGCGACCCCGAGCCGATGGTGTCACCGATCGTCACCAACCCGGCTCCAAGATCGCGGAAGCGCGCGACATCCTCGACCACACGGCCCGGATCGACCGCGCCCTCGAACGGACAGCCAAGCGCCATCGACACGACGCCGACAACCGTGAACCGGCCATCCGCCAGCCGGGCCATCTCCTCGACCTTCTGCCATTGCTCGACGCGGGTCGAGCGCAGATTCCGTGCCGTATGCGCCTCGGTCGCCGAGACCAAAAAGCTCAATTCCTCGGCCCCGTGCCCGGCCTCCAGATCGTCCAGCGCCCTCTCGACCGCACGGGGGTTCGGACAGGTCGCCTTGTAACGCACGCCCGGCGCACGCGTCAGCCCGGCCAGCACCTCGGACGCATCGGTGAAAGCAGGCACATGCTTGGGATGGGCATAGCTCGTCGCTTCGATCCTGCGAAACCCGGCCCGGCGAAATCCGTCGATAAGGCGCAACTTTGCATCCAGGGCCGGAACCTGCGGTTCGTGTTGCAGCCCGTCGCGGGCAAAACACTCACATAAGACGATCTTTTCAGCCATACAGCCCTCATTTTGTTGTTATTATCAACTATTTTTACACCCCTTCAACCTCTTTTCCAAAATCACTTAAAATCCTGCTTTATTAATCGATTAAGAAATTTTCCGCTCAAAATTTCACAACAGATACTCTAAAAGAAACAGCTTTATAGTTGCAGCCATCAACTGTTCTCACACGCCCCTCAACAACCAATTCATTCAGCCGAGTCGAACCCAAATCAGGTTGCCACAACATATTGAATGCACCCGCCGCAGTCCTCGCCCTGACCTTCGGAACGTGAAAAGCGCTTGTGGACAGAGCCAATGCCGCGGCAAGCTGACCTCCGATGCCACGCCTGACCCACGCCTCGTTGTTCGAACTACACCTGCCCCTGGCTGGCGCAGTGAACTGGACGGTCGGCGGCACGGAAAGCGCCGTTCCGTACCTCGTTGTGCTTCTCCACGACGACGCGGGTCGCATCGGCGGGGCCGAGATCACATGCCGCCCTTCGTGGAATGCAATGACGCCCGGGCTCCTGGCCCGAGCATTCGCCGACATCGCCTGGCCTCGCCTGACGGCGCTTGACCTTCCCGAGACCGCTGGCAACGCCGCCCTGACCGCGGCCGACACCGCGCTGACACCGATACGCGGCGCGACCGCCCTGAGGGCTGTCGCGGACAACGCCTGGCGCGATCTTCTGGCCCCGGCCGCGCCCGCATCGGACTCTGTCAAAGCCACCGTGGTCCTGACGCGCGATGTCCCCGAGGCCATGGCGGACGCGGCCCTTCAGGCGCGCGACGAGATGGGTGTAAACGCCTTTAAGGTCAAACTCGGCCAGAGCATCGAAACCGACACTGCCGTTCTTGAGGCACTTCGCAAGACCCTTGGGGAACAGGCAGAATTGTCAGGTGACGCGAATTCATCCTACAGCTTCGCCGACCTCTCCCGTCTTTGGGACATGGCGCGTGACCTTTCCCTCGACTACCTCGAGGACCCATGCCCGCTCTGGCCCGATCTTGACGCCTTCATGGCCTGTGCGGCCGCCCCTGTCCCCGTTGTCGCAGACAAGCCGATTGAAAACGCCCGGATCGCCGAGACGCTTGTCCGCATGGGTCTTTCCTGTACCTCTGCCAAACCCAGCCGGATCGGAACGACCGAGGCCCTTGACCTCGCGCGCCGCCTTGGCGCGCGGAACGGGCGCATCGTCAACGGCACCTACTCGGAGAGCGCCTTCGGAGCACACGCCCAGATCGCTTTCGCCCAATCCTTGCCACCCGGACTGGCCTGGCCGCACGAAGTCGTCTTCCATCGCGAACTCACGGATCAATTCGCGCCACCTCCCAGGATCGAAGACGGCTACGCCGCACCTGTCGCGGGACGCGCCACGGATGCAATTGATCTCGATGCTCTGGGCCGACTGGCCACTGCAAGCCACAGGCTCACCGCCTGACGGCCATGAACCACGGATGCGCATTCCAACGATTGTATCGCCGCGCACAGACCCGCGCAGCAGAGCTAGCCAGCTAGGCGGAAGCCCTGCGCAAGCCGGCCAGGGCTTTGCCCAGGACCACTTCGGCAGTCTCGGCACTCTCGGCTTCGACATAACAGCGAAGCTCGGGCGCATTCCCGGAAGGCCGGATATGCACTACGAGTCCACTATCGAAGGTCAGGCGTGCGCCGTCGGTCGTGTCCGTACCCATCACCGCGCCCAGCCCGTCCGGCAGCACCGACAAATCACCGGCAAGAATCGCTTCGACGATCCCCACCGAAACCTCGCGCGGAATGTCCTGCAACCGGTCCGTCGCCGTCCGGCGCTCGGGGAAACCGGCCAGCATCTCCGACACAGGCACCCCGACCTCGGCGGCCGCCGCAAGGGTGGCAACGATCGGCAGGAGTGCATCGCGCGTCATCAGGGCGGGCAGAGCGACGCCCTCGCGCGCTACGTCCCAGCCAAGAAGGAACCCGCCGTTGGGCTCATATCCCGCGACCCGCGCCACGCCTTCGGACATGCGCGCCTCCATCTGAGCAATGACATACGGAGAGCCGATCTTGGTGCGCGACACCCCGGCAAAAGTCCCCATCAGATCGACCAGCGTATTCGCCGACACGGTGGTGACGACCTCTTCCGCCCCGCACCACCGCGCCGCCACTGGGCCCAAGATATCGCCCGGCACGACGCGTCCCTGATCGTCGATGAACAACGGCCGGTCCGCATCCCCGTCGGTCGAAACCAGCGCGTCCAAACCGTGCTCGGTTACCCAGCCTGCAAGCATCTCGCGCGTCGGTGCGTCCACGGCCTCGGTGTCCACCGGCACGAAGGTCTCAGAGGCACCGAGCGCCACGACAGCCGCCCCAAGCCCCTCCAGGATGGCGGGCAAGACCTCGCTTGCAGCCGAGGAATGCAACCAGACGCCGATCCGACGGCCCGACAACACGCCCTTTGGCAAACCGTTGACATAGCGCGCCACGTAGGCGTCGCGCGGGACATCAGTGACCTCGATGTCCGCCTCGGCCTCCTCAAGAACCCAGCCTTCGACCGCCGCACCCAACGGTTCCTCGTCCGCCTTGGTGAACTCACCCTTCGACGTATAGAACTTCAACCCGTTCCGGTCCGCCGGAATATGGCTGCCGGTCACCATGATCGACAGGGTTCCTGCCTCAAGGGCAGCTCCCGCCATGCCCGGCGTCGGCAGAACTCCGCAATCGACCACGCGCAGCCCCTGCGACGCGGCCCCCCTTGCCACTGCAGCGGCAATCCGCGCCGACGAGTCCCGCTTGTCCTGCCCGACGAACAAACGCCCATCGTGCCGGTGCAACGACACAAAGGCCGCCGCATAGGCCCCACACAGCTCGTCAGTCAGTTCGACCGACAACCCGCGCAATCCGCTCGTGCCAAATTTGGGGGCCATGCCGCCTCACGTATTCAGGTGTTCACATTCCGCGACAGGGGTCAGTACACGACCGCTTTTCAGCCACTCCGCCAGGTTGTCGCACACAAGATCGCCCATGGCCTGACGGGTCTCGACCGTCGCACTTCCAACATGCGGCAATAGAACGACATTTTCCATGGCCTTCAGGGCATCTGGGATTTTGGGCTCATGTTCAAACACATCCAGCCCCGCGGCGCCCAGGCGTCCGGCCTCCAGCGCCGCGACCAGTGCGGCCTCATCCACGACCGAGCCGCGCGCCACGTTCACCAGGATGCCCTCAGGCCCAAGCGCATCGATCACCGCGCCATCGACCAGGTGCTGCGTTCCTGCGCCCCCCGGAGTGATGACGATCAGAACGTCGCAATCGCGCGCCATGTCAACAAGATCGCCGTAATAGGTGTAGGGCACATCCTTGGCGCTGCGGGAATGATAGACGACAGTCGCATCGAACATTTCGGCCTGCCTGGCGATCGTCTGCCCGATCCGCCCCAGACCAACGATCCCGACCGTCCGATTGCGTACGCTCCGAGTCAGGGGATAAGGTCCCTCCGCCTCCCAGGTTCCCGAGCGTGCCCAGGCCTCGGAGGGCAACAACTGGCGGCTGACCGCCAGCCACAGCATGATCGCCGTATCCGCCACTTCGTCGTTCAGAACGTCCGGCGTGTTTGACACCACGATGCCGCGCTCGGCCGCTCCCGCGGCGTCAATGCTGTCATAGCCGACGCCAAAACTGGATATGACCTTCAGGTTCGGCAGTGCCGCCATCACCTCGGGCGCTATGCCCTTCATGGTCGCCACCGCCTCGAAATCACCGCCGCGCTCGGCCAGAAAGCCCGCCGCGTCGTCGGGCAAGACCGTCACCGCAAACCCCTGGGCCAGCTTTTCAGCCATCCTTTCGGAAACGATTCCGATCTGCAAAAGAGATTTCATATCAGCCACTTGCATCCATCCTCTAAATCTCATCTCCGGCTAAGTCACGCCAATGCGCTGCCAGCATCTCAAATAGCCCCTAGTGGAACGTCACGCGAAATTCTAGGGTCTGCACGAATCCGGGAGAACTTATTTGCCATCAGAACTCTTTGACCTCAGCGGTCGCCGGGTCCTTGTGACCGGCTCCAGCAAGGGCATCGGCCGCGCCTTGGCCGAAGGCCTGGCCGAACATGGCGCCCACGTCGTTGTGAACGCGCGCGGGGCCGGTGCGCTTGAGACCGCGGCCGCCGAAATGCGCGCCGCCGGGCACTCGGTATCCACTGCACCCTTCGATGTGACAGACGCCGACGCCGTGAACCAAGCCATTGCGGAGATCGAGGCCGAAGGGCCGCTTGACGGGCTGATCAACAACGCGGGAATGCAGTTTCGCACCCCGCTCCAGGACTTTCCCGAAGACAAGTGGGACGACCTATTCGCCACCAATGTCAAAAGCGCCTTTCTGGTCGGCCGGGCCGTCGCCCGCGCCATGATTGCGCGCGGCCGTGGACGCATCGTCAACATCGCCTCGGTGCAAAGCGAACTGGCACGCCCCGGCATCGCGCCCTACACGGCCACCAAGGGCGCCGTGCGCAACCTCACCCGCGGCATGGCCACCGACTGGGCGGCCCATGGCCTCCAGGTCAACGCCATCGCCCCCGGCTATTTCAAGACGCCTCTGAATCAAGCGCTTGTCGACGACCCGGCCTTCTCCGAATGGCTGGCCAAACGCACTCCCGCCGGACGCTGGGGCGAAGTCAAAGAACTGCAGGGCGCCGCCGTTTTCCTGATTTCGGACGCGGCCAGTTTCATGAACGGACAAACGATATTTGTCGACGGCGGCATAACCGCCTCGATCTGAAGGAGACACACATGAGCAAGATCCTGATCATCGGCGGCGGCGGCATGGTCGGCCAGAAACTGGCCCAATCCCTCGCCGACAGCCCGTTCAATCAGGGCGACGAAGTGACACTCTTCGACATGGCCTTCCCGCCCGAAGGCGGCGCCCCGGCGTCGCAGAAACTTCCCGGCAACATCACCGATGCCGGCGCGATCAAGCGCCTTGCCGCGGGCCGCCCGGACTACGTCTTCCACCTCGCCGCCATTGTCTCGGGCCAGGCCGAAACCGACTTCGACCTGGGCTGGAACGTCAACATGGTGGCTTTCCGCACCTTCCTCGAAGCTTTCCGCGCCGAGGTCGAGGCCTCGGGTGGCAGCTATAAGCCGCGCATCGTCTTCACCTCGTCTATCGCCGTCTTCGGTGCTCCCTTTCCCGACAAGATCGGCGACGAATTCTTCTGCGCTCCCCAGACGTCATACGGTGCGCAGAAGGCGATTTCCGAGCTGATGCTGACCGATTACATCCGCAAGGGGTTCTTCGACGGCATGTCGATCCGCCTGCCTACGATCTGCGTCCGGCCCGGCAAACCCAACCTGGCCGCCTCGTCCTTTTTCTCAGGCATCATCCGCGAACCGCTGAACGGGCACGAGGCGATCTTGCCGGTCCCCGACACCGTCCGCCACTGGCACGCGTCGCCGCGCTCGGCGGCGGGCTTCCTGCGCCACGCCGCCACGCTCGACACCGACCAGCTCGGCGCGCGCCGCGCCCTCAACATGCCCGGCGTCTCCTGCACCGTCGCAGAACAGATCGAGGCCCTGCGCGAGATCGCCGGCGAAGATGTGGTCGCCCGCATCAAACCCGAACCCAATGACGCGATCATGGCCATCGTCGCCGGCTGGCCCCGCGACTTCGACCCGCAGCGCGCCATCGGCCTCGGCTTCACCGCCGAACCCGACTTCAAAACGATCATCGAGACCTACATCGCCGACGATTTGAAAAAGTAAATTCACAGGGCTGCGCTTCCTCCCGGACCCGCCGCCCCTTTTCTTCTTGGTTGAAATATCCCGGGGGAGCCGCCGTCAGGCGACGGGGGCAGAGCCCCCTACTCCTCCATCATCCCGCGCTGCTCGTCCCTTAGGGCAAAGATATCCAGGTCATCCACCACCTCGACATCGTCCAGTGTCACCACCTGGTCCTTTGCCACATCCCGCTTCAGCCGGATGTGATGCGCCAGCCCTATCGGCAATGCGTTGACCGGTGCCGCCACCCGCGCCGGGATGGCCTTGGCCCAGACCTTGTATCCACCCTCGCCATCAAGGTATTCGCCCGCCTTGCTGTCGCTCTTGGCCGTCGCAACTGCATCGGCGCGGTACCGGATCGACGACCCCGTCGCCTCGCGCCTCAGCACCGCGTTCAGCACCGAGACGCTGGTCTCCAGCCCGATCAGGTGAAACGGCCGCCACATGGATCCGTACCAGCCCGATTTGTCGGTCGAGAGACCGTACTGCTGGAAACAGTCGCGCGTATAGGCATCGGGCGCCTTGAAGGTCACGAACATGCCGTACTGGATATTGTTCAACACCACGCGCCCGTCCGGCTCACGGCTGGCGGCGATATCGACCAGACCGGGCTTCTCGAGCCGTCCGCCGTCGCTCACCGGCTTGAAGACTTCCGCCAGGTCCTGGAGGCCCGACGGGTGAAACGCCAACCCGTCCTCAGGGCAATCCATGCCCGTGCCGTTCGCCACCGCCGCCATCTCGATTGCCGCCTTGGTGCCGTCGGTGAACGAGTTGTACATCTTGGGATTGAAGTCCCCCGCCGCGACTTCTTCGTCCGTCCAGCCGAAATAGCCCCAGACAGTGTCCGGCGTCGAATAGCGATAGGGCGGCGCGAAATTCATCCCCTTGCCCGCCGCGACAAGTTCGAACCCGCAGGATTTGCACCAGTCGACCAACTCGCATATGGCAGCAGGCTGATCGCCATAGGCCATCGAATAGACAACGCCTTTCTCCGCCGCCCGCCTGGCCAGGACCGGACCGCACATCACGTCCGCCTCGACGTTGACCATGATCACGTGCTTGCCCGCCTCGATGGCCGCCAGCGCATGACGAACACCGGCGATCGGATGGCCCGTCGCTTCGATCACGCATTCGATCCCGTCATGGGAGAACAGCGCGCCCGCGTCATCGGTGACAAAGGTCTTGCCACTGTCATAGGCTTCGGGCAGCGAACCGGCATCGTATTGCGCCGCATCCCACCCAACCCGCTTGAACGACCCGCGCGCCTTTTCAACGTCCAGGTCCGCCACTCCGACAACGTGGTAGCCGTCGATGTGCTTGGCCTGCGCCAGGATCATCGAACCGAATTTCCCCGCTCCGATCAAACCGATCCGAACCGGCCTCCCGTCGGCGTTGCGCGCTGCCAGCATGGACGACAGGTTCATAGTCTTCTCCCTCAAAGATTTCTGACATGTTGTGCGCACGATAGGTCCGGCTGGCCAAGCGCGACCATGCCGAAAAACCGAATCTACGTTTAAGTTTTCCTACATATTGGTTTAAGAAATGCGCCTTGTGCCCCCGCGCGCGTCTGGCACAATTCGCGCAAACCGCAAGCCTTGCGGGCCAAGGGGGAGCTCTTGAACGCACAGACACACCAAGCTGGCTCGAACGTCAGCCTGGCGCGCCGCGCCTGGCAAATCCGCCGCAATGCGCTTCTGATGGGCGAGGTTCAGGGCCAGGGCTATATCGGCCAGGCGCTTGGCGCCGCAGACACCCTCGCTGTAACCTACTTCCACGCCTTGACCTACCGCGCCGAAGACCCCGAGTGGGAAGGCCGCGACCGGTTCTATCTCTCCATCGGTCACTACGCGATCGCGCTTTATGCCGCGCTGATCGAGGCCGGCATCCTGCCCGAAGACGAGATCCCGACCTACGGCATGGACGGCAGCCGGATGCCCATGTCGGGCATGGCCGCCTATACGCCGGGCATGGAAATCACCGGCGGCTCGCTCGGCCAGGGCCTCGGGATCGCGGTCGGCGCGGCCATGGGGCTGAAACGCAAGAACAACCCTGCCTTCGTCTACAACATGCTCTCGGACGGCGAACTTGGCGAAGGCTCGACCTGGGAGGCGGTCATGTCCGCCGTCCAGTGGAAGCTCGACAACCTGATCGCCATCGTGGACTTCAACAACCAGCAGGCCGACGGCCCCTCGACCATGGCACTGGCCCAGGTGCCCGAAGCCGCCAAATGGGCCGCCTTCGGCTGGCACGCTCAATCCATCGACGGTAACGACCTCGACGCGCTGGTCGACGCGTTTGACACCGCCCGCAATCTCGACGAACCGCGGCCCCGCGTCATCGTCTGCAACACCAAGATGTGTAAGGGTGTGCCGTTTCTTGAGACCCGCGAGTCCAACCACTTCATCCGCGTCGAAGCCGATGAATGGGCCAAAGCCATCGCGCTCATGGACGAGGACAAACCGGAATGACCATCGGAGCCCATTCCCGGCGCCAGTCCAAGCACGAACCGCGCAAAGTGCCGGAACAGAAACTTGCGACCTCCGCCATGATCGCCTCGCTCGATGCCGAGGGCCGCGAGACCGTTGCCGCTCCCTTCGGCCATGCGCTCTGCGATCTCGCCAAGACCCGCGGCGACATCGTCGGCCTTACGGCAGATCTGTCGAAATACACCGACCTGCACGTCTTCGCCGCTGCCTACCCGGAACGGTTCTACCAGATGGGCATGGCGGAACAGGTGCTGGTTTCCGCCGCCGCCGGCCTCGCGCGCGAAGGCTTCACCCCCTTCGCCACCACCTATTGCGTCTTTGCCTCGCGCCGTGCCTACGACTTCATCATCATGGCGATTGCCGAGGAAAACCTGCCCGTCAAGATCGTCTGCGGCCTGCCCGGCCTGACCACCGGCTATGGCCCCAGCCACCAGGCCACCGAGGACCTCGCGATCTTCCGCGGCATGCCCAACATGACCATCGTCGACCCCTGCGACGCGACCGAGATCGACCAGGCCACCCGCGCCGTCGCCGACTTTGACGGCCCCGTTTACATGCGCCTTCTGCGCGGCAACGTGCCGAACGTGCTGGGCGAATACGGTTACAAATTCGAACTCGGCAAGGCCAAGCTTCTGCAGGGCGGCAACGACGTCCTCTTCATTTCGACCGGCTTCATGACCATGCGCACCATCGACGCGGCCAGGGCCCTCAAGGCCGAAGGCATCGACTGCGCTATCATGCACGTCCCGACGATCAAGCCCCTGGACGTCAACACCATCAAGGCCGAAGCCGCCAAGTCCGGCCGCCTTGTTGTTACGGCGGAAAACCACACCATCGTCGGTGGCCTCGGCGAAGCGGTCGCAGCCACGCTGATGCGCGATGGCGTCTTCGTGCCGTTCAAATCCATCGCCCTGCCCGACGAATTCCTCGACGCTGGCGCCCTGCCAACACTGCACGAGCAATACGGCCTCTCGATCGGCTCGATCGTTGCGCGCGTCAAAGGCTGGCTTGATGACTGACCGCACCGCCATCATAGGGCTGGGTGCCATGGGGCAGGCCATGGCGAAAAACATCCTCGATGCGGGCATCGCGCTGTCCGGTTTTGACCTCTCGAGCGAGGCAATGGACCGCTTTGAACAGGCAGGCGGCACTCGATCCGAAACCGCCGCCGATGCAGCCTGGGATGCCGATCTCGTGATCCTCATGGTCGTCAACGCCGACCAGGCCCGCGACGTCTTGTTCGGGTCGGGTGAAGTCGCCGAGGCTATGGCCAAGGGGGGCACAGTGATGCTGTGTTCAACCGTCGCCCCAAGCGATGCCAAGGACATCGCCGCCCGCCTCGCCGATCAGAACAAGCGCATGCTGGACGCCCCGGTTTCGGGCGGTCAGGCCGGTGCCATGGCGGGCACACTCACGATCATGGCCTCGGGCGAAAAGGCTGCCTTCGACCGCGCCGAAAGCGCGCTTAGGGCCATCGCGGGCAAGGTCATGAACCTCGGGACCGAACCCGGCATCGGCGCAACCTACAAAGTCGTCCACCAGCTGGCCGCCGGGGTCCACCTTGCTGTGGGAGCCGAACTGATGGCGCTTGGCACCAAGGCCGGATGCGACCCTCAGATTCTATTCGACATCGTCATGGGAGCCGCCGGCCAAAGCTGGATGTTCGGCGACCGTGGCCCGCGCATGATGCAGGAAAACCCCGCCGTCACTTCCAGCGTTGATATCTTCATCAAGGACCTCGACCTTGTGACGCAAACCGCCCGCGACGCGGGTGTGCCCGTGCCGCTCGCCGCCGCGGCTCTGCAAATGTTCATCGCAGCGCGCGGCCTTGGCCATGGGCCGGACGACGACAGCCTCGTCATCCGAGCCTACGAGGCCGCCACCGGCACTCCTGCCTTCAAGAAATCCGAGACCGAACGGAACCTGACGTGAAACTCCTCGACGCAAGAACCGCCATCATCACCGGCGCCGCCAGCGCGCGCGGGCTCGGAAAGGCAACGGCGATACTCTTTGCCGAGCACGGTGCCCGCGTCGCCATTCTGGACCTCGGCGAAGCCCAGGCTCAGGCGGCTGCCGCCGACCTGCCCGGCGACGGCCACATTGGCCTTGCCTGCAACGTCACAGACAAAGCCGCCTGCGCCGATGCGACCACCAAAGCGCTCGACGCTTTCGGCCAGGTCGATATCCTCGTCAACAACGCAGGCATCACCCAGCCCCTGAAGATCATGGGGATCGAGCCGGAAAACTATGATGCCGTCCTAGACGTCAACCTGCGCGGCACGCTCTACATGAGCCAGGCCCTGATCCCCCACATGCGCGAGCGCAAATCCGGCTCGATCGTCAATATCTCATCCGTCTCGGCGCAGCGCGGCGGCGGTATATTCGGTGGCCCACATTACTCGGCCGCCAAGGCCGGCATCCTTGGCCTGACCAAGGCCATGGCCCGCGAACTGGCACCCGACGGCATCCGTTCGAACGCGGTCTGCCCCGGCTTCATCGCCACCGACATCACCGGCGGCAAACTCTCGCCGGAGATGCTGGACCAAATCCTCGATGGTATCCCGATGGGTCGCGCGGGCGAAGCTTCTGACGTCGCGGGCTGCTGCCTGTTCCTGGCTTCGAACCTCTCGGCCTACGTCACGGGATCCGAAGTCGACGTGAATGGTGGCTCGCTCATCCACTGACCTCAGGACCAACCGTCAACTCGGTCGCCCCGCCGATCTCGTCCAGAACCAGCCCGTGTCGCGCGACAATGCGGGCCGTTGCCGCGTCATGCTCCGCGCGTTGAACGTCCAGCCAGTCAAGGAACAATCGGACCGCGCGCCGGTTCAGGTTTCGACCGGGGCAGATCACCCAATAGGCCGGAAAGCTGATGACCGGCACCGATGGCGTCACCGGAACCAGCCGACCGGCGGCCACTTCGTCCGCCGCCAGAGCAAGGGATTCCAGAACGACCCCCGCACCGTCCAGCGCAAGCTGCAATGCCATTGTCGAACGGTCCATCAGAATCGTCTTGCGGTTCGCACTGGTCGCCAAACGGTTACGCAAAAGCCAGGAATCCCACTGGCAAAGGGCGCGCGCGCTGTCGATCAGACGGGCCTTATCCAGGACCTCTGCGGGATCGCCGGACTTCGGCAACCCTTCCAGATAGGCAGGATTGCACAAAGGCAATACCTGGTCGCTCATCACCGACTGGGTGTGCAGGCCTTCCCAGCCTCCGATGCCGTAGCGGATATCCAGGTCCATCACCTCGCGATCGAAATCGGTCGGGTCCGGAGCGGCGTCGACGCTCAGGTCCAAATCGGGATGATGCGCCACGAAATCCGACATCCGTGGCCCCAGCCAGCGCACCCCGAAACTGGGCGTCACCCGAAGGTTCAGCCGTCGGTTCGCCTTGGTCCGCCCCAGGTTCTGGCGCGCATCGTGCAACATTCGCAACGCGGTCGAACACGACTGGTAAAGTTGTTCCCCTTCCAGGGTCAGGCTCAGCAATCGACCTTCCCGGCGAAACAGCTTGATGCCCAGCTGCTGCTCAAGTTGCCGGATCTGCTGTGACACCGCGGAAGGTGAAACCGACAACTCCTCGGCAGCGCGGGTCACGGTTCCCCGGCGGGCAACGGCCTCAAAATACAGATGCGCGTTCAGGTTCAGGAATTTGGCCATCTGTCTCTCCCGGCAGCCGGCGCCTCACACGCCGGCGGCTTTGGCATCGTTCATGGCGCTCCGGATATCTTCCGCAAGATACTTCAAATGGTTGCCGATGGCATCCGCCGCTTTCTGACCGTCGCGCGCGCGCAATGACTGAACGATCTGCCCGTGGTGCTCGACCACCCTTTCGCGACTGCGCCGCTGAATGGCCGCCAGGTAACGCGCGCGCCACAACCGCGCCAGGTAAACGCCATGCGTCTGCGCCAGTGCCTCGTTGTGCGACGCCTTCGCGATGGCCGTATGAAACGACATGTCGATCTCGAACATGTCCAGCGGATCGGTCCGATCGAATTCATCGGCCATGCGCTGCGCCAGGGCCGCGACACCTTCAATGTCCGCCTCGTCCGCGTGGACACAGGCCAACCGGCCCGACAGTTTCTCAAGTGTGACCAGCACGACAACCTGGTCCGAGATTTCCTTGAAATCGGGATTTGCGACCAAAGGGCTGCGCGACGGGCGCAGGGTCACAAGCCCCTCTCGCGCCAACAGACGGATCGCCTCGCGCATAGGGGTCCTGCTCACGCCCATTTCGGCGGCGGTGTCGCGCTCTTTCAATGAGGATCCCGGCGGCAATTTTCCCCGCAAGATATCGCGACGCAACTGATTTGCGATCTGTTCAGGGAGAACACGCCGACGTTCCAATGATCCCTCCAAAACGTTCGGACAATTTCGGGTTTCCTCCATGGCACTAAACCCAAGAAACTACAGGAAACCCATAATTTTTTCGATTTGGTATACCAAAATTGGTTGCTTGTCGACTGCGCGTTGAGTACCCTCTCGCACAGGATGGAAACCCATCTTCGCCACGCGCCTGCTCGCGCGTGACAAAACAATCGGTGAATACTTCTTCACCACAGGGAGGAAAACAGAATATGAAAGCAAAGTCCTTGATGCTGGGCGTTGCAGCTGCTGCCGTGGCAGCCTCTGCAGCCGTCGCTGACCCCGTCACCCTGCGCGTGCAGACGCACTATGCGACCGAACACCCGACCGGCAAACAGCTGGCAATCTGGGCCGACGACGTTCAGGTCATGTCCGGTGGTGATATCACTGTCGAGATGTTCTATTCGTCGTCCGTCGTCGCCACGACCGAAACCTTCGATGCTGCCATCAACGGCATCCTTGACTGCGACGCAACCGGCGGCGCCTACCAGACCGGCAAGAACCCGGCGTTCCAGTTCGTCGGCGACATCATGGGTGGCTACGACACCCCCTGGCAGCAGTATTCATGGCTGTATTACGGTGACGGCTACGATGCAGCCCAGGAACTTTACAATGCTCAGAACATGCAGCTGATCGGCTGGTCGATCTATGGCCAGGAATCGCTGTCGTCCTCCAAGCCGATCCGTGGCTTCGAAGACCTGAAGGGCTGGAAGTTCCGTTCGCCTCCGGGCATGGAAACCGAGATCTTCGAAAAGCTCGGCGCCTCGCCGATCGTGATGGACTTCACCGAGATCTTTACCGCGCTTGAAACGGGGATCATCGACGGCGCAGACGCTTCGGGTCTCTACAACAACGTGGGTCTCGGCCTCTACGACATCGTCAAGCACGCCACCTACCCCGGCTTCCACTCGATGCCGTCGGACCACCTGGCCTGTAACCTCGACGTCTGGAACGGCCTGACCGACCAGCAGCGCCGGATCATCGACACTGCATGGCAGAAGGTCTCCTTCCAGATTGCCCTGTCGAACGAGCTGAACAACAACGCCGCAGCTGCCCAGCTGAAGGCCGAAGGCGTGTCGCTCTATGACTGGTCGCCCGAGGACCGTGCCGAGTTCCGCAAAGCCGCTCAGGCTGCCTGGGATGACTGGGGCACCCGTTCGCCGGAAGCTGGCGCCATCCTCGCCAGCCACAAGTCCTATCTCAAGCAGCTGGGTCTGATCGAGTAACGTTTTCCTAGCAAGTAACGGAAAACAAACATGAAAAAAGTAAGCCCCCGGAATCGGGGGCTTACTTGCCCAAGCCCGAAATAATTCAAAGCTGGGCACGCGGGGAGGACAATCGTGGAACAACAGGACAGCCTCTGGCTGGGCTCGATGAAGGGGCCTATCCGGTTTCTGGCACTCGCTTTCGGAGCCGTCACGGCCCTGATCTATATCTGGCTCGTGGCAAACCGCATGCTCTCCGAGGAGGCCATCGGCATGCACGAGATGATCCGCCCGACTGGTCGACCGATCGTCTGGGTCATGCTGATCTCGATCGCGGGAACGCTGCTCTTTACATCGCTCTACCTGTCCGACACCAAGGGCGCCATCGAAGACACACCGCGCGGCTTTTTTGACATCCTGTCGCTTGTGACGTCCCGCCTCGCGATGATTGCCATCACCCTTGTCGTTATCGTGATGTTCTACGAAGTCGTCTCGCGCTACGTGTTTTCCCGCCCGACGCTCTGGGCCAACGAACTCTCTCTCTGGATCGCGGCCTTCGTCTTTCTCTTCGCCGGCCAGTACGCCATGCAACAGCGCAGCCATATCCGCATCTACGTCATCTATGACCTGATGCCGCGCTGGATGCAGAAGACGGCCGACGTGATTTCGCTCCTGCTCCTTCTGTCTTTCACCTTCGCCCTTGTCTGGGGCGGCTATGCCGACGCCGAGCGTCGGATGCTGCGCATGGAGACGTTCGGCACTGCCTGGGATCCGCCAATTCCAGGTGTCGTGAAACCGGCCATCCTCGCCATCATCGTTCTCGTGGCCATCCAGGCAATTTCGAACCTGATCGCCGACTGGCACAAGGCCCCCGAGCATCATTCGGCCGCCGATGATATCGACGAGACCGAAATCGAAAACATCCGCCGGGCGCTGGAGGACTGAGATGGAATTCCTTGAGCTGTTTTCATGGATGAAGGTCGACAGTATCGCGACCCTCAGCCTCGTCTTGCTGATCGGCATGTTCATTCTTCTGGCCATTGGCATGCCGCTCGGTTTTGCCTCGGCATTCCTCGCGGTCGCCGTGCTCATGATGAAGTTCGGGCCCGAACTCCTGTTCCGCAACTTCGGGGCAGGCCCCATGTCGGTCCTCGGCCAGGCGGTCTACCGGCAAATGACGAACTACGTCCTCATATCGGTGCCGTTGTTCATATTCATGGCCGCTCTTCTGGAGCGGTCGGGCATCGCCAAGGACATGTACTCATCGCTGAACCTCTGGCTGTCCAGGATGCGCGGCGGTATTGCGATCGTGACCTCGATCATGGCCGTCATCATGGCCGCCATGTCCGGCATCATCGGCGGCGAGGTCGTCCTTCTCGGACTGATCGCCCTGCCCCAGATGCTGCGGCTCGGTTATAACCAGAACCTCGCCATCGGCACGATCTGTGCATCGGGCAGTCTCGGCACCATGATTCCGCCGTCAATCGTCCTGATCTTCTATGGTCTCGTGACCGAAACCTCGATCAAGGCGCTCTTCACGGCGTCCTTCCTGCCGGGCTTCATGCTGGCTTCTTTCTTCATCGTCTACATCCTGATCCGTACGAACCTCAATCCGTCGCTCGCGCCTCTGCCCGAGGCACAGCCGGGCGACCACGAGGGTCGTGAAAAAACACTCCGGTTCATCGGGTTCCTGTCGCGTTTCGCGATGTGGATCACGGGCGTCCTGTTCCTGCGGGCGGTTTTCTTCACCGTCACCGGCGCCAACGTCGTCACCGAGGGCGTCGACCCGATCCCGCTCGGAATGGTCGCCGACATCCCCTACATCATTGGCGCCTTCGTCCTCTCGGGCATCGGCATGTTCCTCATCGCCGGGCGCGAACGCACAGCCGAGGGCTGGGAAATGGGCAAGGGCCTCATCGCCCCGACCATCGTCATCGGCGTCGTCTTGGGCTCGATCTACATGGGCATCACCGGCATCACCGAGGCCGCGGGCATGGGCGTCGTCGCCGTCTTCGTGATCGCCGCTGTGCGCCGCGAAATGTCCTTCGAAATCGTCTGGGACAGCCTCATGCGCACACTCAAATCGACGGGCACGATCATCTGGGTCACCATCGGCGCCGCCTCCCTGGCCGCAGCCTATACCCTGGCCGGCGGCCCGACCTATGTCGCCAACCTGATCGTCGCCTCGGACCTGCCGACAATGGGCGTCATCCTGGTGATGATGGTCATCTTCCTGATCATGGGCATGTTCATGGACTGGGTCGGCATCGTCCTCCTGATCATGCCGGTTTTCCTGCCGATCGTGCTGAAACTGCCGGTCGAAGAAATCGGAGTCTTCGGCGAGCTGAACCCGCGCCACGTCGCGATCTGGTTCGGCGTGGTCTTCTGCATGAACATGCAGGTCAGCTTCCTGTCACCGCCCTTCGGACCAGCTGCCTTCTACCTCAAGTCGGTGGCTCCCCCCGAGATCTCGTTGACGGATATCTTCAAGGGCTTCCTGCCGTTCATCGTGCTCCAGCTCTGCGCGCTCTCGGTGCTCCTGATCTGGCCGCCGATCATCGCGATCTTCCTCTAAATTTGAAACGTTTCCGGGCCGGTCGATCTCCGGCCCGGAGTTCTCCCAAGACCGAAAGCCGACCAAAGGTGAGCGTCGCCCGCCCCCGCGAAGACAAGACCGGAGCAGGTGTCCTCCTGATGGCTCTGGCCGTCACGTTCTTCACCGGCATCGACACCTCGGCCAAATGGCTCTCGATCGCCGGTCTGCCAATTATCCAGATCGTCTTTATCCGCTACCTCGGCCACCTGGCCCTGGCCTTGGCGATCTACATGCCGCAGGAAGGCCGAGACGTCTTCCATTCGAACGCCCCCGGCAAACAGGTGCTGCGCTCCTGTTTTCTCTTCGGCAGCACGATCCTGAACTTCATGGCGCTCAAGTTCCTGCCGATCACCGTCACCACCACCATCGCTTTCGCCCAACCCATCGTCATCACCATCCTTGCCATCCCGATCCTGGGGGAAAAGGTCGGCATTCGTCGCTTCCTCGCGGTCTGCACCGGCTTCCTCGGAGTGCTCCTCGTCGTCCAACCCTGGGGCACCGAGTTCCACCCGGCCATGCTTTTCAGCCTCGCCAGCCTGCTGGTCGCCTCGCTCTACTTCATCATGACTCGCATGCTCGCAGGCGTTGAAACCAACGCCACCCAGCAAATCTGGTCCTCGGCCCTGGCCACTGCCGTTCTCGCCCCCTTTGCCCTGTCGGTTTGGATCTGGCCACCATCGCCATTGGCCTGGGCCGTTGCGATCGCCATCGGAACCTGCGGCGCCTTCGGCCACATCGCCACGGCCATCGCCAGCCGATGGGCCGACGCATCGATCCTTGCACCGATGATCTACCTGCAACTCTTCCTCGCGGCTCTTGTCGGCATCTTCGTGTTCGATACCTGGCCCACTGTCTGGACTCTCGGCGGCGGCGCGATCATCATCGCCTCGGGCCTCTACATCTGGCAACGCGAACGCAAGGTAAAAGGCGGCTGACCCAAAACCAGCCCCCGCCACTTCATCGGCCTTCAAATATCCTGGGGGAGTATGAGGGGGCAAAGCCCCCTCATCCCGCGCAAATATCCTGGACCGACTTCTTCACAGCCTCCAGCGAGAAGACATCGTCCAGCCAGGTCTCCTTGAAGATCACCGATTTCGCATTGTCGATCGCCATCAACGCCCCGTCCGAGAACTTGCCCTCCGGGAAAATCCCGAAGGCAATCGCCAGTTCGATCTTCAGATGCCCCAGCACGAAGTCATGGGCCGCCGCCTCCGGCACGCCCGTGGCCACCGCCCGGTCCGCCGCCTCGCGCAGCGCCATGCAAAAGGTCGCCGCCACCGTCTCCGACAATGCCGGCTCCAGAACGGCGATGTTCTCCAGCGTACAGCGATGCGACCGCGAGACCGGGCCATAGATGATCTTGGCGATCTCCTCGCACAGCGCGTAATGCTCCTCCGGCCCCTGGATCAGGGCGCAGACGATGCCCTGAGGCGCCGCGATCCCGCCAAAATAATCCTTCTGTGCCTCGATGCTGTCGTGGGCCTCAAGAATATGCGGATGGCACGGATGGGTGCAGAAATAGGTCACGTCGTCCCGCTCGGGCATCTCGCCCGCGTAAGGAGCCGCCGCGTCCAGAACCATGATCGCCGCGCCGGGCTTCACCTTTTGGATGAACCCATGCGCGATCTTGCCGATCAGCCGGTCCGGCACCGCCATCAGGATCACGTCGGCGTCCGAAATGGCGTTGTCCGCATCGGCCACCGCCTCGACGCCCACCTC
>JBNKHH010000011.1:0-100270 GCA_050290245.1 Silicimonas sp.
CCAGCCCGCCTGCGATGCCGGGGACGTGGCGGAGGCGTTGAGCCACGCGCGCGCCGCGCAGGAAAGCTGGTCGAAGGTCCATGGCTGGGAGCGGGGCCGCATCCTGCGTTCGGTCGCCGCCGAGATGCGGGCGCGAACCGACGCCATCGCCAAAGCACTCTCGCTGGAGATCGGCAGGCCGCTGTCCCAATCCGCAGGCGAAGTTGGCGCGGCCATCGAACAGTTCGAATGGTTTGCGGGCGAGGCAGAACGCCTCTTCGGAGACACCATCCCGTCGCGCCAGGGCGGGCGGCTTCTGACCGAACCCGAGCCGGTCGGCATCTGCGCCGCTTTTACCGCGTGGAACTTTCCGGTGAACCTGCCGGTACGCAAGATCGCGCCCGCGCTGGCCGCCGGTTGCGCGATCCTCGTCAGACCCTCCGAACAGGTGCCGATGACCTCGACCCTGATCGCGGAAGCCTGCGTCGCGGGCGGTGTGCCCTCGGGCGTCGTGCAGCTCCTGCTTGGAAACGCGGGCGATATCACGCCGTCGATCATGGCCGCCGAGGAGGTGCGCAAGATTTCCCTCACCGGTTCCACCGCAGTGGGGCAAATGCTCGTGGCCGAAGCCGCGAAGACGATGAAGCGCTGCTCGATGGAGCTTGGCGGTCATTCGCCTGTCGTGGTCTGCGCGGATGCCGATGTGGAAGCCGCAGCCGCCCAATGCGCCGCCTTCAAGTTCCGCAACGCCGGACAGGTCTGCATCGCGCCAAACCGGTTCTATGTCGAGGACAGCGTGGCCGACCGGTTCCTGTCGGTGATGGCCTCCGAAGCCGAGGCGCTGGTCCTCGGTGACAGTCAGGACGAGGCGACGACGATGGGGCCACTCACCCGTCCCGGCGGGCGGGACAAGGTGGAACGGCTGATTGCCGAGGCGGAGGAGCGTGGCGCACGCCTGATCACCGGCGGCAAGCGGCCCGAAGGGCGCAACAGCGGGTATTTTCTGGAACCCACGGTCTTGGCCGATGTGCCGGACGAGGCGGAGATCATGACGGAGGAACCGTTTGGACCAGTGGCCCCCGTGGCAGTCTTCAAAGATCTTGAAGACGCGATCGGGCGGGCCAACAGCACGCCCTACGGGCTGGCGGCCTATGCCTTTACCGGTAGTCACGAGAAAGCGGAGGCGTTGTCGCGGGGGCTTCACGCCGGAATGGTCGGGATCAACACCTTCCTTGTCGCTCATGCCGAGGCGCCTTTCGGCGGCGTCGATCATTCAGGTATGGGGCGCGAAGGCGGGCGCGATGCGATCCGAGACTATCAGAACACAAAACTGACCCACATGATGCCGAGCTAGGCGAAGCCCGTGAGGATGGCGCAGGGCATCACCCTCTGACGGCATCCACAGCGTTGCGGCAGGCTCAGGATTTGACGGGGCAAGGTATCCCCGCTGATCGCGATCGGACTGATCGGGGTTGCTGAACCGACCCACCAGCTTTGGCACAAGCTGTATCCTGGAGCATACGCGGACCAGCTCAAGAACTGAAACGCCTGTGCGCCGTTCGCCGCCGTGCCGCTTTGACGTGGACTCAGCGCCAAGGCGATTTCACCGCAGCCGGTTCCGGTGCCGGGGTCGAAACGGGCATAGATAGGGGACAGATCGGTCAGGCTGCCGCGGGTTCCCTTGATGAACCATTCGTCTCCCTCGGGGGCGGGCGAGGGGGTTCACCCTGCGTGGCACGCGGCCCTCTTGCGATCGACGGGGCACACCAACTGTTATCTCAGGCCTAACTTATGGTTTCTGACTCAGGGAATTGATCGCAGTTACTCTTGCATCAAGACAGCATACATTCCGCGACAATGCGGAAGGCGTTGAAGAACTGAAGGCGGGGGCTGCCAACTCGACCACAGTCTCTGGCGCACGGGAGGGGACATTTGAAATCTGCTCTGATTATACTTGAAATGCGGAAAGTGCCGATTTTTCTACAGGGAAAAGGTGAGCTGATCGGCTCTGCCAAGACCGCCACCGAACGGCATCCGGTGCGAAAATCGGCCAGCCTCGTCCAGTCATTCCGTGGTCGAAATTTGCCTGCACCTTCGAAGATGTGGGGTTCGCGAGAGGCTGTGTTGATTCAATCAGCAGACAATCCCGGTTTGTGCGCCCGAACGACATGGTCGCGCTGCCGGTCGGCGCGTTCGGAGCCGGTTTTCCGGAGGAGTTTCCGGCGGACGCCACAAGCGCAGGGAAATCCTGCAACAAACCACACCATCACCATTCATAGGGAGGAGAATCCATGAGAATGAAAACGTTCGTAGGCGCCGCCGCCATTACCATCTGCGGTTTGGCTGCCACCTTGGCCAATGCTGCCGACTACACCATCCGGGTCGGCAACTGGAACCCGAACCCCAACCATGCCGTGGTCAAGGCAATGGAAGAATGGGCCGCGAAGATCGCCGAGGAGTCGGGGGGGCGGATCGAGGTTTCCATCGACAAGGCAATCATCGGCAAGCCGGCGGGGCAATATGATCTGATTCGCCAGGGGGTGGTGCAAGCCGGTTGGGGTGTTCTGGCATGGACGCCGGGGCGCTTTGAACTGAGCCAGGTCATCGAGTTGCCGTTCCTCTCGCCCAACGGCGAGGAAGGTAGCCGCAAGATCACCGAGATCTGGCAAAAAGACTTTTCCGATCAGGAGTTCACCGATACCAAGCTGCTGGCGCTGCACGTCCATTCACCGGGTGCTCTGCACACCAAGACCAAGATCGGCACATTGGACGACCTTGCGGGACAGAAGATCCGGACACTTGGTTCGGGCGTGGAATGGGCCGAGGCTCTCGGGGCGACTGCCGTGGTGATGCCTGCCAGCAAGGCGCATGAGGCCCTGGCGCGCGGCGTTGCCGACGGGATTCTGTTTCCTTTCGACGCAATCAAGTCATACCGGCTGGAGGAAATCCTGCCCTACCATCTTGAAGTGCCGAACGGGCTTTACACGATCACCTTCTTCTTCGCCATGAACAAGGAGTTCTACGAGTCGCTGCCCGACGACCTGAAAGCCGTGATCGACGCCAACTCCGGCCCCGATCTCGCCGCGAACATCGGTCGGCACTGGGACGAAGCCGCCGCTGTCACCCGCAAGGCGTTGGCAGATGATCCCGGTCATGAGGTCGCCATTGCCGATGCAGCGATGATGGAAGAGCTCAAGGCCCGTTCCTCCAACGTCTTTCAGGCCTGGAAAGACAAGGCTGCCGCCAAAGGCGTTGATCCCGACGCGATTCTAAGCGAGTTCCAGGCTTCTGGACTCTGACATGGCGGCAATGCTCAAGCTCATTGAACAGCTCCGCAGGGTCACCGTCGCTTTCGCGGCGGTGGTCCTGGCGGGGCTGGCCTGCCTGGTTTTTGTCGATGTGACCGGCAGGTATGTCTTTTCGGCGCCGCTACCCGGAACGGTCGAACTCATAGAAGGTTTCATGGCCGTGGTCATGTTCGGTGCGCTGGCCGAAGCGACCCGTCACCGCGAACATATTCGCCTCGATTTCCTGCTTGCAAGATCAACGGGGTGGCTGAAGCGGGGCCTTGAGATGTTGAGCGATCTAGCGGTGCTTCTGTTGGTTCTGGGCGCGACCTGGGGCGTTTTCGAACGCACGCTGTCGCTTTACGACTCCGGCGATCTGACCCCGATCCTCGATCTGCCGCTTTACATGATGGCCGCGATCGCGCTCCTGACCTTGCTGGTGGCCTGCGTCGTTGCCCTGCGAGTCCTGGTCGGCCCCGCAGAAGACGACCGACAAGAAACGGAGATCACAGGCTATGAGTGAGCTTGCAGTTACCGGCCTCGTCATTGGTTTGCTCTTGTCGCTGATGGTACTCAGCGTGCCCATCGGCGCTGCCATGGCGCTGTCCGCCTTCACGGGCATCGTGATCCTTTACGGATCCGGGACCGCCTTCTTCATGGTCGGCGAGGTCGCCATGGAAGTGGGGTTCAACTATGAACTCTGCATAATTCCCCTGTTCATCCTGATGGGCAACCTGGCGACCAAGGCGGGCATGTCGGCTGATCTCTACCAGGGCTGCGCCCGCCTGTTCGGGGGCGTCAGGGGGGCGCTCGCGATGGCCACGATCCTGGCTTGCGGCTGTTTTGCTGCTGTATCAGGATCGTCGCTTGCCACGGCGACCGCACTTGGACGGGTCTCGCTGCCGGAAATGAAGCGCAACAATTACAGCGACTCGCTCGCCGCTGGCTGCGTGGCCGCAGGAGGCACGATAGGCGTGCTGATCCCGCCGTCGATCATCCTGGTCATCTACGGTGTTCTAACCGAAACCTCCATCACCGATCTCTTTGTTGCCGCGGTCATCCCCGGCCTGATGCAGATCGTGATCTATGCGATAACAATCGCGCTGATCGTTCAGATCTGGCCCAGTTCGGCGAGCCGGGGCAGGCCGACAAGCTTTCTGGAGAAACTGGCTGCCCTGCCGCAGATCTCCAGTATGTTCGTCCTTTTCGCACTGATCATCGGCGGGCTGTACCTAGGTGTCTTCACGCCCACCGAGGCGGCGGGTTTCGGTGTGATCTTTGCCCTGGCCATCGGCCTGTTGCGGCGGTCGATCACCGTTTCGCAGATGATCGAGGCGCTTTACTCGACCATACGGACAACAGGCATGATTGCCCTGATCATTTTCGGTGCCTTCCTGCTGATCAACTTCTTCGTGCTGACCCGCGCCAACATCGCGATCGCAGACTACATCTTGTCTCTCGACGCCTCGCCTTTCCTGGTGCTTCTGATCATCTTGCTGACATACCTGATCCTTGGGTGTTTCCTGGACAGCATCGGCATGGTGCTTTTGACGGTTCCTGTCATCTTCCCGATCGTCACGGGCTTGGGCTACGACCCGGTCTGGTTCGGCATCGTTCTGGTGATCGTGGTGGAAACCGGCATGATCACGCCGCCACTGGGCATCAACGTCTTCGCAATCAAGTCCGTGGCGCCCGACATTCCCCTGAGCACGATCTTCAGGGGTGTGATTCCATTCTGGGGGGCCGATCTGATCCGCCTCGCATTGCTGGTCATGTTCCCCGCACTCACCTTGGTCTTGGTGTAGAGCCGAAAAGATAGCGAGGTCAAAGTCCCGGAGTATCTGATCGGGCACTGTCATGTGCCCGGTCTCTGGCGTGGCCCCGGCGCTGGCGGCGGGCCGGTGTGAGTTTCGAAGAGCGGAATCCCCCCGGTCCGATTCATAACGGATTCCTTTGACAGAATCGTCGCGACGGACCCGGTGCCTCGCCATTTTGCACCTCATGTTTGGGCTGGGCTAACCGCAAGTTATGCCGGGATGAAGAAGAAGTCAGTTGAGCGGTGCCAGCCCGTTCGCCCATCATTCTTATCCAAGAGGAGTTGCAGTCCGTGGTTCGCACCACGGTTGCATGGACAATACCAGGGACGACAAATTCACAGGTTCGTCTGCCGGATAATGACCATTCCGGCCCGGTGGTTTCACCGAATGTGCGGTCGATGGGACTGCGGCATTGAGGAGAGACGCGGTTGTTCGAGCCGTGTCGGTGAATGTGTTCAGCGCGAGGAGCGAAATGGTAGAAACTGAATACTCACGGCCAGCCTCCCAGCGCGCTCACAGATGGTTTGATGGTTTGCGCAAGCGGCCCGTTGAAGGCGCAGTATCAATCATCGTCCTGATTGTGCTGTTTGTCCTGGTTGCCTACCCATTGATCATGCTTGTTTTCGGTGCTCCCGCGACGTCGGCAGGGGGGCGGGAAACGGGCCTCACGGTTGACGGCATTGTCCGGACACTTTCTTCGGAGCGCTTTCATATCGCTTGGAAGAACACTTTGATTTCCTCGTTCTTTGCCACCATTCTGGCGGTCGTCACCGGGATAGTATTGTCCTTCTTCGTCGAACGGACGGACATCGGCGCAAAGGCATTGTTCAGGACGCTCCTGATGCTGCCCTTGTTTGTGGCTCCCTTCATCGGCGCAATCGCGTGGACAGGTATGGCGGCGCCGCGGGTCGGCGTGCTCAACAGAATCTTCGAATGGTTGGGTCTTCCATTCGCCGTCGACATCTATTCCATGGTTGGGGTGACCATCGTCCTGGGTCTCTACAAAGTCCCGTATGTGTATTTTTTCACCTCGGGGACCTTGCGGTCGATTGACGGCAGCCTTGAGGAAGCCTCCCGAATTTCCGGCCGTGGGCTTCTTTATACTCTGTACAAAATCACTTTGCCGCTGATCTGGCCCAGCATCGTTTCCGTTTCGCTGCTTTGTCTGGTCCTGACGGTCGAGAACTTCAGTATACTCGCGATAATCGCGTTGCCGGCGAGAATTCCATTCGTTGCAACCGAGCTTTATCTGAATTTCACCCAGCAGCCGCCAGATTATTCGTACGCAACGATCTCCGCTATCCTGCTGATCGCGTTCACCATATTTGGTCTTTGGCTGCAGCGGCGGGTGAACCGTTCACAGGACTTCATCACCGTCTCGGGCAAAGGGCACAAAGCCGAACCCATCAAGCTCGGCCGCTGGCGTCACGTCTTCACCGCGATTATGGGTTTTTACCTGTTTGTGACCGTGGCATTGCCCATGCTCGTTCTGGTCTTCGCCTCTATCCAGCCGTTCTGGGCGACCAATGTGGCCAGTTTTACGCTTGAGAATTACCAGGAAATCCTGAGCCGCGGGTCCGTGGTTGGCGCCATCAAGAACAGTATTTTCCTGGCGGTGTTCGGTGGACTTTTGGCGGCACTCCTGGCGGTGACGGTTTCCTACATCGTTCTCAGAACCGAGTCGCCGGTTCGCAATATGATCGACTTCCTTAGTTCGCTGCCCATAAGCATTCCCAGCATTGCATTTGGTGTGGCACTGCTTTGGGCGTGGATTGCCGTTCCTCTACCCATTTTCGGAACGATCTGGATCCTGCTGATCGCCTATGTGACCAAGTACATGACGATGGGCGTAAGAAATGTTTCGGCTGCGCTCACCCAGGTTTCACCCGAGCTTGAGGCAGCTGCCCGCGTCTTCGGGGCGACCCAGTTCCAGGCGGCCAGAGCCGTTACCTTCCCATTGGTGCGCAATAGCATTTTCGGGAGTTGGGTCCTGGCCTTTGCGTCAATGATCAAGGAGTTGAACCTCTCAATTCTGCTCTACTCATTCGGGTCGATCGTATTCCCCATTCTCATTTTCGATGCCCACGAAGAAGGCGACTTCACAATGGTCGCGGCCATGTCTGTCATGCTGAGTGTCGCAACGCTGCTGTCGGTATTCATCGCGCGGCGCGTGCTCAAAATTCAACCCGAAACGAGTGGGGGCTAGAGATGCTCAAGCTGAGAAACGTGTCCAAGAAATTCGGCGCGTTCACCGCAGTCGACAATGTGAGTCTCGACGTTGAAGCCGGGCAATTGGTTACGTTCCTGGGGCCGAGCGGCTGTGGAAAAAGCACCACGCTGAGACTGATCGCCGGGCTTGAGAAACCCACCGAAGGCGAGATCATGATCGGCGACGACCTGGTCGCGGCACCGGCGCAGGACATCGACGTTTCGATCGAAAAGCGCGACCTCGGGATGGTCTTCCAGTCTTATGCACTGTGGCCTCACATGACCATTTTCGACAACGTTGCTTTTCCGCTCAGGGCGCAAAAACTGCCGAAATCCGAGATGCGTGAAAAATGCGAAAGTGCGCTCGCCCTTGTGAATCTTTCCGAGCAAGCTGACAAGAAGCCCGGACAGTTGTCGGGCGGACAGCAGCAAAGGGTCGCGCTCGCCCGCGCTTTGGCGTCCGAGTGCAGGCTGCTGCTCTTCGATGAGCCATTGAGCAATCTCGACGTTCGCCTTCGCGAGTCGATGAGGACGGAAATTCGCGATATTCAGCAACGACTTGGGATCACGTCGATCTACGTCACCCACGACCAGTCAGAAGCTTTGGCGGTCTCCGACCAGATTGTTGTCATGAATGGTGGCAAGATCGTCCAGGTCGGGTCTCCCCGCGAAATCTACGAACGGCCACAAAGTGAATTTGCAGCGACTTTCCTGGGTAGCGTGAACTTGTTTCGGATCGTTTCAGGTTCAAGGACAGAAGACGGAAAGCAAGAAGTCACCCTTGAATCCGGGCAGGTTATTGAAACATCCGAGGATTCCGAAACGGTCACAGGGCAGGGCGAGTATTCCCTTGGCTTGCGCGCCGAGTTGTTGCGCCTTTCCGATCGAAATGTCGGCACCGACGGCAACGTCATTCCTGGTGTCGTCAAAAGGGTGATGTTCCTCGGCGATAGCATCGAGTACGTCATTTCGACGGGCAGCGGTGATATCTTGGCGCGCGTCCCTCCCTACGTCCAGTTTGGAAAGAATGATGAGGTGAACCTCAGCATTCATCCAAAAGACTGCTTTGTGGTCACGAGATAACGGCGGGGTCATAGGCAATGCCACAAAATTCCATAGAGCTGTTGGGTGTGGGGGATATCGGGCCACTGGAAGGAGAGATGTCTCACTACAGCGCACTGGTGCGGCCGAGGTTGAAAAGTGCGGATATTCTCTTTGGAAACTGCGAGCGTCTCTACACGACGAAGGGCACCAAACAGAACAACGGTCACACCTATAACCGGCTCGATCCTGCCTGGGCCTCGATCTTCACTGATAGTGGCTTTGACGTCGTATCGCTTGCATCCAACCACGCTATGGACATGGGTGCTGATGCGATGCTGGGGACACGTGAGACGCTGAGGAGCAAGGGGCTGCTTACCGTTGGGGCGGGTGAGAACCTTCAGGACGCCAGGACGCCGGCCGTGGTCGAAAGAAATGGCATAAAGGTTGCCTTTCTGGCCTATTGCTCGATCCTCAAGGAGGGGCATGCCGCAACCGAAAAAAGCCCCGGTGTGGCGCCGCTGCGGGTTTCGACCTTCTACGAACCGATCGATGCCCAGCCCGGCGTGCCTGCCAGGCCAGTCACGATTGCCAACAAAGACGACGTCGCCGCGATTATCGACGATATCCAATCGGCAAAACAAATCGCTGATGTCGTCGTTCTTTCGATGCACTGGGGGGTGCATTTCATTCCCAGGGTCATCGCCGACTATCAGCTGGATTGCGCGGATGTGCTGTTTGATGCGGGCGCCGATCTGATCCTGGGACATCACGCGCACCTGCCGAAGGCTGTCACGCAACATGGCGGAAAGTTCTGCTTCCACAGCCTTGGCAATTTCATGATCACATCGCCACCCTTCACCAAAGAGCAAGCGCGGGCATTCTGCCAGAAATACAATGTCGAGCTTGACCCGGATTATCCGCGTCTTCGATACGGCCGGAACGCGCATCGCGCTCTTGTCGCCAGAGCGCGGCTGACCCGAGACGGCGTAGAAAAAGCGTCCTTCCTGCCTGTCCTGGTGGACCGCCAACTCAGGCCCGAAATCATCCCGGGATCCGACGAACGGTTTGCCGAGGCCGTGTCGTTTCTGTCGGACCTGTCCAGCGACTTCGACATCGGGTTCACCGTGCAGGGAGACGAAGTAGTTCTCGGCCCAGGCAAATGACGCGGGATCGTGCGGGAGGCACGAACGGAACGATCGCCTTCAAGGAAGGCAACACCACTGCTGAAGAAGCAGCGAAAAGGAGGAACCAACTATGAAAAATCTTAAGAGAAGACTTGTACTCGCCGGAGGCATTGCCTCTGTCGCCAGTTGTCTGTGCTCGGTCGCGGTTGCGGCAAGCGACGAAATGATTGCTGCAGCAAAGGAAGAGGGCAAAGTTGTATTCTACAGCTCGCTGCCCACAGGCGTAATTGACGACCTTACCGAAGGGTTCAACGCGCTCTATCCGGAAATCAGCGTTGAATTCTACCGTGCAGCGACGACACAGATGGCCACCCGGATCAACGCCGAGGTGAACTCCGGCGTTCTTGCCGCCGATGTTCTGAGTGTAACCTCGCCTCTCGAAATGGACCACTATCGCGAGATGGGTATTCTGGCGTCCTATGAATCGCCTGAGTACTCCGCCTATGCCCCTGAACATATTGGGCCTGATAATCAGTGGTTTACAGTCAGTACCATCGTGTTCGTGCTTGGATATAATCCCGGCCAGTTTGACACGCAGCCAACGAGTTGGCTGGAAATGACCAATCCAAAACACAAGGGGGCCATCGGCATCTCGGATCCCCGGAGTGTGGGCGGAGGCAGTTTCTGGCGGTTCGCCATGTGGAAAACCTTCGGCGAAGATTTTGTCAAAGGAATTGTCGCCAATGACCCACAAGTTACCAGTGGCATCGGCTCGCTGAATGAAAAGCTGATTTCCGGAGAGCTGGACGTTTCGATCAACTACACCTACCGCATCGACAAAGCCTTGAAGAAGGGTGCATCAGTTGCGGGCGTCTATCCGGAAGAGGGTGCCGTTCCGGTGGACAATGTCGCAGGTGTCATTGCGAACTCGGAACATCCGAACGCAGCGCGTCTGTTCCTCGATTTTCTTGCTTCCCAGGCAGGTCAGCAGATCGGCGCCGACAACTATCGTTATTCCTTGCGTTCGGATGTCACGAACCCGGATGGGGTCACCCCTCTGTCAGATATCAAAGCTATCCGCTATCCGGTTGAACAGTTGAAAGCTGAAATGGATCAGGCCCAAAAGGCTTGGGGCGATGCTTTTGGTTTGAATTGACCTGATGGACAGGCCTCGCAGTGCCAACTGCCTGGCGCTTGCAAATTGATATGGCGGGCTCTGACGGCCCCGCCATATCTTTTTGACATGGGCCAGTCTTTTCGAACGGGCTCACAGCGATTCAAAGGTGTTGTCTTGTCTGGTTGCTGCCCAACTTTATGTTGCCCTATCACGAACCTATGGTCTGTTGCTTAGATGCTGAAATTATTCGATTTTATGTGCGTAGATCACTCCGACTCTGATCCGTCCTCAAGTTGATGTGACCTGAGTTGGCTGCCTGCAAACGGCAAGCTTTCAGCTCAAATTAGGTGATCGGGTCGACAAGTCCAATAAAGGGGACCCCAATGAAAAGCGCGCTGCTCATACTGGACCTTCAGAAAGAGCTCATCGATCCCAAAGGCAAGGTTGGTTCCAACGGGTTCTGGAAGGTCGTGGAAGATCGCAAGATCCTTGAGAAGACCGCGAAAGTTGCCGATGCCTTCAGAAAAAAGGGTTGGCCAGTCGTCTTTGTCAACGTGGGTTTCGAGAAAGGCTATACGGACTCCATTAGCCGTCAGTCCAGATTGGCGCACCTGAAGGAAATGAACGCTCTGATCATCGGTGAATTCGGTACAGAGTTTCCTGAGAAGCTATCACCGAAGGAAGGTGAGCTTGTTGTGACCAAGCGGGCTGTTAACCCATTCCACAACACGAACTTGTTGAACTGGCTTTTCAGGAATGACGTCGAACGCATCGTGTTGGCAGGGGTGCACACCCATATGGTCGTGGACTGCGCCGCGCGCCACGGAGACGACTCGGGTCTCTATGTCACCATCATGGAAGACTGCTGCGCCGCACCGGACATGGAGCTGCACGATGTGGTCTGCGAAAAAGTTCTTCCCTTGTTTGGTACAGTCTCCAGCTCGGAAGAGGTGTTGGCCAACATTTGAGGCTGAGCCAGTCGGCGAGAGACCGGGAAGCCGATTTTTGGGCAGAGCAACAAATACAGTCGTGCCGGAGCGGGCCGGGCCCAACATTTGACACGAGAGGAAAGCGCAGGGAATGCCAGCAACCGAACCCACCAAACCATTGACCATTGTCCGGTCGTTCTTCGAGGCCGTTGTGGGCAATTCCAAGATGTCCGAAGAGCTGGAACAGGTGGATTTTCGCGTGCAGTTCAGAACTGTGGACGGGGAAGTGTTGTATGTTGGCGTCGGCCGGAATGGGTTTGAGGTTCATGAGGGAGAGGAAATTGCCGAGGACGATCTTGGCGCTCTCTACCTTGTAGAGGCATCAGGCTGTTTCGCGGACATCTTCCGTGGCGAAACGACCATCGGCAACGCGATTTTCGATCACAAGCTGCGCATTCCGGGCTACCGGAACAAGGAACCGCTTATCGGCGCCTTCTCACGATTTGTAAGGTTGGGCATCTGGGCGACGGTTCCCGGGGCCACCATTCTTCGCCCGGCCAAGTAGCGCCAGGAGGATACGACAGTGAACTCCACGCCAGTATCACCGTCCTCCGATCAGGACTCAGACGCCCTTCTCCAGGGCGCACGGGCCTGCCTGACCTATCTCGGGGTTTGTCCGGGAGAGCAGATCGTGCTGCTGCCGACCTTTGACTTCATGGAAGCAGACCCTGAAACGGTGCATGTCCTGCGGGCTGCCGCCAAAGAGCTTGGGGCTGAAACCACAGTCGCTCTTATTGAGTCACTCGGCACACATGGAGAGCCGACCGAGGCGCTGGCCCGTGCCTTGGACCGGTGCGACATGTTCATTGGCATCGGCAACAAGACCCCGAACCCGATTACGGGTCACTGCCGCAGTGCCCTCACGGCCCGGTGGGATTTCGGAGCACGCCAGGTCGACTTGCGCGGCGGACCTGGTGTTCTGGCCACGCAATGTTCGCTGTTCCCGGCGGAAATCACGCTGGCGATTGCCCGCGAGGTAAATGCCGTTCTCAAGGATGGGGCAGAGATCAGGATTCGGGACGAAGACGGAACCGATTTTCGGTATTCCGTCCACGCCGGTGAAGTTTTTTTCGGCGGTTCTGTCGATCGCGACACTTTCGCGGCGGGCCAAAGGATAGATTGGCCTCTCGGCCAGCTCATGATGCATGTCTCAGAAGGCTCGGAAGGCAGCATTGCGTCGCGATGCCTCAAGGGAATGCGGGAAGTTCTGGATCGCCCCATTCTCGGCGAGGTGCGGGACGGGCATTATCGATTGGAAGAACGAGCCGAAACCGCTGAAATCAACAGCCAGATGGCAAAACCGCACAATAGCGATCTGGTCTCCAAGCTCTTCCTGGGTGTGAACCCCAAGGGCAGTGTTACCGAAGGGTTGGGACGGTCGAACGTTGGGAACCTGCCGCAGTCCTCCGGGGTGGTCTACGTCGCGGTGGGTGACAAGGCGGGCCTCATTTCCTCGGATTTCCAGACAGGTGCCTACATTTTCAAGCCCGACATCGAGGTCAACGGACAAGTGATCTGCCGGCGAGGGAGGCTCAGTGCTCTGGATTCGCCAAAGGTGCGGGAAATTGCAGCAAAATATGGCGATCCTGACGAGTTGCTTACACAGATTCCCTAGTTTGCGGGGTATGTCCTGCGCCGCGCTATTCGAAAAGAGAGGATGAAGCGTGCCCATCGAGGAACAATCATTCAACGAAAAGATGATCGAGGGAGGGCGCAAGTTCTTCGAATATCTTGGGATTGTGCCGGGGAACCAGGTGGTTCTGATGCCATCCTGGGAATCCTTGAAGTCGGACATGCAAACCATCGACGTCCTCCGCCAGGTCGGCAAGGAAATGGGGGCAGATGTGACAACCATCCCCATCGAAGGACTTGGAATGCGGGGTGATCCGAACCCTGTGATCGTTGACGCACTGTACCGCTGCGACTGCTTTATCGGATTCGGCGACCGTCAGCCCAATCCGATCACTGGCCACGCATGGTCGGCACTTACGGCACGTTGGGATTTTGGCGCCAAACAGGTGGATCTGCGTGGTGGCGCGGGAATTCTGGCCACTGAGGCTTCGCTGTTTCCGGCAGAAATCACCATCGCGATAGCAAGAGAAGTCCGCAAGCTGTTGCTGCGCGATGACGTCCTGCAGTTTACCGACGACAACGGGACCGACATGGTATCCCCTTTCAAGGCCACCGACGTTTTCTTTGGCGGCAGCTTTGAAGCCGATACGTTTGGCAACGGACAGCGGTGCGATTGGCCGCTGGGGCAGATCATGATCCATGGTGAGGAAGGTATGTCAGGCATCGCGATGGTTGAGGCTATTCGCCGACACGCCGCGGTTATCGACCCGCCCGTACGCTTTGACATTGAAAATGCTGCGGTCACGCCAGATGACCGGCCGGAGACGGAAGGAATGCGGAATATCTTTGCTGATCCCGAGAACTCCAATGTCTGTACAAAGCTGTTTCTCGGTCTGAACCCGAAAGGAAGCATAACCGAAGGCATCGACCGGTCCAATTTTGGCAATTTGGTGCAGGCGGCTGGCGTTGTCTGCCTGATGATCGGCGACAAAGCCGGGTTCATGGCCACCAAAATGGGGACCGGCGGGTATCTGCTGCATCCGACGATCCGTGTCGGGGATGAGCTTCTGTCACGGAACGGGAGACTTGTTGCTCTTGATAGCGACGCCGTCAGGGAAGTTGCCAGCAAATACGGCGAGCCAGACGAACTGTTGGCGACGCGCCCGTAAGAGTTTCGGAAAAGGGTGATGTCGCGTCAATTCATCCTTTTGCTCAAGACGAGGGACTGCGCCGTGGCGATTCGGGAGCACGCCGCCCGCCGGCTGCAAACGCCACCACGTTGCGCCAGCAATCCGGGGCCGCTGCTGTTTGCGGCAACAGGACGGCAGCCACGACCATCGGACCGTTGAAACGCCCGCCGCTGTTCCGGCCCGCCGAGTTGGCGGGAACTCGTCGGCTGCCGGGGTTATATCCTCAGCATGTCGGTCAGTGGAAGGATGCGGGTTTCGTCCCCGGATTTCAGTAACATGCCGCCCCATTCATCGAGGCCGACAAATGTGCCCGGTGCCGGTGTGTCGACACGCTTTCCCAGACGCCAGGCCTTGGACCGCCAGTCCTCGTGCACCTCGGCAAAGCCGTCGGTCAAATAGATATGCAGCCAGTTCATCATATGCCGCGCCCAGGTCTCGATCAGCGTTGGCGCGGTGATATCACCACAGCCTTCATCGACGAGGCAGGTCTCGTCCGGAGTGCGCCCCGGCTCGGCTGCGGTGCCTGGTAGGATCGGCACTTCGATCCCGATGACCAGCCAGTCCGGCTCAGCTTCGGGATCGCGCGTCGAGGCCCGCGCTGAAAGCCGCCCGCACAACGCACCGTTCACCCGCAGCCGGTCCGGCCAAACCAGATGAACACCGACCTCGGGCGGTGCCAGTGCACCAAGCGCGTCACTGATGCCCAGCGAAATGGCGAAGCTCACTCCCATGGCCTCGCGCAGTGTCACCTCGGGCGCAAGGACGATGGCCGCCCGCATCACTGCCTCGTCCGGTGCATGGAATACGGTGCCGGGATCGGCCTCTCCCGCCGCTTCGCAGGCCGTCTCGAACGGGTCGCCCGCCACGGCCCGCCCCTTCAAAAGCGGTGGAAACTCAAGCCCGGCCACGATCGGCTTCTTTCTTCTTGCGGAAATATCCTCGGGGGAGTGTGAGGGGGCAGACAGCCCCCTCGCATGGCGCGGCGCGCCTCTCGTGGCGCCATCCCTCAGCCTGACGCATCGACAGCCTCAAGAGCGGAGACCAATCCGTCCGCGATGGCCCAGAACGGCGCGGCCTCTTCGCTTTCGGGACGGGCCGCCACGATGGGTGCGCCACCGTCGCCAGCCTCACGAATGCCAAGGTACAGGGGGATCTCGCCCAGAAACGGTACGCCTAACCGTTCTGCTTCGGCCTTCGCGCCACCGTGCCCGAAGGGGTGATGTGTCTTGCCGCAGCCGTCGCAGACGAAGCTCGCCATGTTCTCGATCATACCCAGGATCGGTGTGCCCATGCGGTCGAACATGTCGATGCCTTTGCGGGCGTCGATCAGGGCGATGTCCTGTGGTGTCGAGACGATCACGGCGCCCGCGACGTCGGTCTTCTGGCAAAGGGTCATCTGCACGTCGCCGGTACCTGGCGGCAAGTCGACCAGAAGCACGTCGAGACTCCCCCACTGGACCTGCGCCAGCATCTGCTGCAAGGCACCCATCAGCATCGGGCCGCGCCAGACGATGGCCTCGCCTTCCTCGACCATCAGGCCCAGCGACATCACAGTGACCCCGTGGTTACGCAGGGGCAGGATCACTCCGCCCGCCGATGAGGGCCGCCCCGACAAGCCCAGCATTCGGGGCTGTGACGGGCCGTAGACATCTGCGTCCAATAGCCCGACGCGCAACCCCTTCGCTGCAAGCGCCACGGCGAGGTTGGAAGAGACGGTCGATTTGCCGACACCGCCCTTGCCGCTGGCCACAGCGACGACGTGCTTTACGCCTGGCAGGGCTTTCGGCTTTTCCGGCGCTTTCGGCTTTGGCGTGAAATCCTTCAGGCCAAGGTCTGGAACCGGGCCTTTCGGTGCCGGCGCGGCCTGGCCCGGCGCGGCATGGGCCGTCATCACGACGGAAGCCGAGGATACGCCCTCCAGCGCCCGGATCGCCGTCTCAGCTGCCGCCCGCAGCGGCTCCAAGGCCGAGGCGCGGGTGGGGTCGACCTCAAGCACGAAGCTGACGGCGCCGTCTCTGACGGACAACCCCTTAACCATGCCGGCGGAAAGGATGTCGGCGCCACGGCCTGGGTCAACGATTTTTGACAGCGCCGCGCGGACGGCCTCTTCGTCGGCCACTCAGCCCTCTCCCGGCATGTCGATATCGCCGGTTACCTCGTGCGTCAGTCCCAGGTCGTCGATGGTCAGCACCATCCTGGCTTTGACGGTTCCCGAGGGCGTCGCGGATGCAGCGCGCACGGCGTCTTCGATCTCGCGTTGCGAGGTCACACCGACGGTCTTGAGGAACTTTCTCAGCGACATGTTGAATGCGTCTTCGGACATCTTTCCCCCTTGGAAACTTGCGTTGATCTCGAAGCTGGATAATCTCAGATCGCAAGGGAGGTGCAAGATCCGTTTCCTGGCCGCCATCATGATGCCGGTTCTGGCAAGCGTTCTGGCTGTCTCGGCGCAGGCCGAGGGGCTGACGCTATTGATGCCGGACGACATGGTCAAAGCAGGCTTTCACAAGCAGATCCTGCCGCGTTTCAAGTTCAAGCACCGGATCGGGGTCGAGGCCGTGACCGAGGGGGCGGCGGACATGGTCTTTGGGGAAGCGGGGGTGCGCGTCTTTCAGAAGATCGACGGTGCCGTCGTGCATCTTAAAGTGACAGCTGCCGATGCGACCGCGCAGGAGCAGGCGGCCAAGTTCCTGGAGTGGCTGAAATCGACACCGGGAAAGGCCGCCATCGAAAGCTTTGAGGTCGACGGCGCGGCGGTCTACACGACCGTGGTCGCGGCCGTCGAGATCGAGGTGGAAGACACCTTTGACGGCGACACGGCACTAGGCGCGCGCCTGGCCCTGGTCCATTGCGGACGATGCCATGTCGTAGACGAGAGGAACCGCATGGGCGGGATCGGCTCGGCCCCTTCTTTCGGCGCGCTCAGAGGGCGCGAGGACTGGTCGAGCATGTTCTTGTCTTTCTTTTACGAAAACCCGCATCCCTCCTTCACACAGGTCGAGGGGGTCACCGGTCCATTCGACCCAGATCGCCAGATCCATGTCGCGCCTGTGCTGATTACCGTCGAGGAAATCGAGGCCATCACTGCCTTTGTCGCCACGCTGAAGCCAAAGTTGCTGGGGCGTCCGATTCAGTCGAACTAGGCGGCGCTGCGGACTCGTCGCCTGTGGCAATGTATATCGGAGCGGCGCTGGCCCTCCGCGTCTCCCCGGGATGTTTTCGGGCCCGTGAAACAGCATTTCTTTTCAGTTGGGTTTGCGATCTTTCAGATAGTCGTCGGTGGTGCGCACCCTCGGCCTGTCACCCATCGAAAACGGCGAGTTTTCACTGTGGTACTGGGCCGTGATCCGGCAGTCGTCGCACATCTGGATCAACTTGACGTTATCCGAGCCCTTGAACATCCAGTGCTTGTCTTCCAGCTTTTCGACGATCTTGGCGATGGTCGATTTTACGCCGAAGGGCTTGCCGCATTCGATGCATTCAAAGGGCTCTTCCTCGTGCAGGGTGCGCGGCGACAGCGCTGACTTGTCGAGGTTCAGCCGAGGCGCAAGCGTGATCGCGCTTTCCGGGCAAGTGTTGGCGCAGATGCCGCATTGCAGGCAGGCAGTCTCAACGAAGTTCACCTGTGGTTTGTCTGGGTTGTCGCCAAGGGCGTTCGCAGGGCAGAGCGATACGCAGGCAAGGCACAGTGTGCATGCGTCGGCGTCGATCACGACCGCTCCATAGGGCGCGCCTTCGGGCAGCGGGATCGGCGCGTCGGTATCGGTCAGCGCGGCGGCGGCAAGGCGTGTCACGTCGCGGCGGCCACCAAGCGGCAGGATTGGATCGGTGACAGGAGCAGGCACGCCGACGCCATAAAGAGAGGCTTCCATCGCGTCCGGCTCGGCGACGTCTAGGATCGACAGGCGGCCTTCTCCCGCAATTGCCGTCGCAAGAGCCATCTGGTTTTCGATCACCTCCCGGTCCGTGCGCGGCCCCGGCATCACGGCAACCGCGGCAAAGCCGACACCAAGCGCCGCCAGCAGTTCGGCGTGGCCGACCCCCTCGGTATTCGGGACGGCGACAGGGATCACGTCGGCGGGCAGGCCACGGCCGAAACGGGCGGAGAGTGCGATCACCTCGTCGCCCCAGCCTTCATCGTGGAACAGAACGCGCGGCGCAGCGCCGCCGGCCTTGCGAAATTCAGATGCCAGTGTGCGCAACCGGGCGAACAGCGTGCCGACGGGCGGGTCGTCATAGCTGGCCGCGCCCGAGGGGCAGACGGCGGCGCAGGCTCCGCAGCCCGCGCAGATATCGGGGTCGATGGCGACGGTTTCACCGTCTGGCAGGATAGCGCCGGTAGGGCAGACGTTCAGACAACGGTCGCAGCCTTGCTTGTTCGCTCGCGAATGGGCGCAAAGCGCGGCGTCGAAGCGGATGTAAAGCGGCTTTTCGAACACGCCCTGCATCTGCCGCGCCTCGTCGACAGCGCGTTGCACCGCCAATGGGTTGCCCGGATCGGCGCGCAGGTAACCTTCGCGCTTGTGGTCGGCGGGGAAAAGCGGACCTTCGCCCCTCAGATCAAGGATGATGTCACAGGTCGATTTCGCCCCGTTCACCGGATCGTCGAACTGACCCGTGCCGCGCCCGCCGGGACGCATCGCTGCGTATCCGTCGACCTCAATCGCAAAATCTCCAAGTGCGCCCGAGGCTTTCTTCAGCCGACCGAGCGCAGCGTCGTAAACGGAAGGCGGGGTCATGTCGCCGGGCATCGCCGAGAGAATGCAGGTCACCGCCAGCGTCTCTGCCAATGTTTCGGCGGCCGGCAGCGCGTCGTCGGGCGCCCCGAGGATCAGGCAGGTGCCTTCGGACACCACGTCCTTGGATGGTGTTGCGGGGCGGGCCACGGTGGCCTCGGCCAAGAGCGCGGCCTGTTTGGCAAAGGCGGTCTTGTCGGCGGTCCAGCCCGCACGGTCGCGGATGTCGGCCGTGGTAAGGCGGTCACCTGCCCCAAGCTCGTCGGCAAGGTCTTGGAACAGAGCGGCCATTTGGCCGCAGGCGATCAGCGTTGTGCCTTCGTCCTGGAGCGCGGCGGTGGCCACGTCGATATCGCCCGTGCAAAGGCGACTGACGGTTCGCACCTCGGCCCCGTTCAGCGCGGCGCGGGCGCTGGCCGGGTCGATCTGCATCGACTCTTCGCAGGTGCACAACAGCAGGCGATCGACTTTGGTCATGGTTCCTCCCGAGCATGCCCGACGGCCATATTGAGGAGTTGTTTTGACAAAGGCAATCGGGGGGTGTTTGGTCCTGGATCATGAGCGACGTGCCGAACGAGATGACCATACCCCTGGGCGTGGTGCTGCGCCGGCGACCCGGCGTGACCCGTTGGGCAGCCTGGGCCTGGCAGGCGGTGGCTGTTCTTCCGCACGCGGGGCCGGGCGGGTTCCGGGTTCTGCGCGAAGAGGGAGAAGTCACCGATTTCCACGCCGCAACATTGCCCCTGGATTTGCACCGGGCCGAGGTCGACAGCTATCGTACCAGCCTGATGATGACCCCGCCCTCGGTCTTTGCGATCCTGTCCAAGGGCGTGGATGCCGACAACGAGCACGGCATCGACGTTCAGGGTGTCACCGCCTCGGCTGACCGCGCCCAGGAGGCGCAAGACAGTGACGAGGTGATCGTTGAACCTGTGCCGATGCCGGAGGGGCTGGTTGGTCTGATCCGCGAATTCTGCGAGGCGCATTTCAAGGATGAGCCGTTCATCAAGCGGCGCCGCGACAAGGCGCGCGTGGACTTGGTCGAGGACGGCATCGGCGATGCGCGTATTCGGCAGGCGGCGGATGTCTATCGCAGCCCTGCGGGGCAAAAGTCGGGGCGCGGCGATGACCGATAGCGGCGACATGTTCTCGCGCTGGTCGCGCCGTAAGCGCGCTGTCGCCGAGGAAGAGGCACGCGCCATCGAACCGGTGGCCGAACCGGCGCCCGAGGCCATTGCCGAACCTGAGGGCGAGGGAGAGGAAGCCGCTTTGTTGCAGCGCTTGAACCTGCCGCGTCCCGAAACGATGAAGGCGGGCGACGATTTTTCCGTGTTCATGAAAGCGGGGGTGCCTGAGTTTTTGAAGAAACGCGCGCTGCGCGTCCTATGGCGGTCGAACCCGGTTCTGGCCTGTGTAGACGGGCTGAACGACTATGATGAAGATTTCACTTCGCCCGAATTGACGCAGAAAGTGCTGGCCACGGCGTACAAGGTCGGAAAGGGCATCGTTTTCGATCCGCCCGAAGACGAGGACGTCGAGGAAGCGGTGGAGGAGGACGTCGATGTCGATCCTTCTGAGTCGGCGGTGCCGTTGGATGACTCACAGCCCGCGTCCTACCCTGCGGAGGATGCTGCGCAGCGAGTCGCTGAAACGGAAGTCGGCGAAGACGCTCAAATGTGCTTTCGTCCCAGGCGGATGCGATTTGAAACCTGATTTCGTCCGCCGAAGTCAACTTTCCGCGATTGGAAAATTTATTTGCCCAATTCGTTCCGGTCGCCTAGCGTAGAGGGGCACAAAGCGGGACGCAGAGCGTGAGCCAAACAAGCCAAACCGCTGATCATAGGGAGGCTGTCGCGGAAGAGGATATTCTGCGGGCGGACCTTTATGCGATGCTTGCGCAGGTTCTGGCATCTCCGCCAAAGCGTGAATTCCTGGAGAATGCTGCACATCTTTCGGGTGATGACTCCGAACTTGGCGAGGGCGTAAGCGCACTTGCCAGGCTTGCTGCCGTTACCACCGAAGCCGGAGCCGAGCGTGAGTTCAACGCCCTGTTCATCGGACTGGGGCGGGGCGAGTTGATGCCCTATGCCAGTTTCTATCTGACCGGGTTTCTGAACGAAAAACCGCTGGCGCGCCTGCGCGGCCACATGGCCCAGTTCGGGATCGAACGGAACCCGGATGTAAAGGAACCCGAGGATCACATCGCCACGCTGTGCGAGGTCATGGCCGGTATGATCCGGGGTGATTTCGGCGTGCCGGTCTCAGTCGAAGACCAGCATGCATTCTTCAATACTCACGTCGCGACCTGGGCGTCGCATTTCTTTTCGGATCTGGAGGCTGCCGAAGGCTCGGTCTTCTATGCGCCGGTCGGCACGATCGGCCGCGCGTTCATGGAGATCGAGAACGAGGCATTCAGGATGGAATCCTGAACCACCACGCCACCAGACCCGTCCAAAGCCAAAGGGAGGAACAGCCATGGACGACAAGAAGAAGGACGGCAAAAGCCGTCGGGACTTTTTGAGGATCGCGGGGACGGCTGCACCGGCAGCACTTGCGGCTGCGGCTGTGGCACCCGGCGAGGCGAAGGCCGACGAGGCCCCCCAGGGTTCTGGCTATCGCAAGACGGAGCACGTCAGGCAATACCTGAAGACTGCTCGGTTCTGAGGGAGGAACGACATGCTGAGAAAGAAGTCATCCGTAAGGGCAGGCAGCAGAACATCGTCGATGCTGGGGCGTGCCTCTGAAAAGAAAGTCGACCGCCGGTCCTTCCTGCGCGGCTCGGGCCTGGCCGTTGGCGGCATGGCCGCGCTGGCTGGTGGACTTGGGCGTGTTACCCCCGCCGCGGCCCAGTCCGCGTCGATGGGCAAGGTGGAGGTCGTCAAGTCGATCTGCACCCACTGCTCGGTCGGCTGCACTGTTCTGGCCGAGGTCGAAAACGGCGTCTGGACGGGTCAGGAACCCGCCTGGGATAGCCCGTTCAACCTGGGAGCTCACTGCGCCAAGGGCGCATCGGTGCGCGAACACGCCCACGGCGAGCGCCGTCTCAAGTACCCGATGAAGCTGGAAGGCGGTGAATGGAAAAGGGTTTCGTGGGAGCAGGCCATCGACGAAATCGGTGATCAGATGCTGTCGATCCGCGATGAGTCGGGTCCGGACTCGGTTTATTGGTTGGGCTCTGCCAAGCACTCGAACGAGCAGGCCTACCTGATCCGCAAGTTCGCCGCCTATTGGGGATCGAACAACATCGACCACCAGGCGCGGATTTGCCATTCGACCACGGTTGCGGGCGTTGCGAACACATGGGGCTACGGCGCCATGACCAACAGCTATAACGACATCCACAACAGCCGGGCGATCTTTGTCATCGGTGGCAACCCCGCCGAAGCGCACCCGGTTTCGCTCTTGCACCTGTTGCGTGCGAAAGAACAGAACAACGCGCCATTGATCGTCTGCGACCCGCGCTTTACGCGCACGGCGGCCCATGCCGACGAGTACGTCCGGTTCCGTCCCGGTTCCGATGTTGCGCTGATCTGGGGTATCCTGTGGCACATCTTTGAAAACGGTTGGGAGGACAAGGAGTTCATCCGCACCCGCGTCTGGGGCATGGACGAGATCAAGGACGAGGTTGCCAAGTGGACGCCCGAGGAAACCGAGCGTGTCACCGGCGTACCGGGCAGCCAGCTTGAGCGCGTTGCGCGCACCATGGCCAACAACCGTCCCGGCACCGTGATCTGGTGCATGGGCGGCACCCAGCACACCAACGGCAACAACAACACGCGGGCGTACTGCGTGCTTCAACTTGCCCTGGGCAACATGGGCACATCAGGCGGCGGCACCAACATTTTCCGGGGCCACGACAACGTGCAGGGCGCCACCGACCTTGGCGTTCTGGCCGATACCCTGCCCGGCTACTACGGGCTTGCTCCGGGAAGTTGGGCGCATTGGGCGCGTGTCTGGGAGGAAGACCTCGACTGGCTCAAGGGGCGGTTCGCAATGCTGCCCGGAAAGGGCAAGGATGGCGCCGATCTGCCGATGATGAACGAACGGGGCATCCCCGTGTCGCGCTGGATCGACGGCGTGCTCGAGGACAAGGAAAACCTCGTTCAGCCTGACAACACTCGCGCGATGGTTCTGTGGGGCCACGCGCCCAACTCGCAGACCCGTGGCCCCGAGATGAAGACGGCGATGGAGAAACTCGACCTGCTGGTCGTGGTCGATCCTTATCCGACGGTCTCGGCCATCATGCACGACCGCACCGACGGCGCCTATTTGCTGCCGGCGGCAACGCAGTTCGAGACCCGTGGTTCGATCACCGCGTCGAACCGGTCGTTGCAGTGGCGTGACAAGGTTGTCGATCCGCTGTTCGAAAGCCTGCCTGATCATACGATCATGGCCATGTTCGCGGAAAAATTCGGCTTCCATGATCGCCTGTTCCGCAACATCGCCATCGACGAGGGCGGTGAGCCGAACGTCGAAGACATCCTGCGCGAAATCAACCGCGGCATGTGGACCATCGGCTATACCGGTCAGTCGCCCGAGCGTCTGAAACTGCACATGGCTAACCAGCACACGTTCGACAAGACGACGTTGCAGGCCATCGGCGGTCCGGCTGACGGCGACTATTATGGCCTGCCGTGGCCGTCGTGGGGCAACCCCGAGATGAACCATCCGGGCACACCGAACCTTTACGACATGTCCAAGCCGGTCTCGAAGGGTGGTTTGACGTTCCGCGCCCGCTTTGGTGTCGAAAGGAATGGCGACAACCTTCTGGCCGAAGGCGTCTACTCGGAAGGCTCGGAGATCCAGGACGGTTACCCCGAATTCACCATGCAGATGTTGATGGACCTTGGCTGGGACAGTGACCTGACCGACGACGAGCGCGCCGCCATCGACGCGGTGGCGGGTCCGAACACCAACTGGAAAACCGACCTTTCGGGCGGCATCCAGAGGGTGGCGATCAAGCACGAATGCGCGCCCTTCGGAAACGCCAAGGCCCGTGCGGTCGTCTGGACCTTCCCCGATCCGGTGCCGCTGCACCGTGAGCCTTTGTACAGCAACCGCCGCGACCTGGTGGCCGACTACCCGACCTACGACGACAAGACGTTCTGGCGGGTGCCGACGCTGTACAAGTCGATCCAGGAAAAGGACTTTTCGACCAACTATCCGATCATCCTCACATCCGGCCGACTGGTCGAGTACGAGGGTGGCGGGGACGAAACCCGGTCGAACCCCTGGCTGGCCGAATTGCAGCAGGACATGTTCGTCGAGATCAACCCGCGTACCGCCAACAACATCGGCATTCGGGATGGTAGCCAGGTCTGGGTCGAAGGCCCCGAGGGCGGCAAGGTCAAGGTCATGGCCATGCTGACCAACCGGGTCGCGGAAGGCGTCGCCTTCATGCCCTTCCACTTTGGCGGGCATTTCCAGGGTGAGGATCGAAGGCACAAGTACCCGAAAGGGGCCGATCCATACGTTCTTGGCGAAGCCTCGAACACCGCACAGACATATGGCTATGACTCGGTAACGCAGATGCAGGAAACCAAAGCCACGCTCTGCAAGATCACCGCGGCGTAAGGGAGGAAAGAGAGATGGCAAGAGTTAAGTTTCTCGTCGACGCCGAACGCTGCATCGAGTGCAACGCCTGCGTCACAGCCTGCAAGAACGAGCACGAAATCCCCTGGGGCATCAACCGCCGCCGGGTCGTGACGATCAATGACGGCGATCCGGGCGAACGCTCGATCTCGGTGGCCTGTATGCATTGCTCGGACGCGCCCTGCATGGCGGTCTGCCCGGTCGACTGCTTCTACCAGACGGCCGACGGCATCGTGCTGCACTCCAAGGACCTCTGCATCGGCTGCGGTTATTGCTTCTATGCGTGCCCCTTCGGCGCGCCGCAATATCCGCAGGCCGGCAACTTTGGTTCGCGCGGCAAGATGGACAAGTGCACTTTCTGCTCGGGCGGTCCGGAAGAGGACATGTCGAACGCCGAGTTCTCGAAGTACGGTCGTAACCGTATGGCCGAGGGCAAGCTGCCGATCTGTGCCGAGATGTGCGCGACCAAAGCCCTCCTCGCCGGTGACGGTGACGATGTGTCCGACATCTACCGCGAGCGCGTCGTCGCACGAGGATTTGGATCGGGTGCCTGGGGTTGGGGCACAGCCTATGATCAGAAGGGTGGATAGGCGTCCCATATTTCTGGTATGAAGACAGATGACGCCCTGGCCTGCAGCGGGGCGTCATTTAGTAGATGGCGGTAGAATGGAATGACAGTTATTCGCCAAAAAGTCTATTCGGAACTCCCCAGCGGCGATCCCACCCTTTTGAACCGGATTGCATGGGCCCGGCGCTGGTCCGAGCGCGATACGAGCATTCAATACGCTGAAGAAGCCCGCAAAAAGGCCATCGACGGCAGCGGAAAGCGCAGCCGTACCGAGCATGGACACGCCTTGCGTACCCTGGCCTGGCACGCCAAGTGGCACGGCGAGATGGACCAGGCCATGAACCTGTGCCTGCGGGCCGAAAGTTTCTTGCCGGAAAGCAAATTCAAGGAAGTTCGCGCCAGCATCTACGTTATTCTGGGCACGGTGCATTATTCGCGCGGTCGGCTGGACCTGGCGACCTGCTCCATCGACCGGGGTCTCTGGCTGTTGCGCGATGCGCAGGACGGCGTTTCCGTTCATACGTTGACCGACTTGTTCCTTGTCCGCGCGACCATCCAGCGGCTGACTGGCGAGCGCGCTCGGGCTGGTATCACGCTGGCGCGCGCTCGCGAATTGGCCGACGACGAAGCCTTGGCTGCGGTCGACCAATGCACTGCGCGCTGGCTATTGGCCGATGGCGACGCCGAAAAGGCGCTTCAACACGCCAACGAGGCAGTTGAATCATCGCGGCGCCTCGGCAATCGCGTGATCCTGCCCTACGCCTATGCGGCCTGTGGAGCCTGCCACACCAAGGCCGGCCGCACCGCAAGCGCCCGGACCGATTTCGCCGCAGCCCGGCGTGTGGCTGTCGAAGACGAAGACATCAGGGCCCAGTGCCAGCTGAAACGTGAGCTGGCCAAGGTCGAGGTCGCCGAGGGTAACATGAACGAAGCCCTGGCGCTCCTGCGCGACGCCGCGAAGACTGCCAAGCAAAAGAACTATGTCTTGTGGCGCAAGAAAATCGCGCTCGATCTGGCCAGATGCTTCGAAAAGCTCGAAGACTACAAGGCTGCCGTCGATCAGCACCGGCTGGCATGGCGGCTTCAGGACGAAATGCGCATGCGCTGAAAATTTGGGAGGACATCATGGTCCGGGTTTTGATGCGTCTTCTGCTGATCTGCGCGCTGACGGCGCCCATCGGGCTGTCCGCGCAGGAAACCGATCTCGGCGAGCGTGCCGCCACCGGTGGGGCGCAGACCCTTGAGGATATCCTGCGCCGGCAGGCCGGTGAAGCCGTTGATCCGTCGTTCCGGGCCGACGCAACAGGCGATCCGGACATTGCTGCGCCCACGACCGACCAACTGGGCACGCTGGGAGGTGCGTCTGACCCCGAATTATGGCGGGCGCTGCGCTATGGCTCGGCCAATGTATCAAGCCAGATAAAATCGCCCGGCGCGACGCTCCTCGTGCAGGACGACGGCATGCGCTGGCTGGAGTTCCGCGACGGCCCCTTGCGTCACTGGGGCGGCTATTTCCTGGTCGGTGTGCTGGTCCTGTTGGCGCTGTTCTACCTGGTGCGTGGCCGTATCCGCATCGAACACGGGCCGTCGGGCGAAAAGATCACCCGCTTCAAGGCCGTCGAACGCTTTGCCCACTGGCTATTGGCAGGCTCATTCATCCTGTTGGGTGTGACCGGGCTGATCAGCCTGTTCGGCCGCAAGGGGATCATCCCGTGGATGGGGCGCGACGCATTCGCGGTCCTCGCCGAATGGTCCAAATGGATCCACAACAACGTCAGCTGGGGCTTCATGCTGGGACTTGTCATGGTCTTCGTCATGTGGGTGATCCACAACCTGCCCGACAAGACCGACATAAACTGGTTCCTGAAAGGCGGTGGCATCTTTGGCAAGGCCCACCCGCCGGCCAAGAAATTCAACGCTGGCCAGAAACTGATTTTCTGGTCCGTCGTGGTCTTTGGCGCCTCGATCTCGGCCACCGGCCTTGCGCTGTTGTTCCCGTTCGAACTGCCGATGTTTGCCGCGACGTTCCAGAAGGTGAACGCGCTCGGCCTGCCGGAACTGTTCGGCTATGCGCCCCTGCCGGAAACCCTGACGCCCCATGCCGAGATGCAGCTGTCGCAGCTTTGGCACGCGATCATGGCTTTTGTCCTGATGGGCATCATCCTGGCGCATATCTATATCGGCTCGCTTGGGATGGAGGGCGCTTTCGACGCCATGGGCACGGGCGAGGTCGACCTGAACTGGGCGAAGGAGCACCACAGCCTTTGGGTCGAAGAGGTCGAGGCCGAGGAGGGCAAAGCTCTCGAAACGGCGACCCCTGCCGAATAGCATGCGCCGCCTTGCGCTGATCCTGACATGTGCCGCCCTGCCTGCCGGGGCAGCCGACTTTCGCGTTCTGGTGGGGCATGGCGGCCCGGTGATGGATGCACAGGTCTCGGCGGACGGCACGGCGGCACTGACGGCCAGTTTCGACAACTCGGTTGGCCTCTGGTCCCTCGGCGGCGAAGAGGTGCGTTGGCTGGAAGGCCACGCAGCGGCGGTCAAGACGGCGATCTTCCTGCCGGGCGGCCGGGCGTCGTCGTCGGGAGACGATTTCGACGTGATGGTCTGGAACCTCGCGACGGGAGAAGCACTGGCGCGGATGCAGGGTCACAAGGGACAGGTCCAGTCGCTCGCGGTCTCGTCGGACGGCAACATGCTGGCCTCGGCCTCCTGGGATGGCACGATCGGCCTCTGGGACATCGAAGCCGGCGAAAACCGCGCCATGCTGACTGGTCACAGGGGTGCTGTGAATGACGTGGTATTCAGCGCCGACGGCGGCAATGTCTTTTCCGCCTCGGCCGATGGGACGATCCGAAGCTGGGATGTGGCCAGCGGGCAGGAGACGCGGCTTCTGGTCGAGCACGGTTTTGGTGTGAACACGCTATTGCTGCACGAAGGATGGCTGGCCTATGGGGCGGTCGACGGCGGCACGCGGGTGATCGACGTTGCCAGCGACGCCGAACTGGCCGACCTGACGCTGGACCGACGTCCAATCCTGTCGATGGCCCTCTCGCCGGACGGCGATGTGATGGCCGTTGGAGATGGGCAGGGGTTCATTATGACGGTCGATACCGCGACCTGGCGCGTCACGGGCGATTATCAGGCGGCGGGGCGCGGCCCGGTCTGGGCACTGGCCTTTACCGCCGACGGGGTCAGCCTCGTGGCTGGAGGCATCGACGACGCGGCCTATGTCTTTCCTGTCGAAAACGAACTTGATGCCCCGATCATGGCGACCGAAACCCGCAGTTTCCTGATCGACCCCGACAAGATGTCAAATGGCGAACGCCAGTTCCGCCGCAAATGTTCGATCTGCCATAGCCTTGCCGAAGATGGTGCACGTCGCGCGGGACCGACGCTGGCAGGGCTGTTTGGTCGCCGCGCCGGGACCGTGCCCGGCTATCGCTATTCCGAAACCGTTGCCAACCTCGGCATCGACTGGACGGACGAGACCATCGACCAACTGTTCGATCTTGGTCCCGACCACTTCATTCCGGGTTCGAAAATGCCTATGCAAAGAATTGTGAGACCCGAAGACCGTCAGGACCTGATCGACTTTCTTCGGGACAACACATGAAAGGGACAACACCATGAAAGTCATGCTGGGCGCATTCGCCGCCATCATCGTGATCGCCGTCATTGCCTTCTACGGACTGGGCGAGGTCGGGTTCTCGTCCGGCGAACGCCAGGCGGGCGATGCAGTGCGGCTGGATTGAGCGCATGATCCAGTATCTTGGTCTCTGGGTGCTTTTCGCGCTTTGCTTGAATATGTGGGCGCTGATCTCGGTCTTCCGTTCGGGCGCCAAGTGGACCGTGCGGGGCCTCTGGTTCATCGTCCTTCTTGTGCCTGTCCTGGGGTTCATCGCCTGGTACATCCTGGGGCCGCGCGAAGCTGCTGCCTGAAAATTTGATCAAAAGTTTCCCTTGCCGCGCGAAACGCACGGGCCTAGGTTCTGCTCATCCTGTTTTCCATGGTGATTTATGCAGATCGGCATCCTGCAATGCGGCCATTTTCCCACGGCCGAGGGCTATCCAGAACGAACCTATACCGACCTCTATACGACGATGCTCGCCGGGCGTGGCCTGACGTTTCGTACCTGGAGCGTGGTCGACATGGACTTCCCTGAAAGCGTCCATGACGCCGAAGGCTGGCTGATTTCCGGCTCGCGTTACGGCGCCTACGAGGACCTGCCGTTCATTGTGCAACTCGAACAGTTCATCCGCGACGCCTATGCCGCGGCCGTGCCGCTGGTCGGCATATGCTTTGGCCACCAAATCATCGCCCAGGCTATGGGCGGCAAGGTCGAGAAGTTCCCGGGCGGCTGGTCGGCGGGTCGGGTTGAATACGACTTTGGCGGTGAGACGCTGGCCCTGAACGCCTGGCACCAGGACCAAGTTGTAAAACCGCCCGAGGGGGCGGAGATCATCGCCTCGACTCCCTTCTGCACCTATGCGGGCCTGCGCTATGACGACCGTGCCCTGACGGTGCAACCCCACCCAGAATTCGATCGCGGCGCCGTTGACCTTTTGCTGACAGCTCGCGCTCCCGGCGTTGTGCCCGCCGAGACGATCGGCGCAGCCACCGAGGAGTTGGACGCCCCCGTCGACAATTCCGAAATGGCCGACCGCATCGCCCAATTCTTCAAGGAGAACCGCCATGGCTGACTGGCTGGACCAGACGCCGCAATCCACCCGCGACTTTCTCGAGGGCCGACGGCTTGACGAGGTCGAATGCCTGATTGCCGACCTTTCGGGCATCGCGCGCGGCAAGGCCATGCCCGCGTCGAAATTCGCGACCCAGAAGCATTTCTACCTGCCGAACTCGATCTATTACCAGACGATTACCGGCGACTGGGCGGACGACGCGGCACAGGATTCGTTCACCGAGCCGGACATGGTGCTGAAACCCGACTTCTCGACGGCCACCTCGGCCCCCTGGACGGCAGACACTACGCTCCAGGTCATCCACGACGCCTATGACAAGGAAGGGGTCGCAGTGCCCTATGCGCCGCGGAACGTGCTGAAGCGAGTCGTTGCGCTTTACGAAGCCAAGGGTTGGAAACCAGTCGTCGCCCCCGAGATGGAATTCTACCTCGTCGCCCGCAACATCGACCCGGCGCAGGAAATCACCGCCATGACCGGCCGCTCGGGCCGTCCCGCCGCCGCGCGTCAGGCCTATTCGATCAGTGCGGTCGACGAGTTCGGGCCCGTCATCGACGACATCTACGATTTCGCCGAGGAGCAGGGATTCGAGATCGACGGCATCACCCAGGAAGGCGGAGCTGGTCAGCTGGAAATCAACCTGCGCCACGGCAACCCGATCAAGCTGGCTGATGAGATCTTTTTCTTCAAACGGCTGATCCGCGAGGCCGCTTTGCGCCACGACTGTTTCGCCACTTTCATGGCCAAACCGATCGAGGGCGAGCCGGGCTCGGCCATGCACATCCATCACTCGGTGGTCTCGACAGAAACTGGGCGGAACATCTTCACCGCCGAGGACGAAAGCGAAACGCCCGAGTTTGCGCATTTCATCGGCGGTCTGCAGCACTACCTGTCCGCCGCGACGTCGCTTTTCGCACCCTACGTCAACTCCTACCGCCGCTACGTCAAGGATCACGCTGCGCCGATCAATTTGGAATGGGCCCGCGACAATCGCACCACGGCGATCCGCGTCCCCGTGTCCGAACCACAGGCGCGACGCGTCGAGAACCGCATCGCCGGGATGGATTGCAACCCCTACCTCGGCATCGCAGCTTCGCTGGCCTGCGGCTACCTCGGTATGGTTGAGGAAATTCAGCCAAAGCCCGAGTTCACCGGCGACGCCTATGACGCCGAGGAAGAATTGCCGCGTGGCATCTATGCCGCCCTCGATGAACTGTCCGAAGCCTTGGCGCTGCGGGATGTATTGGGTGAGGATTTTTGCCGAGTCTACGAAAGCGTCAAGCTGGCGGAGTACGACGAATTCCTGCGCGTGATCTCTCCGTGGGAACGTGAGCACCTTCTGCTGAACGTCTGACCTGATGAACCCGCTTTACCGCAACGACGCGCCCGGGGAGTTCCCGCCCAGCTATTACGTGGCAACGTCTGACATCCCGCCCGAACGGCCTGCGCTTGAGGGCGAGATCACCACCGACCTTGCCGTGATCGGGGCGGGCTATACTGGCCTGTCGACTGCTCTCCACGCCGCCGAAAAGGGGCTGAACGTGGTGGTGATCGACGCCCATCGGGTTGGGTTCGGCGCGTCTGGGCGGAACGGTGGTCAGGTCGGGTCGGGGTGGAACAAGGATCAGGAGTGGCTGGAAAAGCGGCTGGGACGCGATGATGCCCGAAAGCTCTGGGACCTGACAATCGAAGCCAAGGCCCTGACCCGCGATCTCTCGACCCGTTTTGCGCCCGACGCGGGCTTCAAGCCGGGCGTGTTGCACGGCGAATGGACAGCCGCCGGGGCGGACGAGGCGCGGCGCTATGGCGATTGGCTTGCCGGAAACTACGGCTATGAGACCGAGTTTCTCGACCGCGATGCCGTGCAGGCCGTCTGCAAAGCCACGGTCTACCAGGGTGGGCTGTTGGACTGGGACGCGGGCCACATCCATCCCCTGCGGTACGTACTGGGGCTGGCGCGCGGGGCCGAGGCGGCCGGCGCGCGTATCTGTGAGCGGACGGAGGCCATAGACGTAGCGGACGGCGTGGTGACGACGCCCAAGGGTGTGATCCGTGCCGAACACATCGTCATTGCCGGGAATGGGTATCTTTCGAATATCGCAGCGCAGGTTTCGGCACGGGTGATGCCGATCAACTCGTTCATCGCCGCGACCGAGCCGCTTGGTGACCGTGCGGACGAGGTCCTGACCAAGGATATCGCCGTGGCCGACGACAAGTTCGTGGTGAACTATTTCCGCCTGTCGGAAGACAAGCGCCTGTTGTTCGGAGGGCGCGAGAATTACGGGTTGGGTTTTCCCGAAGATATCCTGACTGCGCTGCGCGCCCGGATGGAACGGCTGTTCCCGCAGATCGCCGGGGTCGGCATTGACTATCACTGGGGTGGTACGTTGGGGATCACCATGACCCGCCTGCCCATGTTGCGCCGGATCAGTCCGCGGGTTCTGGCCGCAGGAGGGTTCTCGGGTCATGGGGTCGCGTTGACGGTACTGGCAGGCAAGGTTCTGGCCGAGGCCGTGGCGGGCGATGCGGGGCGGTTCGACCTGATGACGCGCCTGCCGGGCGTGCCCTTCCCCGGCGGACGCCACGCCCGCGCGCCGCTGTTGACTCTGGCGATGACATGGTACGCGCTGAGGGATCGGCTCGGGATCTGATCGCAATATCTGCTGTTCGCCCGCGCCGTACGTCAAATCAATCCGGTTTCACGCACCAGTGTAATGCCGACGGCGGTCTTCGCCCTTCGGTGGACTCCTCGGAGCATATTCTTGAAAAGAATAAGCTCAGCGGTGGGCGGCAAAACTGGCGCGCAGGTGATCAGCGGCAGCTTCGATGGCGGCGTTGGGGTTTTTCGTCACCAAGAGACCAAGGGAATACTTCGGAAGTTTCGGCAATCCATAACGGTCCGGTGCCTCGATGATGTCGCCGCCGATTGAGGAGCAGGGGATCGGAGCCACCGCAAGATCGGCCAGGATCGCAGCGCGCTGCCCTGAGATATGAGCGCTTTGAAAGGCGACGCGCCAGGGGCGTTTGTTGGCCTCGAGCTGATCCAGCGCCACCTTGCGCCAGGCGCAGCCCTCTTCCCAGACGCTGACCGGCAGCGGGTCCTGTTCCGCCGCAACACCGCCGCGGCAGGTGCCCCAGACCAGCTGTTCGCGCAACAGGATCTCGGCGCCATCGTCGCGGAAACCGGCTTCGCAGGTGATCAGAGCCATGTCGAGGCGGCCGGCGTGAAGCAACTCGATCATCCGATCCGAGCTTTCGATAGTGACATTGATGGTCACATGGGGGTGACTTTCGTTGAACCGGCGCAGCATGTCGACCAGGAACCGTTCTGCAACATCATCCGGCGCGCCGAGGTGGACGACCCCTTCGATATCCGGCTGGACGAAATAGGCAACGGCATCGCGGTTCAGGGCCAGCATCCGGCGGGCGTGTTCGAGCAGGAATGCGCCGTCGTTGGTCAGCGTCACCGAACGGCTGTCGCGCATAAAGACCGGGCGCCCCAAAAGATCTTCCATCTTTTTGACCTGCATCGAGACTGCCGAAGGGGTCCGCAGAACTTGGGCCGCAGCTGCTGAAAAGCTGCCGGTCTCGGCGATTGCGACCAGGGTCTTGAGAAGGTCCAGGTCCAGAAGAGGCACGGAAGGAGTCGAGGGGGCGTTCATGGCGGTGCTCAAAAAAACTGAAAGATGCGTTCAAATCTATTCGTTTGATTGAAGCAAGTCAATCACCCATCTTTGGTTCAAGGCTATCAGCCACACCAAAGAACAGGAGAAACGAACATGTACATCGATAGAACAGGCCGCCCGACAGGCTTTGCCATCCACCAACTTGCCGACAGCCTGGCAAACCGCTTGCGCAACCGCCGCCGGCGCAAGCAGTTCAACACTTTGCTTGGCCTGGACGACCACATGCTGGACGACATCGGCGTGACGCGCGCCGAGGTCGAGGCGGCTTCGAGCCTGCCCCTGTCGGTCAATGCAGCGATCGAGTTGCGTCGCCTGTCACTGTCCCGTCGCAAGGCGCGCCATTAACCGAACTTTGTCCCTTTTCATCCCTTTGGGTTGAAGAGGGACGCGGCCGGGGCTAGGTGAAACGGGTCATCACAGGAGCCTCTTCCCATGCGTTTCACCCCCCGCCCCGTCTTCGATACACAAGCCTCCGGCGCAGACGGACTCGGCGATCTGCCTGAGTGGGACCTGAGCGACCTTTACGCCGCGCCCGACGCGCCCGAGATGAAGCGTGACATGGACTGGCTTGAAAACGCCTGTACGGATTTCGCCGCCGACTACGAAGGCAAGTTGGCCAGTCTGGACGCAGCGGGCATGCTGGACTGTGTACTGCGTTATGAGAAGATCGACCTGATCGCCGGGCGCATCATGTCTTTCATCGGATTGCGGTATTACCAGAACACAACGGATGCAGAGCGCGCCAAGGCCATGTCAGACGCGCAGGACAAGATCACGGCGTTCACCACGCCGCTGGTGTTTTTCTCGCTTGAGATCAATCGGATCGACGATGCCGTCCTGGATGGGTTGTTCGCCGAGAATGCCGACCTGGCACGGTACAAGCCGATTTTCGAGCGGCTTCGGGCGATGCGTCCCTACCAGTTGTCGGACGAACTGGAAAAGTTTCTGCATGACCAGTCGACAGTCGGGGCGGCGGCCTGGAACAGATTGTTCGACGAGACCATCGCCGGTTTGGAGTTCGAGATCGACGGCGAGACACGTGGGTTGGAAGCTACGCTGAACGACCTGACCGAGCAGGACCGAACCAAGCGCGAGGCGGCGGCCAAGGAATTGGCGCGGGTCTTTGGTGAGAACGTCAAACTGTTCGCGCGGGTTCACAATACGCTGGCCAAGGAAAAGGAAATCGAGGATCGCTGGCGCGGGATGCCGACGCCTCAGACCGGACGGCACCTGTCGAACCATGTCGAACCCGAAGTGGTCGAAGCGCTGAGAAACGCGGTGGTCAACGCCTACCCAAAGCTGTCGCATCGGTACTATGAGCTGAAGCGCGGTTGGCTTGGGCTGGACACGATGCAGGTCTGGGACCGGAACGCTCCGCTGCCGATGGAGAGCGACCGCAAGATTGATTGGGCCGAGGCAAAAGAGACGGTTCTTTCGGCCTATGCCGGGTTCGCCCCCGAAATGGCGACCCTGGCCGAACCGTTCTTTGACAAGGGCTGGATCGATGCAGGTGTGAAGCCGGGTAAGGCCCCTGGGGCCTTTGCGCATCCGACGGTGGCCGATGTGCACCCCTATGTGATGCTGAACTATCTGGGCAAACCGCGGGATGTGATGACGCTCGCCCACGAGTTGGGCCACGGCGTGCACCAACGTCTGGCGGCGGGGCAGGGAGAACTGCTGGCTTCAACACCGCTGACCCTGGCCGAGACGGCCAGTGTGTTCGGTGAAATGCTGACCTTCCGACGCCTTCTGGCCAACGCCCCTTCGGCGGCCGAGCGCAAGGTGATGCTGGCGGGCAAGGTCGAAGACATGATCAACACGGTCGTGCGTCAGATCGCCTTCTATGATTTCGAGTGCAAGCTGCACGACGCGCGCCGAAATGGTGAACTGACGCCGGACGATATCGGCGCCCTGTGGATGAGCGTGCAGGGCGAAAGCCTTGGCCCGGCGTTCGAGTTCATGGAGGGTTATGACACTTTCTGGTCCTACGTCCCGCATTTCGTGCATTCGCCGTTCTATGTCTACGCCTACGCATTCGGTGACGGCTTGGTGAACGCGCTTTACGCGGTCTATGAAGAAGGCGATCCGGACTTTCAGAAAAAGTACTTCGACATGCTGAAGGCAGGCGGATCAAAGCACCACAAGGAATTGTTGGCGCCTTTCGGCCTGGATGCCTCGGACCCGGCATTCTGGGACAAGGGGCTTTCGATGATCTCGGGTTTTATCGACGAACTTGAGAGGATGGAGGGCTAAGGAGCCCTATTGAACTTCGAGGCGCGTTTCAACCAGACCGTTCAGACGCATGCAGTCGGTGGTGTCGGTTTTCGAGAAAAGCCGGGGTCGTTTGCAGACCTGTCCCGAAAAGATCGCCGTGACCTGGCCAAAGCTGCCCCAGATCTCAAACGACAGAACCTGGACTTCGACCGGTTCCGGGGCTCCGCGGCTGGTCCAGAGCGGGCCGGAAAGTCCGCTGGGCGTATAGAGAATATCGACTGACATGGGTGCCGCTCCAGGTTCGTAGAGGCCCCGGAAGCGGACGTCGATATTAAGCACATCTTTGCTGGTGAACTTGGGCACCGGGTGGCCCTGGAACTGCAGTTCAGCCAGGTGCCCGCTTTGCCGAAAGGTCGCCGTGGCGATGTCTCCCTCACCCTGCCGGAAAGTGATCGTGTGCCAGGTACGACGATTCCCGTCCAGGAAAGCGGTGATCTTTCCGAGTTCCTCCGCCAACGCACATGCAGGGCCAACCACGGCGAGGGTGGCGGCGAGGCAGAAGGCTGCGCCCCTAGGCACGGCCGTCCCACAGGCGGGTCACAAGGAAAGCCAGGGTTGCGACCGTCACGATTGAGGGCCCGGCGGGTGTGTCCAGATGCCATGCGGCGGCGAGTCCACCGAGCGTAGAGGCGGCTCCGATGCACACGGCGATCAAAGCCATGCGCTCGGGCGTTTGCGACAAGGGGCGGGCGGCTGCTGCGGGGATGACCAGGAGCGCGCCGATCAACAGCACCCCCACGACCTTGATCGCGACGGCAACGACAACGGCGAGAGCCAGAGTCAGGATCAGGTGTTCGCGGTGCGGTTTCAGACCTGCGGCCTGGGCCAGGTCGGGGTTCAGGGTTGACATCAAGAGGGCCGACCACCGCCACCAAAGGAGCCCCAGGACAAGAAGAGCACCGCCCCAGATCAGGACGAGGTCGATACGGTTCACGGCCAGGATATCGCCGAATAGAAACGCCATCATGTCGATGCGAACGCCCTCGACGAATGAGACAGCAACCAGTCCCAGGGCAAGCCCTCCGTGGGCCGCTACGCCCAGCACGGTATCGGCGGCGTGGCCGCGCTCGCCCAGACGGTTGACTGCCGTGGCCATGGCAAGCGCGACCAGAAGTGTTCCGGCAAAAATCGGCAGGTTCAGTGCCAGGGCGAGGGCAACGCCGAGGACGGCGGCGTGGGCGGTGGCGTCGCCGAAATAGGCCATCCGCCGCCAGACGACAAAGCATCCCAGGGGGGCTGCAGCAAGCGCGACACCGACACCGGCAAACGCGGCGCGGACCAGAAACGAGTCAAAGACGCTCATGACGCATGCTCATGATCGTGCGCATGGTCATGATCATGGGCGTGGTCGTGCTCGTGCCGATACAACGCCAGAGCACCGCCCGTGCCGGTGCCGAACAGTGCGCGATATTCGGGGGCCGAAGCGACGTGCTCGGGCGAGCCGTGGCAGCAGACGTGGCCATTTAGGCAGATCACGCGATCAGAAGCCGCCATCACGACGTGCAGTTCGTGGCTAACCATCAGGACGGCGGCGTTCATGTCGCGCGATAATTCTTCGATCAGGCGATAGAACTCGGCAGAACCACCTTGGTCGAGGCCCTGCGTTGCTTCGTCGAGGATCAATAGTTCGGGTTTGCCGACGATGGCACGAGCCAGTTGGACCCGCTGAAGCTGGCCACCCGAGAGGTCGGACATCTGCCGGTCGGTCAGATCGGCAGCGCCAACGCGGGTGAGCGCCGCGGCTACGTCATTGTCCGGCAAGGCACGTGGGAGGTCGAGGAACCGGCGCACGGTCATCGGCAGGGTTTTGTCGAGGTGGAGTTTTTGCGGCACATAGCCGATCCGAAGACGGGGCTTGCGCGTAATGCGGCCGCTGGCAGGCACGGCGCCGATGATGGCACGCAAAAGGGTGGATTTGCCCGAACCGTTCGGCCCGACGATGGTGACGATTTCGCCCGCGTCCAGCGTCACGTCGACGTGGTGGAGGATTTGGTGGTTGCCCAGCCTGACACCCAGCCTCTCGACAGTGATCAGGCGCATCGGGCGGCCTCGCAATTCGGACAGACGCCGACGGCTTCGACCACGGCGCGTTCGATCTTGAAGCCAGCGTCGCGGGCAAAGTCGCCGAGCCGGCCCTTGGTAGGTTCGGAAGGAGCCTCGGCCACGGAGTCGCAGACCCGGCAAATCAGGAAGGCAGGCGAGTGGTCGGTGCCTGGATGGGCGCAGGCGATAAAAGCGTTCAGCCGTTCGATCCTGTGCGCAAAGCCGTTTTTCACAAGGAAGTCCAACGCGCGGTAGGCGGTTGGGGGTTTGGCGCCTTTTCCGAGGATTTCGAGGATTTCATAGGCGCCGAGGGCGCGGTGCTCGCGCAAAAGGATCTCCAGCACCCGTTTGCGCGCATCTGTCAGTTGCAGCCCGGCTTCCTTGCAGTGCTCGGCCGCCGCATCAATACCAGAGGCTATGCAGTGCGTGTGGTCGTGAATTTCAAAGCCGAGCATCGCGGGTCCTTTTAGCGTTTAGGGATTGATATGTTATAATATAACAAATATCAAGCAGTCTCCTGATTGAAAGGTGACTGTCGATGCTTCGTTTTCTGCCTCTTGTTCTGCTGCTATTTGCCTCTCCGGCGACCGCGGATGCGCCGCGTGTCGCTGTCGATATCGCGCCCGTTCACAGCCTTGTGGCTCGCGTGATGGAGGGTATTGGAGAGCCTGATTTGATCCTCCCGCCAGGCGCCTCTCCGCACGAACACGCCATGCGCGCCTCGGAGGCTGCCGCATTGGAGCAGGCCGATCTAGTGTTCTGGGTTGGGCATGAACTGACGCCGTGGCTGGAGCGGCCATTGGAGACTTTGGCGGCGGACGCGGCGACGGTCTCTCTTCTGGAGGTCGAGGGAACGATTTTGCACAGCTATCGGGACGAAGCCAAACATGATGAAGACGAACATAACGAAACGGATCATGAGGAAAGCCACCACGAGCATTCCGGATCGGTTGATCCTCATGCCTGGCTTGATCCTGTAAACGGTGCAATCTGGATGACGGCGATCGCAGAAGAACTGGCTCAGTTCGATCCCGAGAACGCAGACGCCTACCGGGCGAATGCGGCGGCGGGGCAGGCAGAACTGGCAGCTCTCCAAGACCGGATGTCCAACGCAATGACTCACCCCATTGTCTACGCCGTGTACCACGACGCCTATCAGTACTTCGAAGCCCGGTTCGGTCTGGAACCTGTCTTTTCCATCGCATCTTCCCACGCGGTGGCGCCGGGGCCAAAGCGAATCACCGAACTGCGCGCAACGGCACGCGAGACGGGACTGTTCTGTGTTTTTGCCGAACCACAGGAGAATTCGCGGATTGTTGAAACCGTTGTGGAAGGCTTGGATGTGCCGGTTCTGGTCATCGATCCGCTCGGTGCGGCGATTGCGCCGTCGAACCAACTGTACTTGGACTTGATGGCGACTCTGGCCGCATCATTTAATACCTGCGCAGCGCGCTGATCATGATACAGGCCGCACTTCGCTCAGTAGCGCTCATGCGAAGAGATTGACTCGCTGCTGCGCTTTGCCACAATTTCGACACAGTTGAAGCTTGGGGGCTTTGTAACCTGCCATGACCGTCCAACGTTTGACGCTTCTGCCACAGCGGAACGCGGACAAGCCCGCCTTTGAGCGCGTTGTGCCGCTCGATCCGGAACTGCCACCGGTTGAGGTCGTGTCGGTGGCGCGCATGGCGCAGGGCGGTCGATGGCGGACCGAGGCGATGCGCAGCTATGATCGTCCGGTGCTGATCTGGTTTACGCGGGGCCAGGGGCGCCTCACGATTGCCGGGCGTAATTCCGGCTATAGCCCGCACAACCTCGTATTCCTCCCGACGCGTACGATGCATGGGTTCTCGGCTTCGGGTCCTGTACTGGGCTCGGTTGTGTTTCTGAGCGACCAACCCGGAAGCGATTGGCCTGCGGATCCCTTGCACCTGCGCCTGCACCATGTGCAGCAGCAACGCGAACTGACGGGGATGATCGACGCCATGCAGCGCGAGGCCGAAAGCGGGTGCAGTCATTCGAACCGGGCCCTGCTCCATCATGTCGGGTTGTTGTCAGTCTGGCTGGCCCGCATTTCCGAGAGCCATGCCGAGTCGCCGACCCAGTCGCCCGCAACCCGGCTGGACACGGCTGCGCACAGATTGGCCGAGGCCTTTACCGCGCTGATCGAGAGGGATTTCCGCAAGCCGGACGGGGTGCAGCACTACGCCGCGCTCTTGGGCGTGACGCCAACGCATTTGTCGCGGGTATGCCGCAAGGTATCGGGTCGCCCCGCGTTGGACATCCTCACGGACCGACGCCATTTCGAAGCAAAGCGCCTTCTGCGGGACACAAATATTCGTATTTCGGATATTTCGCGCAGCTGTGGGTTCTCCTCTGCTGCGTATTTCACACGAGCCTTTCGAGCGAGAGCTGGCCAGAGCCCCTCTGAATTTAGGGTTGGACGGTAAATCGCCGCATGGCGTCGTTTTTAGATGCGCGCAATGTCGCAAATGTTACAGTCTCTGCCGGAAGAAGCCGTTGACCTGCGCCATGGGGCGTGCCGAAATGGCCGCAATATCTAATGACAGCCGGGCAGTATACCTGGCGAAGTCTATCCAGGGAGTAGCGAGAACATGACCCACTCAATCACTACACGCCGTGATGTGCATCCAGCGGCTCTTATGCATGCTGATGAATATCGCGAGGGCAAGATCAGCCGTCGTGAGTTTCTGACCCGCGCGACCGCACTGGGGGTCACCGCCACAGCTGCATATGGGCTCATCGGTGCCACGCAACCCGCGCAGGCCGCCGGACATGCCCAGATGGGCGGCACGCTGCGCGTGCAGATGCAGATCAAGGCGCTGAAAGACACGCGGACTGCCGACTGGTCCGAGATCGCCAACGCCACCCGCGGTACGCTTGAGTACCTGGTTGAATACAACAACGACGGCTCGGTCAGAGGCATGTTGCTGGAAGGCTGGGACATCAACGCGGACGCAACTGAATACGTTCTTCACGTCCGCAAAGGCGTAAAGTGGAACAACGGTGATGACTTCACCGCCGAGGACGTTGCGCGCAACATCGCCGGCTGGTGCGACAAGACGGTCGAGGCGAACTCGATGGCCGGACGTTTCGCGACACTGATTGATGGCAACACCAACAAGGCGATCGATGGCGCCATCGAAGTGGTCGACAGCCATACGGTCAAGCTGTCACTGCCAAATCCCGATATTTCGCTCATCCCGGGCATGGCCGACTATCCAGCGGCAGTGACCCATGTGTCCTATGATCCCGCTGATCCGACCAACTTCGTCGGCACCGGTCCATACCTTCTTGACGAGTTCGAAGTGGGCGTGAAGGCGACGTTGGTGAAAAATACCGATCACGCCTGGTGGGGAACCGACGTTTACGGCGGACCCTTTCTTGACCGCATCGAGTATATCGACTTTGGCACCGACGCTGCCGCATGGCTTGCCGCGATCGAGTCGGAAGAGGTCGATATGCTGTACGAGTCGGTTGGTGAGTTCATCGACATCATGGACGATCTGGGCCTGAAAAAGTCCGAGGTTGTCACCGCCGCGACGCTTGTCATCCGCCCGAACCAGTTGGCCGAGATCGATGGTGTCAAGCCGTATGCCGACGCCCGTGTCCGCAAGGCGCTGCAATTGGCCGTGGACAACGCCGTCTGCCTTGAGCTTGGTTATGGGAACCGCGGTGTCACAGCCGAGAACCACCACGTCGCACCGATCCATCCCGAATACGCTGAACTGCCGCCCATTGAGCGCAATGTCGACGAGGCGCGCCGTCTGATGGAAGAAGCCGGCATGATGGATTTCGAACACGAGATCATCTCGATCGACGACGACTGGCGCAAGAACACGACCGACGCGGTGGCGGCTCAGTTGCGGGATGCCGGTTTCAACGTCAAGCGGACGATCCTGCCCGGCTCGACGTTCTGGAACGACTGGACCAAATACGCCTACAGCTCGACCAACTGGAACCACCGTCCGCTGGGCGTCCAGATTCACGCGCTGGCTTACCGATCGGGCGAGGCCTGGAACGAGTTCGGTTGGTCCAATGACGAGTTCGACGCTCTTCTGACCCAGGCTCTGGCTATCGCCGATGCCGATGCGCGCCGCGAGGTCATGGCGAAGATGGAGAAGCTGATCCAGGACGAAGGCGTGACCATCCAGCCTTATTGGCGGTCGCTGTACCGCCACATGCGCGAAAACGTGGTGGGCGCTGACATGCACATCACCTTCGAGCATCATCACTACAAGTGGGGCCTTGCGGCCTGATGAACTGAAATGCGCCCGCAGATCGCTGCGGGCGCATTTTTCATAAGCGTGGACCAGCCCCCGGGGCTGATAGAGATCGCAAACGATCCGCTGTCCGCGACTCAACAACGGGAGCCTTGATGGGACTTTTCATCCTGCGCCGGCTGGGCGTGATGATCCTGACGGCATTGTGCCTGACGTTCATCGTCTTCTTTCTGACCAACCTATATCCGAACCTTGAAAAACTGGCGAAAACGCAGGGCAACCAGCGTATGTCGGACGAAGCGGTGACTTCATTCCTGGGCAAGAACGGCTATCTCCAGCCCTTGCCGGTCAAGTATGGTCAGTGGCTTGGCGTATTGCCGGGTCATACCTTTGAGGACCCGGAGACAGGGAAAATTACCGGGCGTTGCATCGCGCCGGGGCAAGATGCAGCCGAGGCCCCCGGATTCTGCGGCATCCTGCAGGGCGCCTGGGGTGAATCGACAGTCTTCAAGACCGAGGTTAGCGACATCATCGCCACGCGACTTGGTCTGACCGCGAAACTGATGTTCTGGGTTATGGTCTTGATGGTGCCTTCGGCTCTGATCATTGGTGTTCTGGCCGGCATGCGCGAAGGCTCCAAACTTGACCGGTCCCTATCGACATTTTCCATCGCCTCTACAGCGACACCGGAATACGTCTCTGGCGTGATCTTCATCACGCTCTTCGCCTCATCGGCGGGGTGGAAGATTTTCAAGGGAACGGCCACCAGCGCGGCGGATGACGCGAATTTCTGGAACTTTTTCCTGCCGGTTTTGACCATCGCGCTGTACGGCATGGGATACATCGCCCGCATGACCCGTGCCTCGATGACCGAAGTCATGACGGCTCAGTACATCCGTACGGCCCGGCTGAAGGGTGTCAGCTTCAAAAACATCGTTCTGAAACACGCATTGAGAAATGCCCTGATTGCCCCGTTCACGGTGATCATGCTGCAGTTTCCGTGGCTCTTGAACGGCGTGGTCATCGTCGAGACCCTGTTCAACTATAAGGGCTTTGGGTGGACGCTGGTGCAAGCGGCCGGAAACAACGACATCGAACTCCTGCTGGCTTGCTCGGTGGTAGCCGTCTTCGTCGTGCTGGTGACGCAGCTCATATCCGATATCGGGTATGTCTTCCTGAACCCCCGCATTCGCATCGCCTGAGGAGGAGAGAGACATGGAACCCCTCACCTGGACAGGCAGCCTGTCGGTACTGAACCCGGTTATGATCGCAGTTTGCGCAGTCTTTGCCGTGGCAGTGATCGCGCAGATCATCACCAGCTTTTTCGCCATGGACACGGCCATGAGTGGCGGTGCGGCGGCGGTGAAAAAAGGCCCATATGACTATGCGGCCATGACGGTGCGCTACAGTTTTGCGGCTATCGTAGGGCTGGTGCTGATATATCTTGTTGGCGGCATTCTCGCGCCGTCGCTTCCGGCCAAGGGAATCCTGGGCACGCTGGCGACCCGCTTCCTGCCGGTCTGGATCGCCCTCGTGGCGACCTTCGCACTTTCCATTACCTTCAAACGCAAGCTCGGGCTTTATGGTAAACTGTTCGACAGCGTGATCGGCATGATCGGCTTTGGTATCGTCATGTTCTGGGTCTTTACCGCCATTTTCGGCGCGATGGACATGATCGTAACCCATGCGCCACTCGATCAGATGTCAGGCATGAAGAACAAAGTGCCAGGCACGCCCGTCAGTGACGACGGGGCCTACCCCTATTATCTTTTGGGCGGCGACAACCTGGCGAGAGATGTCTTCAGCCGAATGGTCAAAGGCTCGTGGGAGGTGATCAAGATCGCTCCCTTCGCGACGCTTTTCGCCTTTATGGTCGGCATTACGCTCGGACTGCCTGCCGCCTACTACGGCGGCAAGCTCGACACTCTCCTGACATTCCTTGCGAACCTGATCCTGGCCTTCCCGGTGATCCTGTTGTTCTACCTCTTGGTCACGCCCGAGATCGTTGCGACAGGTATCCCGATTTACATGGCGGCAGTCCTGTTCATATTCCCCATCATCTTTACCGTGATCCTGATCAATTCGCGTTTTTTCACCCAGCCAAACAAGAATTACCTTTATCTTGGTATCACGCTGGTGGTCGGCCTGTGGCTTTATCTCGGTATCGCCTGGAACAAGGACCCGCTGGGCATCATCGAGTTTCCGCCGAACCTGTTGGTCGTCTTCGTCTCGGTGGTCTTCGTGAACTCACCCACGGTGTTCCGCATCGTCAGGGGACTCGCGCTCGATATCAAGACGAGGGACTACGTTGCCGCAGGCCAGACAAGGGGCGAGGGCGCCTGGTACATCATGTTATGGGAAATCCTGCCGAATGCGCGGGGTCCGTTGATCGTCGATTTCTGCCTGCGGATCGGATACACCACCATTCTGCTCGGGACACTCGGCTTCTTTGGTCTCGGGCTTTCGCCCGAAAGCCCGGACTGGGGGTCGACGATCAATGATGGCCGCAAGCTTTTGGCTATTTATCCGCATCCTGCGCTGGCCCCGGCTCTGGCATTGATGAGCCTCGTGCTGGGTCTGAACCTGCTGGCGGATGGGCTGCGCGAAGAAAGCCTGAGGGACTGATGGGCCTTCTTCTTTTCAGAAATACTCCGGGGAGGTCTGGAGGGGCAGGGCCCCTCCAGCGGATCGACGCGCCAGCGGCGCGGCGAAACCAAAAGGAACGCACGCGATGACCCAACAGGATTTCGACGGACCGATCCTGGAGATCGACCAGCTTTCGATCAGCTTCTTCACCCGGTTGCGAGAGATTCCGGCAGTGATGGATTTTTCCTGCACGGTTCAACCCGGCGAGGCCATGGGCCTGGTCGGCGAATCCGGTTGCGGCAAATCCACCGTCGCTCTCGGCGTTATGCAGGATCTGGGTGTTAACGGGCGCATCGTTGGGGGATCGATCAAGTTCAAGGGGCGTAACCTGAACGAGATGACCCAGGACGAATTGCGCACCATTCGTGGCAAGGAAATCGCCATGATCTACCAGGAGCCGATGGCGTCGCTCAACCCTGCCATGCGGATCGGCAAGCAGTTGATGGAAGTGCCGATGATCCACGAAGGCGTGGATGAAAAAGAGGCCTATGCCCGCGCGCTGGAGGTCGTGACCGACGTGCGGTTGCCCGATCCCGAGCGGATGCTGAATAGTTATCCCCACCAGCTTTCGGGCGGTCAGCAGCAACGGATCGTCATCGCCATGGCGCTGATGTCCAAGCCTTCGCTTCTGATTCTGGACGAACCGACCACCGCTTTGGATGTCACAGTCGAGGCCGCGGTTGTCCAACTGGTCAAGGACCTGGGCAAGAAGTACGGTACGTCGATGCTGTTCATTAGCCACAACCTGGGGCTTGTGCTTGAGACATGCGACCGGCTTTGCGTGATGTATTCGGGAGAGGCGGTCGAGACCGGCTCGATCGCTGACGTCTTCGACAAGATGCAGCATCCCTATACCCAGGCCTTGTTTCGATCGATCCCACTGCCGGGGGCGGACAAGAATGCCCGTCCGCTGGTGGCGATCCCGGGCAACTTTCCTCTGCCTCACGAGCGTCCGCCGGGGTGCAATTTCGGTCCGCGTTGCGAGTATTTCGAAGCCGGGCGCTGTGATCAGGGCGACATCAGGATGGACACGGTCGCAGGTGACGACCGTCATGAGACCCGCTGCATAAAGTTCCGCGAGATCGACTGGAACGCCCCGATTGAACTGGGTGAGCAGCATACACAAACCGAGCCTGGCAGGGTTGTCCTGAAGATGGAGAACCTCAAGAAATACTATGAGGTTGCGGCAAACTCGCTGTTCGGTGGCGGCGATACCAAAGTGGTAAAGGCCAACGAGGATTTGTCCTTCGAGGCGCGGGAGGGCGAAACGCTCGCGATTGTTGGCGAGTCCGGTTGTGGCAAATCGACCTTTGCGAAGGTTTTGATGGGGCTCGAGACTGCGACCGAGGGCAATATCATGCTCTATGACCAGTCGATCGAAGAAACTCCGATCGAGTCGCGCGATACACGGACGGTCTCGTCCGTCCAGATGGTGTTCCAGAACCCGTTCGACACGCTGAACCCCTCAATGACCGTGGGGCGTCAGATCATCCGTGCTCTGGAAATCTTCAAAGTCGGGAAATCCGAGGCCGAGCGGGAACAGCGGATGCTGGAGCTCCTAGACCTCGTGAAACTGCCGCGCGAATTCGCCACCCGCATGCCAAGGCAATTGTCCGGCGGGCAGAAACAGCGCGTTGGTATTGCCCGCGCCTTTGCCGGTGGTGCCAAGATCGTGGTGGCGGACGAACCGGTTTCAGCTCTCGATGTCAGCGTGCAGGCGGCGGTGACCGATCTCTTGATGGAGATCCAGCGGACCGAGAAGACGACGCTCTTGTTCATCAGCCACGACCTGTCCATCGTGCGATACCTCGCCGACCGTGTCATGGTAATGTATCTCGGCCACGTGGTCGAAATCGGGAATACAGAGCAGGTCTTTGCACCTCCTTACCATCCGTACACCGAGGCTCTTCTGTCGGCGGTGCCGATTGCCGACACAAGTGTCGAGAAAAAGCATGTCGTTCTGGAAGGGGATATTCCCTCGGCGATGAACCCGCCGCCCGGATGTCCGTTCCAGACGCGGTGCAACTGGAAGAGCAAGGTCCCTGGAGGCCTTTGCGAGAAAGAAGTCCCGCCGGTCCGCAACATGCAAGGCGGACATCAGATCAAGTGTCACCTGTCCGATGCCGAGTTTGCCGCGATGGAGCCAGTGATCAAGTTCGCTGCCGAATAGCAACCGGCCGCCGAACCCGCCTCTGCTTTCTTGATCGGTTCCGGTCGCCCGATTAGGCTGGAATCGAAAGGCAAGAGGTCATGCTTCGCTTGGTTGTCCGCCTCATCCTGGCACTTCTGGTGCTGTTGGCCTTGGCCATCGCCGCCTATCGGCTGCTTGCCTTCCAGCGTGAAATACGTGCGGCCGAGGCCCTGATGGTCGAGGGAAGCCGGATGGTGGAGACACCGCTTGGCACGATCCACGTCATTGAAAGGGGGCGAAAGACAGGCACTCCGATCTTGTTGATACATGGTGCAGTGGGGTGGGCCGGGCTGTGGTCAGACACTCTGGACGATCTCGCCGAACGAGGGTTTCGCGCCATGGCAATTGATTTGCCCCCCATGGGCTTGTCGGAGCGCGGCGCGCTGACCGATTACTCCAGGCAGGCACAGGCCTTACGCATTCTGAACTTTGTCGAAGCCGAAAGACTTCGCCCCGTTATCGTCGCCCATTCTTTCGGGGCGGGTCCCGCCGCCGAGGCAATGATCGCATCTCCCGAAGCGTTTCGCGGCGCTGTCATCGTTTCAGGGGTCATGGCATTGGGGCAGGATGGTGCCGGCAAGGAACTGTTCGCTGCCCTGCGACCACTGCCCATCCGCGAAGCGCTTGTTTCGGCCACGATCACGAACCCGCACCTCGCGCCGACGCTTGTTCGCCGCTTCTTCCATCGCAAAGAGGCCATCACAGACGCGCGCATTGCCCTTCTAATGCATCCGTTCACACGAGTTGGAACCGCCGAGGCGTTGGCGAGGTCCCTTCCGTCAATTCTTTTGCCCCCGAAGAGTGCGCGCAGCACCAACCCGGCAAGTTATGGTAGGCTGGAGGTTCCAATTGCCCTGATTTGGGGCTTGGAAGACACTGTGACACCACCGGAGCAGGCAGATGCGTTGAAATCGGCTTTGGGCGGTGCACCGTTGTTCTGGCTTGAGGATGTCGGCCACATCCCACAGCTTGAAGCGCCTGACAGGTTCCACGATGCCCTTGCCCGCGCTATCGCCTTGGTGGAAAGTCCAACTTGAAACAAGGACAGCCGCATCTCACATAGGCGGGAGGGAGTATTTGAATGACGTTCACGATTGCGACCTGGAATATTAACTCGGTTCGACTGCGCGAGGGCATCGTTGCGCGGCTGATGACCGACGAGGCGCCGGATGTCATCTGCCTGCAAGAGTGCAAGTCGCCGGTTGAGAAAATCCCGGTCGAAACGTTCAAGAGCCTAGGCTACGCTCACATGGTGGCCCGTGGGCAAAAGGGCTACAACGGCGTCGCTATCCTGTCGAAGCTTCCCATGGACGACGCCGGAGACCGTGATTGGGCCGGGTTGGGACATGCCCGCCATGTTGCTGGGCGGTTGGCAAACGGTGTGACGATCCACAACTTCTATGTTCCTGCGGGCGGCGACGTTCCTGATCGGGACGTGAACGAGAAATTCGGTCAAAAGCTGGATTTCCTGGCCGAGATGCGCGATGCCTATCACGCTGAAAGACCTTCTAAATCCATCCTCGTGGGTGATCTGAACATCGCCCCGCGCGAAGACGACGTCTGGGACCATAAGAAGCTTCTGAGGATCGTCAGCCACACGCCTATCGAGGTCGAGCACCTTGGAGCCGTCCAGGACGCGGGGGACTGGGTCGACGTGACGCGCAAAGACATTCCGGAGGGGTTGCTCTACAGCTGGTGGTCCTATCGCGCCCGTGACTGGGATGCCGCTGACAAGGGGCGGAGGCTGGATCACATCTGGGCAACTCCGGACATCGCGAGTGCAAGCCACTCAAGTCGGGTCTTGAGAGACGCGAGAGGGTGGGAGCAACCCTCGGATCACGCACCGGTCTTCGCGACCTTCGATCTGTAGAGCGCCGCAGTCATGAGCCGTTATCCATCAGTCAAAGGCCAACTGACGCGGCGCGCGGCCCTGTTCGCAGGTGGAGCGGCTGTTGGCGGATACCTGGGCGCGAAGCTGTCCGGCAATGTGCCGTCCGTGAACGGGACGCAGCGCATCTCGGCAGACGGTGCCGAGAACACGCTGAACGATGCAAGCCAGTTGAACCAGACTCCGATTGCGCGCCACATCGTGGTCAGGGAAAATCCGGGCGAGGCGATGATTGCCAGTCTTCGCAAGGAGATGAATTCAGCGCGCGAGGACGGGCGGCCATTCAATATCGGTGCCGCGCGTCATTCGATGGGGGGCCATGCCATCCCGCCAGAGGGCTACGCCGTTACGTATGATAACGGGATGGTCCAGCCGGATCTTCGGCGCGGTGTGTTCCGGGCTCACCCCGGGGCGCGGTGGCACCACGTCATTTCCGCGTTGGACCACGTCGGGATGAGTCCGAAGGTCATGCAGTCGAACAACGACTTTGGTGTCGCAGCGACGTTCTGCGTCAACGCCCACGGTTGGCCGGTGTCGCACGGCCCTATGGGGGCAACGGTCAAGACGCTCTATTTGCTTCGGCCCGACGGTGAGCTGTTGAGGGTTTCACGGGACGAGTTTCCGGAAATCTTCCAACTCACGATGGGGGGATATGGGCTCACGGGCGCCATCGTTGATATCGAGGTCGACATGGTCCCGAACCGGCGCCTTGTGCCGACGTTTCAAAAGCTATCGTCGCGCGAGTTTGCGCCTTTTTTCGTAGGTGCGATTGAAGCGGGTGATGTCGAGATGGCTTACGGGCGGCTGAACGTCGATCGCGGGACATTCTTTGAAGATGCCCTGATGATTACGTATCGCCCATCTTCGAACCAGGACGAATTGCCACCGGCCAGCGGATCGGATTTCCGAGGCAAGGCCGCAGCGCGCGTCTTTCGAATGCAGCTGCACAACGAACGTATTAAGGATTGGCGGTGGTGGCTGGAGACCGATTTCGGGCCGATGATCGGTGATGGCGAGGTCACTCGGAATTCGCTCCTGAATGTTCCGGTCGCGACATTGGACGACCGTGACCCGACCCGCACCGATATCCTGCACGAATACTTTGTCCCGCCGGAACGTTTTCCCGACTTTGTTCATGCTTGCCAGGAGGTCATCCCGGCCAGCTACCAGGAACTTTTGAACATTACACTGCGCTATGTGCGCGCCGACAGGGAAAGTGTCCTGTCCTATGCTCAGGGCAATCGGATCGCCTGCGTGATGCTATTCAGCCAGGAAATGACCCGGCGTGCCGAAATTGATCACCAGCGCATGACCCGTGAATTGATTGATCGGGTGCTGGACTTGGGCGGGACCTATTACCTGCCCTACAGGCCACATGCCAGCCGAGAGCAATTCCTGCGCGCCTATCCGCGCGCGCCAGAATTTGCGGCCCGCAAAGTGGAATTGGATCCCGAGCGGCTGTTCCGAAACATGTTCTGGGACAATTATCTTGAGGGCCTGGCATGAGCCTTTGGCAAAATGATGCGATGATGTATTTCGCCGCATTGATGGCGGCAGCATCGCTGGCCTACATTTCCGGGGCGCCGGATGAGAACGGCATGGCCTTCAGTGCTTTTGCCCACGATACCAGCCTTTGACATTGGCGCAAAAGGCCGCGCTGTCGTTCAAAGACCGGTGATTGCGACGAGCCAATCAAGGATTTGATGCCGCGCCTTGCCACCCACCTCTTGGTTATTGGCCGGAGGTTCGCATATAAGGCCCGGGAAACGCGATCCGAGGATGACCATGCTTGAACTGAATTCCAACGGCGGTGGTGCCGACCAAGGCGATCTTATCAAGGACAGCAATGAAGCGACCTTCATGGCCGATGTTGTCGAGGCCAGCCAGACGGTTCCGGTCATTGTCGATTTCTGGGCGCCGTGGTGCGGCCCTTGTCGGCAGTTGACCCCTGCGCTTGAGCAGGCCGTCAAGGACGCGCGCGGCGCAGTCAAACTGGTCAAGATCAACGTCGACGACAACCAGGCCATCGCGGGACAACTGCGCATCCAGTCCATCCCGACCGTCTATGGCTTCTGGCAGGGCCAGCCTGTGGATGGTTTTCAGGGCGCTGTTCCCGCAAGTGAATTAAAGGCATTCATCGGCCGGCTGATCGAAGCATCGGGCGGCGAGGCCGGTGGTGGGCTTTCCGAGGCCGTCGAGACCGCCGAGCAGATGTTGGAGGAGGGCGCTGCGGCCGACGCAGCACAGGTGTTCGCGGCCGTCTTGCAGGAAGACGCGGCGAACGCGCCGGCCTATGGCGGCCTTGTGCGCAGCTATCTGGCATTGGATCAGGTCGAGCAGGCCGAGGGCGTCTTGGCCAATGTCCCCGAAGACCTGGCGTCGGCTCCCGAAGTCGAAGCCGCGCGCGCTCAGCTTGAATTGGCGCGTCAGGCTGCCGACGCAGGTCCTGTCGCAGAACTGCGCGCCAGGGTCGATGCCTCGCCCGACGATCATCAGGCACGGTTTGAACTAGCGCAGGCTCTTCACGCTTCTGGCGACGTGGCGGGAGCGGTGGATGCCCTCCTCGAACTGTTCCGGCGTGATCGCGAATGGAACGACGGGGCAGCACGGGCGCAGCTTTTTACCATTTTCGAAGCGCTTAAGCCGAACGATCCGATTGCCTTGAACGGACGCCGGAAACTTTCGTCGATGATATTTGCCTAATGCGCATTGCGGGCTAAGTCCTGTTCATGTTTGCAGCGTCAGATCTTCCCGACACGATCCCGGTGTTTCCCCTGCCGGGCGCGCTCTTGTTACCGCGGTCGCGCTTGCCTTTGCATATCTTCGAGCCGCGCTATCTCGCGATGCTCGACGACACGATGAAGACGACGCACCGGCTGATCGGAATGATCCAGCCGCGCGATGGACAGTTCAACAGCGAGACCCAGCTACAGACCATTGGATGCGCCGGTCGATTGACGGCCTTTTCGGAAACCGAAGATGGCCGGTACATGATCACTTTGTCAGGTATTTCGCGTTTTCGTGTTCTGAACGAGGTAGAGGGCTTTACCCCCTATCGCCGTTGCAACGTGTCTTGGGCCGGTTTTGATCGTGATCTGGGCCCGGCTGAGCATGATCCCGGTCTGGAACGAACCCGGTTCTTCGAGCTTCTGCGCATGTTCTTTGAAACCGAGGAATTGCGCACCGACTGGCCATCCCTTGAGGACGCGGACGACGAGTTGCTGATCAATTCCCTGTCGATGCTCTGTCCGTTCGAGCCGGAGGACAAGCAGGCGCTGTTGGAGGCGCCGTCGCTGGAAACCCGGCGGGAAACGATCGTCACCTTGATCGAGTTCGCCATGCGTGGCGGCAAGGAGGAGACCCTGCAATGACAGACCAACCCGCTTTCGATCGCCGCATGCTGGAATCGCTTGTTTGTCCCGAGACCCGTGCCCAGTTGACCTATGACGCGGAAGCCCAGGAACTGATTTCAAAGGCCGCGCACCTGGCCTACCCGATCCGGAACGGTATTCCGATCATGCTTGTGGACGAGGCTCGCAAGCTGGATTGAGCCTGTGGTCCATGTCAGCGCCGGGAGCTAAAGTGGCTTGCCTCGCGCGAGCCGGGGCAGATCACCCGTGAGACCGGCTGCTTCCCGGATCAGGCTTCGCCGAAGGCCCGGCAGCGCATTGGCAAGCCCCAGCCCCACGTCACGCAGCACCCGAAGTGCGGGATTGTCGTTCGAAAACAGCTTGTTGATTGCGTCTGTCGAGGCTGCGAGGGTGGCGGTGTCGAAGCGCCGCCATTGTTCATAGCGAGCCAAGACATCGGGGCGAGCAAAATCTTCTCCGCGGCGGCGTGCGTCAGTCAGCACCTCGGCCAGAGCGGCGACATCTTTCAGGCCGGCGTTCAGCCCCTGTCCAGCGATCGGGTGTACGGCATGGGCCGCATCGCCGACTAGGGCCAGGCGATCTCCGACAAAGCTTTCCGCAAGCGACAAAGTCAGGGGGTAGGTAAATCGCGCGCCCGCGAGGCTGATGTCTCCGAGGAAACTGCCAAAGCGCGGATGGAGTTCGTCGAGATACAATTCATCGTCCAGAGCCTGGATCTCGGCGGCGCGATCTGTTGTTTCGCTCCAGACGATCGACGCGCGGTTGCCCGTCAACGGAAGAATGGCAAGCGGGCCGGGGGGCATGAAGAACTGGTGAGCCACACCGTTATGCGGCTTTTCATGGGAAATGGCGCAGACCAGCGCCGTTTGGCCGTAGTCGTGGCCCGAGCGTTTGATCCCGGCCAGCTCTGCAATCCGACTGCGTTTTCCGTCGCATCCAATCAACATGCGGGCGTTGAGGGTCTCTTTGTCGCCAAGTTCAATACCGACACCAGCGACCGTGGTTTCGAAGCCTGTGACAGCCAAGCCCTCGGTCTGACGAATGCCCGCAGCGTCAGCCGTGTCCAGCAAGGCAGGGCGCAGGTGGCGGTCTTCGACCATGTAGCCCATAGGGCCTTCTTCGATTTCGGCATGATCAAAGCTTAGCATGAGTGGCGAAGGCCCCTCTCCGGCGCGGCCGTCTGTGACCTTGATGTTCAGGATTGGCTGCACTTCATCCAGGCGGTCCCAGACCCCCAGCGCCTTGAGAACCCTTTGAGACAGGATCGACAGGGCATATCCGCGACCGTCAAAGTCATCCGCCGCGCGTCTGGCGCGTGGCTGAGGATCGACAAGCGTCACGTCGAAGCCGGCGGACCGCAAGGCGAGTGCCATTGTCACACCGTTCAGGCCTCCGCCCGCGATCAGTATATCCGTTTCGAAATGCATATCCTTCCATATGGCGTAGTGACTGCCGTTGTCCATGCGCCGCGCTGCCGCTACCTTTGCCGCGAAACGGAGGGCACTGCATGCAGGATTGGCTGACCGCAACCGCGGGTGACTTGGGGCGTGGAATCGAAAAGGGTCAGATCGACCCGGTTGAACTGACCGAGACCTATCTGGCCGCGATCGATGAGCACCCGTTGTCGGACCGTATCTATGCCCGACTGACGACGGAGCGCGCGCGTGCCGAGGCCAGCGAAGCATCGAAGAGAGCCAGTGCGGGTACACGGCGGTCCCTTTTGGATGGCGTGCCAATTTCATGGAAAGACCTCTACGACACAGCAGGCGTCGCGACAGAGGCGGGGTCCGCCATGTTGAAGGGCAGGGTGCCCGACACAGACGCCTTGGTTTTGTCGAACGCGACCCGTGCGGGCCTTGTCTGTCTCGGCAAGACCCACCAACCAGAGCTGGCGTTCTCTGGTCTGGGGCTGAACCCCGTGACCGCCTCTCCGCCGTGTGTGAATGACGCCGAGGCCGTGTCTGGCGGCTCGTCTTCTGGCGCAGCAGCCTCCGTCGCTTTCGGACTGGCGGCGGCGGGTATCGGATCAGACACGGGCGGTTCGGTTCGCATCCCGTCCGTCTGGAACGATCTGGTCGGGCTGAAGACGGTATCCGGTCGACTTTCGTTGAAAGGCGTTGTGCCCCTTTGTGCTCGTTTCGATACAGTTGGTCCGCTCTGCCGTTCGGTTGAAGACGCTGGGCTTTTGTTGGCGGCGCTTGAAGATCAAAAGCCAACCAAGCTTGAGCCGGTTGCACTTGGCGATCTGCGTCTGGCTGTTTTGGAGACGACCGCATTTGACAATATCGAGGACGCTCCGCGCAGGGCGTTTGAAGAAACGGTTGAGCGCCTTGCCGCTGCCGGAGCGAAGATCGACCGGATCGAGCTACCCGGCGTTCGGGAGGCGACGTCACTTGCGCCAATCCTTTTCCCCGCCGAAGCCTACGCGACGTGGAGGGACGTGATCGCAGCCAAGGGAGATCTGATGTTCTCACCGGTGAAAAAGAGATTCATGCAGGGTGAAGGCATCATGGCGGCCGATTTCATCGCGGGATGGCAGCGGCTGGATGAATTGCGTAAGGCCTATTGCGCCGATACGCGGGATTTCGATGCCGTCATGCTGCCCACGGTCCCGATTTGCCCGCCAAAGGCGGAAGCGCTTCTCGCGGACGAGAAGTTTTTTGCCGAAAGGAATGGTTTGGCGCTTCAGAATACCCGGATTGGAAATCTGATGGGGCTGGCGGGCCTGACACTGCCGACCGGCGTTCCGTCGACCGGAATTCTGTTTCAGGGCCCGAGCGAGGAGAAACTTCTCGCGATCGGAAGCGCGGTTGAGGCGATGCTACGCTAGGAAAACCCTGGTGAGATCGGCCCGGGCAGATGGGCCAGGCTACTTGGTCCGGGGACCGCCATCCGAGGGCCGGTACATCCTTTGGTGCCCACGGGATCGAAATGCCACATCTGTCTGACTTTGCCTGAAAAATGCGGCTCAAAATCGTGGACCTGAGGGCGTGCAGGCGGTAATGTCGCATCAAACGGGGCGCAAATGACCCCGACCTTGAGGCAGAGATGAAGTATCCCGAGCGGTTTTCGAACCTACCGGCTTATGCGTTCCCGCGTCTGCGGAGCCTGCTCGACGTCCATGAGGCGGGCGGCGACGTCTTGCATATGACCATCGGTGAACCTCGGCATGCTTTTCCGGCCTTTGTGAGCGACATTATCGCGCAAACGGCTGACGGGTTTGGAATGTATCCGCCCAACGACGGAACGCCGGAGTTGCTGGTGGCGATTTCTAGCTGGCTGAAGCGGCGCTTCGATGTCACCGCCGGCACAGATCAGATCGTCATGCTGAATGGTACGCGTGAAGGGTTGTACAACGCCGCCATGGCGCTTTGCCCGGAGAATAAGAACGGCGCTCAGCCGGTCGTTTTGATGCCGAACCCGTTCTATCAGGTGTACGCCGTGGCCGCACTCTCGGTCGGCGCAGAGCCGAAGTATCTTCCTGCGACGCGCGAAACCGGTTTTCTTCCGGATTTTCATGCGGTCGATCCGGCCATTCTGAATCGTACTGCGATTGCCTATCTTTGTTCGCCTTCAAATCCGCAAGGTGCAGTCGCATCGCGCGACTATTGGCGCGATCTTCTGATGCTGGCGGAGAAACACGATTTCCGGATCTTTGCGGATGAATGTTACTCTGAGATTTGGCGACGCGAGAAACCCGTCAGCGCCATGCAGATTGCCCAGGAGATGGGTATCGACCCCGAACGGGTCTTGATTTTCCATTCACTGTCCAAGCGATCGAACCTGCCCGGACTGCGTTCGGGGTTCGTCGCCAGCGGAGCGGAAAACATCAAGTGCATCAGCCGGCTACGCGCCTATTCCGGTGCCCCTGCGCCACTGCCGCTTCAACGGGCGGCCGAGAAAGTCTGGGCGGATGAAGAGCACGTTGAGGCCAGCAGGCAGCGCTATCTCGCCAAGTTCGATATCGCCGATCGGGTATTCGAAGGCATTGATGGCTGTGGTGCCCCGGACGCAGGCTTTTTCCTGTGGCTTCCGGTCGAGGACGGGGAAGAGGCGGCAGTGAGGCTTTGGCGTCAGACCGGCGTGCGGGTGTTGCCTGGCGCCTATCTTGCGCGGGATGTGAACGGGGAAAACCCCGGCAAGGGTTATATCCGCGTGGCATTGGTGGCCGAAGAACAAGAAATGCAGCGCGGTTTGGAGCAACTCCGCGACTGTTTATACAAGTGAGGAATTGAGGCATGGCCTATCAGGCAAGACATCGCGACCCCCTGTTTGACAGCGATACCCAGGCGATCATCGAACGACGCGGCAAAGAGCTGATCGGTTTGACGCTGTTGGGGGGTGCGCTGCTGGTGGCGATGGCGCTCGGCTCTTATTCGCCCGATGATCCGAACTGGCTGTCCTCGACCGACACGCCGGCCCGCAACTTGCTGGGTCCCATCGGTGCGGCCTTTGCGTCGCCCCTCTACGTCATCTCCGGGTATGGCGCGTGGTCCATTGCCCTTGTCCTGGCTGTTTGGGGCGCGCGGTTTGTCTTTCACCAAGGTGAGGAAAATGCCGTTGCCCGCTTGATCTTTGCTCCGATCGCCGTGGCCGTTGTTTCGGTATACTTCTCCACGCATGTGCCGGGCGGCAATTGGAGCCATTCATTCGGCTTGGGGGGGCTGTTCGGCGATACGGTGCTTGGGGCAATCCTTGGAATCCTGCCGGTCGATCCCGCGGTCGGTCTGAAGCTGTTGTCTTTGGCCTTGTTCGTGGGCGGTCTAGCCATGCTGGCCTTTGTTCTGGGGTTTGACCGAGACGAACTATGGACCTATGGGCGCTATCTGACTGGCGGAATGATCCTGGTGTACCACACGCTTTTGTCGCTGCTGGGTCGCGGTGCGGTTGGCGGCGTGCGCATGGCCACGAAAGCGCGCTCGCGGGCGCTCGAAGCAAGGGCGAGCGCGACCGACGAGAAAGAGGATCGACACGTGAGCGAGGCTGTCTTGAGGGCGACGCGTCCCTATGTCGAAGAGTCGGCCGCCAAATCCAAGCTCAAATCGATCATGCCATCGCTGCTCAAACGCTCCGAACCGGAGTTGATCGACGAACCGACGAATGCCGATGGCGACAGGATCAGCGCCCGTATCGCAGACGCAGTCAAAAACCGTGTGCGCCGTCCGCAAATGATCGCCCGCGAGGAGCCGCCCGTGGCGAAAACGGCTGCACCGACAATATCAATGCTAGGCGAGGATGGCGAAATCGCGGAACTGAATGCCCTGGACGCCCAATACGCCATGCCGGAGGAAGAAATTGTTCCGAGCAAGGTCGCCCAGGCGACAAGTTTCCATTCGGCCCGCATCCCTGAACCGGAATTCAAAGCCGAGGTTCAGCGCAAAACCCGAAAATCGGCCGCTTCGCGCCGCGCGCTGGCAGAGGCTCAGCCGTCTCTCTTCGGCGAGGAAGGCGATTTCGAAATCCCGCCGCTGAACCTCTTGACCGACCCGGGCACCATCCAAAGACATCACCTGTCGGACGAAGCGTTGGAAGAAAACGCCCGTATGCTGGAGAGTGTGCTGGATGACTATGGTGTCAAGGGCGAGATCGTGTCGGTCCGCCCGGGCCCGGTTGTCACCATGTACGAACTAGAGCCTGCTCCGGGCCTGAAAGCCAGCCGTGTGATTGGCCTGGCGGACGACATCGCGCGGTCCATGTCGGCACTCTCGGCGCGCGTCTCGACCGTGCCGGGACGCTCTGTCATCGGCATTGAACTGCCCAATGAAAACCGCGAGATGGTGGTTCTGCGCGAGATGTTGGCCAACCGTGATTTCGGCGACGGCAATCAACGTCTTCCGCTGGCACTTGGCAAGGACATCGGCGGTGATCCGGTCATCGCCAACCTGGCCAAGATGCCTCACCTGCTGATTGCGGGGACCACAGGCTCGGGCAAGTCGGTGGCGATCAACACGATGATCCTGTCGCTGCTTTACAAGCTGACGCCCGAGGAATGCCGTCTGATCATGATCGACCCCAAGATGCTGGAACTGTCCGTCTACGACGGCATTCCCCATCTTTTGTCGCCAGTCGTGACCGACCCCAAGAAGGCGGTCGTCGCGCTGAAATGGACCGTCGGCGAGATGGAAGAGCGCTATCGCAAGATGTCCAAGATGGGCGTGCGCAATATCGAAGGCTTTAACAGCCGGGTGAAGGATGCGCTCGACAAGGGTGAGATGTTCAAGCGCACGGTTCAGACCGGCTTTGACGACGAAACCGGTGAACCCATCTTCGAGACCGAGGAGTTCGCGCCCGAGAAGCTGCCCTATATCGTCGTCATCGTCGATGAGATGGCTGACCTGATGATGGTTGCGGGCAAAGAGATCGAGGCGTGCATCCAGCGCCTTGCACAGATGGCGCGTGCCTCGGGCATCCATCTGATCATGGCCACGCAGCGTCCTTCGGTCGATGTCATCACCGGCACGATCAAAGCCAACTTTCCGACCCGGATTTCGTTCCAGGTGACGTCCAAGGTGGATAGCCGCACCATCCTTGGCGAGATGGGGGCCGAGCAACTTCTGGGTCAGGGCGACATGCTTTATATGGCCGGTGGCGCCAAGATCACCCGCGTGCACGGACCTTTTGTCTCGGACGAAGAGGTCGAAGAGGTCGTGAACCACCTGAAGAGTTTCGGTGCCCCCGAATATCTTTCCGGGGTGATCGAAGGCCCTGACGAGGACAACGCCAACGAGATCGACGCGGTATTGGGCCTGACCGGCGGCAATACGGATGGCGAGGACGCCCTGTACGACCAGGCTGTTCAGATCGTGATCAGGGACCGCAAATGCTCGACGTCCTACATCCAGCGCAAACTGGCGATCGGCTATAACAAGGCAGCGCGCCTTGTTGAGCAAATGGAAGAGAACAATCTCGTCAGCCCCGCCAACCATGTTGGCAAGCGGGAAATCCTGGTTCCCGAACAAGCCTGAGGTCTTCGGGTCTGTCGTCAATATGCCGACCGGGCAGGGGACGCCGCTCCCCCGGACCCGCGCGAGCACGAATTCTGAGGTGATAAACTGCGGCTGCTAGGCGTTGGCACGCCGATGATATGGCCTAACACTGGAGTGCGTGACAAGCAGGCCCTATATCTTTTCCTCGAAACTCGAAAAGGCCATCAATCATGGATCGCAGGACCTTCCTTGCCTCGAGCGCTGCCCTACTGGTTGCGACGCCGGCAATGGCTGAAAAACTCTCGCTTGACCGGATATCTCAGTACCTGAATGGTATTAAAGGCGCGAAGTCAGAGTTTACGCAGTTGAACGATGATGGCTCTCTTTCCACGGGGACGGTCTATATCATGCGGCCCGGACGCATGCGCTTCGAGTATAACCCGCCTGAGGATCTTTTGGTCATGGCGGGCGGCGGTCAGATCGGTGTGTTCGACGGAAAATCGAACCTCCGCGGCGCCGAGCGGTATCCGCTGAAGCAGACGCCATTGAACCTTATCCTTGAGCGCAAAGTCGATCTTTCACGTCGCCAAATGGTCGTCGGGCACGAACAGGACGGGGTCGCAACGGTGGTCACGGCGCAGGATCCCGAGCATCCGGAATACGGCTCGATTCAATTGAAATTCACTGCGAACCCGGTCGAGTTGCGTCAGTGGGTCGTGCGTGATGGCCAGGGGGCCACAACGACGGTCATCCTCGGACAGCTGGAGCGCGCCGATACGCTCAGCGCGACATTGTTCAATATTACCGGGGAGGAAAACGACCGCTTGAAGTGAGCAGGCCGCTATAGGATTCCACACGAACGAAGCTGGAAGTCATAGAGGATTGCACGGGTCGCGACTTCATCCGAAACCCGCATCAACCATGCCTTTTTGCGGAAACTGCCACGCCGATAGCCCGTGCGGCCTTCATGATAGGCAAGATACTGGTGCTTGGCGTCGGCAACCGGGATTCCCAGGTCCTCTTCGGATTTCTTGAAGTACCAGCCCATGAAATCGGTGGCGTCATGGAAGTCGTCGCGTCGCGCAAACGTGCCACCATGATCGCGCTGGTATTCCTTCCAGGTTCCGTCCAACGCCTGGCTGTAACCATATGCCGAGCTTTGGCGACCCATCGGTATTATGCCAAGGGAGTATTCGTGCGGTGTTCGCGCGTTCCCGATGAATTTGCTTTCCTGATAGATCGTGGCCATTTGAACCGCCACGGGTACGCCCCATCGGGACTCGGCCCGTTTCATGGCTGGCAGGTAATTCGGCCGCTCCTGAATGATGGCGCATGCGTTGTCCAAATTCTTGGGAGGCGCAAAATTACTGCTCCCGCAGGCGGACACGAAAAGAATCAAAATTAGTGCGCGAAGTGGTCTGCTCATGCCTCTGTCGCCTTTTTAGTTTTTCAATTCATACCAAATTTCGAACCAATGTGGAAGCCATGGCGGCATTGATCGCAAGCTTACTGTCTGACAACGCGTCACAATTTGTTTCCCCGATTTTCCAGGGGCAAGCATCGACAGACGGCAAATTGAGGCTTAGGAAGTGAGTAGGGGGTATCTAGTTATGTTCAAGACGCGTGCAAAATACGCCTTGGGTCAGGTTGTACGTCATCGCAAACATCCTTTTCGGGGTGTTGTCTTTGACGTCGATGCCGTTTTTTCGAATACTGATGCGTGGTACGAGGCCATTCCGGAAGAAAGTCGTCCGGCCAAAGACCAGCCGTTCTATCATCTCCTGGCCGAAAACGACCAAAGCTATTACGTGGCTTATGTTTCCGAGCAAAACCTAATTGCCGATTACTCTGGTCAGCCGGTTGAACATCCGGACCTGCCTGAATTCTTTGGAGAATTCGATGATGGGCAGTATCCGATGCACGTCCAGATGAACTGAGGGTCAATAGCCCAGGGCAATCCCGTCCTTGCGGGGATCAGAGGCGCCGACCAGGATGCCGTTTTGGGCATCCATCATTATGACCTGTGCACCTCCTATTGGGGTGTCGGGACGAACGAGTTTGTGCCCCAGTTCCATGAGACCAGCGCAGGCATTTTTATCCAGACCGTCTTCTACCTGAAGCATGCCCGAAATCGGATCGGCGAACGTGCGCGGCATGTCCACGGCCTCTTGCGCGTCGAGTTGAAAGTCCACGATGTTGGATAGCAGATAGGCGTGGCCTGCAGCCTGGTACTGGCCTCCCATGACGCCGAAACACATGTCGACCCGCCCGCCGGTTGCGCGCATTGCCGGGATAATAGTGTGCATGGGTCGTTTGCCGCCACCCGCCTCGTTTACATGGCGCGGTAGTAGGTTGAATCCACATCCTCGATTTTGAAAGAGGATGCCGAATTTGTCCGAAGCAACGCCCGACCCAAACGTCGAAAAGATCGAATAGATCAGGCTAACCGCCATGCCGTCGCGGTCGACGACCGTGATCAGCACCGTGTCCTTGTGGATGTCTTCTGTTAACGGAGCAGGTGCCGCCATCGCGCGCTTTGGATCAATCAGTGCCGCCAGATTTCTTGCTGTTTCCGGAGCCAGCATGTGCTCAAGCCTGGCGACATGGTCCGGGTCGGCGATGAACCTGTTGCGCGCATCATAGGCAAGTTTCGTGGCCTCGGCCTGGAGATGGTGGCGTTCGGCGCCGACCGGGTCCATGGCTGTCAAATCGAACTCGTTTAGGATTGCGGCAATCAGCAGCGCTGTCGCGCCTTGCCCATTTGGCGGATGTTCGATCAACTCGTGGCGTCGATATCCGCCGTAGAGTGGGATATCCCAACTGGCCTCGGTTGCCGCAAAATCCTTTGCAGTGTGAGAGCCGCCGAGTGCCTTAAGTGTGGAGAGCATGTCTTCCGCAGCCTCTCCATCGTAGAAAGCAGACGGTCCCTCGGCCGCAATGCGTCGCAGCAATTCTGCCTGCGCGGGCAAGGCAAAAACGTCGCCGGTTCGATACGCGTTCTCGCCGTTCAGATAGTGCCGCCGTGCTGCGGCATTCATTTCGCCTCCCTTCGGGGCGATATCCGATCCCACGCGGGCGGCAATCGGTACGCCCTCGGCATAGTAGCGGATTGCGGGCGAGAGGCTGCGGTCCAGGCCGAGTTTCCCGTACCGCTCGGACAGTCGGCATAGGGCATCGACAGCTCCGGGAACTGTAATCGAGGCATGGTGCCCAGCTTCGATTTTCGAGAGTCCCTCGGCGCGCAGAACATTGGCGTCCAGTCCGGCCGGTGCGCGCCCTGAGCCGTTCAAAGCCACCACATCGTTGCCGCCGGCCAGCTTGATCAACGCAAAACAGTCGCCGCCCAAGCCGGTCATTTGCGGTTCGCATACCCCCAGAAGCACCGCCCCGGCGATGGCCGCGTCAACAGCGTTTCCACCATCTTTTAGAACTTGCAAAGCCTCGCCCGCGGCCAGCGGATGTGACGTCGCGACCATGCCATTGGTCGCCAGGACAGCCGAGCGGCCGGGCAGTTGAAAATTTCGCATGTTCTTGAATCCGTTTCCCTCGGAAGAAATCTAGACCGGGAAATTCGGGATGAAAAGCCGTGAACCTCGGCGTCACGCACTGGGTGGGGGCTGTAATATCCGCGACGCCGAGGGAAGCTTCACAGCTACCCTCGCCGAATGACTCCCGCTTGAGGCGGAAGTTTGGGCAGAAAGCGGCGATTCAATGTCATTGTAGCCCAAAGGGAACTATTGGGTGGCTGTTTGGCAAATTGTCCTGAAGAGAACCTTGGATGGACAGCGCTGGCTAATTTGATTAACAGTTTACTGCATGAACAATAAACCTCTGCGCCGAGCAAAAAAACCGATGAACACGGTCATTTCTTCCGACTCTGAGTTCGCGACTCTTGACAGTCTGATCGGGTACAATCTCAAACGGGTTTACATGATCTTCCAAGCCGACTTTCGCAGAACGCTTGGCAAAGAGGGATTGTCGCCCCGCTGCTACTCGGCGTTGTCTCTTGCGGTGCAGCATACCGATATTACTCAATCGGAACTCGCGAGGGAACTTGGGATCGAACGCTCAGGGCTCGTCGCCATCGTTGACGAGCTTGAAGGGCTTGGGCTTCTTAGTCGGGTGCCAGTTCCGGGAGACCGCAGGGTTCAGGCCCTGTCTCCCACACGGAAGGGACAAAAACTGTTTGCTGAAATTTCCCGGCGGGTCAGTCAACACGAAGAACGCTTGCTTTCAACGCTTTCGGTGGAGGAACGGAAAGGGCTGGTTTCGGTGCTGAAAAAACTTCGCAAGGCCTATGAGGAGCGCGAGTGATGAGCCGGTTCTGGGAGCCAGAGTTTGAATTCGAGCACCGCAAAGACGGCACGATACTGATGCGCCAGGTCGGGGCGTTGGAAGACTACCTGCCCACTCTGGCTGACTACTTGGACCATTGGGCGCACACCGCACCAGACCGCCCGTGGCTTGCGCGACGCGACGACGCCGGGGCTTGGCAGGCGATTTCTTATGGCGATGCCCGCGATCAAGCTCTCAGACTTGGCGCCGGATTGCTCGAGTTGGGGCTAAGTCCGGAGCGCCCGCTTTTGATTCTGTCTGAAAACAGCCTCGAACATGGGATCCTTGGGTTGGCCTGTGCTTATGTCGGCATCCCTTACGCACCTGTCTCGCCGGCCTATTCCTTGGTCTCCAAAGATCATGCCAAGTTGCGGGACGTTGCGAACGTGATCCAGCCAGGTGCGATCTTTGCCGATGATGGCGCCGCCTTCTCGGATGCCTGCGCCGCAATTGCGAAAGATGATTGCAGGGTGATCAACCACAGGAACCCGATCGCAGGGGCTCTTCTTTTTGATGAGCTGGCGAACGCGTCTGTTGAGGCAGCACAAGTGGCCCGCGCCAGGCTGACGAAAGAGCATGTTGTAAAATATCTATTTACTTCGGGATCGACGGGGTCTCCCAAGGCAGTCATCAACACGAATGGAATGGTGTGCGCCATGGCGGCGATGGTGCGCGATTGCTATCGGTTTCTACAGGATGAACCGCCGGTCGTACTGGACTGGGCGCCGTGGAACCATACGGCGTCCGGCAACAAGGTGTCGTATCTCGTTCTCACGAATGGCGGCACATATTACATCGACGATGGTCGTCCTGTTCCCGGAAAGTTCGACGAAACGCTGCGCAACCTGCGCGAGATTGCATGCACATGGTATTTCAATGTCCCTGTCGGTTTCGACATGCTGTTGGAAGAACTCGAGCGCGACGACGCCTTGGCCGAGACGTTTTTCTCGCGACTTTCGCTTTTATTTTATGCCGGTGCAGGCATGGCGCAGCATACCTGGGACGGAATAAAAGCCGCGAGCCGTCGCGCAACGGGGCATGAAGTGCTTTTGACGACGGGTCTGGGGGCGACCGAAACGGCGCCCTTCGCGCTGGCCTGCACGGTGCCTCAGGAAAAGTCGGGCAACATCGGTGTGCCCGCCCGTGGACTGACGTTGAAACTTGTTCCGACCGGCGGAAAGCTGGAGGCAAGGTTGAAGGGGCCAAGCATCACTCCTGGTTATCTTGGCGACCCGGTAAAGACTGCCGAGGTCTTCGATGACGAAGGGTTCTATTGCCTTGGGGATGCACTGCGGCCAGCAGACCCGAATGATTTCTCTGCCGGCTTCTTCTTCGACGGCCGGGTCGCCGAGAATTTCAAGCTGACAACTGGCACCTGGGTTGCGGTGGGTGCCGTGCGTGCCTCGCTGGTCGATGGCTTTGGAGGCCTGATCCGCGACGCCGTGATCGTTGGCGAAAACCAGACGGAACTTGGGGCGCTTGTGCTCTTGTCAGAGCGGGCAAGCCGGATGAACCAGCAAGAATTGCGCGCGGCACTCAAGGAAAAGCTTGTGTCATGCGCTGGCTCGGCCTCTGGCTCTGCCTCGCGTGTGCGCCGTATTGCAGTTCTAGAAGCGCAGCCGAGTTTCGATAAGGGAGAGGTGACCGAGAAGGGTTCTCTGAACCAGCGCGCCATGCGTGCCAACAATGCCGAATTAATCGACCAACTCTATGCCGGGTCGGCCGCAGCAATATCGGTCTGAGATCTCGGGCCCTTGCTGCAGTTATTCCCCTAGCGAAACGTGGGTGCACGCTTTTCAAGGAATGCCTTCAGGCCTTCGGCAGCGTCTTGCGTGGTCTGTGACATAGCTGCAGCGATGCTCTCAGTGAACAGGCCATCCGACCGCGACATGTCTCCGATGCGGCTGATTGCCTGGATCATCAAGTAATTTGAGAACGGCGCGTTGTCGGCGATCTTGCGGGCCAGCTTGCGCGCCAGAGGCAGGGATTCACCTTCGCCCACGGAATAGTGGCAAAGGCCGAGCGCCAGACCGTCTTCAGCGCCATAGCTGCGTCCTGTCAGCATCATTTCACGCATCCTGTCGGCGCCGAGAATGCGCCCGACACGAACCGTCGCGCCGCCACCCACAAAGATGCCGCGCCGACCTTCCGGCAACTGGAATCGAACCGAGGGTTCTGCGATGCGGACATGAGCAGACGTCGCAATTTCCAGCCCGCCACCGATCACCGCGCCGGTCATGGCGGTAACGACCGGGAGGCCGCCGAATTCAATCATGTCAGCGACCCGGTGCCAGTTGCGAGAGTGATAGACCGTTTCTTCGGGCGAGCGATGCGTGTGTTCGGCCAGGTCGAGACCTGAGCAGAAATGCCCACCCGCACCGGTGAGGATCACGGCTTTGGCCTCTTTCGGCGGCGCCGAGAAGAAGGCATCCAGTGCAGCCACCAGGTCATCATTCATCGCATTCCGCTTTTCGGGACGCGTGAAGGTCATGATGGCAATATCGTCTTCCATATCGACGCGCGCGACGGCACCATCGGACATGATCAATCTCCAGTCAAAGCAACATGAGTGTTATACAATCCAATTGTTCTAGTGTATAGCGTTTTCAACTTATAACAATCACCCGAACCGGAAGGAGCTCCCGTGGTCGATTTCTCAGCTGTCCGTGCCATAGACTTCCATACCCATGCGGAAGAACCCTGCTGCGATCATCGCGACGACGGGTACAATGAATTTCAGGCCGGAATGGCGGCCTATTTCAAGAATCCGGCCGGTGCAAAAGGGATGCTGCCGACCGTTCAAGATACGGCTGTCTATTACCGTGAACGCAATATCGCAGCGGTTATTTTTCCGGTTGATGCCGAGCGCGAGACCGGCTTCCGCAGGTATTCGAACGAAGAGGTCGCCAAGATCTGTGCCGAAAACGACGACATTCTTATCCCGTTTGCCTCGATCGATCCTGCAAAGGGCAAAGCCGGTGCCCGTGAAGCGCGCCGTTTGGTGCGGGAATTTGGCGTCAAGGGCTTCAAGTTCCATCCGACAATGCAGGGCTTCTATCCGAACGACCGTTCGGCCTATGTGCTCTACGAAGCCATTGCCGAAGAAGGGGCGATCTCGTTGTTTCACACTGGGCAGACAGGTGTCGGCTCGGGCATGCGTGGTGGAATGGGTATGCGGCTCAAATACTCGAACCCCATGTATCTTGACGACGTTGCGGTCGATTTCCCGGACATGCCGATCGTTCTGGCGCATCCCTCGTTTCCCTGGACCGAGGAAGGTCTGGCCGTGGCGCAGCACAAACCGAATGTCTATTACGACATGTCTGGATGGTCGCCCAGGTACTTCCCCGAGACCTTTGTTCGCTATGCCAATTCGATCTTGAAGAAAAAGATGCTTTTCGGGTCCGACTGGCCTGCGATCACTCCTGATCGTTGGCTGCAGGATTTCGAAGCAATGCCGTTCAAGGATGAGGTCAAGCCTCTTATTCTGAAAGAGAATGCCATACGCATCCTGGGCGTCCAGTCCTAAAGAAGGCGTCGCAAACCTTGCTGAACCTTTTGCAATGCGGGCAGGTACTGGTCGATGATCTCATGGGCATCGGCGTGGGTCGCGGCCATGCCGGTGTTCAGCGCGGCGACCACGGCGCCGCGGGTGTTGAGCACGGGAACCGCGATTGACCGCAGGCCGATTTCGACCTCCTGGTCGATCAGCGCATAGCCCAATTCCCGAACTTTTTGCACTTCTGCCGAGATGTCATCAGGGTCGGTCAAGCTGAACGGTGTGCGCGGGGTCAGATCAGAGCGGTCGATGATGTTCCTGGCGGCCTTGTCGTCCATCGCAGCCAAAAGGACTCTGCCCATCGACGTACAATGCGCCGGAAGCCGCGTGCCGGGCATCAGGCCTATGGACATGACACGCTTTTGCGCTGCGCGGGCAATATAGACAATTTCCGTGTCATCCAGCACCGATGCCGAGGCGGACTGTCCAATCTGTTCGGCCAGTTGGTCCAGCCAAGGCTGCACGATTTGAGGCAAAGGGAGCGATGCAAGCGCCCCCATCCCCAACCTCAGAACCTTGTGCGTCAGAGTGAAGAACTTGCCGTCATAATCGGCATAACCCTCGGCATGAAGAGTCAGAAGGCAACGCCGCGCGGTAGCTCGGTCAAGGTCTGCTCCAGCAGCGACTTCGCTGATCGATAGGCGGGGGGTCTGGGCCCCGAAGCAGGAAATCACACGAAGTCCCTTCGCAAAGGAGGCGATATGATCAGTCGGTTTGTTCAACATGTGAACGCAATAGTGCGAGATATGAACAAAAGTCAATATGCGCACAAAGATGCTAGGCGGTATGCCGTTCACGGCTTACATACCGGTCCAAAGGAGACCTGGAATGGACAAAACAATCGCCTCGCCGTCCGAGGCCGTGGCCGGCATCGAAGACGGCAGCAGCTTGATGATTGGTGGTTTCGGAGGATCCGGAGCCCCCATCGAATTGATCCATGCGTTGATTGATCGTTTCAAGGCGACTGGCAGCCCATCGAATCTTACGGTCATCAACAACAATGCGGGGAACGGCAAGATCGGCATCGCCGCAATGATCGACGCAGGAATGGTGCGCAAGATGGTGTGCTCTTTTCCCAAGTCATCTGACCCGCGTGCCTTTACAGAAAAGTACCTCGCAGGAGAGATCGAACTAGAGCTGATCCCGCAGGGCACACTGGCGGAGCGTATCCGCGCGGCAGGTGCCGGCATTCCCGCATTTTATACACCGACTGGCTATGGCACCGAATTGGCCGACGGCAAACCCGTCCATGAATTCGATGGCAAGATGTACGTTCAGGAGCGTTGGCTGAAGGCTGACTTCGCAATCGTCAAGGCGTCGACCGCCGATACTTTCGGCAACCTGACCTATCGATTTGCCAGCAGGAATTTCAACCCGCTGATGTGTATGGCTGCAGAAGCCGCCATCGCGCAGGTCGCGCGGATTGTCGAGCCAGGCGGGATTGATCCCGAACACGTCGTCACGCCAGGCATTTTCATCGACGGGATCGTATTGGTCGACGACCCGAAACAAGAAGAAGACATGGTCCGCAATGGGGAGGCCTACGCATGAGCTGGCAGAAATTGACGAATGCTCAGATCGCATGGCGGGCTGCTCAGGACATCCAGGATGGCGCGTATGTCAACCTGGGAATCGGATTCCCCGAAATGGTCGCGCGGTTCCAGCCGCAAGGACGCGAGGTGATCTTCCATACCGAGAATGGCGTTCTCGGTTTTGGTGACGCGCCTGCACCGGGCGAAGAAGACTGGGACTTGATCAACGCTGGCAAAAAAGCGATCACGCTGAAACCTGGAGCATCCTTTTTTCACCATGCTGACAGTTTCGCCATGGTGCGCGGCGGGCACCTCGACGTCGCAATACTGGGGGCGCTGCAGGTTGCGCAAAACGGTGATCTCGCGAATTGGCGCGTGGGGTCAAAGGGTGTGCCCGCCGTAGGAGGCGCCATGGACCTTGTCCACGGCGCGAAACGCGTCGCCGTCGTGGCCGATCATGTGACCAAGGATGGCAAACCCAAACTGGTCGAAAGCTGTACCTTCCCGCTGACCGGTGTCGGCTGCATCAGCCGCATCTATACATCCCTTGCCGTGGTTGACATCGAGAACGGGCATTTTGCCTTGCGTGAGAAACTGCCCGAAATTTCGATGGATGAACTTCAGTCGCTGACCGGCGCTGAGCTGAAGACCCCCGGCCCTGTGGCCGACCTGATTGTGCCGGAGCTGACATGACCGAAGCCTACATCTGTGACTATATTCGTACGCCGATTGGCCGCTTTGCAGGTGGCCTTTCCTCGGTTCGCGCCGACGATCTGGGCGCTGTTCCGCTGAAAGCCCTGGCCGAGCGCAACCCGCACTTTGACCTTGCAGCTATCGACGAGGTGATTTTCGGCTGTGCCAATCAGGCCGGCGAAGACAACCGGAACGTGGCGCGCATGTCGCTGCTTCTGGCGGGCTATCCCGAGTCAGTGCCGGGCGCGACCGTAAACCGGCTTTGTGGCTCCGGCATGAATGCGATCCTTGATGCCGCCCGCGCTATCAAGGCAGGCGAAATTGACCTTGCTATCGCCGGGGGTGTCGAAAGCATGAGCCGCTCACCCTTTGTCATGCCGAAGGCGACGGCTGCGTTCTCGCGCGCGAACGAAATTTTTGACACCACGATTGGATGGCGGTTCGTCAATCCCCTGATGAAAAGCCAGTATGGCGTGGATTCCATGCCTGAGACCGCGGAGAATGTGGCCGAGGATTTTGAGGTTAGCCGCATCGACCAGGATGCCTTTGCCCTCAGGTCCCAGCAAAAGGCGGGTGCTGCAATGGAGATTGGGCGTCTGGCCAAGGAAATCACTCCGGTCATCATTCCTCAGCGCAGGGGCGACCCAAAAGTTGTCGATGTTGATGAACACCCGAGGCCGCAAACCACGGCCGAGGCATTGGCAACGCTCCGGACGCCATTCCGCGAAAACGGAACGGTCACGGCCGGAAACGCGAGCGGCGTCAACGATGGCGCGGCCGCGTTGATCATCGCATCCGCCGAGGCGGCGGCGAAACACGGTCTTACACCGATGGCCCGCATTGTCGGCGGAGCCACGGCCGGAGTGCCGCCCCGCATCATGGGGATCGGTCCCGCACCGGCGTCTCAGAAGCTACTGGATCGTCTTGGCTGGACCGTCGACGACCTGAGTGTGATCGAGTTGAACGAGGCCTTCGCGTCGCAAGGTCTCGCCACCCTGCGCGAACTGGGCGTTGCCGACGACGATGCGCGAGTCAACCCAAATGGAGGTGCAATCGCGCTAGGCCACCCACTTGGCATGTCGGGTGCGCGGATCGCGGGCACCGCAGCCCTTGAAATGCAATTGAACGGCGGAAAAAGGGCACTAGCGACGATGTGTATTGGTGTTGGCCAAGGCATCGCCATCGCCCTGGAAACGGTCTGAGATGTGCAAAAGCGCGCCGGGATGATCCGGCGCGCCTGATTACTGATGAGACCGAATTTTCAGCGGGTCCGCCAGCTATCCGCGTAGTTCTCACGCGCCTCTTTGGAATAAGGCGTTGGCGATACGCGAACCCGGATTTCCGCTTGCTTGTGAGGCTCGGTCGATGTCTTGGCGGTGTTGTCCGGTTCGCCCCACTTCATGGTAAGGACGTCTCCGATCTCGACACTCTGGTCAACGATGCCAAGCGACAGCACGCAACGCTCGTTGAAACTGTAGCCGTTGAACATCGACATGCCGACCATCTTGTCGCCATCCATCACCATGTCGGCGCTCGACGACGCATAGTTCGGCTGCGGGAAGTCGATCCACTTGTAAGGTGTGCCGTCCTCAAAGGCGCTCGCGATGACCTTCAGGACGTCTTCCTTGTTCCACTCGAAAGTCACTTTCTTGCGGTTCGAAGGTGCCCCCTTCATCATTGTCAGCGCTTCCTTGCCGATGAAATCGTCCTTTTTCCAGCCGATATAAAAGCCATAGCCAAGCTCGAACGGATTGACGTAGTAATCCTCGATGTTGTCGCTGACAAAGCTTCCGCCGATTGCGCCTGCGGCTTCATAGCTGTCGGCGCCGAGCCAGTCACGATAGTCTGACATCATGCCGTCGCCAGTATAAATGCCCGGCAAGGGTGAGGGGATCCAACCGGATTCCAGCGTGTTGGTCGAATAGGCACGGCTGCCACACTGTACAAGGTCGACCCCAGCGTCCCTGGCGGCCTGAAGGATTGTCGAGTGAATGTAATGCTTGTCGTCGTAGGGGCCCCAGACTTCAAGGCCGGGCGCGCCGGACATGCCGTGCCGTAGAGCTTGGACTTTCTTCGATCCGATGTTGATCCAGTCCACATGGAAAAATGGGATGTCAGGCACCGGTCCGCCGTTCATCTTTTCAAAGATCTTCGGTGCTTCGGGCCCCTGAATCTGGAAACGGTAATGCGTGCGCAGGACACGTTCGCCTTCCGGGCGGGAGGTCGAGCGGGGGTCGTGCTTGATGCGAACGTTCCACTTGCCCCAGGCTGCACAGAATTGCAGCCAATTGGAAACCGGCGCGCGTCCGACGAGGATGAACTTGTCTTCACGTTCGCGGAAAATGATGTGGTCGCCAATAACGTGGCCTGCCGGGGTTACCGGGACGTAGTGTTTGGCGCGGTTCAACCCGAAATTGGAAAATGCATTTATGCCGTGGTGCGATAGAAATGCCTCAGCCTGGGGACCTTCGACGATCAACTCGTCCATGTGGTGCGTCTGATCAAACAGAACGGCCGTGTCTCGCCAGGCGTTTTGTTCTACCCGCCAATTGCGAAACTCCGGCGTTACAACCGGGTAGACATACATGCCGATCTGGCTGTTTCGCAGCATCTCGACGGGGGATGGATGATTTGCCATCACGGTTGAAAGACTTTGCATTTTTGTTCCTCCTCAAGGTCTTTGTTGCATTAGTCCGTCGAAACGAGCGCAAGGCCCGGAATTTGCTGGGTCAGATGTGACCTGCTTTCGACGGCATATTTAAGGTTTGTCCGCGCCTGTCGGGCATGCTCCTTGGCGGTAGCTTCCGCACGAGCGCCTTCGCGGTGTTCAATGGCATCGAGGATGACGCGGTGTTGGTCCTGCGCAATGGTAAGCGAGGCCAGAAATTCGGGACGGTCTTCTTGTCCGCGAAGAAAGGCGCTCGGGCTTGCCAAAGGCAGACTTGTGGCCCGTGCAATTTCGCGCTCGATGATGGGGCTGTCCGCAGCGCTGGCGAGCCAGCTATGGAACTGTGAATTCCAATGGACGTACCCATCGAAATCGACTCCACCTTGATTGTTCAGCGCAGCGTCCAGCTCACAAAGAATGTCGCGGCAGGCGGCGATGCTTGTCGCACCGACACCACGTTCCGCAGCCAGGCGTGCCGCCAATCCTTCCGCTGCGCCGCGTATCTCGATGCTGTCGGAAATGTCCCGCATGGAGTAGCTGCATACGCGGAAGCCACCCGACGCGACCTTCTCCAACAGGCCCTCTTCCAGCAGCTTTGCCTTTGCTTCCCGCAGTGGGGTGCGCGATATTCCCAGCAGTTCGGAGAGCGCCGGCTCTGACAGGCGCTCGCCCGGAGCGAAACTGCCATCCAGCACCAGAGTGCGTAATTTTTCTAATGCCCTGTCGGACTGGCGTCGCGCCCCTTTTGTCATCAGTCTTTCCCGCAACGACTCGGTTGTGCACATATCTGTATACAGTTTGGCGGGTAATTTGCAAAACAAACCTGATGATGGCCGTAAATGTATACAAATAGCGTATGACGCGGTTGGCTCATATGCCAAGAAAATCGAGATATCCTCGCGAGCCGAGGCGCGTGAGCGCGGCCATGATTTGAGAGAAACTCTTATCCCGGCGGCGACTGGCGCGACGGTTTGAGCGTGATCGGAAGTCGGAACAGCAGGAAGTTATTTCCGTCATGGCGATCATAAACCAGGTCGCGGACCAATTCGCGGATCATGAACCATCCATAGCCGCCCTCCGGCATGGCATCCTGGTTGTCGAATTCAGTCATTGGATGATTGCCGATCGGGGCGCGCCCCTGAGGCATCGGGCGGCCGTTGTCCTGGATTTCAACCATGACGCTGGTCGAACGAAGGCGCACCGTCAATGTGATGTCACCAGAGGTGTCCTCCGGATAGGCGTGTTCGACGATATTGTTCAGCGCCTCTGCCAAGACGATTTCCAGCGTGCCGAGGTCCTCTCGGGTGATGCCTTGCCGCGCAAGGTCATGGGCGACCTTTTGAACTCCGCGCCGGACCCAACGAAAATCGGCAGGAAAGGTTTCCCGAGCCACGACACCGGATGAACTTTTGGTGCCCGGCACCGAATCCGAGGCCGTTGCACCCATTCCATCGTCAGGCATCTGCAACGCCTTCCAATGCCGCGTCAGTTGTCGGAAAGATCTGGAAAACGCGGTCCATCCGCGTAATTCGGAACACCTTTTCGACCGTCGGCGTCAGTGCCGCGAGATCGAGCTTTCGCTGACGTCCCAGTTGTTTCATGGACCCCACGACGGCACCGAGGCCGCTGGAATCCAGGAATTCCACATTGCTGAGGTCAAGGATCACCCTGTCTGCCGGATGTTCTGTCAGTTCAAGCATTTTATCCTTGAACCGGACCGCCACGGCAGCGTCGATCCGACGATCATCGACCGTCACCACCAACGCATCCCCGACGATCGAAGCTGTCATTTGCATTCCTTGGCTCCTTCGCGCGATGTTTCGGAAAGCCTAGACGCAAGGCGTTACCAATCTGTAAGCAAGCACAACAAGCCAGCGAGATCCCGTGCCCAAGATTGACTATACCGAACTGAACCAGAGGCTCTTCGCCTTGAGCGAGGGCGAAACCGACGACATTGCGCTGATGGCGACCGTCGCCTGTGAAGTCCATCATTCCGACGACCGATTCAGCTGGACGGGTTTCTATCGTGTGGTCGCCCCGGGACTGTTGAAAATCGGCCCCTACCAGGGCGGTCACGGGTGCCTGACGATTCCGTTTTCACGCGGGGTCTGTGGCGCAGCGGCCCGGACGCGTGAGGTGCAGCTGGTGCCGGATGTGGATGCTTTTCCCGGGCACATCGCGTGCGCGAGTACGACACGTTCGGAACTGGTGCTGCCGGTGGAGGATGCCAAGGGCAAACTGATCGCCGTTTTTGACATCGACAGCGATCAGCCGGACGCATTCACCGCGACCGATGCGCGGGAGTTGTCAAGGCTTCTGACCGAGGTCTTCGCACGCTAGCGGTGATATCCCGCCTGTGTTAGCCAATCGCAAACAAAAGGAAAACCGATGCAGGGAAGCTGTCTTTGCGGCGAAGTGAAATTCGCGGTCAACGCCACGCCACAGGGGATCTCTTGCTGCCATTGCAGCCAGTGTCGCAAGCAGTCCGGTCACGTCTGGGCCTCGGCTTTCGTGGAGGACGGGGACCTCGTCGTCGAAGGATCGCCGCGCTGGTATCAATCGTCTGAGAAAGCCCGGCGAGGATTCTGTCCGACCTGCGGCAGCTTCCTGTTCTGGAAACACGATGACGACAGTCACACGTCTTTCGCCCTTGGAACGTTGGACGGGCCGACAGGCCTGGCACTGGAAAAACACATATTCACGGCCGACAAGGGCGACTATTACGACATTGCCGATGGCGTGCCGCAGAAATGAGTGACGACTATGCGCCGCCGGACGTTCCTCTGGACGTGATCCACGTCGATCACCAAGTGCTTGTCGTCGGAAAACCGCACGGGTTACTTTCCGTTCCGGGCAAGGGGCCGCATCTGGCGGATTGCTTGTTGAGCCGGGTGCAGGCGGCTTTTCCGGAAGCCCTGTTGGTGCATCGATTGGACCGGGATACATCGGGAGTCATGGTCTTTGCCCTGACGCCCCATGCACAGCGTCACCTGGGGCTCCAGTTCGAGAAGCGGCAGGTCAAGAAAACCTATGTGGCGCGAGTGTTCGGACGCATCGCAGAAAAGACGGGGACGGTCGATCTGCCGTTGATCGTCGACTGGCCGAACCGGCCGCGGCAGATGGTTGACCTTGAGAACGGCAAGCCCGCGGTGACCGATTGGCGGGTGATGCGCGCCAGTGACGATGAAACGCGTGTCCGACTGTTTCCCAAGACCGGGCGATCGCACCAGTTGCGGGTTCACATGCAGGCGATCGGTCACCCGATCCTCGGCGATCCCTTCTATGCGACAGGCCCTGCACGGGATTTCCCGCGCCTCATGCTGCATTCCGAGAACATCCGTTTTCGCCACCCGGACGGCGGTGCTGGGCGGAGTTTCACGTCGAGGGTGCCGTTCTAGCCGTCGTCGTTCTCCAGCCCGGTACAAACGCAGAGAATGCGCGCGGGACTGTCGCCGGCCGAGGCGTAAATGTGTCCGCGACCACTGTCGAAATAGAGGCTTTCGCCGGCGGCCAGTATCACCGGCTCCTGCCCCTCGGACTGAATGATGACCCTGCCCTCAATGACAAAGAGAAACTCTTCGCCGGGATGGCTGACCATGCGGTCGAAGCGCATCTTTTCGAGAGGTTTCAGGGTGCCCAACATCGGCGTCATGGTGCGTCCGCGCACTTTGGGGAACAACATTTCGTAGGTGTAGTTCTCGGTTTCGAGATAACCTTCGTCGCCTCTGCGGCACACGGCAAACTCACCCTGGCGGAAAGCGCTGCCGCCGTCGGCGAAGAGTTCGGAAAGATCGACTTCGAGACCGCGGGCGAGTTGGGAGAACCGGTCATATGTCGGCGCCATGAGGTTGCGTTCGATCTTAGATATTGTTGAGACGGCGAGCCCGGCGCGGTCGGCGACGACCTGGATGGTCAGCCCCTTGGACTTGCGGATTTCGCGGGCGCGTTCGGCGAAGGCCTTGCGGGCAAGATCGGGATTGGTGGCGGCGGAGGCTCTGGTCATGTCATGACCCTAGAAAGCCTTTTGGCCAAGTGCCAACCTATTCCGATTGGAAAAGTCCTTTTTTCCGATTGGAAAACTTACTAGGGTCCCGGCATGGTCGACTATGATGTTGCAATCATTGGTGGCGGGATCGCCGGTTTATCGCTTGGGGCCGAGCTGGCCGAAGCGGCAAAAACCATAGTGATCGAGGCCGAAAGCCAACCTGGGTATCACGCTACCGGCAGGTCCGCTGCGATCCTGGCGCCGAACTATGGCAACAAATTGATCCGCGCACTGACGGCCTGGTCAATCCCCGCCCTGGGCGGAAAGGATGGCATCCGCCTGTCGCCGCGCGGGCTGGTCTACATTGCCTCGCGTGTGCAGGAAACACGGCTGAAGGCGCTTTACGACGACATGATACGGGACACGCCCATAGTCTGGATCACTGGTGAAGAGGTGGAGGCGCTGGTGCCCCTTCTGCGACCCGGATGGGCCGCCTGCGGCTTTGCCAGTGACGATGCGGCGGATATCGACGTTGGCGCTATGGTTCAGGACTATGCTCGCGACCTCCGTCATGGCGCTGGCACACTTTTGTGCGGTTCGCCCGCAACCCGGTTGGAGCGGCAAGGTAGCCATTGGCGGATCCATCGCGGCACCAAAGGCGACTTGACCGCCAGAATCGTGGTGAATGCCGCCGGAGCCTGGGCAGACGGGCTGGCCGAAATGGCGGGAACAGCCCGGATCGGCCTGACCCCCCTGCGCCGCACGGCGGTGACCTTCGAAGCGCCCGGGGGCATCGATCTCTCCGCTCTTCCCATGACGGTCGATGCCGACGAGACGTTCTATCTCAAACCAGAAGCGGGCTTGTTGATGGCATCTCCCGGTGATGAAACGCCGGACGTGCCGGGTGACAGTCGTCCCGACGAGTTGGACGTGGCCGTCTGCATCGACCGAATCCAAACGGCGTTCGACATCGACATCCGCCGTCCCCGAGCCACCTGGTCAGGGTTGCGCACCTTTGCCCACGACCGTTCGCCCGTCTGCGGGTGGGACGCAAAGGTCGACGGTTTCTATTGGCTTGCCGGTCAGGGCGGATACGGCGTTCAGACCGCTCCTGCGCTGGCGCGTATCGCTGCCGATGACATTCTTGAACGGGCGAAGAAAACAGAGTTCGCAAACGTCGATCGAGCGGCACTGTCGCCCTTGCGATTTTCGTCACAACGCCCGTAGGGGATACAAAAACGTGCTGAAGACAGTTGTGGGAAGCCTTCGCCGCTCGCCCTGGCCTTGGCAGTGCCGGGGCGATCCATACACGTGGCGACTGACCGCGCGGGAAGTGTGCCGTGATCAGCGCCATGCGCATAGGACGCAATTGTGAGCGCCGTGAACGCTGGGCTGCGGGCCGGTTCTGGTACGTCGGTACTACCTCTGTGCGGAAGGTCGCGTTCGCGGACGGCGCGCCAAGAAATGGTGCGGGCGACGGGAAAGATCGACGGACCCAAAAATGCGTCTCCGGGGCATGGAACAGCTCGCGCGGTACGTGAAAAGTATTTTTTGGGATCGGGCGGATTTTCCGGTCGCATTTTTGCTGACATGCCTTCGGCAGTTTTCTAGTTTCACGCCGTGAAGCCCAAGATTCTTACAACCCTGTCCGACTATTCGCGCGCCCTGTTCCTGCAGGACGTTATTGCGGGTCTGACGGTCGCCATGGTTGCCTTGCCTCTCAGCCTTGCGATTGCAATTGCTTCGGGCGCCGATCCTGCCAAGGGCCTTGTCACCGCCATTGTTGCCGGGTTCCTGATTTCGCTGCTGGGCGGAAGCCGCGTTCAAATCGGCGGGCCGACAGGGGCCTTCATCGTTGTCGTTTTCGGTGTCATCGCGGAGCACGGGTATAGCGGGCTGGTCATTGCCACCTTCATGTCGGGCGTAATCCTTCTGATCGCGGGGTACTTTCGAGCGGGAAATCTAATCCGCCTTGTTCCAGAGCCAGTGATCAACGGATTTACGATTGGTATCGCGGTCATCATTGCGACCAGCCAGTTGCCCGTCCTGTTCGGTCTGGAAATGGTCGAAGTTCCAGCCGAGTTCCTAGCCAAGATTGGGGCGATTTGGGAGGCGAGAGAGACGTTTTCACGTGCGTCTGCGGCGATCGGTGCCGGGACGCTGGTCTTGATCGTTGTCTTCCGGCGTGCGGCGCCGAAATTTCCCGGTCTGATAATCGCGGTTGCCTTGGCGTCCGCCGCTGTTGCCATTGCCGGTCTGCCGGTCGAGACGATCCAGTCGCAGTTCGGTGCGTTGCCTAACGCCCTGCCGGCCCCCGAGATACCGGAGCTCAGCCTTGCCCGCATTGCAGAGTTATTGCCATCGGCATTGGTCATCGCGTTCCTGGCTGGCGTGGAGTCGCTTTTGTCGGCCATGGTTGCCGACCGAATGATATCTGGGCGTCATCGACCGAACGCTGAATTGCTGGCCCAAGGTGCCGCCAACATAGGTTCATCATTGTTTGGTGGGATGCCCGCTACCGGGGCAATTGCCCGGACTGCAACCAATATCCGCGCGGGTGGGAAGACGCCAGTCGCTGGCCTGGTTCATGCGGTTGCGATACTGGCGATCATGTATGTGGCGGCCCCTCTTGTCGGGCGCATTGCGATGCCAGCCCTGGCCGGGCTGCTGATCCTGACAGCATGGAATATGAGCGAGCCGCAAAAATGGCGTCGCTATCTTGCGGAGCGGCGATCCGACGTGATGCTGTTGGTTCTTACCCTGGTCTTGACGGTGCTGACAGATCTCACGGTCGCAATTGGTGTTGGTGTCGCACTTGGTCTTGCCCTGCGCCTCCAACGTCGCAATGTCCCGGCTTCGGACTGGACCGAGCCTGACAGATGATCCGGTAGAACGTCGTGTGCCTTGAAGCCGGCGTTTAAACGGGCTTCAAAAAAAACGCCCCCGGAAATCCGGAGGCGCATTTGACGTCTTGGATCGAGGGTCGGCCTTACTCGGCCTCTTCCTCTTTCTTCAACTCTTCGCCGGTTTCCTGGTCGACCATCTTCATCGCAAGGCGGACCTTGCCGCGGTCGTCGAAGCCCAAAAGCTTGACCCAGACTTCCTGGCCCTCTTTCAGGACATCGGAAGGATGGTTCAGGCGGCGGTTTTCGATCTGGCTGACGTGGACGAGGCCGTCACGCTTGCCGAAGAAGTTCACAAAGGCGCCGAAGTCGACAATCTTGACGACCTTGCCCTTGTAGATCTTGCCTTCTTCCGGCTCGGCCACAATCGAATGGATCATGTCATAGGCCTTCTGGATGGCTTCACCGTTGGGCGAGGCGATCTTGATGACGCCGTCGTCGTTGATGTCGACCTTGGCCCCGGAAACCTCGACGATCTCGCGGATGACCTTGCCGCCCGAACCGATCACTTCGCGGATCTTGTCGGTGGGGATGGTCATCGTTTCGATGCGCGGGGCGTGGACGCTGAACTCGCCGGCACCCGAAAGCGCCTTGTTCATCTCGCCCAGGATGTGCATCCGGCCGGCCTTGGCCTGTTCCAGAGCTTTGGACATGATCTCGGGCGTGATGCCCGCGACCTTGATGTCCATCTGGAGCGAGGTGATGCCGTTCTCGGTGCCCGCGACCTTGAAGTCCATGTCGCCGAGGTGATCTTCGTCGCCCAGGATGTCGGAGAGAATGGCGTAGGAGCCGTCATCTTCGAGCACCAGGCCCATGGCCACACCGGCCACTGCCGATTTCAGCGGAACGCCCGCGTCCATCATCGACAGAGAGCCGCCGCAGACCGAAGCCATCGACGAGGAGCCGTTGGATTCGGTGATCTCCGATACGACGCGGATCGTGTAGGGGAAGTCGGTGGCCGAGGGTAGAACAGCCTGGAGCGCACGCCATGCCAGCTTGCCGTGGCCGATTTCGCGGCGTCCGGTAAAGCCGAAGCGTCCCACTTCGCCGACCGAATAGGGCGGGAAGTTGTAGTGCAGCAGAAAGTTCGAGCGGAAGTTGCCGTGCAGGGCGTCGATGATCTGTTCGTCATCGCCGGTGCCGAGCGTGGTCACGACCAGGCCTTGCGTTTCGCCACGGGTGAAGAGCGCAGAACCGTGGGTCCGGGGCAGGAGGCCGGTTTCGGCCTCGATCGGGCGGATCTGGTCGGTGGCACGACCGTCGATGCGGCGGCCGTTCTTTACGACGTCGCCACGCAGGATCGCGCTTTCCAGTTTTTTCATGGCCGAGCCGAGGTTCTCGTCTTCGAGTTGTTCCTCGGTCAGCGCGCCTGCGATGGCTTCGCGGGCTGCGGAAACGGCAGCGACGCGCTCCTGCTTGTCGAGGATCGCGTAAGCGGCACGCATCTGCTCTTCACCGGCGGCTTTCACCGCGCCGTAGAGGTCCGAGTAATCCGGCGACTGGAAGTCGAACGGCTCTTTCGCGGACTCTTCGGCCAGGTCGATGATCAGGTCGATCACCGGCTGGATTTGCTCGTGCGCAAATGTGACCGCACCCAGCATTTCGCTTTCCGAAAGCTCGTAGGCTTCGGATTCGACCATCATCACGGCGTCCTTGGTGCCCGCGACAACAAGGTCCAGACGCTGGTCGGGGTTGTTGCGCAGGTCCTGCATATCGTCGCAGGTCGGGTTCAGGACATACTCGCCATCTTCGAAGCCGACGCGGCAACCGGCGATCGGGCCCATGAAGGGCGCGCCCGAGAGTGTGAGCGCAGCCGAGGCAGCGATCATTGCGACGACGTCGGGGTCGTTGACGAGGTCATGCGACAAGACGGTGCAGATCACGAGGACTTCGTTCTTGAAGCCCGGTGCGAACAGCGGACGGATCGGACGGTCGATCAGGCGCGAGGTCAGCGTCTCTTTTTCGGTCGGACGGGCTTCGCGTTTGAAGAAACCACCGGGGATTTTGCCGGCGGCATAGTATTTCTCGTTGTAATGGACCGTCAGCGGGAAGAAGTCCTGTCCGGGCTTCTGCTGCTTGGCAAAGGTCACGTTGGCCATAACGGAGGTTTCGCCGTAGGTGGCGATCACGGTGCCGTCGGCCTGGCGGGCAATCTTGCCCGTTTCCAGTGTCAGCGTTTCCTCGCCCCACTGGATGGATTTTTTCACTTCGTTGAACATATTTCATCCTAGCTGGGATCAGACGGCCCTCCGTCTATCCCGTTGAATTGGCGGCCCCATTGCCGCCGACCCCTTTCATCATTTCATGCGCCGGGGTCCATGCGTCACGTCTCAGATGGGCGCGCCATACATGAGTTTTGGTAACTTGGGAAGGGTCAGCGTTGTCAAGAGCCTGCTGCTGTGGCGCAGGCCCTTGAAACGCAGTGTCAGTTGCGGATGCGCCCGAATGTTGACAGACGATTGATTTCGTCCAGCCGCTCGAGGTTCACCACTGTCGAGAGCATCAGCCGGTCGTAGCTCCAGTCGCCGGGTCGTTGGATGGCGACGGCTGCCAGGAGGATAGTGCAGACCAGGGGCGCGGCTACGGCGGCCAGGACCAGTTTCTGGTAGCGAAGCCGCTTGTGGTCGAGCATCGACGTCACGCGGCGCTCGAGGAAGCTGACTTTGCCATCCCTGTGGGCCGAGCGATCCGCCGTCACAAGTGTCACCTTCGGCACAGCGATCACGAACGCGCGGTCGCGGCGCAGAGTTTTCTGGCAGACCGAAAGAAGCGTATCACAATAGTCGCGGACAGAGACGCGGCCGCGCGACAGGACCTGACTGTCGCAGGACAATTCGCGCAGGTCTTCGACCTGGGCCTTCCAGCGATGAAAGGCGGGGTTCAGGAAAAAGAAGGGCTTCAAGGCTTCGAGAACGATTTCCCATTCGATATCACCCTGGCGCAGGTGCTGGAATTCATGGGCCAGCGAGATCTTCATCTCGGTTTTTTGTGCCAGCATGTGCGAGGGCAGGACGATGTAATAGTTCCTGAGACCGCGGGTCGAGAACGGCACAAGTGTGCGGTCCGACAGGCGGACGCGGATGCGGCCGAAACTGCGCCAGGCATAACTGCCCGCAACGATTTTTCGCAGGCAGAACATTGAATAGATCAGCCGCACGGTGCCAATGGCAAGGCCCCCGAGGAAGGCGGCGATGAGCACCTGGGCCATCCATCCGGCGGCGTGCAGCAGATTCAGCGTGAAGGTGTCGCGCAGGGACAGCAGACGTTCGAACTCGGACGCCTTCATGTCGATGCCGCCGTTCAGGTAATATGACACCACCATGTCCGTCAGGTTGACGTTCAGGGGCGCGACATAGCCCGACCCTTGCAACATGCGCAGGGCGATGACGAGGAATGGGGAGAACGCGATGGCAAGAAAGATACCGTTCAGGAGTTTCAGCTGCGTGATATGCGCGTTCTTCAATCCCGTTCGGTCAAGGGCGAAACGGGCCATTAGCCAAAGGGCATAGGCCAAGACAAGAAGGATATTGGCGTCAATGAAGGCGTCGACGATTGCGTCACCCGGTATCATTTTTCAACCTCCGATCCACAAGTGCCCGGATTTGCCCCAATGCTTCGTCAGTCAGTTCATCGTCATTGACCAGCCGTGCCACCAGCGAAGCCGGTGTGTCGTCAAAAAGTTTCATCGACAGGTCTTTCAAAGAGCGGGTTTGGTATTCATCCTTTGCCAGCGAGGGTTTGTAGACGTGGCTTTTGCCCTCTTTTCGACTGGTGGCGAATTCTTTCTGTTCAAGGATGCGCAGGATGGTGGCGGCCGAGGTATAGGCCAGGTCACGTTCCTCGGGCAGGCGGGCCAGTACGTCGCGTACCGTCCCTTCGCCCAAGGCCCAGAGTTCGTTCATGAACTCAAGTTCGACCTCGGTCAAAAGTTCGTGCTTTTTCTTGTCTCTCATCGCCACCCTATTCCCGCAACCACTGACTGGTTACTGGTGCGCAGTAAATACTAAGAGTTTCGTATTACAAAGCAGAATTCTCACACCTTGCGAAAACAGAAGATGCCCCAGGCGATCGAGATTGCCAGCGGCCACCAGAGCGGCTGACCCATGATTCCGAGCCATGCAAGGAAGATATAGGACGTCCCGAGGAGCGTAATGAAGAGGCGGTCGCCCAGCGTGGTGGTCAGCCCGAGGATGCCTTTTCGCTCGATCCCGTCGCGGTACTTGACGATCTCAAGGATGCCGATCAGGGCTATGGCGCCGAAGATGCCGCAGAACAGGGCGAAGGTCGCCGGCGTCCAGGCCATCCAGAACGAGGGCCACAGAGGATCGGTCCAAGAGAACCCCTTTTCCTCTTGTGCCTTGGCAACACTGCCCCAACCTTGGGCAAGCGCTGGCGAGGCGGTCAGCAGCAGGGGGGGAATGACCAGGCGCGTCATCAGACCCTCCCCAGGGCAAAGCCCTTGGCGATGTAGTTGCGCACGAAATAGATCACGATGGCTCCGGGGATGATGGTGAGCGTGCCCGCCGCGGCGAGAAGCCCGAGTTCGTAGCCAGCCGAAGAGGCCGTCTTGGTCATTGTCGCGGCAATGGGTTTGGCCTCGACCGCCGTCAGGGTTTTTGCCAGCAGGAGTTCAACCCAGGAAAACATGAAGCAGAAGAAGGCCGCGACGCCGACGCCCGCCTTAATCGACGGCAGGAAGATCGAGATGAAGAAGCGCGGGAACGAATAGCCGTCGACGTAGGCCGTTTCGTCCAGTTCCTTGGGAACGCCCCCCATGAAACCTTCGAGGATCCAGACCGCGAGCGGGATGTTGAACAGGCAGTGGGCGAGAGCGACCGAGATATGGGTGTCGAAGAGGCCAACCGAGGAATAGAGCTGGAAGAAGGGCAGGGCAAACACCGCAGCCGGGGCCATGCGGTTGGTCAAGAGCCAGAAGAACAGTTGCTTGTCGCCCAGGAAGCGGTAGCGCGAGAATGCGTAGGCCGCTGGGAGCGCGACGGAGACCGAGATGATCGTGTTCAGCGAGACGTAGAGGATCGAGTTGATATAGCCCCAGTACCAGGTCGGATCGGTGAAGATGACGCGGTAGTTGTCCAGCGTGAAAGTCTGCGGGAACAGGCTGAAGCCAGAGAGGATCTCGCCCGTGGTCTTGAAGCTCATCGCGACGAGCCAGTAGATCGGCAGCATGAGGAAGGCGATGTAGAGGATCGGGATGAGGGCGCGTTTTTTCATTCCGCATCGTCCTTTGTCATCAGCGTATAGAACAGCCACGACACCAGAAGCGTGATCGCGAAGTAGATTAGTGACATGGCAGCGGCAGGGCCGAGGTCGAACTGGCCGAGGGCGATCTTTACTAGGTCGATCGACAATAGCGTCGTGGAGTTGCCCGGGCCTCCGCCGGTTAGGACAAAAGGCTCGGTGTAGATGTTGAAGCTGTCCATGAATCTGAGAAGGATCGCGATGGTCAGCACGGTTTTCATCTTGGGCAGCTGGATGTAGCGGAAGACTTTCCAGGGCGAGGCGCCGTCGATCTTGGCGGCCTGGTAATAGGCGTCGGGGATCGATACCAGTCCGGCGTAGGACAGAAGCACCACCAGCGATGTCCAGTGCCAGACGTCCATGACGACGATTGTTACCCAAGCTGACAATGGCTGTTGGGTCATGTCATAGTTCACACCAAGGACGTCGTTCATGAAGTACCCGAGCAGGCCGATTCCTGGCAGGGTAAAGATGTTCCACATCGAGCCGACCACGTTCCAGGGGATCAGCATCGGCAGGGCCATTGTGACAAGACAGACTGGCACCCAGATGCCTTTTCGCGGCATGGACAGCGCTATGATGATGCCCAGGGGCACCTCGATGATCAGGATCAGGAAGGTGAAAAGAAACTGACGGCCGAGCGCGGCTTGAAAGCGGTCGGAGCGGAGGATCTGCTCGAACCAATCCAGCCCCTGCCAGAAAAAGACATTGTTGCCGAACGTCTCCTGCACGGAATAGTTCACGACCGTCATAAGGGGCACCAGCGCGTTGAAGGCGACCAGCAGAAGGACCGGAAGGACGAAGAACCATGCTTTTTGATTTTCGGTTTTCATGGTCTCAGCCCTTTTGCCGCCGAACGGATGTTGTGCAGGATGGGGCTTCGCCCCGCTCGTCGCTTGAACTCTCCGCTGGAGAGTTCCCCGGCTCTGCCGGACCGCCCGTCGCTTCTCAGAATATTTTCACCAAGGAGAAGGACAATTTCATTCAAGCTGTGCGAGATCATGTCGCGGCCTCCGTTGCGATCCAGCCGTCGCGGTAAAGGCGGGTCTGCTCGGGGCGGAATGCGAGGTGGACCGTCTCGCCCTGGGGCGGAACAGGGCCTTCGATCACCGCTTTCACTGGCGTGTCGCCGACCATGGCTTCCAGAACCGAGTGGCGGCCGACGTCGGCGACTTTGCTGACGCGGGCGGGCAGGCCGGTTTCAGCCAGCGAGACGAACTCGGGGCGGATGCCGACCTGGGTCAGGCCTCCGCTGCCGGTGACACTGCCTTCGAGGGTGAGCGCCTGGCCTTCGAAGGTCACATGGCCGTTCGTTTCGGTCGCAGGCAGGATGTTCATTCCGGGCGAGCCGATGAAATGGCCGACGAAGGTGTGCTGCGGGCGTTCGAAGAGTTCGACCGGCGTGCCGATCTGGACGATTTCGCCGTCCTGCATCACCACGACCTGGTCAGCGAAGGTCAGTGCCTCGGTCTGGTCGTGGGTGACGTAAATCATGGTGGCGCGGACCCGTTGATGAAGTTCCTTAAGTTTGGAGCGCAGCTTCCATTTCAGGTGCGGGTCGATGACGGTGAGCGGCTCGTCGAACATGACGACGTTGACGTCGTCGCGCACGAGGCCGCGGCCCATGGAGATTTTTTGCTTGTTGTCGGGTGAGAGGTTGGATGCGCGGGTATCCAGCATGTCCTGCACTTCGAGCAGGTCGGCGATCTGGGCGACGCGATCCGAAATGCGGGCGGCATCGACGCCGCGGTTCCTCAGCGGAAAGGCTAGATTTTCGCGCACGGTCATCGTGTCGTAGATCACCGGGAACTGGAACACCTGGGCGATGTTGCGCTTGTCGGGTGGCAGGTCCGTTACATCGGTGCCGTCGAAGAGGATGCGGCCTTCGGAGGGGGTCAGAAGACCCGAGATGATGTTCAGAAGGGTGGACTTGCCGCAGCCCGAAGGGCCGAGGAGCGCGTAGGCGCCTCCGTCCTGCCAGTCGAGGTCGATGGCCTTCAGCGCGTAGTCCTCGGGGCCCGTGGGGCTGGGCATGTAGGAGTGGCGCAGGTTGGAGAGCGTGATTTTCGCCATCAGGCCGCGAGCCTCCCGTCCGAGTCGAAATAGAAGGCCTTGGTCGGGTCCATGTAGAACTGATGGTCCTCGCCCAGGCGGTATGGATGCACACCGGGAGCCAGCGAAACCCAGCCGTTGTCGCCCATTTGAAAGTGGGCGCTGGATTCCGAACCGGAGAGTTCCGTGACCAGCACAGTGCCATTCAGGGCGACGTTGGTGTCGGCGTCGCGGATCGGCGAGACGTGGTGCGGCCGGATCGCCAAGGTGTATTGACCGTCAGTCAGGCTGGCGGCGACGCCTTGCAGCGGCCAGGAGACGCCGGTTGCCAGCGTCGCTCGGCCGTTCGCGACGGTGATTGCGGCCGAGTTGATCGGTGGGTCAGAGAAGACGCGTGCGGCGGCGAGGCTGTCAGGCTTGCGGTATATCTCGGCGGTCGGGCCGAACTGTGTGACAACGCCGCCGTCCATCAAGGCAGTTTTGCCGCCGAGGAGAAGGGCCTCTTCCGGCTCGGAGGTGGCGTAGACCACCACGGCACCACGTCCGGCGAAGAGTTCGGGAAGCTGTTCGCGCAGTTCCTCGCGCAGCTTGTAGTCGAGGTTGGCCAACGGCTCGTCGAGGAAGACCGCGCGGCTTTCCTTGGCGATGGCGCGGGCGAGAGCGCAGCGTTGCTGCTGTCCGCCGGACAATTCTTGTGGGCGCCGGTTCAGCATGGGTCGAAGTTGCAGGATATCGGCGGCCTGTTCGACGCGGCCCTCGATTTCGGATTTCGCCATGCCTGCGACCTTGAGCGGGGAGGCAATGTTGTCGAAAACCGTCATGTGCGGATAGTTCACAAAGAACTGGTGGACGAGTGAGATGTTGCGCTTCTGTGTCGAAAGCTTCGATACGTCCTGCCCGTCCATGAAAATCTGTCCCGAGGCCAGGGGGTCGAGCCCCGCCATCAGCTTGATCAGCGAGGTCTTGCCCGCGCCGGTCTGTCCCAGGAGCACGTTGAAGTGCCCGGCTTCCAGCACAAGCGAGGTCGGCTTGATGTGCGTTATGCCGCGCACCACCTTGCTGGCATCTTTCAGCTCAACCGTCATGTTCGTCATTGCCCCAGGGTCGTGATGGCCGGATCCCTGTCGGACAAGGTTCCGGCCCAGAGTTTTCGGCTCCGCCACAGGGCGGAACCGAACGGAGGATTACTGGTTCCAGCGCGCTACGAGGTCGTCGTAGTTGACGGTCTCGCCCTGCGGCTTTTCGTTATCCAGTTTCGCTTTGGCACCACCTTTGCCCAGCCATTCCGAGGGGTCCTTTTCCTCGTTCAGACGTGGGCCACAGCCACCGTAGACGTTTGCAGCTTCGTCGGCCTGCTGCATCCGGGCCATGGTGATGTCCATTTCCTCGGCCAGACGGTCCATCGCCTGTTGCGGCGTGAAGGCACCCGAGTTCACGTCACCGATCTGCTGCCACCAGATTTGGGCCAGCTTGGGATAGTCGGGAACGTTGATACCGGTCGGCGACCATGCCACGCGGTCGGGCGAGCGGTAGAACTCGACCAGGCCTCCCAGCTTGGGTGCGCGCTCGGTGAAGCTTTCGTGGCGGACAGAGCTGTCACGCGCGAAAGTCAGACCGACGTGGGATTTTTTCACGTCGACCGTTTTTGAGGTCACGAACTGGGCATAGAGCCAGGCTGCCTGGGCCCGATCCGACGGCGTTGACTTGAGGAACGTCCAGGAACCCACGTCCTGATAGCCGACCTTCTGACCTTCCTGCCAGTATGGGCCGTGCGGAGACGGAGCCATCCGCCAGAGCGGGTTGCCGTCCGCATCAACCGTGTTGTTGCCTTCGGACTGCGGCTTAACCATGTCGGCGGTAAAGGCGGTGTACCAGAAGATCTGCTGGGCCACGTTGCCTTGCGCCAACGCTGGCAGCGACTGGTAGAAGTCATAGGAGGCTGCGCCTGGAGGGGCATAGTTCCGAAGCCATTCATCCCACTTGCGGATCGCATACACAGCTGCCGGGCCGTTGGCTGCACCGCCGCGCGTTACGCTTGCGCCGGCAGGGTTGCACGAACCGGCTTCCATGCGGATGCCCCATTCGTCGATCGGCACGCCGTTAGGCTCGCCTTTCGAGCCGGCGCCAGCCATTGACAGCCAGGCGTCAGTCATGCGCCAGCCAAGGTCAGGCGCGCGCTTGCCGTAGTCCATGTGGCCATAGATCGCCACGCCGTCGATTTCCTTCACGTCGTTCGAGAAGAACTCGGCGATATCCTCGTAGGCGGACCAGTTGACCGGAACGCCAAGGTCATAGCCATACTTGGCCTTGAAGGCGTCTTTCAGGTCCTGGCGGTCGAACCAGTCCTTGCGGAACCAGTAGAGGTTGGCGAACTGCTGGTCGGGCAGCTGATAGAGGTTGCCGTCGGGACCCGTGGTGAACTGGATGCCCATGAAGTCATCCAGGTCGAGCGTGGGCGACGTTGTCCCCGCCCAGTCGCCCGCCATCTGCTCGGTCAGGTTATAGGCAAGTTGAAGCCGCGAGTGCGTGCCAATCAGGTCCGAGTCGTTGACGTAGCCGTCATAGAGGTTCCGTTGGGTCTGCATCTGTGTTTGTACAGCCTGCACGACCTCGCCTTCACCGAGGATCTGGTGATTTACCTTGATGCCAGTGATTTCCTCGAAGGCCTTGGTCAGGACTTCGCTTTCATAGCCGTGGGTCGGAATGCCCTCGGACAGAACGTTGATTTCCATGCCCGCGTAGGGCGCGGCGGCGTTGATGAACCACTCCATCTCGGCCATCTGTTCGGCTTTCGACAAAGTTGATGGCTGGAATTCCTGGTCAATCCATTTCTGAGCTGCTGCCGCATCGGCAAAAGCAGACCCAGACCCCGCGATGACGGCAATAGCCGCAGTCGCGGAGAGCAGACACTTGCGCATCTTATCTCCTCCCAAAATTTAATTGAGCCGGATGTCATCGGCTGCGCCACGGTAGTATCAGGATCAAGGCACTGTCAAACTAAAAAATTAGTAGTTAATATCCTAAATAAATCAAATGGTTGATGATATTTTTATGAATGAGTTGCCAGAGATGCCGGCCTGCCGCACCGCAGCGTCACATGCTGCGATTGCGGCGTTTGCCAGCTCCAGATGCCTGGTGTCCACTGTCAGAGGCGATTCTCGCTGTAGTCGCCACAACTACGCCCGATAGCTGCCAGGCCCTCTTCCAGGTAGTCGCCCAAAAGCGGTGTGCCGGTCAGGTACTTTGCTGTGTGCTCATTGTGCTCTTCGGTGGCGGTGCCTTGCGCTTCTTCCCAGTCGTCGGGTCCACCCTCTCGGCCCAGCCACATGATGGCGACAAGGTCGATCTGGGCACCGTCGTTCAGGTCATTGATGTACGAGATCAGTTCCTGCTGAACCGGGTCCGAAGGCCGGTCTTCGAGGATTGATGCATCGATATCCTCGTCATCCAGCCGGGTAGCGGACGGATCAGACGACCCGGCTTTCACATCGAATTCGCGCGCCTTCTCGATGATGAAGCACACGGTGTCGAGCGGCACACGGATTTCGGGCAGGTCGGTGTCTGGGGTCTGTTTGCTGAGCGTCATGAAAGCATCCTCCGGTTGCGTTCAAGGTGCCCCGAGAGGCGCGCATTGGAAATGACACAGGTCAAAGGGATCAAAGCGCGCGGGTCTGGTGCAGGCGAATCTTGATGCCGCCATGATCGATGAAAGGCCCGGGCGCGCTGAAAGGCAAGCCGGTTGCCCTGGCAAGGCCCGCGTCCGAAGTGACAAGTGCAATGCGCCAGCCCGCGAACCGGTCTTTCAGTGCGGTGCCGAGGCTGGCGTAGGCAGCGAACAGGGGTTTCTTGTTCCCGATCCGTGCGCCGTAGGGCGGGTTGACGATCACCAGTCCGGGCGGGCCGTCGGGCGGCGTGATCTCGGAGGCGTTCTTGCAGGTAAATTCGGTGGTTGCTGCAACGCCGGCGCGTTCGGCGTTCTCGGTCGACATGCGGACGGCGCCCTGGTCGCGGTCCGATCCGAAGAACCGCGCCGGCCCCCTCGGAGCAGGCACCTCGTGAGCGGTGCGCATTGCGTCCCAGGCATCGGCGTCAAACGAGGCGAGGGTCTGAAAGGCGAAATCGCGGGCGCGTCCGGGGGCGAGGCCCACCGCGATTTCCGCCGCTTCGATCACGAATGTCCCCGAACCGCACATGGGGTCAAGTACGGGGCCGGTGCCGTCGAAACCGGCCTCTGCCAGAAATAGGGCAGCCAGGGTTTCGCGCATGGGGGCTTTGGCGACCGCCTGTTTCAGCCCGCGCTTGTGCAGCGAGGGGCCGGAAGTGTCGAGGCTGATGGTGGCGAGGTCGTCGTCAATGCGGAGTTTGACAACGATCTCGGCATCCTGCGAAAGCGGCAGGCCGTGGGCTTCGACCAATGCCCGCTCGATGCGTTGGGCGGCTGCCTTGGCGTGATAGATGCGCGACTTGCGGCACGTGGCCTCGACCCGGACCGGGTGGCCGGGCGAAAGCCAGTCGGTCCAGGGCAGCTTGCGCGCGCGTTTGTCCAGTTGGGCAAGGTGCATGGTGCGGAAGCTGGCGACACGGGCCAGCACGCGGGTTGCTCCGCGCAGCACAAGGTTGGCGCGCCAGACCTCGGGCCAGCCGCCTGTCAGGGTGACGCCGCCGGGGATGGTTTCGGTGACGGTAAAACCCTTGGCGCCTGCCTCGGTCGCGAGGAGGGTTTCAAGGCCGGGATGAGTGACAAGGAAGATGTCCATGGGGTGCGCTTATCGCGGGGGCAGGGCGAGACGGCAAGAGGTGCATTCGGAAAGGCGGCTGTGCCAGGAAAAAGTCGCCATGCCCTGAATGGTAGCGCGTGGCAGTTTTGAGCCCGGATCGGTAGTTCACAAGGCGGCTGTTCGTAGCCCTTTGCCAAGTTTTGTCTGCGGATTACGGATCTCCATTTTTGTTCGGCATACCGGCAACAACCCAACTGTTGATCAATTCGATCTCATCCTCCGGCAGCGGGCGACTTAAGAACGGCATGCGGGGGGTGCTCTCGCCCCGTATGCGGCGGATAAGTTCACTGCCTTCGGCATTGCCGGCCACTAGGACAGCCCCCCGCTCGCTTCCCGAGAGGGCTGCCGCGTAATCGTCCAGACGAAGCCCCTTGGAGGCGCCGGCGACCGCCGAATGGCACATGACGCAGCGTTTCGTGAATACGACGCTCACATCGGCCCAATCGGGAGGGATCGCATCTTCGGCGCATGCTGCAAACGGAGCCGAAAGCGCTGCGAGCGTGACCCAAAAACGTGCTGCCATTGTGCCTCTGGAAGTTTGCATCTTCACGGTCTCTCCGGCGACTCGCCGCCTTTCGTCAGTCTTGGCCGAACGGGCGGCCTAGAAAGGAAACAAAACGTATCGCACGTTTTCATGTTATCATGATTTTGCCGACGCGAACCTTACGCTCGCGCAAATCGGCACCTGGGAGGGAAAAATGAAGAAGATATCAATCATGGCGCTGCTCGCTGCCATGGTACCGGCATCGGTCTTGGCCGATGAGGTCGATCTCAATGCGCTGGCCGCCAACGCCGAAAAATACAAGGATATCAACGTGGCTCTGGCGGAGGGCTACATCACACCGGACAACCACTGTGTTTCGGCGGCGGGCGAAGGGTTGCCTGCCGAGCTTGGCGCAATGGGCATTCATTACATCCATCCGGCCAAGCTAAAGATCACGGGAACCGACCCGCGTGTGAATGGTGAGTCGACATACACCGATTGGTCGCAACCCGCGATCTTGATCTACGAGCCTCAGGCGGACGGATCGCTTGAACTCGTCGCCGTCGAGAACCTTGTTTTCGAGGCCGCATGGCAGGCCGCCGGAATGGGAGACGCGCCGATGCTAAATGGCCGAACATGGGACCATATGGCGGACGATCCCAACACAGCAGGCGACGAGGCCCACGGCTTCATGCCGCACTACGACCAGCATGTCTGGTTGTTCCGCGAGAACCCCATGGGCGCACTGATGCCGTTCAATCCAAACGTGACCTGCGAGCACGCAAAGAGCTGAATCCGGCATACGATGTGAAAGAGAGGTATCGAGGCGCAATTAGCGCCCCGATACATGGCGAGATAGTGTTGTCGACATAGTCGTTGTCCCCGGCGGCGATTGGTGATCGGCCGCCCAGCTTCATCATGCCCGCCTAGAACGAAAAAGGGCCGCCCAAGGCAGCCCTTCGTCGGATATGACACTTAAGCCTTAGCGGCGCAGGCCCAGACGCTGGATCAGGTCCTGGTAGCGCTTTTCGTCTTTCTTCTTGACGTAGTCGAGAAGCTTGCGGCGCGTTGCGACCATTTTCAGCAGACCACGACGGCCGTGGTTGTCTTTCTTGTGGGTCTTGAAGTGTTCGGTCAGGGTCGCGATGCGCGACGACAGGATGGCGACCTGAACTTCGGGCGAACCGGTGTCGCCGTCCTTGGTGCCGTATTCCTTGATGACCTTGGCTTTTTCTTCAGCGGTAATCGACATCGGGGTCTCCTTTACGGTTAGAGGAATGGCGCAGGCCGGGATGTCGTCCAGCAAGGCCCATGGAGTAAGAAGCGCGCGTATAGGCGATCGAAGCCCGGTTGGAAAGAGTTTTTTCTGACGTCGCATGCTTGCCCGGCAAAGGGCCACGGGCAATACTGTTGGAAACAGGTGGTGACGAGCGGTCGATGGAGTTTCTCCTCATATTCCTTGGACTTGGCCTTGCAGCGGCTTTCATGGGCGGCGGCGGCAGCGATGGTGACACGTCTTCCGAGGAAGGGCCGCCGGCGACCGATACTGGCACCGATCTTGCAGATTTTCTTGCCGGGACACCGTTTGACGACGTGATTTACGGTCGGGGCGGTAACGATACCATCGAAGGCGATATCGGCAACGACTACCTGGACGGCAACTCGGGCGATGACGAGGTATATGGCCAGACCGGGGATGACACGCTTTTTGGCGGTGCGGGCAAAGACACGCTGGGTGGCGGCGAGGGGCGGGATTTTCTGCGCGGCGGCGATGACGATGATGAGTTGCGCGGCGGGGCGGACAACGACACGCTGGAAGGCGCGGCGAACGCGGATTTCCTACAAGGCGACGGCGGCGACGATTTCCTGCGTGGCGGTCCCGGCGCGGATTACCTCACCGGCAACGAGGGCGCGGATTCCATGGAGGGAGGCCCGGGGGACGATACTCTGATCGGGATTGTCGGCGACTTCCTCACGGTGCCTGACAGCAGCGCCGACGGCGCCGACACCCTCGAAGGCTGGGAGGGCGCTGACACAATCGTGCTGGGCACCGGCGACCTGGCCTATGGCGAATATGCGACGACCAGCGCCGACGGTGCCGCGGATACCTTCGTCATCGGCACGTGGATCGGCGATCCGGCCCCCACGATCCATGATTTCGACCCCGATGTGGATCTTTTGAAGTTGTACTACGACAGCAATGACACAGCCTCTGCGGTTCTTGATGTCACGTCGGTCGACATCGGCGGCGATGTGACCTTCGAGGTCGTCTTCAACGGGCAGGTGCTGGCCACGATCCCGGTCGGAAGCTCGGGAGATGTGGTGGATGCCTCTAGCGTCGAAGTGATCGACGTCGCGATATTGGTTTAAGGCCGCATCAATGAATTTGTTCTATTCCAGTCTGATCAGCCGCAAGTGGGGCGGCCGCTCCAGAAGGGAGTCTTGGTGACCTTGGAAGGGGCGGCGGACCTGTGCACGGCACGGGGCAGTCGGCGGCCGTGTAGGGGCGGTCGCCGCCCGCCGATCAAAGGACAATCTAGCGGTTCGCGTCCAGATGTTTTCGCAACGTGGTCAGATCGCCGTGTATGCGATCCATCAGGGCTTGATGTTCGTGGCCGAGGGCTTGACCAAACAAGTCGACGGCTTGTTTGACGGCCTTTTCACGAAAAGCGCGTCCGGCATCGGTCAACAGAACGATTTTCGCCCGGCCGTCGTCCGGGCTTGGCGCAACCGTGATGAAGCCGCGTTTTTCGAGAACCTTGAGCGAGTGAGGCATCGTGTTCTTGGTCACCTGCATGGCAGCCGCAATACGCACCGGCGATACGCCGTCGCCGGTGCGGGCCAGGTGATTGACGATTGCAAAATGCGACGGGTGCACGCCATCGGGCAGGGCCTTGGCGAGCCGGGCCGTCGCAAGTTGCGAGATGACGCCGACCTCGGTGAAAAAGGCAAAGACCTTGGTCGGTCGTTTGGCGGGGCTTGCTTCGTCACGCCAGCCCCATCTTGGCTTCAACCGGCCCCCGCAGTGGCAATGATCGTCCCGCCACCAATGATCTCTAGAAAATGTCGGCGGTTCATTACTCTGCTCAAAAAGTCTGACATCGAACTAAAATGGCACGGCGTCGAACCAGTCAACAGGGTGCTGAGGCGTGGATTAGACCCAAAGTTGGGGGCGAATTTTGTACGAAATATAAAGGGGATGCCGTGGATGCCCCTCCTTGGAAAGTCCCAGGATCAGAAGTGGTTTGCCGCTGTTGCGCAGGAGCGGAATGACCGAGTCGGCCTGATTCTTATGCGCACCATGGACGCCCCAGGCACAGAGAATATCGTCGGCCCAGTCGGCGGCAATCGTGAGTTGTCCGGTGTTGTCCGAACCGATCGGGTAACGGGCTTTTTTCAGGCGGGCCGGGTCGGTTTCGCGCAAGCCGAAGAGGTTGACGATGCGCAAGGCTCCGTACCCCAACTGTTTCGCACGGCGCTCGCACCGCTCAATGGTCGGATCGTTCGCAAGCTCGGTCGCCTTGGACGGATTGAGCATGACATAAAGAAGCCGGCTGCCATCAGAATCCCAAGTCCGCGAAAGGGAGTAACGGAATTTTTGGCAGGGCGAGTAGACAGCCTCGCTCATACGGCCGTCAGCCTCGTGTTGCCGAACGACCAGGCTCACAACCGGAAGACGCGGCTGGGGTGCAATTCTCCCGCCATATAGGTCCCCACGGCGATCGGCACACCATTGTGCGAGGCCCAGGCGAGGTCGCCGAATTCTGCATTCGCGACGATGACGATGCCGGGGTTGCCGTTTTTCAGCCGCGCAGCGCCCTCGGCCGTGGTCGGCAGTTCAGGCAGGTCGGTGAGGCCCGCCTCAAGTGGCAAGAGCAGGGCGTCCAACTCGGGCGTGCGGGCAAGGCGTTCAACCTTGTCCAGTGTCACGGCGTCCTCAAGTTCGAACGGACCGGCCCAGATGCGGCGAAGGGTGACGACATGGCCAAGGCAGCCCAAAGCGTTGCCGAGGTCGCGGGCAATGGACCGGACATAGCCCCCCTTGCCGCAGATCATCGAAAGCACGGCGTGATCGGCATCGGGACGCGCGGTCATCTCGAGGCTTTCAACGAAGAGCGGGCGCGCGGCCAGGTCGACCTCTTCGCCCGCGCGGGCTTTTGCATAGGCGCGTTCGCCGTCGATTTTCACGGCTGAAAAGGCGGGGGGTACCTGCATGATGTCGCCTTCGAAGCCGGCTAGTGCAGAGCGGATGTCGTCGTCAGATGGGCGCACGTCCGATGATGCCAGAACCTCGCCCTCGGCATCGTCGGTGTTGGTCGACTGGCCGAAGCGGATGGTAAACTCATAGGCCTTGAGCGCATCGGTCACGAAGGGCACCGTCTTGGTCGCCTCGCCAAGCGCCACGGCCAAGACGCCTGTCGCTTCGGGGTCAAGCGTGCCGGCGTGACCGGCCTTCTTGGCTTCGAAAGCCCAGCGGACCTTGTTCACAACGGCAGTCGAGGTCAGCCCGGCGGGTTTGTCGACCACGAGCCAGCCAGAAATGTCGCGTCCCTTTTTGCGCCGTGCCATGTCGTGCCCTTCCGTTGAAGGCGGCGTGCTAGCGCCTTAGAGGCGTTGTTGTCAATGTGCTGAACCGGGGGTGACGACGCCCAGGATCGGCCCCATCGGCAGGCCGAGATCGTGCCGTTCCAGCGCAGGGGCATAGAGCCGCGAAACATTGCCGTCGAGGAACAGCGCATTGGGCGTTCCCAACCGGTCGCGGAAGAGGCGGGCAAAGTGATGGAAGGTAACCGGACGGTTCGAGATCGCTGTGACCATGCGCCCATCCTCGGTGACACCAACGCCGTTACGAATGTAGCGCGAGCGCGAGTTTTCGAGAAACCGCGGGTGCAGATCACCATCGACGACCAACATAGGGCCGGACTGCGTCGCATATCGGCACTCGGGCAGCGCTTCTGCATAGGTCCGGCTTTCGATGACGCGGGCCTCGGTGCCGCTCAGGCATAAGACGCCGTTCGGCAAAAGACCGAAATTGCCCGGCCCCGCGCGGGTAACGATGCGCGCCGTTTGCACGCCGTTCTCAACATAAAGCCCGACCGGGCGTCGGTCGGGGTGGTACATCCCGGCGTTCAGGGCAAACAGAAGCGCTTTATCTTGTTGGGCCAGCTGCGCATTGACGTTCTCGAATGTTCCAAGAGGTTTTCCGGCTAGGTCATTCAGGAAGAGACGGATGTCGGCGGTCGCTGGATCGGCCTCGCAGATCGTGAAAGGCGCGCCGTCAAAGGTGACGTCATAGCAGCCCTGTGCGCTGGCGGCCCCGGCAAGGGCGATCAGCCCCGCGCTAATCGTGATCCAGATCGCGGCGAACATTGTCTTGCGAGAACATGGCCCGCGTGTCGTCAAGCCGGTCAAAGGTGTCGTCAATAACGAACCGCATCTCAGGCGTGAATTTCAGTTGCAGCGCCTTGCCGATGGCACGACGGATTTCGGAGCGGTTGCGGTGTAACCCCGCAAGCGCCTCTTCCCGGTTGTCGCCGCCAAGGGGCAGGACGTATGCGGTGGCAACGCGCAGATCGGGCGAACACCGCACCTCGCCCACCGTTATCGAGAGGCGGTTCAGGTCGGGATCATGGATTTGACCCTGCATCAGGATCTCCGACAAACGACGGCGGATCTGCTCTGCGACGCGTAGCTGGCGCTGCGACGGACCGGATCCTTCTTTGAAACGCGATTTAGCCATGGTTCGCATCTATGCCCTGAAGCCATCATGGGCAAGTGCGTGCTGACACGCAAACGCTTTGCCTCCGGCCGTTGCAGGGCGTAAGCAGGGCCAAACGGAGGACAAGATGGACGAACTTCCAGGAGTGGTGATCACCGGCGTTTCCGGCCGCATGGGGCAGATGCTGGTCACGGCATTGAACGACAGTGCCGTCTTGCGGCTGATCGGGGCGGTCGAGCGGTCTGGTCACGACTGGGTCGGCCGAGACCTGGGCGAGGCCATGGGAGGTGCAGCCAATGGCGTGGTTGTCACCGACGATCCACTTGAGGCGTTTGCCGAAGCCCAGGCGGTCATCGATTTCACGACGCCCGAGGCGACCGTGGCCCATGCGGCCATTGCGGCGCAGGCGCGCACGGTCCATGTCATTGGAACGACGGGCCTCAGCGACGACGATCTGGCCAAGATCAAAGCCGCTGCCCGTCACGCCACCATCGTAAGGGCAGGGAACATGAGCCTGGGCGTGAACCTCCTGGTGCAATTGACCCGTCAGGTCGCCGCCGCTCTGGATGAGGATTTCGACATCGAGGTTGTCGAGGCCCATCACCGCCACAAAGTCGATGCGCCCTCGGGCACGGCCCTGATGCTGGGCGAAGCGGCCGCCGAGGGGCGTGGCGTGTCCCTGCGCGCAGTCGAAGATCGTGGGCGCGATGGCATAACCGGCGCACGCAAGCGGGGGCACATCGGCTTTTCGGCCATTCGCGGCGGCGACATCGTCGGTGAGCACGACGTGATTTTCGCGGCCGATGGCGAACGCGTTGTCCTTCGGCACCTGGCAACTGATCGCAATATTTTCGCCCGCGGAGCGCTGAAGGCCGCCCTTTGGGGGCAGGGACGCGGGCCGGGAGAATACGACATGCTGGACGTCCTGGGGTTTAAGTCCGGCTGATCTGTACTGCATGGGTGCCATGCTGCATGGATTTTTGCGTCTATGGCGCGAAGGCACGCTTGATATGCCCAACGGAAAGCTGCTAGGAGCACCGCACCGGAGAGGTGGCCGAGTGGTCGAAGGCGCACGCCTGGAAAGTGTGTAGGCGGGAAACCGTCTCCAGGGTTCGAATCCCTGTCTCTCCGCCACCCACCCCCACAAAGTGTCTCTGCTTCCGCGTCAGCGCGCCAAGGCCCGGTATTCTGGCCACAATTCAGGACCATTCCCGCTCTGGCGCCTGTCTCAGCTCCGCTAATTCCGGCAATTCCGGCGTATCTGTTCAGCCGGTCTCCGCCCGCGCGTTCGGAGGATGAGTTTCGCACTTATCAGGGAAATATTTTCGATTTCGGGCTAAAAACAGGTGAATTCAGGGGAATTTGCCAGAGTGCCCCTGAAAGAAGGGCCTAATTTCAGTGCTTTAGAGCCGTCCTGACCGTGCTTCCTGTTTTTCTCCGATAACAGGTAGCTCGGCACCTGTTATGCCCCCTGCTATCACCTGTTACAGGGGTATTTTATCTGCGGTATCAGGTGATCCGGGATTCCCGGGCAAATCCCAGAATGCGTCGCTGATCGTTCCAGCCAAGCGGCAGATCGTATTCCAGGATGCGTGCCAGCGACAGATCATTCGGTTGCCTGCCCGCCAAAATTGCCTTCTGGATGTCGGGGGCCAGGAAGGCGAGCCGGATGAGCTTTCTCCGGTGCGGCGTCACGGGAGATGTGTCGAGAACCGGCGCGCCGCTGTGATCGAAACTCACCATGCTGTGCGCTTCCCTCAACGCCCGGATCAGAACCGGATCGCAACTGGCCTGACCGGGGTTGCCACCGATGACTTCGGTCCTGCCACCCCGGATCGCAAAGCGAAGCGGTAGAACGATACGGCAGAGTGTCCGGTCGGCAGGGTCAATTTCCGCAGTTTCGCCCGCATCGAGCCGGGTGCGAAGATCAGCGAGATGGGTCGCCGGCAGATGCAGAACCACCTGACCGGCGCGCACCGAGATGCGCGAGATCGGGTCCAGAGGCGCGTCGCCGCACGCAGGGATCAGGCGGGTGAGCACTTTCGTCAGGGTGCCTTCGATCCGCGGGGCAGAGATACGGCGGGGGGTGTCGTCTTTGCTTCGACGGCGTTTGCCCTGTTGCAGTGGGGCGGAGACATAGTAGCGATAGAGCCGCCCTGCCTTCCCGTAGGCGAATGTGGGGGACATGATCTGTCCGTCGGCATCATAAATCCGGCGGGCCAGTGGCGATGACGCAACCGTGTCCCGCGTCGATCGCCGACGCGCGGCCCTGGCGTCCAGCATGACCTGAACTGCATCAAACTGACGCCGGTCGATGATGGCCTCATGCAGGCCGGGGTAGCTTTCGTCCCGATGGGTGATCTCACCGAGATAGACACGATTGCGCAGCAGATGGAACAGAGCCCCCCGGCTGAAGGGCTGACCGCCGACCGCCTTCCCATTGCGGGTGAAGCTGAGTTTTGAACAGATGCTTTTCTCACGAAGGTGACGTTCCAGTTCGTAGACCGAGCCGAGGTCTCGGTACGTCCGGTATATGTACCGAACAGTTTCAGCCTCATCAGGATTGACGCGCAGCCTGTGTGTTCCGGGATCCGGCCGGTCATAGCCCATAGGGACGTTGCCCCCCATCCACATGCCCTTCTTCTTGGAGGCGGCAATCTTGTCCCGGATTCGTTCGCCGGTGACCTCGCGTTCGAACTGGGCGAAGGACAACAGGACGTTTAGCGTAAGGCGGCCCATGCTCGAGGTGGTATTGAACGCTTGGGTCACGGAGACAAAGCTGACATCGTGCTCTTCGAACACCTCGACCATCCGGGCGAAGTCTGCCAGCGACCGTGTCAGCCGGTCGATCTTGTAGACGACGACGATGTCGATGCGGCCTGATCTGATATCGCCAAGAAGGCGCTGCAGGCCTGGGCGTTCCATGGTTCCGCCCGAGAACCCGCCGTCGTCATAGTGCGTGGTACTGACCTTCCAGCCTTCGCTGGCCTGCGAGCGGATATAGGCCTCACATGCTTCACGCTGGGCATGCAGGGAGTTGAAGTCCTGCTCCAGCCCGTCCTCGGTGGATTTGCGTGTGTAGATGGCGCAGCGAAACAAAAGCCTCTTCA
>JBNKHH010000012.1:0-54778 GCA_050290245.1 Silicimonas sp.
CCGTTGACAGTCCCCTGCACCGCGCTTATTTCACGCGCTCACGACACCTGCCCAGGTGGCGGAATTGGTAGACGCGCTAGCTTCAGGTGCTAGTGTCCGTATGGACGTGGAGGTTCGAGTCCTCTCCTGGGCACCAAAACACGCCAGATTGGGAAAGCGCGTGTACGTGATTATCAAGAACATGCCGGGACATTCGTGAGCGGTGAAAGACGCATAGCGCTTGTCGGTCCGTTTCCACCAGTGCGTGGCGGTATTGCGCGACACACGGGATTGATCGGAAAGGCGCTTTCCGCGCGCAGTGATATCTCACTTCGTCAATGGGGCTTCTACAGGCAATACCCGCCTCTGCTGTACCCGGGTGCCGAAGAGCGTGACACAACATCTTCCGCGTCGGCACAGAACGTCCTGGAAACTCTGTCGGGCACAAATCCGAAGACCTGGCAGAAGACAGCTGGCGAAATCCGCAAATGGGACCCTACGACCCTAATTATTCCAGCATGGACCTTTTTCCTTGCCCCTGCCCTCGGTTGGATCGCGGCAGCGAACAAGCAGGCTGAAACATGCATGGTCGTGCATAACGCATTTGACCACGAACGCGCGGGCTGGAAAGACAAGGTGAGCGGATGGCAGCTCAACAAGGCCGATCGGTTCGTGACACATAACCAGGCATTGGCCAACCAACTTGGATTGCATTTTCCGGACAAGCCAATCGACGTCTTTCCCCACCCCGTTTTCGACGACTTCCCTGCCGCAACCGGAACTCTGCCGCGCCGCAAGCCGACCGAACTGCTCTTCTTCGGGCTGGTTCGGTCTTACAAAGGTCTCGACATCCTGCTGAGCGCACTTTCTCGCGTGGATCGAGAGGACATTTTTCTGACCATTGCAGGCGAATTCTGGGGCGACATCGGCGAGACTCGCGATCAGTTGCGAAGGCTGGCGCTTGAGGACAGAGTCGAACTGATCCCTCGGTTCGTGTCCGATGAGGAAGCCGCCGAATTGTTCCAACGCGCCGATGCCGTCGTGCTGCCCTATCGAACAGTTACCGGTTCGGGTGTCGTGTCGAATGCCTATCACTATGGCCGTGCGGTCATAGCGTCGGATCTCCCGGGTTTTTCAGAGATCGTCACTGACAAAGAAACAGGATGGCTTTTCAAGGCCGGGGACTCAGACGACCTCGCGCGCGTCATTGCGAACCTTGAACCCGATGAACTTCGTGCCGCCGGAGAACGGGCGGCACGTCTTGGCAGAACCCTGAGCTGGGACAAGCTTGTCGAGGTGATCGTCGACCGGCCTTCGATCAAACCAAGCCACTAACGAGTTGGCGGTCGTCAAATCGCCGCTGATTTCCGGGCCGCTCGCGCCAAATCAAGCGTGAGTTCCGAGATGGCGGTATCCGAGTAGCGGGCTTCTGCCAGACCTCGCGCCGCGTGTCCAATTGCCTCCAAGCCGTCTGCAGACATGTCCGACACCTTTTGCATTGCCTCCACAAGGCCGGGAACATCTCCGGGTTCGTGCAGCCAGCCGGTCTTGCCTTCAACGATGGAATCCCGGCAGCCCGGCGTATTGCTGGTAACCACCGGGCGGCCACAGGCAGCTGCCTCGAGAATGACCTTTGGCATCCCTTCACCGCCATGGGACGGCATCACCAAGGCATGAGCACTATGAAGCCAAGGACGTACGTCGCTCTGGCGGCCCGCAAATTCAACGAAAGGAAGTTTCCGCCATTCGCCAAGTTCTTCTTCAGCGATCCCACCTGTGTTGGTGAAGCGCAAGTCACCAACGACGGAAAATCGGGTGCCTGGATCAGTCTCGTGCAGCACGCAGGCCGCCGCTATGAAATCCTGAATCCCTTTGTCGCGTTGAAGCCGACCTACAAAAACAAAATGTCTGTCGCTGCTATCTGGTAAGGGCGTGGGCGCGAAATATTCGAGATCGACGCCCGACCCCATGGTTCGATGAATCTCCGTCTTTCGCGATAGTCCATTGGCATAAAGAAAATCCAGATCGTCCGTGTTCTGTATCAACAGCGCCTGTCCACCCGACGATGTAAAAGAATACAGCCGTGCAAGAACCTTCGCGCCAAGCCCCTTGCGAGCCATCCGAGCACCCAGGCCGGATACATTGTTTGCATAGGGAGTCCCCAGCGCTCTGCAGGCAAGTCCGCTGTAGACATTTGACTTGATGCCATTGTTTAGCACGAAATCGGGCCGATATTTCCTGATCGCACGACCCACCTGGATCAGGGATGAAACTTCGCTGGTGACGGCCGCTCCATTCAGAGAAACGGCCCAATTGTGGTGTGTTGTTCCCTCGATGCGCGCCAGGCTGGCGGTCGATTCGTCTGCGGGCGCGATGACGACCACATCCCAACCCTGGTTGACGAAGGTCTTTACGACATTGCGTCGGAAGTTCCAAACGTACCAACTCGTGCCTGCAACGATGGCCAGAACGGGACGTCTCATCTCGAATACCGACCGCCGCACATCTCGCCTTTTCTCGGCTCTATCATCACGACCGGACACCTTTGAAAAAGGACGGCATCGCTGACGGCGACAATGGCTGTTCAGCGCGCCTGCCCAGGAAGTATACGCCACTCGCACAGTCGCTTGCGTGATGGCTGTCCGCAAGTCTGTCGAGAAAGCGAAGCCAGAAAAACGGGGCGGCCAGCAAGGAACCCAGACGCCGATTGCGTACGGCCCCCCCCAGTGCATAGCGCAAGGTTTGGAACAATACTGTTCCAGGTCCTTTGACCACGCCACTGTCGATCAATTCAAAACGACGGAAAAGCCAACGATGGCCGCTTTCCGTGAAACGCGTAAAGTCATATGCCGCTTCGTGCACCGGCTGCAGGAACGGAGTCTCGGCATAAACGATGCCTCGGGGCGACAACACGCGCCAGATCTCGTCCGCGACGTCGCTTGGCGTAAGAACATGTTCAAGCACTGCTTGGATCCAGACCCCGTGCACACTGCCATCGCGAAGCGGGATTGAATGCGCGTCAGCCACGAAATCTGTATTTGCGGAGGCGTAGATGTCGAAGGACACGATGCGCACTCCGTCAGCGGCATACAATTCCTCCGCGCCGAGATTTACGGTGCCACCGCCCACGATCAAGATGACAGGTTCCTCTGACAGTAATTTCACCTGCTCCAGCAATGTGCATGCTGCAGAAGGCGCGACGTCATTTTCCCCAAGCATGAGCTTCTTGAGCGGGGATCTGCCCTGCACGCGTGCCCCAATCAGACTCTCGCCCTGTGAACTGGCGAACTCATCCCGTCCGAGAATGCTGCGGTCAAAGTCGATCAGAACTGGCTGCCGACCAACGAGAGGAAAGTCATTGCGGCCTCCGGATGCCGCAACCGACCAGCAACCGGAATTGTCTTCCCAGTTCAGTTGTCCGCGCGTTGCGGGACACTGCAATATGCCGGATATGTCTCTGATACTTTGGCCGCTCCGCGCCGATATACTCATGACGTCCTCCTGCCAAAATGGGCATTCGAAGATATGCCAAGATTACGCCGGACGAGCCACCAGGCCGCAGCAATCATCAGTGCAAAGCTGGTGGCGGTTGCGACTGCGGCTCCAATGGCTCCGAAATGCGGGATTAGCAGCCAGTTCAAACCGAGATTGAAGACAGCGGAAAAGGCGACAACTACGGACACCGTTCCGATGAAAGCGGTATTCGCCAGAACTTCGGGTGCGGGACCCAAAAGCGAACTGGCCGCGCGCGCCCAGACCAGTATCAGGATCGGTGCAAACGAGCCGACAAATCCTTGCCCGAACAAAAAGCCTGCATTGAATGCCGCCAAAGTACTCAATCCGGCAAGAACCAGGGACGCAAGTACGGCTTTCATCGCGGCACGGCCAATAGCGTCTTCAAGCTCGTCGATCCGGCCTTCGGCATAGTACTTGGCCGCACGTTGCGACACGACGATACTCGCCGCGCTCAAGGGCAGCGACATCAACATGAAGAACCGCGCAGCTACTCCGTAGAGGCCAGTTTCTGATGGCGACGACAACTGGCCAAGCATGACTGTATCAGTCGCACCCATGACTGACGCCGCAGCAAACAGAAATGACGACTTGGCGGCTCCGACGACCCATATCCTGGGATGCATTCTGACTGGTCGTACCCAGATCGCTTTTAGCGCACGCGCCAGCGGCAAAAGCCCGATAGCCGTCGCTACAAGCATTGCGGCCAGAGTGATATAGATAACCGTAGCAACGCTTGCGGTAGCACCCGTCCACCAATAGGCACCGACGGCCAACAGGATGAGAGTTGACTGGACCAAGCGTTCAGGAAATTGCCCCGCGACAGGATGGCCCAGCCCCTGAAGCAACCCGGTGCGCGTTAGGTTCCAGGTCATGGGCACAAGGAGAAGCAACGCCAGCTTCAACGCTCGGACCATGTCCGGCTCGAGCGACATTTGGGTTTGGGTCAGAATGAACCATCCCGCGAGCGAGACCGTCACAGCCATTCCCGAGGTTATTGCGACCGACGCCAAGACGAAGCCACCAACTTCGCGATACTTTTCATGCACAACCAGCGGAGGGATCGCGCGAATCGCAAAGTGGTGAAATCCAAGCGTCGTCGCCAGGACCGCAATACTCAGCCAACCCATGGCAAAGCTGTAGGCTCCAAATCCGCTCGGCCCAAGCACATGGCCCAAGAGCATCGCGAGAGCAAATCCGGCAGCAGCGCCATATAGACGCAACACCATGATCCTGGAGAATGCTCCTGCGCGCTCAGAAAACATATTCGATCGACCGCTCAAATCTGTCTACCAACCCTGTTTCATCACGATTGACCAACCCTGGAACGGCTGCAAAGGCTTGTGTCCGCGCATGAGGCAATGCATCGTGGTTCGCACCGGAATCAGGCCCTGTCTTCCAACGCCAACGGTTTTGAGTACATCCTGAGAAAATCGGGGACTGTGACCAGGTTCAGAATTTCTTTCCTGCGCTTTGAGAGGTCTGAGTACGTATTTACTTCGTGCGCGATAGTCGTCTGGTGCCCAGGATGTACCACGCCGACACCCCAGTCAGTATCGACGACATGCATCGTCAGATCAGAGCGTGATTTCCGCAGTCTTGCGTATCCTTTCCAAGACGTCCCGTTCCACGACGGCGTGCGTCCCAGGACCTTGTACCCCTCGCGCGCATGGAACGCCGTTGGAGGGTTCATGTCGTGCAAAAGAATGATGCCGTTCGGCGCAAGGCACGCAAGAGCATTCAAGATGTCTCTTTCGACCTGGTCGCCGGTATGGTTCCCATCAATGAACACGATATCGAATTGCTGTTCGTTCGCTTTGAAGAACTCGTCCGAAGGCAACGGAAAATCCGCATTTGCTGAAGGGTCGGGGTCTACGCTGACGGTCTTTTCGCATTCCACATTCTCGAACATGTCGCTTTTGTCGCGCACACCGATCTCCAGGTAGGTCGAATACCCGTTGAGCCGGACAAGATGATTGACGAGCGCAATGCGACTACTTTTCTTTTTGCCATGTGCGAACTGGTAGCTGCGGCAATCGCCATAAAAGATGTCGCGCCCGCTCAGACGACCGATCAAGCGCCTGACCGTGCGCGCAGGCGCACTTTCTATCGCAAGCCAGAAAAGCTGCTTGCCGATGCCCGTGTTATCCCAATCCATATCCGTCCCTACCTATGACATCCTGTCCTACAATTCCGAAACCTTGTCCGTGATATCCCGCAGACGTTTTGCCAGGGCTTCGGGCGAAACCATCTGTTGCATGAGCTGCATTCGCTCCAACCCCTGTATCCAGTCGGGGCCACCGAACCCCTCTTTTGCCTTACGGAAAATTTCAGTGACGGCCTCCGGATCGTTTGATTGGACGAGATACGGGTAATCTTCGCCAAGCAGGGTGACCGCATCGTCCACGAACCTGTCGACAAGGATGTTCGACCGGCTACTCGCGGCCGTCACGCCCTTTGTGAATGGCTTGAATGAACGCTCAAGGTCAGCACCTGTCTGCAGATCAGGCCGCACACCGTAGTGGAGGGTGAACGAGCGAATTCTCTCGATACCAGCGCTGAAGTCCGCAGCGTACTTTATCGGGACGACTTCGATTTCATGAGCGATATCTGGAGGGATCACTGTATTGTCCGGAAGGCCGACATAGCCGCATCGGAACGTGCCCTGACCTGGCGTGTCCACAAACCCCAAGCGCGGGTCGGCGTGGTGATAAAGCAGTTCGACAGGCACATCAGGCCGCCCAATTCGTTGCAACTTGCCACGAATTGCCTCCTGTCCGGCCATCGAAGCAGCGATGTGAAAATCGAACAGATCAAAATCAATGTCGGATACCGGGCTGTCAACGCTATCCAATCCGACAATTGCTCCACGCCGTTTCAGTAACTCGATATGCCGAAGCTCCAGACCCCGTGCGGCAGACTTGATGAAAATCACGATGGCGTGCTGGGATATCTTACGAAAGTAGGCCTTGGCCGCCAGATAGGGCAATAGATCCGCGTTAAATGGCAGAACATTGACAGACAGACTATCATCCAGATGGGGTTTGATTATCTCGACTAGTTGGTCGCCCCGCATGTGTGCCGTCCCGAGAACACGGCCGGGCAACCCCATTCTACGCATCAGAACAACAGGCCTCATCGTACCGCCCGAATGCCTTTTTCTCTTTGCCAATGCACGAGGCGCCATCGCCATTGGCTCCCGGCAGGGTGTTTCGATAGTGGGTTTCATGCTCGTCTCGGTTTGGCACCGAATAGGTGCTTATAGCCAGATTCTGGCGTTATTGTGTCCTGATATCGAAACAATAGACATCGGCGGGCGGGAATAGTGCCAGAATACCGCGACGTTCTTGCCAGGCTCCAGAAAGCTGGAGCCTACGACCTTCATTAAGATGCAATCCCTTGCAAGATCTCATCCAAATGCTGTCAAAGGCTTTCCCGACAGCTTTGTTTCATAATGGTTCAGACGGCGGGGAAGCACCCAAATCCAAATCACTCGGAACGCGGCCGCACGGTCGCATAGTCCACGAAGGCCGCTTCAGAACCGCTACGATTCTCGCGCAGTAGCCCGGCACGATGTTAAATTCAGCGCAGAAACCGCACGAGTAACAGCCCTGTGGCTCTCATGAACCGGTGCAGTTCATGGACCAACTGTCCGGCAAATCCATGTATGTATCCAAGGGTCAGAGCGGATTCTTCGACAATCAGGCTTTGCTCTGCTGTTGGGACAAACGTGTGTGCAGAGCTCGGGATTGAAATGGGTTTGCTCGGGCGAGTCCGGCCTGCGCCTCTCTATCTCACGCGGGCCTGGCGGCAGTTCGCTGTCGAATATTTTCGGACGCGATTGCGGAAGACTGAATCATCATGGCTCCACCCGAAGTCCATTGCGCCATCTCTCGCAAAAGATTGAAATCCTTGATCGGTGACATCCTAAAAATGCTAACCGACATTCCCCCACTAACCTGCAAAGGCCGGTTGTAGCGCCAAGAATCCAAAATCCCTGGTTAGCCACAATCTCTTGAGGGCTGTAGCATATCTAGACTTTCCCCAAAAAGCAGGATGTCGCTGCTCCAAACACACATGGCAATTGGCGAGCAACACTACGACCCGTCCGACACCTTGTCCAATTCCATCCTGATCAGGCGGCTGCGTATATCCGCGGAAAGGACCCGGTTCGCGGCAACGAGGTCGGCAATCAGGCCGCCCACGAATATCACCGCTCCGGCAGCAATCAGTGCAGCGCCGATGACCAGCGATTGGATGTTGCCGCTCCCCTCGCCCAGCATGAAAAGGACCAGGAACCGAACAAAGGCAAGGACGCCCGGCAGCGCCACGCAGAACGCAAGGATCGAGAAGATTCGCAGCGGACTGTACAAGATCGCGATTCTCAGGATCGTCGACGCCGACCGCGTAATATAGCGCCACATCGACTTTATCAGACGGGACTCACGCGTCGGCGGATTGACTTCTACCGGGACCGACGTGATCGGAATGCCCAATCGGCCCGCCTGGATAATCGTCTCCAACGTGTAGGTGTATCGGTTAAAGACATACAGCTGCACCGCCGCGTTCCGGTGGATCGCGCGGAAACCGCTCGGCGCATCGGCAATATCGGTCCCGCTGGCCTTGCGCACGACCCAACTCCCCAGCCGTTGCAGGCACCGTTTGATGAAAGAGAAATGTTCGATCGACGTGATCGGGCGCGCGCCAATGACGATCTGGGCTTTCTTTTCCAAGATCGGAACCGTCAGAGCCGGAATGTAATCGCCCCGATACTGATTGTCGCCATCCGTGTTCACGATGACATCTGCCCCAGCCGCAACACAGGCCTCCAGCCCGGCCATGAAGGCCGCGGCAAGGCCCTGGTTGTGCGGCAACTGGACAACGTGGTGGACCCCATGCGCCTTTGCCACCTCGACGGTCTTGTCTGTCGACCCATCGTCGATGATCAACCACTCAACCGTATCGAAACCATCCACTTGGCGCGGCAGGTCGGCAAGCGTCTCGGGCAGTGTCTCTTCTTCGTTGTGACAGGGAATTTGGATAATGAGTTTCATCTTCGCCTCGGTTTGGCACCGGATATGGCCCTATAAACAGATTTGGGCGGCATTATGTCGGTAACTGGAAACAATCTCATTTTTGCCGCGGAAATTGATGCCAGAATGCCGCGACGGTCGGTTGTCGCACTTGAAAACGCGGGTGTGGCGGTGCACTGCAGTAACATGTCGCGGGGTCAGAAGGACATACCATGGGCATAACCTCACATCAGTCGGCATGGATAGAACGCTTTCCGGGGCTATCCCAGCTGGAATCCCCGATAAAACAACTTTTGCTGAACCGATCGACAATCATAGAAATGCCAGCCGACACGATTGTCTTCGGTCCCGGAAAATCGCCTGAAAACATGCTGTTCCTCCTGGAAGGGACGGTGCGCGTCCAGCAAGTCTCGGAATCAGGCCGCGAAATCGTTCTGTATCGCATCAACGCCGGAGAGAGCTGCGTTCTGACGACGGCCTGCCTCCTGGCCTATGACGACTATTCGGCCGAAGGTTATGCCGAAACCCCGGTCAAAGCCGCCGCCGTGCCGCGTCAGCTGTTTGACGACCTCGTCGCTCAGTCCAAGCCGTTCCGGAATTTCGTATTCGCCGCCTTTTCCAAACGCATAACCGACCTTTTCCTGGTCATCGACGAGGTCGCCTTTCAACGGATGGACGTCCGTCTGGCTCAAAAACTGATCGAAATATCCGGCGGCAAGGACACAATTGCGACCACTCACCAGAAACTTTCCGTCGAACTCGGCACAGCGCGCGAAGTCGTCTCGCGCCAACTGCAGGAGTTCCAGCGCCGCAGTTGGATCGCGCAATCGCGCGGAACGATAACGATTCTCCAGCGCGATCAGCTCCGCAAGCTGGTCGAAAATTCCTAATCCGCTGACTTAAAATACTTTTCTCTTCGTGACTAAGTCACGGAAACAATCCATGCAAAATTCTATATCCTTATAGACAAAGTCATGGAGTCGAAGAGTTGGAAACCGCATTCACCCCGCTGCAATCATTGGGAGGCGGCGTCCTGATCGGACTGGCAGCCGTCCTTTTGATGGGCATCATGGGCCGCATCATGGGCGCAACCGGCATCCTTACGGGCGTACTCAGCCCAACCGACATGGCCGACTGGTCCTGGCGGGCAGCAGTCATCCTTGGCATGGCAAGCGGTCCTTTGGCAGTCTACGCGCTCACCGGGGCAATGATAGACGTCAGCGTGCCGATCTCGACGCCGATGATCCTCGCGGGTGGCTTCATCGTGGGCATCGGTGTCACCTACGGTTCGGGCTGCACCAGCGGCCACGGCATCTGCGGCATGGCCCGGCTCTCGCCGCGTTCCATTGTCGCCACCCTGATCTTCATGGCGACGAACGTCCTCACGGTTTTCGTGATCCGCCACGTCCTGGGAGCCTGAACCATGCGCGTAATCGCCAGCTATCTGATCGGCCTCGTCTTCGGCATCGGCATCTCGATCTCCGGCATGGCCAACCCGGCCAAGGTCCTGAACTTCTTTGATCTCGCCGGCACCTGGGATCCCAGCCTTGCCTTCGTCATGGGCGGCGCCCTGATCACCACTGTGATCGGGTATCGGTTTGTTCTGAAACGCCCGGTTCCGCTCCTCGAGGAAAAGTTCCAGCTTCCGACCCGCCGTGATCTCGATTCCCAGCTGATCGTCGGTTCGGCCGTCTTTGGAATCGGATGGGGGATCGCCGGCTTTTGTCCCGGCGGGGCCCTTCCCGCACTCGGCACGGGCCGTTGGGAGGTCGTCCTGTTCGTGGTCGCGATGCTGGCTGGAATCCTGACTGCCAAATCTCTGCAAAAGCGCCGCGCTCAACGCGTAGCGCCTCCAAAAAACGGAGGATAAGATGACCTATCCTGTGGATATGACAGTAAAGCCCGACGTGTCGGCGCATTTCGACCCTGCGACGAACACCATCAGCTATATCGTCAAGGACCCAACCAGCACCCATTGCGCCATCGTCGACAGCGTGATGGACATCGACTATGCCGCCGGGCGAATTACCTACGATCATGCGGATGCCTTGATCTCCGAGATCGAAAACCGCGGCCTCACACTGGACTGGATCATCGAGACGCACGTCCACGCCGACCATCTCTCCGCCGCGCCCTATATCCAGGGAAAACTGGGTGGCAAGATTGGCATCGGCTCCAAGATCCTGGTGGTCCAGGACACCTTCGGGAAAATTTTCAATGAAGGTACGGAGTTCCAGCGCGACGGCAGCCAGTTCGACAAATTGTTCGAAGACGGCGACACCTACAACATCGGCAACATGCAGGCCGTCGCGATGTACACGCCGGGCCACACACCCGCCTGCATGACCCACGTGATGGGCGACGCCGCCTTCGTAGGTGACACGCTGTTCATGCCCGATGGCGGTTCGGCCCGCGCAGACTTCCCGGGCGGCGATGCCGGTACACTGTTCGACTCGATCATGAAGGTCCTATCGCTCCCCGACGAGATGCGCCTGTTCATGTGCCACGACTACGGCCCCAATGGCCGTGATATCCAGTGGGAGACGACTGTTGGCGACGAAAGAAAGCACAATATCCACGTCGGCGAAGGCAAGTCCAAAGAGGATTTCGTCAAGATGCGTACCGAACGTGACGCAACGCTCGACATGCCAAAGCTGATCCTGCCGTCGTTGCAGGTGAACATGCGGGCGGGAGAGGTTCCGACCGACGCCGATGGCAAGCCCATGCTCAAGGTCCCGCTTGGTGGACTGTAACTGATCCCATCCGGCCTGTTCGGGGCCGGACCACCTTTTCAAGAAAGGCGCCCTCACATGAGCGATTTCGAAATTCGTCCCATTTCCGCAAAACTTTCCGTCAGCCCCCAAATCTCGATCGACGATCTTCAGGCCATCAAGGACGCCGGCTTCCGCGCCATCATGTGCAACCGCCCTGACGGGGAAGGCGCCGACCAGCCGACTTTCGACGAAATCAGCGAGACGGCACAGAAACTGGGTCTTGAGACACGATACCTTCCCATCATTTCGGGCAAGGTCTCGGACGAAGACGCCGCTCAGTTCGGCGCAGCCCTGACCGAACTTCCCGGACCAGTGCTGGCCTATTGCCGCACCGGCACACGCTCGGCAACGCTTTGGTCACTGTCGCAGGCCGACACGCTCTCGGTGGCCGACATCCTCGCCACCACCAAATCCGCGGGCTACGACATGGGCGGCGTCGTCCGTCGCATCGCAAACGGCGGCAAGACACCGACTGACCGCGCAGACGCCAGCTATGACGTCGCCATCGTCGGCGGCGGAGCAGCCGGCATCGCGGCGGCTTCCAGCCTCCACGGGCGCAAACCCGACCTCGACATCGCCATCATCGATCCGGCCGACATTCACTATTACCAACCCGGCTGGACCATGGTCGGCGGCGGTATCTTCGATGCCAAGGACACAGCCCGCACCATGGGTTCGCTGATCCCGAAAGGCGTCACCTGGATCAAATCCGCCGTCGCGGCATTCGAACCCAAGGACAACGCCATCATCCTCGATGGCTGCCGAGTAGTGAAATACAAACGCCTTGTCGTCTGCCCCGGCCTCAAGCTCGATTGGCACAAGGTCGAAGGCCTTGTCGACACACTTGGCAAGAACGGCGTCACCTCGAACTATCGTTACGACCTGGCACCCTATACCTGGGAACTGGTCCAGGGCCTCACTCGGGGCCGCGCAATCTTCACACAGCCGCCAATGCCGATCAAATGTGCCGGCGCACCCCAAAAGGCGCTGTACCTGTCTGGCGACTACTGGTTCAGGCGCGGGACGCTCAAGAACATCGACATCCAGTTCAACAACGCTGGCGGCGTTCTATTCGGCGTCAAGGACTATGTCCCCGCGCTTGAAGAATACATCAAGAAATACGGCGCGACGCTGAACTTCTTCCACAACCTTGTCGCCGTAGATGGCCCCGCCAAGAAAGCGTGGTTCGACGTCGCCAAACCCGACACACCCGTCGAACGGATCGAAATGGAATTCGACATGATGCACGTCTGTCCGCCGCAGACCGCACCCGACTTCATCCGCGTATCGCCCCTGGCAGACGCTGCCGGTTGGGTCGATGTCGATCAGGCCACGCTGCGTCACAAGACTTTCGACAACATCTGGTCACTTGGCGATGTGATGAACGCTCCGAACGCCAAGACTGCCGCAGCTGCTCGTATCCAGGCCCCAATCGTGGCCGAGAACATAGCTGCCGACATCGACGGCAAGGCGCCGGTGGCCCAATACAACGGCTATGGCTCCTGCCCGCTGACGGTTGAACGCGGCAAGATCGTCCTGGCTGAATTCGGCTATGGCGGCACCATGCTTCCAAGCTTTCCAAAAGCTCTCATCGACGGCACAAAACCGTCCCGCCTGGCCTGGCTCCTGAAGGAGAAGATCCTGCCGCCCGTCTATTGGAAAGCCATGCTGAAAGGGCGTGAATGGATGGCGAAACCGACGCCCGTAAAGACGGCGGTCGACTAGGAAACTGCCCGGGTCCCACAGGGCCCGGGACGCACGTGAGGCAGGTCAATGAATACGCTGTTGAAGAAATATGTACCGGTCATGGATTGGGGTCGTGACTACACGCGCGACACGCTGACCAATGACCTCGTCGCGGCCGTGATCGTTACGATCATGCTGATTCCGCAATCGCTGGCCTATGCACTCCTGGCCGGTCTGCCGCCAGAAGCGGGCCTGTATGCCTCGATCGTGCCAATCATCCTGTACGCCATTTTCGGAACCAGCCGCGCGCTGGCTGTGGGTCCGGTGGCCGTCGTCTCGCTGATGACCGCCGCCGCCATCGGCAATATCGCCGAGCAGGGCACCGTCGGCTATGCAGCGGCAGCTCTTACGCTCGCCTTCCTGTCCGGCGCCATGTTGCTGGCCATGGGTCTGTTTCGCCTCGGCTTCGTCGCCAACTTCCTGTCCCATCCCGTGATCGCGGGCTTTATCACGGCTTCAGGCATTCTGATTGCGACCAGCCAGCTGAAACATATCCTCGGGGTCGAGGCGCACGGCCATACCTTGCCCCAGGTTCTCTCGTCCCTGGTTGAGCATCTGCCGGAAACCAACATCATCACCCTGATCGTCGGTGTTCTTGCGACGGCTTTCCTGTTCTGGGTCCGCAAAGGCCTGAAGCCTGCGCTTTTGAAAATGGGTCTCCGCTCGACCCTCGCCGATTTTGCCACCAAGGCCGGACCCGTCGCTGCCGTCGTGGTGACCACCCTCGCCGTCTGGGCGCTGAATCTGTCGGACCGCGGCGTCAAAATTGTCGGCGAAGTCCCGCAAAGTCTGCCGCCACTGACCATGCCTCCCCTGTCGGCCGACCTGATCGGCCAGCTTGCTCTCCCCGCGTTTCTGATCACCATAATCGGATTTGTGGAATCCATTTCGGTCGCTCAGACACTCGCCGCCAAAAAACGCCAACGCATCGACCCGGACCAGGAGCTTATTGGCCTTGGCGCAGCGAACCTGGGCGCGGCTTTCACCGGCGGCTACCCGGTTACCGGCGGTTTCGCGCGCTCGGTCGTCAATTTCGACGCCGGTGCCGAAACGCCCGCCGCCGGTGCGTTCACCGCAGTTGGCCTCGCCATTGCCGCTGTCGCGCTGACGCCGCTTGTCTATTTTCTGCCCAAGGCGACGCTCGCCGCCACGATCATCGTCGCTGTCCTCAGCCTCGTCGACTTCTCGATCCTGCGTCGGGCATGGACCTACTCCAAATCCGACTTTGCCGCCGTACTCGCCACCATCGTCCTGACACTGACCCTCGGCGTCGAAATCGGTGTGTCTGCAGGAGTCGGCCTGTCGATCCTGCTGCACCTCTACAAAACGTCCCGCCCTCACATCGCCGAAGTCGGTCGGGTGCCGGGCACCGAGCATTTTCGCAATATTCTTCGGCACGATGTCGAAACCGATCCGCGGATCCTGACTCTACGAGTTGATGAAAGCCTCTATTTCGCCAATGCCCGGTTCCTCGAGGATTTCATCCACAATAGGGTCGCCGAAGACAAGGATATCAAGCATGTCATCCTGCAATGCACGGCGGTGAACGAAATCGATCTCAGCGCGCTTGAATCGCTGGAAGAGCTGAACCTCCGACTTCAGGAAATGGGCGTCACACTTCACCTTTCCGAGGTTAAAGGACCGGTCATGGATCGCCTTAAATGCGCCCATTTCCTTGCCGATCTCTCGGGGCGCGTCTTCCTTACCCAATTCGAAGCGGTGAAGGCCATCAAGGCCAGTTGACGAGCAGGCTCACTGCGGAATGGAAACTCACGGGTTCACGCAATGGACTATCCCGGCTAAGACTAGAGGCAATAAACATAAACGCAGGGAGGAATTAATGCGTACTCTTGTAACCCGCACGGCGCTGGTCGCGCTTGCGGCTGCTTTTGCGACCGAAGCCGCTGCCGTGGAATGGAATGTCTCGGTCTGGGGCAAGCGCCGCGCCTTTACCGAACACATCGAGAAACTGGCCGAACTGGTGTCCGAAAAGACCGGCGGCGAATTTACCATGAACGTCTCATATGGCGGTCTGTCCAAGAATACCGAGAACCTCGATGGCATCTCGATCGGCGCCTTCGAAATGGCCCAGTTCTGTGCCGGTTACCACCGCGACAAAAACCGCGCGATCACCGTACTCGAGCTGCCTTTCCTCGGTGTCGAAAACCTTGATCAGGAAGTGGCCGTCAGCCACGCCGTTTATGCTCACCCGGCAGTTCAGAAAGAGATGGAGCAGTGGAACGCGCGCATCGTCATGACCTCGCCCATGCCCCAGTACAACCTGGTCGGCACCGGCGAACCCCGCGATGAGCTGTCCGAGTTCAACGGGATGCGCGTGCGTGCAACCGGTGGTCTTGGCGAAGCCTTCAAGGCTGTCGGCGGCGTTCCGACCAGCGTGACAGCGACCGAAGCCTACCAGGCCATGGAATCCGGCGTGGTCGACACGGTGGCGTTTGCTCAGCACGCGCACCTGTCGTTCGGCACGATCAACCAGGCCGACTGGTGGACAGCCAACCTGAACCCCGGCACCGTCAACTGTCCGGTCGTCGTCAACATCGACGCATACAACGACCTCAGCGACGAACATCGTGCTGCCTTCGATGAGTCGATCGGCGAGTCGATTGACTATTATCTGACCAACTACGCTGCGCTCCTGGAACGCTGGGATAGCGTGCTTGCCGAAAAAGGCGTCCAGAAGGTCGAGATTTCTCAGTCCGAGATCGATGCCTTCAAAGCCAAGGCCGGACCGATCCATCAGGCATGGATCAAAGAAGCCACGGCCGCCGGTCTTCCCGGTCAGGAGCTCTATGATCTCGTCAACTCCGAACTCGCTAAGGCCAAGACAGGCAACTGATGCACAACGGGCCGGGGGAAGCCTCGGCCCACCGGTTCCCGCTCCGTGCCACCCGCCGGCGTTTTCGATTCAGCGCCGGACACAGGCACATGACATCAACCGGGCAGCTACTGAAAGAGGGGACATATGGCAACTGCATCAGCAGTGCTGGAAGATTCCAGCTGGCTCAGCCGCGCCGATCGGCTGCTAAGACCCATCGAACAACTGATGGCCCTGGCCAGCGGCCTGGCCGCCTTCTCCTTGATGTTTCTCGCCGTCTGGTCGGTCACCGGACGAAAATTCTTCGGGGCCCCCCTCCTGGGATATGTCGACTACATCCAGCTTCTGATGCCGGTCATTGCGATCTTCGGTATCTCCTATGTCCAACGCGACGGCACCCACATCCGCATGGACATGCTGATCGGCCAACTGCGCGGGCGCGCCTTGTGGCTGGTCGAACTGCTCATGGTTTCCCTTATGTTGATCCTGATCATCGCACTGATATGGGGAGCATGGTCCCATTTCGGACGGTCGTTTTCCTTCGACGCGCCCTACTGGTCCAAGGACAGCACCATTGACGTGAATGCCCCCGTCTGGCCGTCCAAAATCATTGTACCAATCGCGTTCGCTGTCCTGGCCATGCGCCTCGTAATCCAGATCATTGGCTATGGGCGCGCCCTTATACTTGGCCTCGAACACCCTGTGGCTGTCCCCCTGGTCCGCTCGCCGGCCGAGCAAGCCATGGCCGAAGCTGAACATCTGGGCGGGACTGACTGATGGACAATATTGAGATCGGCCTCTGGGTCACCGGCGGAATGCTGGCCCTTGTCTTCCTTGGGATGCGCGTTGCCTTCGCCGCGGCAATGGCCGGGTTCATCGGCCTGATCTGGATCTTCTGGGCGCGGTTCGGCTATGATCCTGAACGCTTTGGAAAGGCCCTGACCATCGCTGTGAAAACGGCGGGACAGGTTCCCCACTCCAAGGTGTCGGCGCATGCTCTCAGCCTGATCCCGACCTTTATCCTCATCGGTTATCTTGCTTATTACGCCCGTCTGACTACCGCCCTGTTCGAGGCCGCGAAACGCTGGGTGGCCTGGGTGCCCGGCGGCCTGGCGGTCTCGACGGTTTTCGCCACGGCGGGCTTTGCCGCCGTGTCCGGGGCTTCGGTCGCCACCGCCGCCGTCTTTGCCCGCATTGCCATCCCCGAGATGCTCAAAGTCGGCTACAACAAGAAATTCGCCGCAGGCGTTGTCGCCGCAGGCGGCACGCTTGCCTCGCTCATCCCGCCTTCGGCCATCCTGGTCATCTATGCAATCATCGTCGAACAGGACGTGGGCAAACTGCTTCTTGCGGGGTTCATTCCCGGAGCATTCTCTGCCGTCATCTATGGCCTCCTGATCGTGGGCATCGCGGTCATTTTCAAATCCGTCGGTCCGCCGGTGAAGGGCTTTACCTGGCGCGAGCGCTTTGCCTCCCTGCCACCGGCCCTTCCGATCCTTGCCGTCGTCGTGATTATCATCTTCTTTGTTTACAATCCCTTTGGAGACGCCTGGGGAACACCGACCGAAGGCGGCGCCGTTGGCGCATTCATCGTCTTCATGATGGCCCTGTTCCGCGGAATGCGCCTGCGTGAACTTGGCGATGCCCTCCTCGAGACCGCCAAACTGACCATCATGATCTTCACGATCATCTGGGGCGTCCTGATCTACGTCCGGTTTCTCGGGTTTGCTGACCTGCCGGGGGCTTTCTCGGACTGGATCACATCGCTGACCGTCTCACCCATGCTGATCCTTGTGTGCATCCTTTTGGCCTATGCGGTCCTCGGCATGTTCATGGACGCCATCGGTATGCTGCTGTTGACTCTGCCCGTCGTCTACCCGGCGGTCATGGCGCTGAATGGCGGCGAAACGGTTTCGGCAGCGGATTCAACCTTCGGCATGTCCGGAACGATGTGCGCCATATGGTTTGGCATCCTGGTGGTGAAAATGGCCGAGTTCTGTCTGATCACGCCACCCATCGGCCTGAACTGTTTTGTAGTGGCTGGTGTGCGCGAGGACCTTTCGGTCCAGGATGTCTTCAAAGGCGTCGCCCCTTTCTTTGTCGCTGACGCCATCACAATCGCGCTGCTGGTCATGTTCCCCTGGATCGTGCTCTGGTTGCCCAGCCTCGCCTGAGGCTGACGCAAGCCCCTTGAAACGACACGCCCGCCTGGTGCATGTACCCGCCTGACTTCAGGAGAACGCCCTTGGCCAATTATCTCTACCAAAACGACCTTCCCGACGACCTCGACCTCGGGAATTCGGTCGCCATCGACTGCGAAACCATGGGTCTCAATCCGCACCGCGACCGGCTCTGCCTGGTTCAGATCTCGTCCGGTGACGGAAACGCCCACCTGGTCCAGATCGCCAAGGGCCAGGCCTCGGCTCCGAACCTCGAACGCCTTTTGAAAGACCCGAACGTTCTCAAGCTTTTCCACTTCGGCCGCTTTGACATTGCCGTCATGTACCATGCTTTTGGCGCGCTTGCGGCCCCGGTCTATTGCACCAAGATCGCCTCGAAGTTGGTACGCACCTATACCGACCGCCACGGGCTCAAGAACCTGCTCGACGAACTTCTGAAAGTCGACATTTCCAAGCTCCAGCAAATGAGCGACTGGGGCGCATCCGAACTCACCGAGGCACAACTCGCCTATGCGGCCTCCGACGTGCTCTACCTGCACCGCATGAAGGAAAAGCTGGACGAGCGGCTGGAACGCGAAGGTCGCACCGATCTCGCCCAGGCAGCCTTCGACTTTTTGCCAACGCGCGCCCGGCTGGATCTTGCCGGTTGGCCCGAGACTGACATCTTCGCTCACTGACGGAAAACGCCTATATGTCGGGAATGGCCACCGCCGACAGATATTCCCGCCTGGTTCTCTGGCTCAAGATCGCCTTGCCGCTCTTGGCGCTGGCGATCCTGTCGACGTTGTTCTTCGTTGCCGAAACCCTCGATCCCGAGGCGGCCATTCCTTACGCAAAGGTGGATGTCGACCGTATCCTGCGCGAGCAGGGTGTTTCCCGACCTTCTTTCGGCGGCGTCACCGACTCCGGCGTGGCCATCTCGCTGACCGCTCAATATATCCGCCCGGACGGTGAAGCGCGCCAGCAACTGACGGGATATGATCTCAATGCCGCGCTAGACCTGCCGTCGGGCGGTCATATCAATGTGAGCAGCCCCGTGGGGATGGTCGACGGTTCCGACCAGACCGCGACCCTGGCCGGCGGTGCCCTTTTGGAAAGTTCGACGGGCTACACGGTCACGACCGACGAAATCACCGCTTCAATTGCGGATGGTTCAGTGGTTGCAAATGGCCAGATCACGGCCACTGGTCCCGCCGGAGAAATCCATGCCGGACACATGGTGCTTGCACCGGCAAACGACGACACCGACGCATATCGTCTTGTGTTCAGCGACGGTGTCCGGTTGATATTCAGGCCTGGCTCGTAAAGGATGCGTTCCGTGACAATACGTTCGGTTTTTCTTTCGCTGGCCCTCTTTCTGGGCGCACCTCTTGTTCATGCCCAAGGGGCCAATATCGCTTTGGGAGTGCAGACCTTCGATCGCAGCCAACCCGTCGAAGTAACGGCCGACGAGTTAAGCATCGACCAGTCAACCGGCCAAGCCGTGTTCAACGGCAATGTCTTGGTTGTCCAGGGTGAAGTCCGCCTGTCGGCCGGCGTTGTGACGGTCGAATACAGCCAGGGCAACGGCGCCCCGAACGGAGTCTCGCGCCTTCTAGCATCCGGTGGCGTGACGTTTGTCACGGCGACAGACGCCGTCGAGGCCGGCGAGGCAGATTATTCCGTGGCTGACTCCATCGTCGAACTGCGCGGTGACGTACTCTTGACACAAGGTGCAAGTGCAATCGCAGGCGACCGGCTCACCCTCGACCTGAACGCCGGCTCCGGCCGCATGGAAGGAAGTGTGCGAACGGTTTTCAATCCCGGAGACGCCAACTGATGGCCACACCCGAACTTACCGTTTCCGAGGGCGACCAAGGTCTCAAAGTGCGCAACCTGCGCAAGTCGTACCGCAAGCGCGTCGTCATCCGCGACGTCAGCCTCGATCTTCATCGCGGCGAGGTGGTGGCCCTGCTCGGCCCGAACGGATCGGGAAAAACCACATGCTTTTATTCAATTGCAGGGCTCGTCATGCCCGATGGTGGCCAGGTGCTTATCGACGGACGCGACGTCACGAACTATCCGATGTATCGCCGCGCCAAGCTGGGAATCGGCTATCTCCCGCAAGAACGGTCAATTTTTCAGGGTCTCAATGTCGAGGACAATATCCTTGCTATCCTTGAGATTGTTGAAAAAGACAGAACAAAGCGACGCGAACGTCTTGAAGAGCTTCTGAACGAATTTTCGATTTCGCATCTGCGACGCACACCCTCAGTCGCCCTGTCCGGTGGTGAGCGGCGTCGCTGCGAAATCGCGCGAAGCCTCGCGGCCAATCCCAAGTACCTGCTTTTGGACGAACCTTTCCCCGGCATCGACCCGATTGCTGTCGGCGATATCCGCGACCTGGTCATCGATCTCAAAGACCGCGGCATCGGCGTTCTGATCACCGACCATAACGTTCGGGAAACACTTGAGATTGTCGATCGTGCCTACATCCTCCACGATGGAGGTGTCCTGATGAGCGGCACGGCAGACGAGGTTGTCAGCGACGAAAAAGTCCGGCGGGTCTACCTGGGACAAAGTTTCCGGATTTCCTGAATCATGCACGGATGTGTTGACAGCATCCCCGCCTTTGACGCCAAATGGGACCAATGAACAGCACCGTCTTCGCATCAGACCGTGTCACCTTCCAAGCAGCTTCCCCAAGTCTGCCATCCTGTTCATACATCTTAAATTATTCTCTGCATCAGTCCGTGTAAGTGCGGATGGCGACCAGTAAGGAGACGTCCATGCAATACCAGATCACCGGCAAACAGATCGACATCGGCGAAGCGCTTCAGACCCATGTCAAAACCTGTGTTGATGAGGTGATTGGTAAGTTTTCAGGGAGGCCCACCGACGCCAACGTTGTATTTTCGAAAAGCGGACATGAGTACGTCTGCGAAACCACAATCCACCTGTCGACCGGAATGTCTGTTGCTGCCAAGGGACATGACCACGAGATCTATGCCTCGTTCGACAAGGGATGCGAAAAGATCGAAAAGCAGCTTCGGCGCTACAAACGACGGCTGAAGGATCATCACCGTGAACGCCCTGTTGAACTTTCAGATGCATCCTCCTATATCCTCGCCTCGTCGGATGGACCGGACGAATCGGAACCTGAAACTCTCCAGCCCATGATCATAGCCGAGATGGAAACGAAGATACCTTCGTTGTCCGTAGGCGAAGCGGTCATGCAGATGGAATTGTCGGGTGCGCCGCTTCTGGTCTTCCACAACGAAAAGCAGGACTCGGGCGTTAACGTGGTTTATCGCCGGGATGACGGGAACATCGGCTGGATTGATCCGAACTAGGGACCGGATCATTTTCAAGGCTGGAGACGATTGGCGGGACACGGCAAGGTATGGACGTAGCAAAGATTCTGCGAACGGAAGCCGTTAAATCGGTGGCCGCGATCACCAGCAAAAAGCGCCTTTTCCAGGAGCTTGGCGACGTTGCCGCCAGTGCCTATGGCCTTGATCCGGCCGAAGTCGCAGCCGCTCTTCAAGAACGCGAAAGCCTTGGACCAACGGGCGTCGGACATGGCATCGCCCTCCCGCATGCCCGCCTCGCAGGTCTAAGCAATGTTCACGGCGTTTTTATCCGCATCGAGAAATCCCTTGATTTCGACTCGGTCGACCGCCAGCCGGTCGACCTGGTTTTTGCCCTGCTTGCGCCGCAGGATGCCGGGGTCGAACACCTAAAGGCTCTTGCCGTTGTATCCAGGACAATGCGCAACGCGAACCTTTGTGCAAAACTGCGCGCGAACGGCGATGCTGCCACGCTGCACACTCTGTTGACAGCCGAGCAAAGCGTTCAGGCCGCCTGATCTCCCGGCGACCAGGAATCGAATCCGAACATGACAAAGTCACGTCGATAGGCGGTCGCGCAAGCCGCATTTATTTCTTTGGTAACAACTTCGGACAACGCAAAAGGTGCCGAAACCCCGAAACCGTCCTCCAGGACCGGCCCGCTAATCCCGATGTCCCGGCACAACTCTCCCAATTCCTGACCAATGCTCTCGGCGCGCACAATGCGATCCGGAATCACAAATTGTCCAATGGCCGTCAAAAGCGTCGCCTGCGTCGCCCAGGTGTTGTCCACCCGTACCGACGTCTGGCCGCCAAGGTTGCCCGCCAGGAATGTCAGGAAAGCCTGAAAGGCCGCGCGGTGACGCTCGAGATCCCAGTTTTCGACGGGCCAGCTTTCGGGCAACGGCACGCCATAGTGCTCGACCAAAGCATGACGCACATCTGCATAGGCGTCCACGTCAGTCGGAAGGACGAACCGACAGAAGGCGTCATAGACCCGCGGCAACGGATGGCGCAGAACCGTGAACGACCTGTGTCCCGCGTGCTGCCGTTTCCAACGGCGCAAATCCTTTTGCGTCATACCGTTTTCGGTCGCTCCGTCCGGGTCGACGCTTTTCAACCAATCGGGCACCGGATCGTATCCTGCTCCCCGGATCGGCATGTAGAGCAGGGGCGCGGTCTTGCAGACGTGAAAGAACTTTAGCCCGGGCCCCCGGTCCGGCTCATAGCTAGGCAACCGCCCAAGATCGGGCCGCGAAAGCGACTGCAACGCCTCCTCAGCCACTCTCGGATTGGTCAGCCGAGCAGAGACGGGTGTTGGGTTCTGCACCTTTGCGCGGACTTTACTTTGGTCCGGAGGCCCGTCCGACCCGATGAATGTACCAAGGCCGGCCAGAACATCGTCGTCCGACAGGTCGTCATAGGAAATATAGAACGCGGTCTGGCCTGACGTCTGTAACGCCCGACCAATGTGCGTTTGAAACTCGGATAACTCATTTAGGAAATCGGTATATTCCTCCGCATCGAAGGGCACTTTTGCGACCCGCGCCGATGTCATATCCCCCAGCCACCATTGGTTCGTCTTGCGCGCAATTTTCAGCGAGACATAGCTGTCGATCGGTCGGCGCGTCAGAATGATCTTCGCCGCCTTGTGGTCCGCAAGCACATAGTCGATGGCGCGCGCATCATGGTCATAGAACAGGCGAAACCCCGGCAACCCGCCCGACGCCTCGCGCATCGCTCCGATCACCCGAACCGGGTCGCTGTCGCGCGCAGCCATCGAGAGCCCCCACCGCGATGTGACGTCGGGCTGGCCAAAGAAATGGGGGTTGAACAACTCGCCATGCGACACCACGCCAGGCATGGCGGCCAATTGTTCCTCTAACAGATTTGAGCCTGTCCTCATGCCTGCCAGGACCACGAAGTATTCAAACTGCCCTGTCATTTCCGCTCCAACTCGGCTGGCCAACCATCTACCGCCGGGCCTGTTTCTTCATACCCGATTTCACCGGCAAGGTGAGGGTTCATTCCCGCATTTCTCAAAGCCTGCAGGAACTCTGCCAACCCTTCCACGGGCCTGAGAGGCGGCAACTCCTCCAAAAGGTGCATGTCTGCTCCGGACAGCCCGTCCGCGATTTCCTGAAGCGGATCGATGGGGCGTTCCAGGAATTCTGCCAAGGACCAGACCCGCGTTCGCGCGCGTGCGCGGCGCTCTCCCAGCTTCCCGAGAAACGCCGCTTCTCGCTTCTGTAAGGCGGCCGCACGCGTGCGCACTTCCGAAATCGGGCGGCCAGATCGCAGCAAAGGAAGAGCCCATGCGCCGCTGACGACATAGATCGTCGCATTCCGGTCCCGGGCGAGGAAATCGCAGACTCCCTGAGAGTCCCGAGGTGAAAAATGGAACGACTGGTGCTCGCCTCGCGTGTTCCAGATCAGATTTCGCAGAAACATGCCCGGATCATAATCCCGCAACGCGGCACTGTCGCTCATGGCGCCAGCATAGCCGGTTTGCTCACCATGAAATCGCACGCGCTCGATATCGAACAGATGTCCGTGGACACGACTGCCCGTGGTCCGGTTCACCCAATCGGAAAAATCATCGAAGATGTCGCTCAGCCCGTGGAAAACCGCGTAGGGCGCTGCGGTCATACCGGTGTCGAATTCTTCGAGAGGCATTCGGCTTGCCATAACCAGCCCGGCCCGCCCGCGTGTCCGCCGCGTCACGGCCTGGGCAAAGGTGCGATCCACATGAGCGGTTGACCCGCGCCCCGCCCCCTGGGGACGCCGAATATCAAGAAATGCCCGGTACAGGCGGTTCGCCCCCGGCCAGGCCTTGCGGGCGAAAAACGCAGGGCTTTGACGCAATAACTGCAGATGGTCGTCGTAGAAGACATGAGGCTTGCCTTGGAAATCGAACTTGGACAAGGTCAGCGACCGGCTTTCGACATTGGTGCCGTAATGGCGGACCAGCGACTGGAAATAGCTCTCGTCCGGGATCCAGACTCGCTTGAAATACCCATCAATCATGGCCCGGTCAGGGTCGTTCAGAATACGTTCGATCGTCGCCCTCGTCAGACACCACCATTGCGATCCCATGTGCGGCTTGATCCCCAATGGAATGGGCCGCTTTCGCCCAACCAACCGCTGGACCTCGACCCATGCGTCGAACAACCGCTTCTGGCGTTTCCACGGGAAGGGAAAAGTCAGCGTGAAACGTTCATCGCTCAGTCCGCCCTTGGTCCAGGGCACCTCGCCGATGGTCACGCTTTCAATGAAATCGGTTGTCGGATGCGCGGCCAGATAGTCCTTGAACTCGCCCATTGGCTTGATCGGCAGGCAGGCGCCAGAGATCAGAGCCACATGACCAATATCGGGATTGTCTGCCAGCAGGCCCTCGGCCGCGTCCCGGCTTGCCGCCACCAAGGACCACGTCCCCCACTCGCAGCGCCGACGCGAGGCAAACTTGACGCCCTCCAGATCGGCAAGGCTTGCGGTGAAACGTTCAAACTCCGATGCATCCGCACGGGCGTCCACATGGATGACCATCGGACAGCCCGCACCCACGATCACCCGGGCGACTTGAGCCGCGCGATGCAGTGCCTCATGAGCCAACATGACAAAGCCGACGCTCATGCCCAGTTTCCCTTGGACATCAGACCCAACTGCTCCAACTGGCGCCAGTTGATGAAGCGCTCGGACCAATCGCACCAAAGCCCGGCATCGCCCGTATTCGCGTCGTGATATGCGTCGTATTCTCGCCCGCCTGCGAAATGCTGGCGACGCTGCACTTCTTCGGCTGCCTTGTCGGGAAAGCTATCCAGGAACTTGGCGTGCATCAGACAGCCGGACATCTTCTCGCCCCCGGCCTCGTCAAAGACCTGGTTCAACCCGCGCGGCAGCAACATGTGAGTTGAACTGACATAGACAAAGCGCCGGTCCCATTTCACCAGCGGGATCTTGTTCAGCGATGGCGCCTCCTCTGGCGCATCGGCAAAATAGACCCGCGCCCTCGGGCCACCCTGGATCCACAGGTTCCCGTACTTGGGGTTCTTCGACACCATGTAGTTACCTGAATCGAACCAAGGCGCGACTTCAAAGGGATCCTGTCCCGGCTGGCAGGTGGCCTCGGCGACAGACCCCTTCGGATACATGTCCAGCAAAAGCGTTCCCATCGACCGGATACCCGACTGTTGCAGCCAGTCGCACAAGGCCGACATGGGCCTGCTGTCACAGAATGGATAGACCAGGAATTCATCGGGATCGACGGTCAATGCCCAATGCCCATGGGCATAACGGAACCTCAGCCAATTCAGCCAATCGGTCCCGAACCGGCTCTTGGCATAACTCGCCTCGGTCTGCCAAAGCGAGACATCCGGCTCACCCTCCAGGAAGACTTTGCTGCCATCGGTCGATCCGTTGTCCACGATCAGAAAATGGCTGACGCCGAGCCGACGATAGTACTCAAGGAAATATTCCAGCCGCGGCATTTCATTGCGCAACGTGACAAACGCCAAGACGTCGTCTGAAGCAATGGTGTCGGTCCTGTCCGCAATCGGCCTCAGCTCGCGACGCTTGCGGATGGCCCTGATCTGCCATCGCCGCCTCTCGACCCGCAGCCGGTATGCCGAGACTACGCCCACGGCCTTTCCCCCAAGCCCGCGCGCAACGTCGCGGCGTTCAGATCAATCCGAAGACGCGGTCAAAGTGCTTTTCCCAAGTCGGAAGCCTGTATGCCCGAAGTGCCGCGTGTCGCCGGGATTGCTCTGCCAAATCTTCGCTGGCCAACTCTCTGATGGCCCTGAACCATTGATACATGTCGTCCGTATCGGCGTAAATGGCCATGTCCCCAAGGTGAATTTCGGTGGGCCGCAGGGGAGCCGAAATCGTGGGAATGCCAAAGGTCGCTGCCTCGAACGGCGGCAAGCCAAAGCCCTCTGCCAGGCTTGGAAACAACAGACCCGTGGCGCCGGCCAGCTGTCTCTTCATTTCCTTGTCCGGCAATGGTCCCAGTTCGAACACCGTCCGACCCATGATCGGCGAATTGTCCAAACGGTTGATGACCTCTTCGTTCCTCCAGCCGCGCGCGCCGATAATGCGTAATTCCGGAATGCGGTGCTCATCCATCTTGCGATGCATCCGTTCCCAGATGTCCAGCAACAGCGCGTGGTTCTTGCGCGGTTCGATGGTGCCCAGAACAACGAAATAAGGTTTTTCAGATGTCTCTCGATCCACTGGGGACGGTCCGATATCGACACCCAACGGGGACACAACGACTGGCACACGATGCCCGGTTCCGACCATGCGTTGCTCGACGCTCTCGCGCACGACGTCGGACGGAACGATGATGTGGTTGGCGAAATTGATGACCGTTGTCAGTCGCTCGACGAATTTTGCACGCGATGCCTCGGTCTGGAACTCCGGGTAATCGATCGGAATCGTATCGTGGATCATGACGATCTTGGAGTGATCCGGCATCTCCATCATCGCCCGCATCGTCTTCGGGTTCAGGTTTGTGTGGCCGACATTCATATAGGCCAGCCCGTTCGGCATACGCCACATGATCTTGCGGATCGACAGGGTCGGCGAACGCGACGAGGCAATGGCACGAATCGTCGAAGCCTGATCGGCTCCATCCAGATCCTGCCGGTCAAAATATCCGGGCAGCCGGGCAAGACGGTCAGGCTCGAAGATGAGGAATCCACGCGGCGTCCGAATGATGCCCCACCCCTCGCGGCGGATCACCTCTTCCATGTAAGCGCGTTCAACACGATCAATGCCGGTCGCGGGTCCGCGACCAAGCCGTGAAAACGACCTGCTCAAGTCAAGAACGGGAGTAGCCAAGTTCCGCGCTCGTTTATCTTATTGCTGTTACAGGACCACCTTACTCGGCTGCCTGCGACAGAGAAACCAATTCATTCAAGTACCGCCACAACTCGTCATGAAGATCATCACGGGCGAGAGCGAAACTCACGGTTGCCTGCAGGAATCCAGCCTTGGAGCCGCAGTCGAACCGTTGTCCTTCGAATTGCAGGCCGTGTACAGGGCGATTTGCTTCGATCTCGGCAGCAATCGCGTCGGTAAGCTGAATTTCACCACCCGCGCCACTTTTCGCGCGGTTCAGATTCTGCAGCACGTCGGGCGTCAGGATATACCGACCGATAACCGCCAGGTTCGACGGTGCATCTGCGGCGTCGGGTTTCTCAACCATGCCTGCCACCTTGACCAAACCTCCTGGACCTTCGCTTTCGATGTCCAGGATGCCATAGTTGGATGCCTTGCCTTCGGGGACCCGCATTGTGGCGACCATCGACCCACCGGTCTCCTGATAGGCGTCGACCATCTGCGCCAGGCAGGGTTTTTCCGCGGCGATGACATCGTCAGGCAGGATGACCGCAAAGGGTTCATTGCCGACCAGACGCCGCGCGCACCAAACGGCATGACCAAGACCCATGGCCTTGTGCTGACGGATATAGGCGATGGCGCCCGAATCCATGTTCGTATTCTTGAGGATCTTGAGCAGGTCGTGCTTGTCATTCTTGCGCAGGGCATTTTCCAGCTCGGGCGCATGATCGAAATAATCTTCAAGCGCCGACTTGCCGCGCGACGTCACAAAAATGAAATCTTTGATGCCGGCTTCCCGCGCCTCGTCGATCGCGTATTGGATCAACGGACGATCCACCAATGTCATGATCTCTTTCGGGACTGATTTCGTCGCTGGAAGAAACCTTGTCCCAAGTCCGGCCACTGGGAAGATGGCCTTGGTTACCTTACGCTTCATCGCGCCCCTCATTCAATTCGACACACCAACACACGATGCGCCGTGGACCCTACCCATCTGGGTATGTTCCTAGATCCCGCGAACTTTTGCAACGCGACGAATTTCTTCTTTCTGTCGTTGTGCAAATCGGCACCACTTGAAAAAAAAATCACTCCGGACACTGCGCCCGAACTGGCCACCGGTTTGCGACCAGACGCCGGACTCCGTGTAGGACACATGATGCCGCACCGGGGTTAACGAGAAGCTGAAGAAGCTCACCCTCCTTCCGGATTCGGCAAGATCGCCCGCCTTCGCAAGAGTACGTCTGCGCCGAAAAAACCGTGATGAAATCACCACGTGGGAACCAGCCCGCGGCGTCAGTGGCCTGAAATCATTTTGCGCCATCGACAGTGCGGACAATGTCGGCAATGCGGCCGACAGACCCGCACTCCACCCGTCTTCCAGGCTTGCCATCAACCTTGGCAGATCACGGGGCTCACAGGTGCCCGCCACCAGATGCCGCACGACCCGGGCGCGCTCGCGCACACGAATGCGTTGAAACAGCTCGTCCAGTTCCGCCCCTGGGTGACGCCGGAAATAAATGGCCGAACTCCGTCCGATGTCGAACAGATCAGACGGAGCCCGCATGGCCGTTCGGCGCGGCGACGGCGCAAAAGCATGATGCACCTCGGCCAATGGCGCAACGACGGCCGTGTACCCTGCCCCGGCCAGCCGCAGCGACACGTCGGCATCATCCAGGAAATAGGCGAAGGCGGTATCAAAGCCACCCAATGTGCAGAGGACGTGCCGCCCGATAGCAGCATTCGTGCCGATCAACTTCAGCGCCCGACCTTCATCCAAAGGTGGAATATACGCCGCTTCGGTATCGCACTTTTCGACATGCGTCTCGGCCTCGCGATCAATCGAGGCAACCCGCGATTGATAGGAAATCCCGTTTCGGCCGCGGACGAACCCCACCGACGCGGCGGCACCAGTCTCTTGCAGCGCCGCAGCGTGATGCGTCAGCCAGAGTGGCTCGGCTGCGGCATCATCGTCGATGAACACACAAACGTCCCCGCCCGCGACCGCGATGCCGGCATTGCGTGCAGCCGACAGGTTGGCCTCTTCAACCGGAACGACTTTCAATCCGGTGGTATCGACCGTTGCGATGCTGTCGGCATCGGCAACCACCACGACCTCGAACGCCGGGTAGTCCAACTGTCGCAAGGATTTCAGACAACGGGCAAGCCAACGCGCACGTCGCCAGCTGGCCACAACAACGCTGAAGGTAACGACCCCGCTCAAACCGGTGTGCGATTATTCGGGCACAAGGCCCACGCCGGGCGCAAGTGCAAGGAAGAACGGATTGCGAAACGACTGCTTGCCATAGACGAGCGGCTCGTGGGTTTCTTTCACCAGCACGTCGCCGCCTGACGCCGACAGAACGGCGTGGCCCGCCGCCGTATCCCATTCCATTGTCGGCCCGAGCCGCGGATAGAAATCCGCCTCGCCCGCCGCGACCAGACAGAATTTCAGCGACGATCCAGCACTGACCATGTCAGCGACGCTGTATCGGTTGATATAGTCGTCGGTGGCCTGGTCCCGGTGCGACTTGGATGCAACCACGCGCAGGGCCGAGTTATCCGGTTCAGAGACTGAAATCGGGCGCGTCGGACCCGGCTGGGCAGGATCGAAATCGCCGGTCTCTTCAACCGCCCCGCCCTCGGCCGGGGTCAGGAACATACGCCCCTTGGCCGGGGCATAGACTGCGCCCAGAACAGGGATGCCATCTTCGACCAGCGCGATGTTCACGGTAAAATCGCCACGCCGCTTCACGAACTCTTTCGTTCCATCCAGCGGATCGACGATCAGGAATGTCGAGACTGATAGATCGTGCGTCGCCGACTGCTCTTCGGTCACCAGCGGCAAGTCTGGAAACTCTGCGCGGAGACCGGCCGAGATCAACCGGTCCGCTGCCTCGTCGGCCTCGGTGACCGGAGAGGCGTCCGCCTTCTTCCGCACACCCAAATCCGCGCGCTGATAAATCTCCATGATCGCCGCGCCGGCTTCGATGGACAGGCGGCGCATTGCCGACACAAGGGCACTTCGGTCTACAGCAGTCACTTTTTGCATCCACGTTCTATCATTGCGCCGTTTTCAGGCTTATGATCTCCTCCAACCTGACAAACAACCCCGCACCAAAACGGGTCACGAGCAGCAAGATGTTTATCAAGACCGAAGAGAAGCAGTCTCTCGTGTTCGGAGCTTATCGGCTTTTCGACCTGATTTTCCACAACACGGTTAGATCGATCCGCAAAGGTCACCGCGACGCTGTGTTCGCAATCGTTTCCTCGATCATCCAGACCCTGGTCATGATCGGTGCGTTCTATCTCTTCATGATGGTCATCGGGATGCGCGGCGCGGCAATCAGGGGTGATTTCCTTCTGTATATCATGTCGGGTGTTTTCGTGTTCATGGTGCACATCAAGGCCATGAGCGCGGTGGCCGGTGCCGAAGGCCCCACCTCGCCAATGATGCAACACCTGCCAATGTCGCCAACCGTGTCAATCTGGGCCGCGGGCCTGGGCGCTCTCTACACCCAACTGGTTTCAATGTGCACGATCCTTCTTGGCTATCACCTGCTTTGGAACCCGTTGACGGTTCACGACCCGGTCGGGGCACTGGCCATGTTGGGGCTTGCGTGGTTTTCGGGATGTGCGGTCGGGACGGTTTTCCTGGCCCTGAAGCCCTGGATTACTCGACCGGTGATGATCGCCCAGCAAATCTATTCGCGCTTCAACATGTTCGCCTCCGGCAAAATGTTCGTCGCGAACACCCTTCCGACCAAGATGGTCGCCTTGTTTTCGTGGAACCCGCTTTATCACATCATCGACCAGGGCCGCGGCTATATCTTCATCAACTACAACCCACTAAAGTCGAACCTGGAATATCCAATCATCGTCGCGGTGATCCTCTTGGTGATCGGACTGATTGGCGAAAGCCAGACACGCAAGCACGTCTCGCTCAGCTGGACCGCGGGCAAGTGATCCGCGCACTTGCGCTGATCCTTTCACTCATCAGCGGCTCGGCCCATGCGACCGTCGACGGCTGGCCGGCACTGTATGATGTCGTGGGCGTCGCCGAGGACGATGTCCTGAATATCCGGAGCGGCCCCGGTGCGGGGTTCGAGATCATCGGCACTCTGCCCCATGACGCCGAAGGGATCGAGGTTGTCCATCCGAGCGAAGACCTTGATTGGGGTCGCATCAACCACGGCGATGGCGCGGGGTGGATTTCCCTGCTCTACGCGGTGCCCCAGCCGGGACAATGGTATGGGCAAATGCCTGACATCCAGCAGTGTTTTGGAACCGAACCTTTCTGGTCGCTCACGCTGAGCCCTCCATCCCTATCGTTCGCGACCCCGGATGCAGAACCGATCGATGGCCTCGTCTCCGGTCTATTTGCCTCTCACTCCCGGCGTGACAGGTTCATGCAAAAGGCCGTGCTGCTCTCCCCTGAAACTGGACCACTTGATGTCGTCCTGTCTCTCAGAACGATTGCCTGCAGCGACGGCATGTCTGACCGTGCATACGGCATCGACCTCGACTTGCTGATCACTGATCCATCCACCGAGGACGGCCTGTTCAGACCTGTTCTTCTTTCCGGCTGCTGTTCACTCCAGCCACCCGCAGAGTCAGATTGATCCGCCCGCCTTCCGGCAGAAGGCGGCTCGACCCGAACCTGATCCGGTCCACCCCGTGATACGCCAGCCGTGCCCGTCCCGACAGGACAGCGACGTCACCTGATTTCAGCCAGACACTCTGCGTAGCTCCGCTGCGCGCCGTGCCGCCCACGCGGAACAACGCGTCATCCCCAAGCGAAATCGATACCACCGGCCAAGACAAATCCGCCTCGTCGCGATCCTGATGCATTCCCATCTTGGCGCCCTCGCCATAGAAATTGACCAGGCAGGAATCCGGCGCCTTTTCGACGCCCGACACCGCCTCCCAGACCACAAGCGCCGAACGCGGGATTTCCGGCCAGCCCGACCCGTCGGGCTGGCGCGCGTCATATCGGTATCCCGTCCGATCCGTCACCCAGCCAACATCGCCTGCTGCAGTCATCCTGACGCGCAATTTCCGTCCACCCGGCGTCTCGTAACGACGGAACGGTGCAACCTTTGCCAGTGTCCGCAATTCCGCAACCATTTGCTCCTGCTCAGCGGCACTCAGCAGCCCCTGCCAGACCCTTACGCCGTTAACGTTTAAGTGAGTCATGCCAACACCTTCGCTCTGTCCGGCACATGTGATTTTTTCATGACATTCTCGCCTGTCACGCGCTTGCAGCCGCCCAGCCCCCTCCCTATATACCCCACGAAGCCGTGATGTCTGTTGAGTCATCGCAAACACTCTGGGATGGGACCCTGGTGCCAAAACGGGCCAAGGCCCCGAACATCGCCGAACGAGAGGAAATAGAGCATGGGTAAAGTTATCGGTATCGACCTTGGTACGACCAACAGCTGCGTTGCCATCATGGATGGGGCCCAGCCACGAGTGATCGAGAACGCCGAAGGCGCCCGGACGACCCCGTCCATCGTTGCATTCACCGACAGCGAACGCCTTGTCGGTCAGCCAGCCAAGCGCCAGGCTGTCACCAACCCCGAAAACACCGTCTTCGCCGTGAAGCGCCTGATCGGCCGCCGCGTCGACGACGCCGAGGTCACGAAAGACAAGGACATTGTGCCTTACGCCATCGTCGACTCGGGCAATGGTGACGCATGGGTCCAGGCTGGTGGTGAGAAATATTCGCCTTCGCAGGTTTCTGCATTCATCCTTCAGAAAATGAAGGAAACCGCCGAGTCGTATCTTGGCGAAGAGGTCACGCAGGCCGTGATCACGGTTCCCGCATACTTCAACGACGCCCAGCGTCAGGCCACCAAGGACGCAGGCAAGATCGCCGGCCTCGAAGTCCTGCGGATCATCAACGAGCCGACCGCTGCCGCGCTGGCCTATGGCCTCGACAAGAAAGAGACCAAGACCATCGCCGTCTATGACCTTGGCGGTGGTACCTTCGACATCACGATCCTGGAAATCGACGACGGCCTGTTCGAAGTCAAATCCACCAACGGCGACACGTTCCTCGGTGGTGAAGACTTTGACATGCGTATCGTCAATTACCTGGCAGGTGAGTTCAAGAAAGAGCACGGCGTCGACCTGTCCAAGGACAAGATGGCGCTGCAGCGTCTGAAGGAAGCTGCGGAAAAGGCCAAGATTGAACTGTCGTCCTCGACGCAGACCGAGATCAACCAGCCGTTCATCTCGATGGACCCTTCGACCGGCACGCCGCTGCACATGGTCGTCAAACTGACCCGCGCCAAGCTGGAATCGCTGGTCTCCGACCTGATCAAGAACTCGATCAAGCCGTGCCAGGCCGCTCTGAAGGACGCCGGTCTCTCGACCAGCGACATCGACGAGGTGGTTCTGGTTGGCGGCATGACCCGGATGCCCAAAGTCATCGAAGAGGTGACCAAGTTCTTCGGGAAAGAGCCGCACAAGGGTGTGAACCCGGACGAAGTCGTCGCCATGGGCGCCGCCATCCAGGCCGGTGTTCTGCAGGGCGACGTGAAAGACGTCGTCCTTCTCGACGTCACGCCGCTGTCGCTGGGCATCGAAACGCTCGGTGGTGTCTTCACCCGCCTGATCGACCGCAACACGACGATTCCGACGAAAAAATCGCAGATCTTCTCGACGGCTGAGGACAACCAGAACGCCGTGACCATCCGGGTCTTCCAGGGTGAGCGCGAGATGGCGTCGGACAACAAGATGCTCGGTCAGTTCAACCTTGAAGACATCCCGCCGGCACCGCGCGGAATGCCTCAGATCGAAGTGACCTTCGACATCGACGCCAACGGCATCGTTTCGGTTTCGGCCAAGGACAAGGGCACCGGCAAAGAACACCGGATCACCATCCAGGCTTCCGGCGGTCTGTCCGACGAAGAGATCGAAGCAATGGTCAAGGACGCCGAGGAGAACGCCGAGGCAGACAAGGCCAAGAAGGATCTCATCGAGGCCAGGAACGGCGCAGAGAGCCTCATCCACGCGACCGAAAAGTCGATGGAAGAGCATGGCGACAAGGTCGATCCGACCACCATCGAGGCTATCGAACTGGCGATTGCCAACCTCAAGGAGCAGATGGAAAGCGACGACGCGGGAAAGATCCGCTCGGGCATCCAGAACGTGACCGAGGCGTCCATGAAACTGGGCGAAGCGATCTACAAGGCCCAGGCTGAACAAGCTGGTGACGCCGACCCTGAAGAGGACGGGCCTCAGGGTGTTGATGACGACATCGTTGATGCCGACTTCGAAGACCTCGACGACCAGAACCGCGCCTGATCGCGCCTGAACGCATCACCAGGCCGGTCCCAACCCCATTGGGGCCGGCCTTCGCGTTCAAAAGGGAATGAAACATGGCAAAGCGCGATTATTACGAGGTTCTCGGGGTCTCCAAGGGCGCCAGCGCCGACGAGATCAAGAAGGCCTACCGTGCGAAGGCAAAGGTCCTTCACCCTGACCGCAACTCTGACAATCCCGACGCCGAAGCTCAGTTCAAGGAAGCAAACGAAGCCTACGAAGTTCTGAAGGACGCCGAGAAAAAGGCTGCCTATGACCGCTTCGGTCACGCCGCGTTCGATGGAAGCATGGGTGGCGGTCCGCGTCCCGGCGGTGCCGGGGGCGGGGGCGACTTCGCCAGCGCCTTCTCGGACGTCTTCGACGATCTCTTCGGCGACATCATGGGCGGACGCCGCGGTGGCGGCGGTCAGCGGGCCATGCGTGGTTCGGACCTGCGCTACAACCTGCGCGTCTCGCTCGAGGATGCCTACAAGGGCCTGCAAAAGACCATCCAGGTTCCTACCGCATTGTCCTGCGACGTTTGCAAGGGCTCCGGCGCCAAGGACGGGGCCGAACCGCAAACCTGCCCGACCTGCTCGGGCATGGGCAAGGTCCGCGCCTCTCAGGGTTTCTTTACAGTCGAACGCACCTGCCCGACCTGCCAGGGCCTTGGCAAGACCATCAAGGATCCCTGTCAGAACTGCGGCGGCGCGGGACGCGTCGAAAAGGAACGTTCGCTTTCGGTCAACATCCCGGCCGGCGTCGAAACCGGCACCCGAATCCGTCTTGCGGGCGAGGGTGAGGCCGGTCTGCGTGGTGGCCCGTCGGGCGACCTTTACATCTTCATCGAGGTGCCGGATCACCAGATCTTCATGCGCGACGGTCCGAACCTTTATTGCCGCGTGCCCGTCTCGATGACTGCCGCTGCCCTTGGTGGTGACATCGAGGTGCCGACCATCGACGGTGGCCGCAGCCGCGTAAAAGTCCCGTCGGGCAGCCAATCCGGCCGCCAGATGCGCCTGCGTGGCAAAGGCATGCCGTCGCTGCGCGGTGGCAGCCACGGCGACATGATGATCGAACTGGCCGTCGAAACCCCGGTCAACCTCACCGGCCGCCAGAAAGAACTCCTTCGCGAATTCGAAAAGCTCTCGGAAGAGAACAACCCTGAAAGCGCGGGATTCTTCAAAAAGGTGAAATCCTTTTGGGACGGCATGAAGAGCTGACCTCACTGATCCAGTTTCATGAACAATAAGGGCAGACCACGATGACCGTGGCCTGTCCTTTTTCAATCCGCCCCAATTTCACCGAATTCTTTGTAAAATGTGCCGATTTGTGGTCTAAATAGGGCCGTTAATTAGTTCATGCGTCCCCGCGCGATTTTGTGTTTCCGAGTGCCCTATGACCCCCATTGAACGTGTATCCATTAAAGGCCGTGCCCTCTCCACCCTTGGTCTGGGTGGCCATGCCACTATGACCGATATCCGCACCGCCTACCGCCGCCTCGCTTTTGAGTACCACCCCGACCGTAACGACGGCGCCACCGATGCCTTCAGCACGATCAGCGAAGCCTACCAGTACCTCTCCGACAATGCCGATGCCCTTGGCATCACCCCTCTCCCCGCCAAGCCGCGCCGCGTTTCGCGCCCGGTCGTGCAGGCCACCGAGACGTTTTTCACAGAGGACACCTTGGCCGAATGCCAGGCCTCCCTTGTAGGTGACGATGCGGCGGCTCAGCACGTTTCGACCCAAATGTACCGCAAGGGGCGCAACCTGACCTACTTTGTCCCGACCGCCATGGCCCGTGGAGAGAATCATGTCGCGCTTCCAACCGGAGAGCTGATCGACGGCCGCCGCGCTCATCCGCGCGTGATTTCGGTCGATCCGCGCGACACCGCCGCCGGCCTTTACGATGTGCCCGCGCACATCTGCGCCCAGCATTTCCCCGGTGCCCGCAGTGTCCAAATCCGCTTTGCCAGCTAAGCCTTAACCCGGATTTAACCACGCTTGGTAATGGTCCGGTCATGCCGGACCATTACGCCTTTGACGAAGCCGCCCTGCCCCTCTTCGGCCATATGCCACGAGGCGAGGCGCTGCCTTCCTATATCCGCGACCATCGAAAACGTCTGCGCAACAGGTTCCTCGATGGCGGCGCAACCGCCGTTGCGGACTATGAACTTCTCGAACTCGTCTTGTTCCGCGCCATCCCCCGGCGCGATGTAAAACCGCTTGCGCGCGCGTTGCTGGACACTTTCGGCGATTTCTCCGCCACCCTGTCGGCCCCCCGCGAACGCCTTGCTCAGGTTGAGGGCGTCGGTGACGCCGTGATCACAGAACTGAAAATCATCGAGGCTGCCGCGCATCTCCTTGCCCGCACCCGTATCATGGACCGACCAGCCATCACCGGGTGGGACGCTCTGGTCCGCTATTGCCGCACCACCATGGCGCACCGCCAGACCGAGCAGTTCCGCATCCTTTTCCTGGATCGGAAGAATGTCCTGATCGCCGACGAGGAACAGGCCAGGGGCACCATCGATCACGTTCCCGTCTACCCGCGCGAGGTGGTCAAGCGTGCGCTCGAACTCAACGCTTCGTCGCTGATCCTGGTTCACAACCACCCGTCCGGCGACCCCACACCTTCCGAGGCCGATATCGTCGTCACACGCCAGATCAGCGATGCGGCCCGCACGCTGTCGATCACGTTGCATGACCACCTCGTTATCGGTGCCGACAGCGAATATTCGTTTCGCGCGCATGCCCTGATCTAGAGACTATTTCACCCAGACTTCGACCCGCCGGTTCACCTGCTTGCCCCATGGCGTGTCATCGCAGGCCATGGGCATGCTTTCGCCAAATCCCACGGCGGTTAACGTCACCGGAGCACCATCAATACGCGCACGCACCGCCCGCAAAACCGTCCGCGCCCGTCGCTCGGACAGGCGCTGGTTGCCGTCGGCCGGGCCGACACCATCGGTAAACCCGACAAAGGCCAGCTCGCGTCCGTCGAATTCGCCCCGTCCGATCGCATCCGAAAGACGCAGCACGTTGGTTGCCGACTGGGGATCCAGGTCTGTCGATCCATCCTCGAACCGGAACGTGAGCGTCAACCGGTCCAGGTTCATCAATGCGCCTATCATACCCGTGACCGCACGCATCGCGTCCGGATCGTCCCCGGCTGCCAGAACAGCATTCGCCACCCGGTCCCCTTGACGCTCAAAGGCGATCTCCCCGATCACCTGGTCGACATATCCCGAGGCTCGTACTGCGGCCTGCGCCTCGTGCGATCTGGCATAGGCAATGAAATCACGCACCACCTTTGGCTGCCTTGCGCCGACGCGGTACAGGAACAATGGCTGGGTCACGGGATAATCCTTGGATCGAATGGTATCGGGTGTTGCGGGCGTGGCCAGACCACAAGCGCCACTGATGACCAGCGGCACCGCGTTTCCGATCTTCGAAAACCGCACAAGTCCAAGCGCGGCAGGGTCCGCCGCAACAGCGTCGGCCAGAGCTTCGGCCGAACCGTGGCGGGTCGCGTCGGTAAAGCGTCGGCTCGGGAACAGCCTGCCCAGCATGGAAGTTTCCTCGGCCATAAGATGAAGCGACACTGCCAAATCCGGCCCATCCAGTTGCGCCCAGTTCCCGATACTCCCCGACAGCAAGCCCCTAAGCTGGCTGGCCGTTACCATCGCGCGCGGGTTGTCGGGCGCGACAATAGGCACCAGCGCATCCAGCGCGATCACATCTTGCCGGACCGGCGCCACCGCCGCAGAGCGGCCCATGGCCAGGTCAATTTCACCCGCTTCCAGCCGCGCAACGCCGGATGCGCCTTCGAACACTTCGCCCTCGAACACGGCAACCAGTTGGTGCTTGTCTCGGGTGCGCAGTTCCCAGGAAATTTGGGCATCGCTCTTGAAAATACTGCGATAGGCCAGGCCCTCGCGCTCGGCAAAAACCTGCAACAGCGACGGCAGCAGACCGTGCAATAGATCCGCCGGACCGGCGATTTTGGCCCGCGCCAGGATATCGTCAGGGTCCGGACAGCCGGTCCCCGCGCAGGTCACATTTCCTCCGTCGACGGTCAATGCGCCAAAGGCGGTCTCGACGCGGAACAACTCGCCATCATAGGAAACCAGGTCGCCCTCGATCGTCAGACTACCGTCCAGCGTGGTCAACACCACGGGCCCCGACCACAAGGCAGCCGGGCACAGCATCGCAAAGACAATCAGACTGAATCTCAGGAGCATGGGGGTGGCAGGGTCCGGGTCAGCGTCCCGCCAGTCTCATGTCCTGCAACAGATTCTGCAACCGTATGATCTCGCCCAGATGGTCGCAGCCCGGCATATCCAGCGCGACCTCCGTCTCACTCATCCGACCCAGTGGTCCGGTCTGCAACGCCGTCGCCTTCAGGACGCGCCCACAATTAGCACGGGTCACCTCTGCCTCGACAACCAGGCGTACGACACCCCTCAACGGCGAATGCCCGGCCGGAAAGCTGTAAACCTCCGCTCCCGCACCATCCCCTGATCCCAGCCGCGTCAGGTAACCGCCCGATCCGCGCATTGCGCGCGAGATCGTCTTCGGAGACCCCGACCAGACGTGGCCGAACTGGCTTTTCTTGGCTCCGAACTCATAGGCATTGATCCGCAACGCCTGCACGCCATCCCATAACAGCGCCACATGCTGGTAATCTCCCGCGTCCGGAACCTCGGCCTCGACCGTCACGGTCTGCTCCTCGACCCGCACTTCGATGTCCGAACGACCCGACAATGCTGGCATGCTCGTCTCAAGGCGCCCGTCACCGTCCAAACGATCGTCAACCCGCATCGGACCCTGCGCCACCACCACGCGAGCACCTCCATGGCACCGTGCTTCGACTGTGATCTTCAGCGTTGCCGCGGGGGCATTTTCGACCAGGACCTGTGGACGACAGTTGTCGCCGCGCGCTTCCTGCTCTTGAACAGCGGCTTCTTCGGTTCGATGGGGCATGACCGGCGGGGGCGCCAGGATCGGTGTCAGTGTCGCGGCTGGCGGTGTCGGCAAGGGGCGTTGACTTTCCCCGCGCCGCAGGACTGGTGCCGCGTCGGGCCCTTCTTTGATCGTGGCCACCCCGTCATTGTCGGCCAGGACATTCTGCATGACATAGCCACTGAGAAAGGCAATCGCCAATGCCACCAAGGCCGTCGCCAAACGCCGCCTGTCAAGCGATGCGATAAATCCCATTCCTGCCTCCAACGGCCTGCTCTTCAACGGCAGGTCCAGCCTTGCAGATCAAGGTAAGAGAAATCCCTTCGCAGCGCCGCATCGAAGAACAACGGCCCACGAAAATCCTCGCAGGCTGAGTCGTAAGAGTCACAATGGGTTATCTGCCTAAAGCGCTCCGTGACAGTGCTTGAACTTCTTGCCCGACCCGCAGGGGCAGGCATCGTTCCGGCCCGGATTGCCCCAGGTCGACTGGTCGTTTTCATCAAACCCGGCAGCTATAGCCTCATCCGTCGGCGCAGGTTTCGCAGGCGCGGCAGCGGCCTCGACCGCCTGACGCTGAGCAAGCATCTGCTGCAACATCGCCTGCTGTTCTTCCTCAGTCATCGGACGGATATGAGCCAGCTTTTCGGTCACTTCGCCGCGCAGCCCGTCTAAAAGACCTTCGAACAGCTGGAACGCTTCGGTCTTGTACTCATTCACCGGGTCGCGCTGTGCATAAGCGCGGAAGGTCACGACCGACCGCAGATGCTCCAGCGTCAGGATATGCTCGCGCCACTTGGCGTCCATCGTCTGCAGCAGCAACTGCTTTTCAATCGAGCGCATGTTCTCGGTGCCGAATTGGCTTGCCTTGGCCGCCATGAATTCATCGGACTTCTCATACAGGCGTTCGCGGATGTCATCGTCGTCAACACCCTCTTCGTCGGCCCATTCAACGATGGGGACGGTGATGCCAATCTTCTTCTCGACCTCGGCCTTCAGCGCCTCGGTATCCCACTGATCCGCATAGGTCTTCGGCGGCATATAGGTATCCACCAGGTCGTCGATGACCTCATGGCGCATGTCCTGCACGATCTCTTCGACGTCCTCGGTTTCCATGATTTCGCGGCGCTGACCAAAGATGACCTTCCGCTGATCATTCAACACGTCATCCAGCTTCAAAAGCTGCTTACGAATGTCAAAGTTGCGGCCCTCGACCTTTGCCTGAGCGCGCTCAAGCGACTTGTTCACCCAGGGGTGCTGGATGGCCTCGCCTTCTTGCATCCCAAGTGTATGCAACACTTTGTCCAGACGCTCCGAACCGAAAATCCGCATCAGGTCGTCTTCCAGACTCAGGAAGAACGCAGACCGTCCCGGGTCACCCTGACGGCCGGACCGGCCGCGCAACTGGTTGTCTATCCGGCGGCTTTCGTGGCGCTCTGTACCAAGAACGAACAAACCGCCGGCGGCCAGGACCTTTTCCTTGTCGCCTTCGTGTTCCGCCTCGATCCGCGCCCGGATTTCGTCCGGATGTGCCTCGGGATCGGCGGCCAACGCCTCCATCACCTTCATCTCGACATTACCGCCAAGCTGAATATCGGTGCCGCGTCCGGCCATGTTCGTCGCGATTGTCACCGCGCCGGGCTTGCCCGCGTCAGCGACGATCTGGGCTTCCTGCTCGTGGTGACGCGCGTTCAGCACGTTGTGCGGAACGCCCTCGTTTTCCAAAAGCTGCGACAGAAACTCCGACCGTTCAATCGACGTGGTGCCAACCAGAACCGGCTGCCCCTTCTCGTGGGCGGCCTTGATCTCCTTGACGATACCGTCGAACTTTTCCTGGGCAGTGCGGTAAATCTGGTCGTCCTCGTCCACACGCGCGATCTCGCGGTTGGTTGGGATCTCGATCACGCCCAGACCATAGATCTCCATGAATTCTTCGGCCTCGGTCGAAGCGGTACCGGTCATGCCTCCAAGCTTGTCATACAGGCGGAAATAGTTCTGGAACGTCACACTGGCCAATGTCACGTTCTCGGGCTGGATCTGAACGCCCTCTTTCGCCTCGATCGCCTGGTGCAAACCGTCCGACAACCGCCGCCCGGCCATCATTCGCCCTGTGAATTCGTCGATCAGGACGACTTCGTTGTTGCGGACGATGTAATCCTTGTCCTTGGTGAACAGCTTGTGCGCGCGAAGACCCTGGTTCACATGGTGCACCAACGTGGTCGATTCAGGGTCATACAGCGATTGCTCTTCCGGCAGGAGACCCGCCTCGTGCAACCGTTGTTCAAGAAACTCGTTGCCCTCGTCCGTATACGTGACGTTCCGGGTCTTTTCATCCAGCGAATAATGCTCGTCCAGAACCTCGGGGATCAACAGGTCGATCGTCTTGTACAGCTCGGACCGGTCCTGGGCCGGCCCCGAGATGATCAGCGGGGTCCGCGCCTCGTCGATCAGGATCGAGTCCACCTCGTCCACGATCGCATAGTAGTGATCCTTCTGGTTCATATCCTCCAGCGTCGACTTCATGTTGTCGCGCAGGTAATCGAACCCAAGTTCGTTGTTCGTCGCATAAGTGACGTCGGCCTTGTATGCTTCTTTCTTCTCGGCCTCGTCCTGGCCCGGATAGACCACGCCCGTCTTCATACCAACAGCGGCAAAAACCTTGCCCATCCAGTCACTGTCACGCTTGGCCAGGTAATCGTTCACCGTAACCACGTGCACGCCCCGTCCGGTCAGCGCGTTCAGATAGGCCGGGAAGGTCGCGACCAGCGTCTTGCCTTCGCCCGTCTTCATCTCGGCGATGTTGCCCTGGTGCAGGAAGATCCCCCCGATCAGCTGCACATCAAAGGCGCGCAAACCCAGGGCCCGGCGAGCGCCCTCGCGACAGTTGGCAAAAGCCTCGGGCAACAGGTCGTCCAGCGACTCTCCTTCAGCCAGCCGTTTTTTGAATTCCTCTGTCTTGGCGATCAGCCCCTCGTCCGACAGGGCCTCGAACTCTGGCTCCAACGCGTTGATCTTCTCAACCAGCGGCCCGACGGCCTTGATCTTGCGGTCATTGACGGTGCCAAAAACCTTCTTCGCAATCGTTCCAAATCCGAGCATGTAAAAAGCCTTGTTGCGTCGATCAGGCGAGGATGTGTTTGGGATGCGCTTGCCCGCACCTCTGGCCCGCCATAGAAGGGCAAGACAAGGACTGCCTCACCAACGTTCAGCGATGTAAGGGGCGTCTATAGGACTGTCAACGTCGCGGGACCGCGCGGCACCAAGTGAGGAAAGACTATGACTTTCAAGCACACCTTCACCGCACTCGCCACCGCCGCCGTTTTTGCCTTGCCTGGCCTTGCCGTCGCCGAGGGTGATGTTACCGCCGAAACCGTCGTGGCCACCGTTGACGGCACCGAGATCACGCTCGGACACATGATCGTGCTGAAACAGCGTCTGCCTCAGCAGTACCAGCAATTGCCAGCCGAAATCCTGTTCGACGGCATTCTCGACCAGTTGGTCCAACAGACGCTTCTCGGCAACCAGAACGCCGAACTCAATCTTGGTACCCGCTTCACGCTCGACAACGAAGAGCGTGCGCTGCGCGCCAACGAGGAAATCCAGCGCGTTGCCATTGAGGCCATGACGGACGAGGCTATGCAGCAGGCCTACGACACCACCTTCGGCGCCGCCGAGCCCGACACCGAGTTCAACGCTTCGCACATTCTGGTGGAAACCGAAGAAGAAGCGGCGGCGCTGATCACCGAACTGGAAAACGGCGCTGATTTCGCGGAACTGGCCAAGGAAAAGTCCACCGGCCCTTCCGGCCCGCGCGGTGGTGAATTGGGCTGGTTCGGGCCTGGCGCCATGGTCGCGCCCTTCGAGGAGGCCGTGGTGATGCTTGAGGTCGGCGCCATTTCCGCACCCGTCCAAACTCAGTTCGGCTGGCATGTTATCAAGTTGAACGAAACCCGGCAGGCCTCCACCCCGACCCTTGAAGAAGTTCGCGGCGAATTGGCGGACGAAATTCAGCGCAACGCCATCGAAGCTCGAGTCGACGAGTTGACAGCAGGAGCCGAGATCACTCGCAAAACCATCGATGAGATCGACCCGGCCCTGATCGACGATCTCTCACTTCTGGAGAACTAAGTTGGTTTCAAGCCTTCCCGTCTCACCCCTTGCCCCCAGGGGCGGCTTCCCCGACCTTCCCGTCATCGCGGGCGTGCGTTTCTCGGCCGTCGAGGCAGGGATCAAGTACAAGAACCGCGTCGACCTCATGCTGGCCGAACTTCGACCTGGTACGACCATCGCGGGTACCTTCACCCGCTCTCTGACCCGCTCTGCACCGGTTCTCGACTGCGAGTCGAAGCTTGACGGCGCCTCGAACGAGGGCGCGGCGATCCTGGTGAACTCTGGCAACTCCAATGCCTTCACCGGCATCGACGGCGTGAACGCCGTGCGCGCCATCACCTCGGGCGTGGCAGACCTCCTCGACATCCCCGAGGCACGCGTCTTCACGTCCTCTACCGGTGTCATCGGCGAGCCGCTGCCTCACTCCAAGGTCACTGCGGCGCTCGACGACCTGAAAGCGGGCCTGTCTGAATCTCGCATTGCTGACGCCGCGCGCGCCATCATGACCACTGACACCTTTCCCAAGGGGTCGTTCCGCCAAATCGAGATTGACGGAAAAACAGTCTCTATTTCAGGCATTGCGAAGGGTTCCGGCATGATCGCCCCCGACATGGCGACGATGCTTGTCTATATCTTCACCGACGCCAAGATGGCACGCGGCGATCTGCAATCGCTCGTGTCTGGCGTGTGTGACAAGACCTTCAACTGCATCACCGTCGATAGCGACACATCAACCTCCGACACGCTCATTGTCGCCGCAACCGGTGCATCCGGGGTCGATACTGCCGGCAACGGTGCCTTCGCGGCCGCGATGTTCGAGGTCATGGACGACCTGGCCAAACAGGTCGTACGCGACGGCGAAGGGGCCACCAAGTTTGTCACCGTCAAGGTATCCGGCGCCAGCGACAATGCGGACGCCCGCAAGGTTGCCTTCGCAATCGCCAATTCGCCACTGGTGAAAACCGCCGTTGCCGGCGAAGATCCGAACTGGGGTCGTGTCGTCATGGCCGTCGGCAAATCCGGTGCCAGAGCTGACCGTGACACGCTTTCGATCGCTTTCGGCGACGTTCAGGTGGCCCGAAACGGCAAGGTCGCCGAAGGCTACTCCGAAGCCGACGCCGCTGCCCATATGAAGGGCGAAAACGTCACTATTTCAGTGGATTTGGGCCTTGGTGACGGGAAAGAGACAGTTTTCACCTGCGATCTGACCGCTCAGTACATTGCCATAAACGCGGATTACCGGTCGTGAAAACCGTCCTCGTTTCGGCTGTTGCGCTAATCGACCCGGACGGTCGTGTCCTATTGGCGCAGCGGCCCGAGGGCAAATCCATGGCGGGTCTTTGGGAATTTCCGGGCGGTAAGGTCGAGCCGGGAGAGACCCCAGAGGCCGCACTGATCCGCGAATTGGAAGAAGAACTTGGCATCGAAACCTGGCAGAGTTGCCTTGCTCCACTGACTTTCGCCAGCCATAGCTATGAAGATTTCCATTTGCTCATGCCGGTCTTCGCCTGCCGAAAATGGGGCGGCACGCCGATTTCTCGCGAAGGGCAGGCGCTTAAGTGGGTGCGCGCCAACAATCTTCGAGATTTCCCCATGCCTCCCGCAGACCTTCCTTTGATTCCGGTGCTTAGAGATTGGCTGTAACGCCGGCATGTCGCTGTTTTGAACATACCTACCCAAAATAGTGGGTGTAATTTACGCTTTTTTGATATATGCATATCTCCGCGTATGAGGGATCGACACCATGCTTAAGACTATCATCATGGGTAGTTGCGTGTCGGTTCAGGGGGTTTTTGTTCAAGCGTTTGCCGACGGTCGCATTTCCGTACGCGTCGGTTCACGCATTTTTCGTGGTTTTCCGGTCTGAACCGATCCACGCTGCCATTCGAAAAGCGCCGCTCCACCAGCGGCGCTTTTCCATTTTTTTCTGATTCGACTGATCAGGCCAGTGAACGTTCGACTTCTTCGCGCTCAAAGATCTCGATGACGTCGCCCGGGCGAATGTCATCGTAGTTTTCGAATGCCATACCGCATTCCTGGCCGGACTGAACCTCGGCGACCTCATCCTTGAAGCGCTTCAGCGTCTTCAGCGTGCCTTCGTGGATAACGACATCGTCGCGCAGCAGCCGCACACCGGCCGACCGGCGGGCAACACCCTCGGTCACCAGACAGCCTGCAACCTTGCCCACGTTCGACACTTTGAAGACCTCGCGGATTTCCGCATAGCCGATAAAGTTTTCACGAACCTCGGCGCTGAGAAGGCCCGAAGCAGCAGCCTTCACGTCGTCCACAAGGTCATAGATCACGCTGTAATAGCGAATCTCGACGCCCTTCTGGTTGGCCGCATTCCGCGCCGGCGCATTCGCCCGCACGTTAAAGCCAAACACAGGCGCACCCGACGCTTCGGCCAGGCCGATGTCGGATTCCGTTATCGCGCCCACGCCCGAGTGCAGAACCCGCACCCGGACTTCTTCGTTGCCGATCTTTTCCATGGCCTGGACGATCGCCTCGGCCGAACCCTGGACGTCCGCCTTCACAACGACCGGCATCTCAGCAACGTTCTCGTCTTCCTTGGCCTTCTGCATCAACTGTTCCAGCGTGGTCGCTGCACCAGCCGCAGCACGCTTTTCCTTCGCTGCATTGGCACGGTATTCGGCGATTTCGCGGGCCTGAGCTTCGGTATCGACGACGTTCAACACATCCCCGGCTTCGGGTGTGCCGTTCAAACCCAGTACCTCGACAGGAACCGACGGACCGGCGATAGACACGCGGTCGCCCCGGTCGTTTTCCATGGCGCGCACCTTGCCCCACTGCTCGCCGACGACAAAGATGTCACCTTGGTGCAGCGTGCCGTTCTGAACCAGGACGGTCGCAACCGGGCCGCGCCCAACGTCAAGCTTGGCCTCGATCACCGCGCCCTGAGCGGCACGATCCGGATTGGCCTTCAGTTCCAGGATTTCAGCCTGAAGCGCGATAGCTTCCAAAAGTTCGTCCAGGCCCTGACCCGTCTGGGCCGAAACCTCGACGTCCTGAACCTCGCCCGACATTTTCTCGACGATCACTTCATGCTGCAACAGGTCGGTGCGCACTTTGTCAGGATTTGCCGCCGGAAGGTCGATCTTGTTAATCGCGACGATCATCGGCACTTTCGCGGCCTTGGCGTGGTTGATCGCCTCGATTGTCTGCGGCATGACGGCGTCATCGGCAGCGACGACAAGCACAACGATATCAGTGACATGCGCACCACGCGCCCGCATCGACGTAAACGCTGCGTGACCCGGTGTGTCCAGGAAGGTCAGAACCTGACCGCCCTCGGTCGTCACCTGGTAGGCGCCGATGTGCTGGGTGATGCCGCCGGCTTCGCCGCCGGTCACATTGGCGTTGCGGATCGCGTCCAAAAGTGAGGTCTTGCCGTGGTCGACGTGGCCCATGATCGTGATGACCGGGGGGCGTGCCTCCAGATCTTCAGCCTTGTCCTCGACCGAGTCGATCACCTGTTCGACGTCCGCATCGCTGACGCGTTGCACCTTGTGACCGAAGTCTTCGATGATCAGCTCGGCAGTGTCCGCATCGATCGATTGGTTCTGGGTCGCCATGATGCCGTTTTGCATCAGCGCCTTGACCACGTCGGCCACACGCTCGGACATACGGTTCGCGAGTTCGCTGACCACGATCACTTCGGGCAACTGAACCGTGCGGACGACCTTTTCGCGATCCTGCACGCCGCCCATGGCTTTCTGACGCGCACGTTCCTGCTTGCGCTTCATCGCGGCAAGAGATTTCTGACGGCCGCCTTCACCACCAGACAGAGCCTGGTTCAGCGTCAGCTTGCCGGATCTGCGACCACTGTCGTCACGACCACCACGTCCGCCACGGTTGTCGCGACGCGCGTTGTTGTCGCGGTCATCACGCTCACGGACCTTCGGAGCGGGCTTGCTTGCTGCACCGCCACGCGACGGCTGGGCCGCCTCAGGTTCAGCAGGGGCAGGAGCCGCAGCCGCACGGGCCTTGGCTTCTTCGGCTTCACGGGCCTTGCGCTCGTCTTCCTCGGCTTTGGCTTTGGCGCGCTCTTCACGCTCGCGCTCTTCACGCTCCTTGGCCTCAAGTTCGGCCCGGCGGCGCTCGCGCTCTTCTGCGCGCTCGCGCTCTTCCTGAGCACGACGTTCGGCCTCTTCCGCCTCGGCAGCTTTCGCCGCAGCAAGAGCCTTCATTCGGCGTTCGAGTTCGGCGTCCGAAATTCCAGCTGGCCTCTTGGACGGATCCGATGCGGGCGATCCCGCACCCGGCTTGCCGCTGGCGCCGCTGGTACCTGGCTTGGGAACGACAACGCGTTTACGTTTTGTCTCAACCACGACACTTTTGGTCCGGCCATGGCTGAAGCTTTGCTTCACCTGACCGGGTCCCCGCCCGCGCAGTCCAAGTGTCTTTTTGCCGTCACTATCGCTCATGTGGTCTTCTTTAACTTTCCGCCGCCCGTCTGGGCAGGCAATTCGCGAACGCCAGATAGCCTGATGGCGTCCTCTCTGATACGTTCAGTGAGTCCGCCAAATCCAAGCGCTGCATGTATCACACGTTCGCGCCCAAAGGACAAACCCAATTCTGATGCGGTCAAAACCTCGAAAAACGAGCCCCTTCCGCCCGGGGGATGCAACTTTTGTTTGCCGCGTTCCGAGCCGTCCGTGGCCTGGAACAGGATCCGAGCATCTTCGCGTCCCAGCCAGTCCTTGACCTTCTCGAATCCGGCAATCGCCTTCCCGGCCTTGCGCGCCATCGAGATCCCGTCGATCAGCCGTTTTGCCAGCTGCGCTTCGACCTCGTTGACCAATGTCTCCGGAACGTCGACCGGCTGCTTTGCGGCACGGGCAAACAGGCGCTTTTTCATGGCGGTCTCCAATGCAGACCGCTCTGCTGCTACCCAAATGCCCCGTCCCGGCAGTTTTTCAAGAACATCGGGCACAATTTTTCCCTCCGGCGACACCACAAACCGGATCAGCCCGCGCTTGGGCTGAACCTCACCGGTTGCGATGCAACGACGCTCCGGGTCGCTGCGATACGTCTTTTTGCCGCCACGGGACATGGGCGCGCCCTACCGAGACCTGAGATCAGGCCCCGACCTCCTCTTCCAGCTCTTCGCCTTCGATCTCTTCGGCTTCCAGCTCGGACGGATCGACCCAACCCAGCTGGATGCGCGCGGTCATGACCATGTTCTGGGCCTCTTCCAGACCCACGTCGAACTTTTCAAGCAGACCGTCATCCTTGCTGCGTTCGCCGTCAACAGTGGTCCAGCCACCGGCCAGCTCCCAGTCGGCGCAGGTGGCAAAATCTTCCAACGTTTTCACGCCGTCCTCGGCCAGTGCCTCGATCATTTGCGGCGTCAGTCCTTCAAAGGCAAACAGGCTGTCCTCTGCGCCCAACTCGCGGGCATGGGCCTCGGCCTTCTTGTTCTGCTCGTCCAGGTAATCGCGCGCACGCGCCTGAAGTTCGGCCGCCGTGTCCTCGTCGACACCGTCGATCACCAACAGTTCGTCGGCTTCGACGTAGGCGACTTCTTCCAGGTTGGTGAAGCCTTCCGAAACCAGAAGCTGAGCAAAAAACTCGTCGAGGTCCAGCGTGTCCATGAACAGCTTGGTACGCTCTTCGAATTCCTTCTGGCGACGCGCCGATTCCTCTTCCTCGGTCATGATGTCGATGTCGAGACCGGTCAGCTGGGACGCCAGACGCACGTTCTGACCGCGACGACCGATGGCTAGCGACAGCTGCTCCTCGGGAACAACGACTTCGATCCGCTCCGCTTCCTCGTCCAGAACCACCTTGGTCACCTCGGCAGGCTGAAGCGCGTTCACCAAGAAGGTCGGCGCATCTTCGTTCCACGGGATGATGTCGATCTTTTCGCCCTGGAGCTCGTTCACGACAGCCTGAACCCGGCTACCGCGCATACCGACACAGGCGCCAACGGGGTCGATCGAACTGTCATAGGAAATCACAGCAATCTTCGCACGGCTGCCCGGATCACGCGCAACGGCCTTGATCTCGATGATGCCGTCATAGATTTCCGGCACTTCCATCTTGAACAGCTCGGCCATGAATTCCGGGGCGGTCCGGCTCAGGAAGATCTGCGGTCCTCGGGCCTCGCGGCGCACATCCTTGATATAACAACGGATACGATCGCCCGGACGATAGCTTTCGCGCCCGATCTTCTCGTTCCGGCGCAGAACGCCCTCGCCCCGGCCCACGTCGACGATGACGTTGCCATATTCCTCGCGTTTGACCACGCCGTTGATGATCGTGTGCGCACGATCCTTGAATTCTTCGTACTGACGATCCCGCTCGGCCTCGCGAACCTTCTGGAGAATCACCTGTTTTGCCGACTGCGCCGCGATCCGGCCCATTTCAACGGGCGGAACCTCGTCCACGATGGTGTCACCGGGCTTGGGATCGTCGAGGTACTGCTTGGCCTGCTCGACCGTCAGTTGCGCCTGATAGTTCTCAAGCTCTTCCTCTTCGGGGTCGATCACGGTGCGCACACGGGTGAACGTCGCCTTGCCGGTCTTGCGGTCGATCGAGACGCGAATGTCCATCTCGGCGCCATAGCGACTCTTGGCCGCCCGCGCGAGGCTTTCTTCCATCGCCTCGACCACAAGGCCGGGGTCGATCATCTTTTCGCGCGCGACCGCCTCGGCCGTCTGCAAAAGTTCAAGCTGGTTTGCGGAAGTGATCGCCATATCTCAGGTCTCCTCGTCGCCATCCACGATGGTCTGTACTTCGTCAAATTGTGTTTCGTCTACTTCGCCCGCATCCTTGCGCGCCCGCAGGACGTCGCGGATCAACTCATCGGTCAGAACAAGCTTGGCATCGCTCAGCCAGTCGAACTCCAGGCCGATGACCATCGGCTCGCCGTCCACGTCGATCTCGATCAGAACTTCGCTGCCCTCGGTGCCTTGCAAAGCACCCTTGAACCGCTTGCGCCCGTCGATCTGCTGTTCAGTCTCAAGCTTTGCTTCATAACCGTCCCAGGTGTCGAAATCCTTCAGCCGGGTCAGCGGGCGGTCAATACCGGGACTGCTGACTTCAAGCGTGTACTGATCCTCGATCGGATCCTCGACGTCCAGCGTCGCGCTGACAGCCGTCGAGATCGCCGCGCAATCGTCTACCTCTATCCCGCCCTCGGGCTTCTCGGCCATGATCTGCAAGGTGGGGGTCTTGCCGCCCATCAGACGGACACGCACCAACTCGAATCCCATATCCTCGATCACCGGCGTGATGATCTCGGCAAGGCGTTTGTCGATGCTGGTTTTTGCGATCAGGTCAGACATATCGTTCAGGCATAAAAAAACGGGCCAGCGGGCCCGTGGAATTTTCCGGTGGTGCCTCGGGGGTGGAAGCCGAAGCGCCGCTGTTGCAAGCCATATAAGACGGGTTGGCGACGGGCGCAAGAGCAATGACACGGCCGCGCCGATCCGCGATTGCACGCCTCTTCCGGATAGGCTGGTAATGGGCGCATGTTGAATGTCGTGATTCTTGCCGCCGTCCTCGTGACTGGCGCCCTCATCTTTCTTCCCCGTATCCGGGAAGCAGCACTGTGGCGGGCCGCCGTCACGCCGCTGGCCTCGATCATCGGGTCGGGCTTTCTGATCCTCGGTCCGATCCTCGACGTGTCATACGGAGCCTGGGCACCCGTGGCTATGGGGGCCCTCTGCCTTGGCGCCTGGCTTCTCGGCGCGGCCATCCGTTTCAACATTGCAGTCTACGAAGACGAGGATCCGCCCGGGCCGATCGGGCGCGGACTGGAAAGAACCGCCTCCTGGGCGCTGGCCTTCGCCTATGTCGTCTCGGTCGCGTATTACACCAACCTGTTCGGTGCCTTTGCTGTCAGCATGACCCCCTTCGACACGGATATCGCGGCGCGCAGCGTCACAACAGTTCTGTTGATCTTCATCCTGCGTACAGGTTGGCGAAAAGGTTTTCACGCGCTGGAAGGCCTTGAACAGATCTCGGTCAGTGTGAAACTGGCCATCATCGCCGGGTTGATCGCCGGGCTTGCGTGGTACGGCGCCGGAACTTTTTCAGCGGGCGACCTCCGCATAACCGCTCCCACTGCCACCGGCTGGCAGGCCATCGCCCTCGGATTTGGCCTCATTGTCACTGTTCAGGGCTTCGAAACCTCGCGCTACCTCGGACTTGAATACGACGCTCAGACCCGCATCCGGTCGATGAGGCTCGCACAGTTGATCTCGACGGGCATTTACATGACCTACATCGTTCTGATCGCCTATGCCTTCGACTCGAACGGCTTCGAGCTGAATGAAACAGCGATCATCGACCTCATGGGTAAGGTCGCGCCAGTCCTGCCGCCCCTCCTGGTCGCCGCGGCCCTCGCAGCCCAGTTTTCCGCCGCCATCGCAGATACGAGCGGATCCGGAGGGCTGGTAATCGAACTCACCCGCAAACGCGTCTCCGACCGGCAAGCCTACGGCATCCTCGTCGCTGTGGGCATCTTCCTGACCTGGACCCTGAACGTCTTCGAGATCGTCAGCTATGCCTCGCGCGCTTTCGCCCTCTACTATGGTCTGCAATGCGCGGTGGCCTCAAACGCCGCTCGCCGCATCCACGACCCGATCTGGAAAACGCTCGGCTTTGCCGCATTGGCGGCCCTCGCCCTGGCTGCTGCCGTCTTCGGAACGCCTGTCGAATAGCTATTCGGCAGCGACCTTTTCCGCGGCGGTCGGGAACAACAATTTCAGATAGTTCCTGAACTGTTTTGACTGGCGCTGCGTCGTATCCGTATCCCCATGTGCGCGCTGCAAGACCAGCCCGCCCTCGATGATTGCCACGATCATCTCGGCCAACTCGCGCGCTGTCACCGGCAACGCCGGCGGATAGCGGTCGATGACCTCCTGGAACTTGCGCACATAAATCGACGTCCACTGTCTGATGGTATCGGATACGAAATCCAGAACCTCGGGGTCGAACTGGCGGCTTTCGTAAGTATAGACCGCGTACATGCAGCCGGGCGCCGGATCTTCCGAGTTACTGATATAGACCTCGAACAGCCGCAGAAACTCCATCATCTGCTCAAGCGGGTCGTCGCTCACCTCCTGGCTCTCGCGATCCATGCGCCGGAACATCTCCAGATCGCCCAGAGCATAATTCTGCACCAGCTCGCGCGCCAGATCGGCCTTGCCTTTGAAGTGGTGAAAGAACGCACCCTTCGTCAGACCAGTTTCCTTCAGAATGTCGTCGATCGAAGTGCCCGCGAATCCCTTCGACATAACGTGCTTTTTCGCAGCCGCCAGCAAAAGGTCTCGGGTTGATTCTCCACGTTTCGCCATATCAGTTCCATACCAACTGGTTCGTATTGTAGGCGCAAACAGGCTTTTTACAACCCCAGCGGTCAAGTTTTCTTTCCAATTAAAATAGCAAGTTACGCGATTTCTCACGGCCTCGTGAAAAATCTCTTTGACATACATACCAACCGGTTTGTATCACCATACCAACCAGTCGGTATGGAAAGCAGAGACAATGACCCTGTTGGAAATGATCTTCGATACACAGACCTGCGCGACAGCTTTCGGCGTCGCGGGGTTCGCCGGCCAGATGACCTGGCCCCTGCTGAAGAAGCGCGATCAGATCCTCTTCGCCCAACTGGCGATCGCCTGCTTCTACGGCACCCACTACGCGCTTCAGGACATCCAAAGCGCCGCCGCGATCTGCCTGCTGGGTGCCACCCAGACCACCGTCGCCCTCATCGCCGGCGACAGACCCTGGCTACCCCGGCTTGCACCCATTTTCCTGGGCCTCGTGATGCTGATGGGCTGGGTGACCTTCTCGGGGCTGCCGACCTGTCTCGCCGTTACCGCCTGCTCGCTGGTGATGATGGGCCGGATGCAGCGCGACACGCTTGCCATGCGCGCCCTCATGCTGGCCGCCACGCCCTTCGGCATCGGCCACGACCTTGTGACCGGCGCCCTTCCCGCCCTCGCAGGAGCGCTTCTGTCGGCCAGCGTCGCGACAGTCGCATTCCTCAAAGAAATGTCGGCCCGAAAGGCCGCATGACCCCCGCCAATCCCGGCGAACCCATCCATGAATCCAAAGGAGAAACACCATGGAAACCCAAGCCAAGAAACTTGCAATTGTCGTGTCCCGTGGCCAGGACGATGAACGCTCCACCGTCGCTTTCACGGTCGCCAACACCGGCCTCGCCGCAGGCCAACAGGTCACACTTTTCCTCGTCAGCGCCGCCGTCGACCTGATGCGCAAAGGGGCCATCGACCACGTCCAGATGAACCCCTTCGATCCGCCGCTGAAAGAACTTGTCGGCACCTTCCTGTCGAACGGCGGCCGCATCCTGGTCTGCCCGCCCTGCACCAAGGTCCGCGGCTATGAAGCCGACGATCTGATCGAAGGTGCCGAGATCGTCGGCTCCCCCGCCCTTCACGCGCTGATCCTCGACGGCGCCGCAACTCTCAGCTTCTGAAACCCGAAACCAAGGAGACCAAGACCATGACAAGTTGTAACTCAACCGCCGCCGCCGATCCCAACGCATCGGTCAAACCCGTCACCGTGGATGAGGCATTCCGCCTCTATGGCCGCGCTGGAGTCGAATTCGTCGATCCCCGCCCGGCAGAGGTCATCGCCTCGACCACCGGTATCATCCCCAACGCCCGCAACATCACCTTGGAAAGGATCGCCAACAATGACCTGCCACCTGTTTTTGCCGACAAGTCGCTTACCATCGTCACCTCCTGCCTTGCCGGCCCCATGGCCGCCGCTGCTGCTGAGGAATTCGTAAAGCTCGGTTTTAACAAGGTCGTGTTCATCGACGGTGGCACCCGTGCCTGGGCCGAGGCAGGTCACCCCACTCAAGGGGCCGCATGAATGAAGAACAAGCCGAAAGGGCGCGCCATAGCCGGCGCGCCCTTTCACTTGAACCACCAGCACCGCCAATAGCGCGTGGAAAAGAACCTCAGCCCGAAATGTGGGCCGGGAAGCGTCTTCGGAATAGCAGCCCTGGCAACCTGGATATCGGAACGATCTGACCCCACATTCGTCTGCCAAACGATCCGCGGCACGGCCAGGCAAGCTGGCAACTCAGTGACGTTGCAAGGCCAATCGGCGGTTCCGTGAATTGGCAGCCCATTGCGCTACTGGTACTCGGCAGCCGACCGTATTTCAT
>JBNKHH010000013.1:0-100723 GCA_050290245.1 Silicimonas sp.
ACGACCATTTTTCACCCGGTCGGGACATGCCGGATGGGCAGCGACGAGGCTGCTGTCGTGGATGACCGTCTGCGGGTGCGCGGGTTGTCGGGCCTGCGCGTGGTGGACGCCTCGATCATGCCGAAGATCGTCTCAGGCAATCCGCTGTGCAGGGTCCCTTAGAGCTTCCCGCATCTTTCGACACATCTCAAAGAAACAGGCCGCTTGACAAAACTCGCATGTTACATGTTACACGTTAAAAAGAGAGGGCTGGGACACCGCATCGCGGCGCCACCGGCTAGGGAGGACAAGACTTGACCAGCGAGAACGCATTGCGCCGACGGCTGAGCTGCGGGCTCTTGACCGTTGCGCCCGGAGCACCGGACCCGCTGACGGCTCGCATCGTCCAGGCGCACGGCTTCGATGCGGTCTACATGACCGGGCTCGGCGCCACGGCCTCGCGGCTTGGCCAACCCGACCTTGGTTTGCTCACACAGACAGAAATGTCCGACCACGCCCGCGCCATGGTGCGGGCGGTGGACATTCCGGTGATCGCGGATGCCGACACCGGATACGGGGGCGCGCTGAACGTGGCGCGGACCGTTCAGGAATACATGCACGGCGGCGTCGCGGCGCTGCATCTCGAAGATCAGGTTTCGCCCAAGCGTTGCGGCCAGTTAGCCGGCGTGCGGCTGGTACCGCCCGAGGAGGGTGCAGCGCGGTTGTCCGCGGCAGTAGAGGCGCGCGGCACCGGCGATCTGCTCATCATCGGGCGGACCGATGCGCTTCCGGCCATGGGCATGGACGAGGCGGTTGCGCGAGCAAAGCGTTATCGGGACGCAGGCGTCGATCTGGTGTTTGTCGACGGGGTTAAGACCCGCACCGAGGTCGAAGCCATCGCGCAGCAGGTCGAAGGCCCAAAGGTTATAAGCCTCGTTGATGGGACCGATGCGGCGCTGCTGACTGTCGACGACGTACAGGAGATGGGCTTTGCCATCGTGATGTACGCGGTCACGACGCTGTTCGCCGCAGTGCGCGCCACACAGGACGCGCTGACGGCCCTGAAGGTGGAGGGCCGCCCGGCCTTCGCCGCAGCCCTCAGCTATGCGGAGTTCTGCGAGGTCGTGGACCTTGCCGGGCATCAGGATTTTGCGCACAGGCACGGCGAATGACGGCCGTCGTCTTGATCACCGGCGCGGGCTCAGGCATCGGGCTCGCTATCGCGCGGGTTGTCGTGGCACGCGGCGCGCGGGCGATTCTCTGGGACATCTCGCGCCCGGCGCTGGAGGCGGCGCACGCGGAACTGGGCGAAGCAGCTAGCACCGCCGTCATCGACGTATCGGACGCCGAGGCGGTGGCTTCGGCGGACTTGGGTGGCGTCACGCATCTCGTGAACAACGCCGGAGTGCTCGGGCAGCGAATGGACTGGACCGGGCTCGATGCGAAACACCTTCAAGGCGTCTTTGACGTCAATGTCGTTGGAATGATGCTGGTCACACAGGCCTTTGCGAAAGCGCGGAGGGCACATCCTACAGCGAGCATCGTCAACATGTCGTCCATCGCAGGCGAGAACGGCGGAGGGCCCGGCTTTGCCGCCTATGGCGCCTCGAAAGGCGCGATCAGGACGCTCACGCTGGCCATGGCGCGGGACTTTGCGCCTGACATGCGGGTCAATGCTCTGGCGCCTGGGATCATCGACACACCGATACAGGATGCCATCCTGACCGGGACGGACGCGCGGGAAAAGGCCGCCGCGGGCATTCCTATGGGGCGCATGGGCACCACCGACGAGGTGGCGGAGGCGGCGAAATGGCTGTTGTTCGACGCCCCCTATACCACGGGCGAAATCATCCGGATCGCTGGAGGGCGGCGATGAAACTGGTCAACTACTTCTTCAGGGCGCTGGAGACGCTGCTGGTCTTTCTACTGGCGGGTATGACCGTCATGGTGTTTGCCAATGTCGTGCTGCGATATGGTTTTGGCTCGGGCATCGACATCAGCGAGGAGCTGTCGCGCTTCTTCTTTGTCTGGCTGATCTTCCTCGGGGCGATCGTCGCCATGCGGCACAATATGCACATGGGGTTTGACCTCGTAGTGACCACCGTGCCGGAACCGGTACGGCGCGTACTGCTGACATTGGCCAACGGGCTCGTTCTGGCGGTCTGCATTATGGTCCTGTGGGGCACGCTGGCGCAGTTCCACGTCAACGCGACGAACATCGCGCCGGTCACGCGGATGCCGATGCTATGGGTCTTCGGCGTGCTGATCCCGATGTCCTCACTGATCGGCCTGATGGCCGGGCTGCGGATGCTGGGCTACGCGACGGGTCGCCTGACCGGCATACCGACCTCGGGGCGGAGCGTTGTGGAATGACCCTCGTCCTATTCATCGTCACCCTTGCAATGACCCTTTCCATCGGCGTCCCCGTCGCTTTTGCCCTGCTGATCTGCGCCGCCGTTATGGGCCTTCAGATGGATTTATTTGACGCGCAGGTGATCTCGCAACGCATGGTGGTGGGAGCGAACAACTTTTCCCTGCTGGCAATCCCATTCTTCCTGTTGGCTGGAGAGTTGATGAACGCCGGTGGCATGTCCAAACGGATCATCGGCTTTGCCATGGCCTTCGTCGGGCATGTGCGCGGCGGGCTTGGCGTTGTTGCGATCTTTGCCGCGATCATCCTTGCGTCGCTATCCGGGTCGGCTGCGGCGGACTCGGCGGCGCTGATCGCGATCATGCTGCCGATGATGAAACAGTCGGGCCACGACGAGGCGCGCTCTGTCGGGCTCATGGCTTCGGGAGGTGTGATCGCCCCGATCATTCCACCCTCCATCGCCTATATCATCTTTGCGGTGGCGACGAACCTTTCGATCACCCAGCTGTTCATGGCCGGCATCGTGCCCGGCGTTATGATGGGCCTCGGCGCCATCGTTGCCTGGCTTATCGTTGCCCGGCGCGACAACGTCGAACCGCAGCCGCGGCAGGGCTGGGACGTCCGCCTGCGCGAAACGCGCAAGGCTCTGTGGTCACTGGGTATGCCGGTAATCATCCTTGGCGGCATCCGTTTTGGCGTGGTGACACCGACCGAAGCCGCCGTGATCGCGGCCGTCTATGCCATCTTCGTAGGAATGGTAGTCCACCGAGAACTGAAGGTCAGCCAGCTGTTCCACGTCTTCCGGGACGCGGCGCTGACCACGGCCGTGGTGATGATGCTGGCGGCGGCCGCATTAGCGACGGCTTGGTTCATCACGCTGGCGGACCTGTCCGGCATCGTGCTGGATCTGGTAGGCCCGCTGGTGGACAGCCCGACACTGCTGCTGATCGCCATTATGGCGCTGGTACTCATGATCGGGACGATGCTGGACATGGGCCCGACGATCCTGATCCTCGCGCCGGTGCTACTGCCGGTGGTCGAAGAGGCAGGGATCGATCCGATCTACTTCGGCGTGCTTTTTGTCATCAACTGCGCCATCGGCCTCGTGACGCCGCCCGTAGGCATCGTCCTCAGCGTCTCGGCCGGCGTGTCAGGCGTGCCCCTACACCGCGTGGCCAAGGGGGCGGCTCCGTTTCTCATTGCGCAGATCATTGTGCTCGCCCTGCTGGTGATCTTCCCGCAACTCGTACTCACACCGCTGAATTGGCTACGTTGAGCGGATTTTTTTGACTGAATAAACCAGGAGGAGACTGAATATGAAACTGAAGACCCTCGCGGTTCTGGCTATCGCCACCGCGTTTACAACTCCGGCACTCGCCGCCGAGTATGGCAAGCACACGTTCAAGGTTTCGAGCGGCGCGGCCAAGGATCACCCGATCGCCACCGGAATCGAGGCCATGTCGGCCTGCATGGAAGACGGCTCGGACGGCAATATGAAGCTGCGCGCCTTCTACTCGGGCCAGCTCGGCGACGACGCCGATGCAACGCAGGCGACACGCTCTGGCTCCATCGAGATGGTTGTGACAGGTTCTGCCGCCATCGCCGGGATCGAACCGGCGCTCGGCGTGTTCACCCTGCCGTTCATGTTCGAGAACGACGCCGAGGTCGACGCCATTATGACCGGCCCGTTCTTCGACTACGTCGCCGATAAGATGCCGCAGCATGACCTCGTGATGCTGTCCATGTGGGAAAACGGCTTCCGCAACGCCACCAACTCCAAGCACCCGATCATGGCCGTATCGGATTTCGAGGGGCTGAACTTTCGCGTGATGCAGAATCCGATCTTCCTCGACACCTTCCGCCGTCTGGGCGCAAACCCGGTGCCGATGGCCTTCGGTGAAGTGTTCACCGCGCTGGAAACCGGCGCAGTGGACGGGCAGGAAAACCCGCTGCCGCTGATCGAAGCGACGAAGTTCTACGAGGTCCAGAAATACCTGACGCTCACACGCCACGCCTATTCGCCTAACCCGGTCCTGGTGAACAGGGGCATCTGGGAAGGTCTGAACGCCGACGAACAGGCGCTGATGCGGTCCTGCGCCGAAAGCGCCCGTGACGCTCAGATCGAGCGTTCGCGCGCCGCGGTGGGTGAATCCGCCGAGAAGCTGACCGCGGAGGGCATGGAGATCGCCGAGATGCCTGCCGAGGAGATGGCAAAGCTGCGGGAACTGGTGGCACCGGTCTATCAGACCTCGATGGACTCGGTCGGCAAAGAGAACTTTGACCGGCTGACGGAAGAACTGGCAAAGATCCGCAACTAGGCCCATCCGGCTTTGACCGGGTCGGCGCGCGCTTCATCTCCCTCGCGCGCCGGCCCATCCCTTTCCTCGAACCGAGACCTGCAATGCCACTCGACACTGTCAACTTTCTGGCCCGGCTGGCCGACGCCTTTCCCGGCCCGGCGCTGCTTGCAGGCGACAACATCCCGGCGCGCAACCTGCACGACACTTCGTTTCTCGCGGATGTGACGCCGCTGGCTGTTCTGCGCCCGGATACGCCCGAGGCCGTGGCGCTGGCGGTGCGTATCTGCGCCGAGGCAGGCGTGCCCATGGTGCCGCAGGGAGGGCTTACCGGGCTGGCGGGCGGGGCGCATCCGATCGACGGCGCGGTCATGATCTCGCTCGAACGGTTATCGGGTATCGACGAGATTGACCCCGCAAGCGCCACCATGACCGTGCGCGCCGGCACCCCGCTTGAGGTGATCCAGAAAGCTGCGGACGAGGCCGGCTTCTTCCTCCCGCTTGATCTCGGCGCGCGGGGGTCCTGCCTGATCGGCGGCAATATCGGCACCAATGCGGGCGGCAACCGGGTGATCCGCTACGGCATGACGCGCGAAATGATCCTCGGCCTCGAATACGTGCTGCCTGACGGCACTCTGGTCAGCGGGCTCAACAAGATGCTGAAAAACAACGCGGGCTACGATCTGAAACAGCTCTTCATCGGCTCCGAAGGCACGCTGGGCATCGTCACCCGCGCGGTTCTGCGGATGCATCCAAAGCCCGGTTGCGTGAACGCGGCACTTTGCGGGCTCGGCTCCTACGACGACGTGGTCAAGCTGCTGGCAGAGGCACGGCGCGGGCTGGGACCGATGCTGTCCGCCTACGAGGTTATGTGGCCGGATTATTGGCAGGTGGTGACGGAGACGGTGGGAACGCGCTCCCCGCTGGACGGCCAGCATGCGTTCTATGTCTTGCTCGAATCTCAAGGCCTGGATCAGGAGATCGACGGGCCGCGCTTCATGGCCTGGATCGAGCGGATATACGAGGCCGGAGTCGTCGAGGACGCAGCTATCAGCCAGAGCCTGTCTGACGTGAAACGCTTTTGGGGCGTGCGCGATGCCTGCGCCGAGTTCATGACCCTCCTCGGACCGCATTGTGCCTTTGACATCGGCCTTCCCGTAAGCAGTATGGACGCCTTCGCCGAAACCTGCCGCGCGAGACTGGTGGCGGCGATGCCGGAGGCGCTCAGCGTATTTTACGGCCATATCGGCGACGGCAACCTGCACATCGTTGCGCTGGACCTCGCGGCGACCGAACAGCCGATGAACCAGATCAGCGGCATTGTCTACGAAACGGTACGCGATTTCGGCGGCACCGTGTCTGCTGAACATGGCATTGGCCTGCTGAAGAAACCGTACCTTCCTTATTCCCGCTCTGCCGAGGAGTTGGCGCTGATGGCACGCATCAAGGCCGCACTCGATCCGGCCGGGTTACTCAATCCGGGCAAGGTTGTTGACGCCCCTTTGGGAGACCTCACATGAATTCCCTGAAATCCAGACTGCTTTCGGGCAGCTTCGTCGCCGCTGCCTGGGCCGAATTGGGTCATCCCGACATTGCCGAAATCCTTGTGCGGCATGGCTGGCCCACCGTGCTGATCGACGGCGAACATGGAATCGGCAACCTTGAAACATGGGTCGCGGTGGCCCGTTCGGTCGAAGCTGCGGGCGGCGAGGTGATCCTGCGCGTGCCGGACGGCGCCGACACCACGTTGAAAAAGGTGCTGGATCGCGGCTTCCGCTCGATCATTGTGCCGATGGTGAACACGGCGGAACAGGCGAAACGGATCGCGGCCTCCTGCCATTACCCGCAGCGCGGCACCCCTGGCATCGGGCGCGGCTACGCGGCGCCGATCGTGCGCGGTTCGGACTATGGCACCCGCCCCGAGTATGCCCAGCGGACGGCGAACGAAGACGTGCTGCTGTTCGTCCAGTGCGAAACGCCCGAAAGCGTCGCCTCGCTGTCCGAGATCGCGGCCGTAACCGGGATCGACGGCATCCTGCTTGGACCGAACGACCTGGCGGCAACGCTGGGCCATATGGAGGACATGGACCACGCCACACCGCAGGCGGCTTTCGCCGAGGTCGAGGCCAAGGTCAAGGGTGCCGGCAAGCTTCTGGCCACGGTGCCGGGCGGCGGGCGCGACTGGGCGATCCTGCGCGACAAGGGCTTCAACCTGGTCGCGGGGGTGAACGATGTCTCGCTACTCGTCGAGGCGGCCCGCGCTTCGGCACAGGCCCGCGACGCGCAATTGACAAAGGAAAAGCCACCGTCCTAAGCCATGGCCCGTTGCTGATCCAAGTCGGGCCAAGAACGGAACTGCTTCACCGAGGATGACCTCCGTGATAGTAACGGTGAACCGCCCACTTCAAAGGAAACGCCCTCCAGATGCCCGCAAAACCCGGGATGCAGATTGAACAGCCCAAGACTTTGACGGAGATCGTCGTGGAGCGACTGCGCGAAGCGATCATCGATGGGCAGTTCGCATTTGGCGAGAACATCTCGGAGGACAAGCTTGCCACGGCTTTCGGTGTCAGCCGCTCGCCCGTGCGCGATGCGCTGAACGCGTTGCAGTTCATCGGTTTGGTGACGATCAAGCCAAAGCGCGGTAGCTTCGTCTTCAGCCCGACCGTGGAGGAAGTTGCGGAGATCTGCGACTATCGCCTAATGCTGGAACGTGAGGCGCTGCGGCTGTCCATGGCGGCCAACCGCGACCGGTTCCTTGCAGCGCTGGACGACGCAGTTGACCGGATGCGCAGCCGGATGCTGGCGGGCGACGAGATCGGCTATGTGCGCATCGACTCGGAATTCCACAACCTGTTCTTCGACCATTGCGGTAACGGGCTGGTGCAAAACGCCTTTCATCTTGTGGAGGCGCGGATCGCAACGATCCGCACCGCGCTGAATGCCCGGTTCAAGCAAAGACGAGAGGCCAGTTTTGACCAGCATGTCGCCATCGTCGAAGGGTTGAAGCGCGGGGATTGGGCCCAGGTGCATGATGTGCTGAGCGATCACATTACCTCGATCCGAACCGATGCCATCGACGAATTGTCCCGCGGTGCGGTGGTCGGCTGATCCCGGACAGACTCAAAGTCTGAGGGCAAAGCGGTCTTGTCAGAGAAGGCCGCCTCGAGGCGGGGCAGGGCGCTGACCAAGCTTACCGGCTTTGCTCACGCAGCGACGAGCGGCTAGCCGGCAGATGCGGATTTGTCTGCCGTCAGCGCTTCTGGGACCAGACAGGGTCATTTGCAAAGAGACTGCTTGTCGCTCGTCGCAACCACTGAAGAGTGGACGCTGGGTTCCTCCAACCAAGACCAGAACTTTGCGACGTTTGGAGATTGAGGTCCGGGATTTTTTAACGATGAGCCGCTTGACATAGTACCATTCGGTATCATATGTATCTGATACCAAATGGTACCATATATGGAGTGACCATGAAACACGCACTTTCGGCGGCGACAGTCGCACTTCTGACCTTAGCGTCACAAACCAATGCAGAGCAAATCCGTCTGCTCGGTTCGGGCGATTTTGAATGGCAGACCACTCCCGAAGGAGTCTCATTCGCTGCGCTTCAGGGGGATCGGTTTGCCGAGGCTTACCAGGCGCTGGTGCGTCTCCCGGCTGGCACCGTCAGTCCGCCGCATGTGAAGACAGCGAATATGTTCGGTGTCATGCTGGAAGGCGAAATGATCCACTATGCAAGTGACGAAAACCCTGATTCCGCGCGTCGAATGGGGCCTGGGTCGTTTTACAGCATCAGCGCAGGTACCGCGCATATCTCGGCGTGCGTTTCCGAAACGCCCTGCGTCGCCTACCTCTATCAGGATGGCGCTTTCGATTTTCTTCCGGTGTCGAAATGACTGCACCGGAACAGATGGGTTTTCGCGCTCTCGCGGACCCGACGCGACGAGATATCCTTCGATTACTCGCATCGAACGAGATGTCGATCGCCGAAGTCGCCGAAAACTTTGAGATGACCCGAGCTGCGGTCAAAAAACACCTTTCGATCCTCAGCGAAGGTGACCTCATTTCCGTCCGAACTGATGGCAGATCACGGGTGAATGCGCTCAATCCCGACGGTCTGAGGCGCGTCTTCGATTGGTTCAGCTACTTCGATGGGTTCTGGGATGACCGACTGAGCGCCTTGAAATCTGAAATTGAGAAAGACACACAATGACCGAGACTGCTCTAACGAAGACGATCTACCTCAAGGCCGCACCCGCCAAGGTCTGGGAATACCTTACCGATCCGGACAAGCTGGCGATCTGGTTTCACAAACCAACGGCGCCCTTGGTGGAAGGAAAGTACGAAATGTTCGGCACGGAAAGCGGGGACAAACTCATGTGGGGAGAGGTCCTGGTCGCCGAGCCATTCAAACGCCTTGAATACACATTCTCGATCGCACCAATGGCGGGGCAGTCCAGCACTGTGAAATGGGCTTTGGAGGATGTCCCAGGCGGCACAAGGCTCACTTTGTGGCACGAAGGGCTTCCAAAAGGAGAGGAGGCCTTTGGACTGACGATCGCGTTGGACCAGGGTTGGGATGACCACCTTGCCAGAATGCGGGCTTCTCTGCACGAACGCTAAGCCCCGACTGTACGGCTTCGCCGATACCATGGCGGAGTCGTACTCTGTTCGCGCCTTCCCAGGAAATCAGACCGGACTCAGGATTTCGCGATCGCGACTTCAATCAACGCCAGCCCCTTCTTCGCGGCAACGTGGTCAAGCGCCTCTGTCAGCGCCGTTCGAAAGCTGGCCGCATCGGTGGCATGACGCGCGAAAGCGCGGGAGGCCTCGGCTACCTTCACGAAATTCGGGCTGGGCGACAGGTCGGTCAGGGGCACCGAATTGGCGCGGGAGGCATGGCCATCGGGGTAAACGTCCAGCACCGATTGGCGCACCGCACCCCATTCGGCGTTGTTCAACACCAACACCAGCATGGAGAGACCGAGCGCTTCGGCGATCTGATGGCAGGCGACAGGGTTGGCAAACATATAAGAGCCGTCGCCCATGCTCGCCACGACCGTCCGCTCGGGCCGGGCGAGAGCGAACCCCATAGCGGCAGGGAAGCCCCATCCCAGCCCGCCTGCGTGGGGGCCGTCGAACCAGCTTTGATGCTTTTCGAGCTTCATGGAAGGCAACTGGCAGCCGAGCTCTGAGAAGACTGAGGCGTCGCGGTCCTGCAGATGCAGCGATAGCTCGTGGCTGATCCAGCGTTTGGTCAGGGCAGAGGCGCCTTCATCGGCCAGCGCGGCTTTGAAGCGCGCTGCTCTGTCGGCCTCGTTGACCTTCGCGACGGACTTGGCCCGCTTCTGCGCCGGTTTGCCGTGACTGTCCTCGAATTTCGCGAGTGCGGCTTCAAGCGCAAGAATGGCCGGGGCAACTTCGGTTGTCACACCGAGGTCGCAGCGAAAATTGCGCACGCCGGAGCGTTCCTGCAAAGGACGCGGGCCGATCTGGATGACCATCGCGTCTTCCTTTGGCTCCGCCTGCGCCGGTGACCAGGGCGCCAGCACGTCGAGGCAGAGAATTACATCGGCCTTTTCGAGCCAGGGGCGCGGGTCCGGGCCGGTGGCCATCGGGTGGGTGGCTGAAAGCGCCAGTTCAACGGCCCAGTACTGGCAGACCGGGATGCCCCAGGCTTCGGTCAGGCGCGCCAGCGCGTCGAACGCTTCCTGCGATCCCGCGCCGTGCTGGGCGAAGACTACCGGGTGCTTCGCCTCGGCAAGCAGCCGGGCGACCTCGTCCATCGTGGCGGGGTCGGGGCCAATGGTGGCGGGGCGCATCTGCGGGCGCCGCAGAGCGCCCTCGTCGGGGATGGTCTCGCAAAGAACCTCGCGCGGCAGGCTGACATAGACCGGCCCCTTGGGTGTGGAAGACGCGATACCGTGGGCGCGATCGGCAACGTCGAAGACCTGTTCCGGGAAGCGCAGTTCGTAATCCCATTTGGTGGCCTCGCGGATCAGGCTGGCCTGGTCAAGCATCTCCTGGCCCCAGCCGATGGGCACCGTGCGCGCACCAAGCCGCCCCTTTTCAAGCGTTGGCGTACGGCCCGAGAACAACATCATCGGGATGTTGTCGCTGGCGGCGTTGATCGCGCCCATGGCAATATTCGCGAGGCCCACGTTTGTGTGGACCATGACGGCCTGCGGTCGGCCTGTACCCAGTGTATAGCCATGCGCCATGCCTGTCGCAGCGCTTTCGAACGGGACAACGACGGTGCGTGGTAACGACATGCCCTCAGCCTCGGCTTCCGACAAGCCTTCAATAACAGGGGGAAAATCGGTGCCGGAGTTGGTGAATACATAGTCCACGCCGAGCGCGCTGAAACGCGACAGCAGCGCAGCTCCGGCAGTCATTTTCTGGTTGTCGCTCATCTCGTCCTCTTTTTAAATATCTCATATAATGAGAAATTTATCTCATAAATGATCGAGCGACCGGAGAGATTTGTCAAGCTTGCTGACAGTCCCGCCCGGAATCGCATTCGAAACCTCTTGCGCCGCCTCGGCAAGGCGGGCGGCAATCCGCGCCTCGTGATCTGCCGAAAAGCGACTGACCATGCCAAAGGCCGAGAGCGTCAGCCGCAGGTCTCCCTCCGCGTCAAATACTGGCACGGCCACGGCGCCGATATCCGGCTCGCTTTCCCCGCGGTTGCGGGCGAATCCGTCCTGCCGTGCAGAGTCGATTTCGTCGCGCAGGTTCTGCGCGTCTGCATCCGTCAACTTACCAGTCCGGATCAGATCGTTGATCCGCGCGTCCCGCTCGGTCCGGCCCATGTGCGCAAGCCAGAGTTTGCCTTGCGCCGAGACGTGAAGCTCCAACAGCCGGCCGACCTGGATATTCACCGAGATCGGGCGCGGCGCGATGGCCGTGGCCAGACAAACGACTCCCTCCCGCGTCAGCTGCCCCGCCATAACGGATTCGTTCAGACGGCTGCTAATCTGTGCGATTACCGGCTGAACTATCATGGCTAGCGGATTCGTGCGTTCGGCAACGCGGCCAATCCGCGCGACATGATGGCCCAGGCTGTAGACACCGCGCCGCACCTGCACCAACGCGCCGACTCCTTCCAGCGTCACAAGAAATCGATGGGCCGTGCTGTGACTCATGTCGAGCGCCCGAGCCACATCGGCAGAGGTCAACTGCGGCTGCTGTTCGGAAAACAGGTCGAGGATCTCGAAGGCTTTGATCAGCGACCCATTCAGCGGTGTGGCCATTATGTCTGCTCCGGTCTGGTCCCTGAGGAGGTTCTCGCGTGGAGAAGTTCGGCTGTCCTCGAGTTATTGTGGATTTCGGGGTTTTGAAACAGATCCCTGATCTGTTCCCGGAGCCAGACGCAACCGGGATCCTGCATCGTGTTAATGTGCCAGACGAGTTGGACCTTTTGACGTCCCCGCGGCAAAGTCATGCCGAGAAGTTTTGCCTGACCCGCCTCCGCCATTCGCCTCCCAAGATAGCCGGGCACGACGGCGAAGGCGTTCAGGGTGGACAGTAACTCTGGCAAAGCGCCGAAATTTCGAATTCGCATGCAGACGTTGTCAGACAATTTGCGTTCCGCAAGAACCTGCTCAACGTCGTCCGCATAGGTCAAGCCGGGGACCGCCATCACAATCCGTTCCTGACAGAGATCCACGGTTGCAGCGCGTTGGTCCGACAGATCTGGCGGTCCGATCACTCGGTAGTCTTCGTCGAAGAGATGCACCTGACGAAGTTGAGGGTCCTGCATTTCCAACAATCCGATGGCCATCTCCGATTCCCGTGTCGCGAGCGTCCGATACAGGTCGAGAAACGGCGACGATGCATTTTCCAGCCGGATGCCGGGCGCGAGCTCGAACACGCGCTTGGCGAGTGGGGCAAGGAATACCTGTTCGCCCAATCCGGACAGGGACAGGCGAAATGTCCGCTTGCTGTTGGCGGCATCAAAGGTCGCTGCATCATTCAAAACCGACGCGATACCAGACAAGTGCTCGCGAATGTCCGGAACTATCCGCTTTGCAAATGCGGTCGGCTCCATACCCTTTGGGCCGCGAATGAACAGCGGATCGTCGAGCATCCTGCGCAGGCGCTTCAGGGCGTTCGATGTTGCGGGCTGGCTGAGCCCAAGATTGGACCCCGCCACAGATACCGATTGCGAATCGTAGACCTGAAGCAGAAGCTCCAGCAGGTTCAAGTCAACGCGATGCGGGTGTATCACAATTTTGAATTATCATTATCCAAACTATCACTTTGACTTTAAGCGCAATCTATTTCACCGTCCACCCTGCTTTTCGGAGGCGCGGCCGGATTTGGCCTTGAGGAGCACATTGGGAGGATCATCGTGGACCGTCGCAGCTCTGTTGGAGCATTGACCGTTGCCGCTTGCTGTAATGCACCGGCGTCTGTAGCAAATGCCCCGGGCGTTTCCTCCTGCCACGACCTATTGGTGAACCAGCAAGTCCTTCGCAGCGCGTCGGAACATGACTGGTGGAGTGATTTGGACGAGATTTGGAGTGGCACGGGCGATTTCGGCTTTGGCGCTGCACTTTTTGTGGGCAACCATGCCCGCGAATTCCAAGGGCGTCACGTTCTTCTCCGGCGCCGAGAACCTGCGGGTGATAGTGCAGACGGCATTCCCCAAGATGCTGCCTTGGCTGCGGCAGGTCTTCGGCAGCCAGGTCTGGTTGAAAGGAGAACATCATGAAGATCGCAATACTCGGCGCGGGTGCTCTCGGGTCCGTAATCGGAGCAGAGCTTCACACTGCGGGTCACGAGGTGGTTTTGCTCGACCTTAACGACGCACATCTGAATGCGATCAACGCAGATGGGCTGCGCGTCGATTGGGATGACCGGACCGAGCATCTGGCAATCCCGGCAATGCGACCCGACCAGGCACCGCAGGTCGACCTTGTGATCCTTTTGACAAAGACGATGCATACTGATGCGGCCCTCGAGGGCATCGCACCGCTGATCAATGGCGGAGCCTGCGTGCTGACGCTGCAAAACGGGCTTGGAAATGTCGAACGCGTGCGGGCGCGGGTGCCGGACGGCCAGGTCCTTTACGGCTGCACCATGACGCCGGGCGATCTGCGCGGGCCTGGGCACGTGGCGAGCCACGGCATGGCCTACACCCCCTTTGATGCGCTGGCCCCGAACGGGCCGGCCGCGCGGCTGGCAGCAGAGCTTGACGGCGACCAACTGACTTGGACCGACGCCGCAGCAGCGCAGGTCTGGCAGAAAGCCGCGTTCAACTGCGCCATGAATGCCACAGCAGTTTTGGGCATGGGCACCGTCGGCGCGATTGCCGAACATGTCGGCGCGGACCTCGCGCAGGACATTGCGGCGGAGGTGCTGGCCGTTGGCACTGCCGAAGGCGTCACCGGCGATATCGACGCGGTGGGCAAGCAGATCGCTTTCGCGCTGAGCGAGCATAGGGGCCACAAGCCGTCTATGCTTCAGGATGTCGAAGCAGGCCGCAAGACCGAGATCGAGGCGCTGAACGGATACGTCGAACGCGAAGGAGAAAAGCGCGGTATTGATGTGCCGATGAACCGACTGCTCGCTGCCCTGGTGCGGATGCGCGAGAGCAAGAACTGAACAAGAGGGCGCGTTCGGAAAGCGACACACCCAGACAGCAAGGTCATTCATGGAGGAAAACAAGATGACAGTGGCATTCGTTGTAAACAACTCGGACGCAGAGGCCTCCGACAAAGGCACCTTCGACCGGATCGACCCGGTCACCGGCAAGGTCGCGTCCACCGCCGCAGCAGCCAAGGCGGCCGATGCCGCGACCGTGGCCCAGGCGGCAGGCGCTGCATTCCCCGCGTGGGCGGCCATGGGGCCCGGAGAGCGTCGTGCGCTGCTGAACAAAGCGGCGGATATCATGGACGCCAAGACCGACGACTTCATTGCGACCATGATCACCGAGACTGGCGCGACAGGTCCCTGGGCGGGGTTCAATGTGATGCTTGCCGCGGGCGTGATCCGAGAGGCCGCCGCAATGACCACGCAAATCGGCGGCGAAGTCATCCCGGCGAACAAGCCTGGCACGCTGGCGATGGGTGTCGCCACGCCGAAAGGCGTTTGCCTTGGGATCGCGCCATGGAACGCGCCTGTGATCCTTGGAACCCGTGCTCTGGCGATGCCGCTGGCCTGCGGCAATACCGTGATCCTGAAAGGCTCCGAAGCCTGCCCCAAGACGCACCGCCTGATCGTGGATTGTTTTGTGGAGGCTGGCCTCCCCGAGGGTGTCGTCAATTATATCTCGAACGCACCCGCTGACGCCGCCGAAGTGGTCAAGGCGCTGATCGAGGCTCCCGAGGTAAAGCACGTGAACTTCACCGGCTCCTCTGCCGTCGGACGCATCATCGGGCGTCTGGCTGGCGAGAACCTCAAGCCGTCGCTCCTGGAACTGGGCGGCAAGGCACCGCTGGTGGTGTTGTCTGATGCCGACATCGACGGTGCGGTGAATGCCGCGATCTTCGGTGCCTTCATGAACCAGGGCCAGATCTGTATGTCGACCGAACGCATTATCGTTGACGAAGAGATCGCCGATGTCTTCGCGCAGAAGCTGGCCGACCGTGCGTCGAAGCTGCCCTATGGCGATCCGCGCGGCCACGTCGTGCTCGGCTCGCTCGTGAACCCCGAGGCGGGTGACAAGATGGAGGCGCTGATTGCGGACGCAACGTCCAAGGGAGCGAAATGCATCGCGGGCGGCCAGCGCGAAGGCGCGATCCATTCCGCAACTCTGCTGGATGGCGTGACCTCCGACATGCGCATCTATAGCGAGGAAAGCTTTGGTCCGGTCAAGTCGATCATCCGTGTCCAGGGCGACGACGAGGCAATCCGCGTGGCCAATGACACCGAGTACGGCCTGTCCGCAGCAGTCTTCAGCCAGGACATCCAGCGCGCGCTGTCTGCTGCCAAGCAGATCAAGAGTGGCATCTGCCACATCAATGGCCCGACAGTGTCTGACGAACCGCAAATGCCCTTCGGTGGCGTAAACGATTCCGGATACGGCCGGTTCGGTGGCAGGGCAGCGATTGCCGAGTTCACCGATCTGCGCTGGATCACAATCGAGGATCCGAACCAGCACTACCCATTCTGAGAATTTCTGAACCCAAACCAGCGCGCCGATCCGGTGCGCTGGTTCTATTGGTCCCGTGCGGGCCTTCATTATTCCTACAGGACAACCACCGCGCCCGGCGGCCCTGTCTCTGCGCAGCGTCGAATAACGGCCAGCAGGATTTCGCGGGCCTTTACGATCAGTTCGCTGTCTTGTTCAACCCGGCGCCAGGCGATGTCACGATAAAGCAGCGGCTTCTCGACTTTTTCGAAAGACCAATCTCCGGCTGCCAGCTCATTTGAAAAGGCCGAATAGGGGCCGAGCGTGCAGGCCTGGCCCTTTTCGACCAGCCGTTTGATACTGGCAATCGACGCGAGCTTGATGTCGATCTTTTGTGCGCGACCAAGCGACGTCATGGCAAGTTCGGCGGTCTCGAAAAACGTCTTGTCCGCGTCCGGCACGGCAAAGGGAAGCGCGTTTCTGTCCCGCTCCATCGAAAGCGGCGCATTGACCGCAAAGTAGAGCGGCTCGACGAAATAGGGCTGGAACTCAAGGCCTTTCCGGTGCGGACGCCGGGACACGACGGCGATGTCAAGATGGCCCTCAGCCAACCTCGTCAGCAGATCGAGCGAGTCTTCTTCCTCGATGGTCAGAATCACGTCTTCCATCTCGCGGTAGACGCCGCGCACCACCTGATCAAGCAGCATGAGGCTGACCCCTGGTGGCATTCCGATTCGCAACTGGCGTTGCGCCACGTCGTCTTGCGCGGTCAGGTCGTTCAGGTCATCGAATTGGCGGATGATCGATGCGGCCCGCATCAACAAGAGCCTACCGGCGGGCGTCAGATCGACACCTTGTGACGACCGGATGAACAGATCGCAGCCCAGGTCGTATTCAAGCTGGCTCATCCGACGGCTCAGCGCAGGCTGGGCGATGTTGCGGTGCTCGGCCGCCTTGTTGATGCTCCGGAAGGCCGCGACGTCGATAAAATATTGGAGCTGGTTCGTGTCGATGCTCAAGCCAAGTGTCCCTGTGTCCCAAAGACTGGAAACGGTCCTGAGTCTACTGCGAAATCATCCGTCCCGACACCTAAAACTTCAATTTGCCGCGATGCGGTTCCGCGCAAAATCATCATAGGCGACGGCCAAACCTTCCCGCACCTGCCCCCGGATTAAGGCAATGGTTGCACCGTCAGGATCCGGGGTCGTCGGCACGTGATCGGGCTGGACATAGTCGAACCCGGTGGTCTCGCGGATGTCTTCCACGGTCTGTCCGGGATGGACCGAAAACAGTTCGAAGACCTGCGCCGACGCGTCAAAGCGGAACAGGCAACGATCGGTCAGCAGCCACTTTGGTCCGCCTTGACGGAATGCGCCTTCCGGCGCCTGCGGAGAAGCCGAGCGGAAATCGACCTTTTCAACAAGGCTGCGGCGTGAGTGCGACGGAAAGAACAGCACGATGTTCGGGATCAGGTAGTAAAGGCCCGCAGCACCGAAGGACCCTGTGAACCGCTTTTTCGGGCGTTTGTAGTCACCGACCGAGACAAGGTTGATATTTGCCTGACCGTCCACCTGGACGCCACCGAACACGAAGGTATCCAGCCGCCCTTGCGCCGCCATATCGAACGGCTCGACCCCGCCATCCACGAAGGGCGTCCGGTCAGGGTCGCCGTGGATCGACACGAAGAAGCCGGGTTGCTGGAGTTCGTGCAAAAGCCCGGCCGCCGCCGGAATCGGCGAGTTGACCCCCGAGACCATGAAGCGCCCGTCGCCGAACAACCCTGCCATCGTTGCGATCAGAAATTCTTCCTTGGTGGGAGCTTTCATGATGCGTTCCGATCCATGTTCAGGAATTCCGCCAGCCAGGCATCGAATCCCGCGCGGGTCTTTGCCGCACCGGAATAGGTATCCAGCGCGGGATTGTCCGGGCCATAGACCGTCGGCAGGGCAGTGGGCGCAGCGCCGCGCTCGGCTACGGCAATATGGTCGATGTAGGGCGCTGTCAGCAGCCCCGGTGCCATCGCGCTGTCCTTGACCAGATTGCCGGGTTGGATGCGTTCGACGGTCACCAGCACCCGCGCTGATGCACGCGCCATCGTCTTCAACTCGCGGCGCTTGCCGACCCAGACATTGCCCGCATCATCGGCCAGGGGAGCGTGCAGCGCAATGACGTCAGGCAGGATGGCGGGGACGACGACGACCGGATCATTCGGCGGGAACGGGTTGTCGACGACCGTCCAGTCGGTGCGATGCGCCAGAATATCGGACCCGAAAACCCCCCGCACCGCCATGAAGGGGAGGCGTTTTTCTCCGGCGATATAGCCCGCGTGTGTGGCGGGGCAGGTGCTGTCGATCATCTCGATCTCTCCCGCCTCGACGGCGGCGCCGAACCGGGGAGCCAGCCCGCGTGGTCCGAGGCTCACGCCCGCAGCTTCGACCGAAGCCACACAGCCCGCACCGACAAGCACGTCGATCGCAAAGCCCCCTGTCGGTCCGCCGACCAGGCGCAGACCACGCGCACCGCGCGCGATCAGGGCGCGCACGACTGCGACCGGAACGCCGGAATTCTCGCTGGGCAGGGCCAGCCGGGCCCCGTTGGGGATCATCTCGGCCAGCATGTCGACGGTGGTGTTGGTCACTGGATGTCTCCCTGCTGGGGCAGGTGGCTCTCGTCCGGGTGAAGATCGGCGATCCGGGGCAGGGTGTCCAGATCCTGGAACTTTCGGATTAGCGCGTCACTTTCAGCTTCGGGCAAGCCAAACAGACGCCGTGCCTTGTTTTCAACAGCCTGAGACAAGATCGTCACATCGGTGACCGGCTCGCCTGCGTCGGCATAGGCCTTCATCTCGCGGCCATCCGTCAGCGTCACCGTTACCTCGGCGGCTTCGAACCACAGGTTCGGGTCGATGTCGATGACGATCCGGGTGGCGGTGTCCTGCAGGTCTGCCCGCGCCGTCGTGGCCACATCGAATTGCGCGGGGTCAGACGTATCGACGCCATGTATCGCCATGGCAAGGCAGAAGGGCAGGTTGAACTTGGCCTCCAGCCCGTCCCTGGGGGGATCGGTCAGTACGAGGCGGTGGCGTTCGGCCTCGATCCGCACACGGATGCCGGCGACATCGGAGGCCGCAACGTCGTGCTTTTTGGTCAACTTTTCCAGAGCCATCAACGGTGCATGGGTCAGGAAACAGGAGGCGTGGACCTTGATGAGGTTGCGGTAGAGGTGCCATCCGTCTTCAGGCTCGGCGAGCGCCGATGTAGCATCGAAACGCCCGCCATAGGTGTCGATGAAGCCTTTGTCGCGCTCGATCACATCCGCGCGCCCAGTGATGCCCTTAGAGGCCCAGACCGCCGAACGCAGCCCTGCCTGCGCGGCCAGACCGACATTCAGGCATTTCGCCATCGAGCCGTAGTTGCCATGCACGCCTCCCGCTTGTGCCACGGCGAGCGCCATGGCCATCTGGGTTTTGGTTTCATCCAGCCGCAGCAGACGGGCGCAGGCTGCCGCTGCAGCGATTGCGCCGAGAGTGGTGCCCTGCCAGCCCTGGTCGAACAGCGATGCATCGAACCCTTGTCCCAGTCTGCACATCATCTCGAACCCGGCGATGAAGGCGGTCAGGACCTCGGCCCCGGAAGCCCCAGTATCCTCGCCCAGGGCCAGAACGGCCGGGGCGATGTTTATGGTCACATGTCCGGGCACCGCGTTGTGGACATCGTCGTAGTCCAGAACATGCCCCGCTGTACCGTTGACCAGCGCGGCCAGCGACGGCGATACTGCACCGCGTTGCCCGACCAGGCGGGCGCGGGGTGCGGTTGCCTCTGTCCGCGCGTCTTCGGTCAAAAGCGGAACTGGCTCGATGCCCGCGCCCGCCATCGTCACGGCATACCAGTCCAGAAGGGCAAGGCATGCGGCGGTCCGGGCACGATCCGGCACGTCCTCCAGCCGCAAGGCGACGACCGAGGTGGCGAGCGCCGCTGAAAGACCTTTCGAGGTCGCGGCAGCACCGCTCATCCCTCGACCGTTTCGCTGACGCGCACCAGTTTTGTCTTGTGCGACGAGCGCGGGATCGTGCCATCGGGCACCACTGTCACCTTGGCCGGAATGCGCAGCTTTTCCTTGATACGGCCCTCGATCTCGGTCGCAAGCCCGTCGAAATCCCCTGCCGGGACGGTCCCACCGGCCTCGACCGTGACGGCCACCGGAGGTACGACGCGCGGCGGCGGGGCATCAAGTACGATCTCCAGCTGTCCGTTCGTGCGGGGCCGCAGGCTTTCGACGACTTCCTTGATCGCAGATGGGAAAATCTTGACGCCACGTACGTTTAACAGATCATCGGCACGACCTTGCACCGAATAGCGCGTTCCGAACTCACCACAATGGGGGCAGGTGCCCACGTGCAGCGTCAGCATGTCGCCTGTCGCATATCGCAGGCCCGGACCGGCCTCGTAGTAGAGCCCGGAATGGATGGCTTCGCCGGTTGCGCCGTCCTTCAGCTCGATCGGTTCGCGCGTCGCCGGATCGACCAGATCGTACCGAAAGCAATACTCATCGGCGAGGAAGTGCAGCCCGTTGTGATGCTCGCCGCCGCATTCCAGCGCGGCGTTGTGCCAGCCGCCCAGCATGGTGTCGACTACTTTTGCGCCATAGCCCTCCTGAAGCTTCCTGCGCACAGGCGGGATCGCCGGGCCGGGCTCGCCGCCGCAGAAGACGATATCGACACCGAACTCGCTGGCTGGCTTGCCCAGTTCTTCGGGGGCGCGGTCGATAAGGTAACTGAGGAATGAGGGCGTGCCGGCTATGACGCGGGGGCGGCAGGCGGCCAGGTATTGCAGCGCGCGGCCCACGCCCGCCTCGGCGCCCAGCGGGATCGGATGCGCGCCATAAGCCTCCAGCGATTGCATGAAGGTCGTGCCACCCAGCCACATGCTGAGGCCGAAGAGATGCAGCGCAGTGTCGCCGGGGCGCACGCCGGCCTTTTTTAGCATCCGCCCGACCATCTCATAGGTCAGGTCCAGATCGCGGCGCGAAAAGAGGTAGAAGGTCGGCATGCCGGTGGTTCCCGACGTGCCCGCCACATGGACGATGGATTCCTTCGGCGCACAGAGGTGCAGGCCAAAGGAATGGCCATACTTTTCAAGGCTGGCCTGCTGGGACTCGCGGTGTTCGGCCTTGGTCATGAAACTGGGTAACCGGCGGAATTCGTCCATCGTCTTGATGTCCGCTCCACGGCTGATCCCGGCATCGCGCAGTTTCGGCCCGTAGAATTCGTTGTCGATGCAGTGGTCGATCTGATCAGGGATGCGGGCAAGCCGGATCGCGTCCAGCGCGGCGAGATAAGCAGGGCTATCTTCGCGTGCAATTGCATCGTCGCGCGTTGCGAGAAGCTGGTCGATGGTCATTGTCTCTCCTCCGGTTGATCGGCGCGGCCGTGGAAAGAGCCTGGGTCGACTGGCCGGTCAGTTCTATTCGGAATATTTGGTAGTTCGGATCGCGCTTCGCGGCGTTATACTGTCTTGATATAGGGTGTGCCGCCCCGGGTCGGGCTAAACATGGTGGGAAGCCGAGGCTTTGCGGGTTTCAACTTGGCGGTTGACCCGCCATGCGCAACGCCTTCGGATGGCCAGAAACAGTCGTGAGGCACCATGTCCGATCCCCAGACGGAAGATTACAGAGGCTTGTTGCTTCGAGCGGGTGTGACGCATCTCAGCGATGAAGACGTTGCAGACCTGACGCCCGGTTTGCGTGCCATCGACGGCAAAATCGCCATGTTGCGCGATCTGGCAGGACAGATCGGAGGCACGCTGCCCGATCCCATCGAGACTCTCGGACACGCAGATGACTGAGTTCGGAACGATTGCCTCCGCCGCAGAGGCTCTGGCCACTGGGCGTCTGAGCGCCGTTGAACTGGTGCAGGACCGGCTTGATTTGTGCCGCCGTGTCAAACCGTCTTTGAACAGTTTCATCACGCTGGACGCTGACGGCGCGCTTGCCGCGGCCGCCGATGCGGATGCCGCCCGATCCGGGGGCAGCGCCACACCGTTGACCGGGATCCCGGTGGGGATTAAGGACATCATCGACGTCGCCGGGCTGCGTTCGACGGGGCATTCAAAACTGTATTCAAATCGCATCGCGGATACCGATGCTTTCTCGGTGGCGCGGCTTCGCGCATCGGGAGCTGTTATTTTCGGCAAGCTGGCGACCTTTGAATTCGCCATCGGGATGCATGACCCCGATACCGCGCTGGCACCTCTGCCATGCAACCCGTGGGACCCCGCGCACAGTCCTGGCGGATCCTCGTCCGGCTCGGGGACTGCAGTCGCGGCCGGCGAGGTTCTGGGCGCACTTGGCACCGACACCGGCGGCTCGATCCGCGTGCCTGCCGCGTTCAACGGCATCGCGGGGCTGAAGCCGTCGCGCGGGCTGGTCGGCCGCACAGGGGCCATGCCGCTGTCCGAGACAATGGACAGTGTCGGCCCGATGGCGCGGACGGTGCATGACCTCGCCCTGTTGTTGGATGGCATCGCTGCTCCTGATCCTGCTGAGACCACGCGGCTGGACCAGCCCGTCGCATCCTACGACGCGGCGAGCCGGACCTGCCCGGACGGCCTGCGGTATCTGCGGCTGCGGCGCTATGATCATCTGTTGTCAGATGGCCAGATTGTAGCTCTGGACACGGCCGAGGCTGCACTGGTGGCCAATGGCGCGCGCGCGGTCGATGTCGAACTGCCCGATCTGGATGCACTGGATGCCGTGGGTACGTTGATGGCCACCTGCGAAAGCTGGCACTATCATCGCGAACGGCTGGCCCGGACGCCCGAGGCTTATGGGCGAGACGCCCGGCTCAAGCTGATGATCGGCGCACTGATATCCGGAGACGACTACATGCTGGCCACCCGTCTGCGCCGGCAACTGTGCCAGCGCTTCGCGGCGATGTTCCGCGACGTAGACGTCGTTCTGACGCATCCCGCGCTTGGCGCAGCACCGCGCCTCCCGGCCCGTCCCAAGGTCAGCTTTGCCACATGGGCCCACGCCGGGTTCAACATGCAGGCGAATGTCACCGGCATCCCCGCCCTTGTCCTGAGGACCGGCATGGATGGCGGTCTGCCCTTGGGCGCGCAACTTTGGGGAGCGGTGAACACCGACTCGCTGCTTTTGGCTGTCGGTCGCGCAATGGAGCGCCACCTGAAAGAAACAGCCGATCTGCCCGGCTGGCCGGAGGTCGCGGCATGACGCGGATCAAACGCTATGCCGAAACAGCATTTCCGAAAGACCACCGCGCGTGGGGGAATGCAGCCGTGCAGGCCCGCTAGCAAGAAGGATATGTCTCGTGAGTGAACGCATCGTCAAGGTTGCCGCCGTGCAGAGCGAACCGATCTGGTTTGACCTAGCCGCGACCACAGAGAAAACCATCAGCCTGATCGCGGAAGCGGGCCGAGAGGGCGTTCGCATTCTCGCTTTTCCCGAACTGTGGTTGCCGGGATACCCGCTCTTCCTGTGGCTGGGCGACGAGGCATGGCAGGCCGGCTATCGTGCCCGCTATATTGAGAATTCGGCGATGCTGAACGGGCCCGAACATCAGGCGATCGCCGCTGCCGCGAAGGAGCATGGCGTCGAAGTCGTGCTTGGTCTGTCGGAACGGGATGAGCAAGGACGGATCTACATCGCGCAATGGGTCATCGACGCCGAGGGCAAAACCGCGATGACGCGCCGCAAGCTGAAGCCGCCAAGCCTTGAGGGCGAGTTTTTTTCCCGTGGCGACCCAGAGACCAACCTCAAGGTTGTTCAGACCGCTGTCGGCACGATCGGCGCGCTCAATTGTGCGGAACACAAACGTCCGTTGCTGCGCCACATCATGTACGGCCAGAGCGAGGAAATTCACGTCGCCTCCTGGCCCGCACTCGGACTGGTGCCGAAAGTGGTATTCATGAGCGCCCCGGTCCTGATGGGCACCACCAGCGCCTATGCCTCTGACGGGGGCATGTTCGTGCTGGCTCCGACACTGGTCATCGGCCCCGATATTTACGCCGAGTTCTCGGATACGCCGGAACGGGCCGAAAAGATCTCGCTCGGTGGTGGTGCCACTCATATCTTCGACCCTGAAGGCCAGGATGTGGTGCCGCCCCTGCCGCGTGACGCGGACGGACTCTTGATCGCGGATATCGATCTGTCGAAGGTCCGGGAATATTTCGACCCCGATCCGCTGGAACCCCTTTCGGCTGATTGAGGGCAGGCAACTTCCGCCGCTTGAGAGCCTTCAGGTCAGGCGAACGCGCCTGTTGGCGTGCGCGATCAAGGCCGCCGCCATTGACAGCGCCGCGAAGTAGTACAGCAGGACCGTGAAGGCATCACCGACAGCGCCGGGGCAGGGGGCAGCGCAGCCGCCGCTCAGGCCGTTCAGACTGCGGAAATAGATCAGCGTGCCGATGCCTACACCAAGGCTGGCCCCGACCGTGCGGCTGAGCTGAACGAACGCGGTCACGCGGCCCAGCATCTCGGCGGGTGCGCGGGTCTGGACGCTGATGTTGACGACGTTGAGCGTGGTCCCCATGCCAACCCCTGCAATCCCGAGCGCGAAGGCCATCTGTCCAGCATCCATCCGATTCAGTGACAGGGCAATGCCCACGATCAATATGGCGAAAACCGCAAGTCCTCCGGCGGTCAGGATCATCAGGCGGCCGGTCTTGCGGACCACAAGCCCGGTCAGGATAGACCCGATGCCCACGGCGCCGAGGAAGGGCATCATGAAGACCCCGATACGGTCCAGCCTAAGTCCATAGTGATCTCGGAACAGGATCGGAAAAAGGCTGATGACACCGGTAAAGAGGGCACCGTAGAGAAACACTACCAGGCCGCACTTCCAGACCACCGGTATGCGGATGAGGCTCACCGGCACCAGCGGGTCCTGAGCGCTGCACATCCGGATGATCATGGCCAGGAGCGACAGGAAGAAACCAGCGATCCAGAGCCTGGCCTTCGCGGATTGCCCCGGCTCCGAAAGCGCTTGCGAGGCGAGGATCAGGCAGGACACGGTAACGATCAGCATCAACGTTCCGGGCCAGTCGAACTTGAGGTCTACTGCGGGGCGGGACACCGGAACCTGGCTGCGCGCCCGCCACAGCAGCAGGGCTGCCAAAAGCGCCATCGGAATGAACGTGTAGAAGATAGATTGCCAGCCGAGCCTTCCGATCAGTATGCTCCCGACGGCAGGACCAAAGGTATTGGCCATGAAGGCAACCGCCACGAGATAGCCCTGATAGGCAGCCCGGTCGCGGGGAGGGATTCTCTGGGCGAGGAATGCCTGGGGCAGGGCGACCAGCCCGCCTCCGCCGATACCCTGGACAACACGTGCCAGGATCAGGACGGCAAATCCCTGCGACTGCGCGGCAAAAAGGCTGCCCGCGGCGAAGACCAACAGGGAAAAGACCAGCATCCGCATCGGTCCGAATGCGTCGCCGAGGCGGCCGAAGACGATGGTCGATACCGAGGCTGGGATGAAGTAGGCGGCGAGAATCCACACAAGTCCGGTCTCGACGCCAGCCAGACGAGCAATCGTCGTGGCCGATGTCGCCATGATAGATTGTTCCAGCCCGGCAATGGCGGTCGGTATCGCAGCCAGAACGATGAACCGGAATGGGTGCACGGGTGGCCTTTCCAATCATTGGTCTTTGTTGCGCAGGCGTCGGTCCCGCCATGCAGCGGCCACCCGGCCAGTTGGTCAGCCGCCAGTGCTGGTCTCTGGCTTCACTTCCCAATAGCTTTCCGACCCGGCGGCAGAAGCCCTACAGGCGACCGAGCAATACCAGTGACAGAGACGGCACCAGCACGAGCAGCGCCAGCCTCAGCAGATCTGCGATGATGAACGGCATGACGCCGCGATAAATGTTGAATAGCCCGATGTCGGGCACCAGCCGGTTCAGCAAGAAGACATTCATGCCGATCGGAGGCGTCATCATGCCCAGGTTGATCAGCACCAGCATCACCACCCCCCACCAGATCGGATCGTATCCCAGACCCGTGACGACAGGCAGGACGAAAGGCAGGGTGATCAGCATTGCTGCCACCTCGTCAAAGATCGCACCGAGCACGAGGTAAAGCAGCACCAGCAGGCCGATGACCGCCAGCGGCGGAAAATCGATTTCGAGCAGCAGAACCGCCAGATCGTCCGACACTCGCGTGAGACCGACGAAATAGGACATGATCGAAGCACCGATGATCGAAATATAGATCATGGCGGTGTTCGCGGCCGATTCCCGGATCGCCGCCAGGAAGACGTCCAGCGTTACCCGGGATCGGAGCACCGCGATGAGAAAGGTCAGCAACGTCCCGATGGAGGCGGCTTCTGTAACGGTAAAGACCCCGCTGTAAATTCCACCGGACACGGCGACGAACAGGATCAGCGCCGGGATGCAGGCGCGCCCCGCGGCACGAAGCTCGCTTTTCGGCACGGCCATCGGTGCGGGCATGGATGACGGCTTGCGGTGACCATAAATCCAGATCGCGGCGACGTAGCCGATAATCGCGAGTATTGCCGGGATGATGACCGCGACGAAAAGGTCGAGGATGAATTGCTCCGCGATGACGCCATAGACCACGAGAATGATTGAAGGCGGCACCATCGCACCCAACGTGCCGCCGGCGGCTACGGTGCCGGCAGCCAGCCCCGGTTCGTAACCCCGCTCGCGCATCTGCGGCAAGGCGAGCTTGCCAAAGGTGGCCGTTGTCGCGACCGAACTTCCGGCGATCGAGCCAAAAAGCCCGCAGCCGATCACCGTCGCCATGGCGATGCCGCCACGCAACCGTCCGGTCAGCGCTGAGGCGAGCCGATAAATGTCGTCGGCCAACCCCCCGGCATTGGCGAAACTGCCCATCAGGATGAACAGTGGCACCACGGCAATGTCGACCGTGCCAAAAATCGACGCGGGCTCGGAGGCCAAGAGCGAGAACGCCGCCTTGAAGTTGCTCATCAAGCCAAAGCTGACAACGCCGACCGCGGCCATGGAGATGCCGACGGGGACATGCAAGAAAATCAGCACGAATATTGCGACAAGAGACAAGACCACCAGCGTAACGGGTTCCATCAGGCTTCCTCTTTCAGCGTCTCGTGCACCGGCAAACGGTGAATGTTGCCTGTCAGCACGATGAGCGCCTGAATGGCCGTGGCGAGGGCCATGATGCCCGCCGCAGTCCACCACAAGGGCGCCAGCGGCAGGTGCAGCATTTGAGTCACATCGTCGTAGGTGGAGTGGCGCATGCCCTGGCGGGCGAACTGCCAGACGAACCCGCTCAGCACCAGCAGCGTGACGACGCTGGCGAACCTCTCGATCAACAGGTTTCCGCGTGTGCCAAGCCATTTCCCGAGCGTGTCGATCTTGATGTGGTGACCGCTGTCCACCATCAGCGGAAAGAACCCGACGACGCCCACGGTCAGCAGGTACATAACAAGATCATTCGCGCCGAAGAACGGTCGGTTAATCACCGACCGCAGGAAGACTTCGGATATCGTCACGAACGCCGCCAGCAGGACCAGCATGCCCGAAGCATATGCGACCAGCCGTGCGGCGTTGTGCAGGACCCTTTCGAGGCGTCCGATCATTTCCAGCCATTCTGGCGGAAAGCGTCAACCTCTTCACGCAGCGCCTGAACCAGCGCCTCGCCGCTCGGGTTCTGGTCGATCCAGTTCTGGACGATGGGCCCGGTGACCTCTTCGGCCATGGCCATGTCGGATTCGGACAAGGCGTTCAGCGCTTTGCCATCTTCGCCCGAGAACTTGGCGCGCATGGCAGTTTCGACACTGTCGATTACATCGGCCCACATCCGGCCCATATGCATGCCGCGATACTCGTCCAGCACCTTGCGGGCCTCCTCGGGCAATGCGTCATAGACCTCGCGATTCATGAACACCGCACAGGGGCTGGCGCCCAGCGGGATTTCCAGCGCCGATACAGCAACCTCGTTCTGCTTGAAGACGCTGCCGGGCATGAAGCCGACGAGATCGAAATCGATCTGCCCACGCGACATGGCTTCGGCGGCAGTTGCGAAGTTGAAGCCCGACACGGGGATCGCCCCGAGAGACTTCAGGATTTCCTGCGCGATCGGGCTGGTGGCAGAGCCGCGCAGGCCCTTTAGCGCCGCCACATCCGGCACTTGTTCGACCGATAGAATGTTCACAGGCGCCGGCGTGCACAACATCACCGGAACGACTTCGTCCCATCCGCGCAGCATACCCCGCTCGTAAAGCCTCCAATGAGCATAGGTACCCTCAGCGGCGTTCGAGATGACCAGCGGCATCGTTGTCACCAGGTCGTCGGGAAACCGGTTGGGCGTGAGGAAAGGAAAACCGAAGGCGATATCGGTCACACCATTCTCGACCAGTTCAAGTTGTGCACGCGGATCGCGGCCCAGCGCGCCACCGGGGTAAAGCTGGATATTCAGAGTGCCGTTTGACGCTGCATTCACCTCGTCGATCCATTCTTGAAACATCATCGAGACAGGTGTGGTCGGCGGCTCGAAAGTCGCAAATTTCAGCTCGGTTGCCTCGGCCTGCGCTGAAGCGGGGCCGAGAAGTGCGCAGGCCACGGCCAGTCCGCTCAGGATCCTACGGGAAGTCTTTGTCATCGCTTTGGTCCTCTGTTGGATAAAACTCACGGTGTCTTTCCGCTGTCGTTGCGCCGCCATATTGAAGTGTCATGCTGCGGCGCGGTTATATTTTGTTGGCATATGTGGACACACCTGTGCTCCGGGCGCGCGTCAGGCTGTCAGGATCTCTCCCAGCTGTCCTTGCCCCCATTCGGCCCACGAACCGTCGTAGAGGCGAGCCGGACGCCCGATCCGTGCCAGGCCAAGCGCCAGAACGCAGGCCGTCATCCCGGAGCCGCATGACAGAACGGGCGCAGTCGCGGGCGCCGCGCCGAATATCTCACGCAGGCGTTCGGGCGTCGCAAAACGTCCGTCCGGTCCGGTCAGACTCGTGAACGGGATGCAGGATGCTCCGCGCATATGACCGCTTTGCAGTCCCGGTCTCGGTTCGGCTGCGTGACCATCGAACCGGTCCTGCGAGCGCGCGTCAAAGATGGCGGGGCCGCTGTTATCGATCTCGTCGCGAAGCTCCGCGCCACTGAGTACGCGGGCGGAGTCAAAGGTCCACGTCTCGAGCATGGCGGGGCTCCAGCTTTCCTTTCCTCCGGACACGTCCAGACCGGCCGCGGTCCATGCCATCAGCCCCCCGTCGAGCACATAGGACCGCTCAATGCCGTAGAGCCTGAGCGTCATCCAGACCCGCGGCGCGCTGAAGTGGTTCGCGCTGCGGTCGTAGACGACCACTGTCGCATCGCGGCTGATCCCGAGTTTCACCATCGCAACGGCAAAGGTGTCGGGGTCCGGCAGCATATGCGGCAAGTCGCCCTGTGAACTGGCAATCTCGTCGATCTCGAACAGCCGTGCGCCGGGAATATGGGCGTCAAGGTATTCGGCCCGGCTGCGGGCGGGATCAGGCGGCAGGAAATAGGTCGCGTCCAAGATGACGGTTTGCGACAGGTGTTCAGCGAGCCAGTCAGGCGTCACTAGGGGGTCAGACATCATAGGGTGCCTTCTTCTTGCGGAAAGATTTTTTGCGGATTCATCAGGCCGTCCGGGTCGAGCGCGACCTTGATGCGCTGCATCAAGTCCAGCGCGGGCCCGTGTTCGCGGCGCATGTATTTGCGTTTGCCAAGGCCGACGCCGTGTTCGCCGGTGCAGGTGCCGTCACAGTCCAGCGCCCGCTCAACCATCGCGTCGTTGATATCGGAAACCACAGCGCGTTCCTCGGCCGACTCCGGGTCGATGGAAAAGACGACGTGGAAATTGCCGTCGCCCACGTGCCCCATGATCGAAGCGGGAACCGGACAGTCCGCCAACAGTGATTTTGCGTGTTCGATGCAGCCGGGCAGGGCCGAGATCGGCACGCAGACATCGGTTGCCCAGCCACGCGCCCCGGCGCGTTGGCGAACTGTGGCAGTATAGGCGGAGTGCCTTGCGGCCCAGAGTCGCGAACGGTCTTCCTCATTCGCGGCCCAGCGAAAATCGGACCCGCCAAGCTCCTCTGCAATCTGGCCAAACATCTCTACCTGCTCTTCCACCGCTGCCTCGGAGCCGTGAAATTCGAGGAAAAGGGTATCGGCCTCGACCTCGGTCAGTCCCGAAAAGGCGTTCACGGCGCGAATGCACCCGGCATCGAGATACTCGATCCGTGCCAAAGGCAGGCCGATCTGAATGGCCATCGAGGCCGCTTCGCTGGCCGCCAAAGGATTGGGGAAAGTGCAGATCGCGGAGCGGATCGCTTCGGGACGGCCGTGCAGTCTGAGCGTCACCTCTGTGATGATCCCGAGCGTGCCCTCGGAGCCGGTGAACAAATGCGTCAGGTCGTACCCGGCAGAAGATTTGCGCGCCCGTCGTGCGGTGCGCACGACTTGCCCGTCAGGCAGAACCACGGTCAGGCAGATCACGTTATCTGCCATCGTCCCATAGCGCACTGCAGTCGTGCCCGAGGCGCGCGTTGACACCATTCCGCCGAGTGTCGCATTCGCACCCGGGTCCACCGGGAAATACAGACCGGTGTCGCGCAGATGCTCGTTCAGCGCTTCGCGTGTAACTCCGGCCTCGATGCTGCAGTCAAGATCGCCGGGGCGTACTTCCAGTATGCGGTTCATCAGGGTCAGGTCGATGCACAGTCCGCCCTCTGCCGCCGAGGCATTGCCTTCGAGCGAGGAGCCGTTGCCATAGGCCACCACCGGCGTGCCGTAGAAGGCGCAGAGGTTGACGATCTGCGAGACCTCGTCGGTGGAGACCGGGCGGGCGACGGCGTCGGGCGGCATCGCCGCATGATGCGCTTCCGTCCCGGCGTGGGCATCTCGCTCTGCCTTGCTTTGCGAAAAGCGGTTGCCCAGCAGATTTATCAGCAACTGCAGCAGATCCGGTGCAAGGGTCAAAGCGTCTTTCCTTCCGCGCGATTTCCGTACCGCGAAGGATAGAGGCGTCGGCGCCCTCCCGAGATATGCCAATGAGAGATAACGCCTGCGAATTGTCTTTTGGCAAACCTGCCCTTCGGACGTCAGAAAGCGTTCATGTTCGCAGTCACGGCCGCTTCCAGACCGCCATCGGTCGCGATGTTGGTGCCATTGATCCAACGGGCTGCATCTGAGCAGAGAAACAGAATCGCGGGCGCGATATCATCGGGCGTGCCGGCTCGCCCCACAGCATCGACGTCCGAATTCACCCGTTCGTCGCCCAGAACCTCGCGGAACTGTTGCAGGATTGGCGTCTCGACCGGGCCCGGTGACACGGCGTTCACCCGGATGCCACGGCCCTTGAACTGGTCTTGATGCGCGGCCAGCATGGTCCAGATCAACAAAATCTCCTTCGACACCGGATAGCCCGCGTCATTGGGAATGCCGTGCTGCGCCACGATCTCGGCCGCGTCTGGAAAGCCCGTGGCGCGGGCGATGGCCGAGGCGCGCGCTCCGTTTTCGCGCCAGCCGTAACCTGCGATTGAGGCGACGTTGACTACCGATCCGCCTTCGCGGATCTTGGGGCCGAGCGCCTCGGTCAGGGCGCGCAAACCGAAAAAGTTGATTGCCAGCGTGTCCGCAGCCCCACTCTTGCCTGACACACCCGCAACATTACACAGCGCATCCAGCCGGTCGGGAAGGGCCGCGGCGATCGCCGCCACGCCCTCGGGTGTCGAGATGTCGCCCTTGAGGAACTGGCCAAAACTCTGGTCGGGCTTGCTGCGGTCGATGCCGATCACACTCGCGCCCATCTGTCCAGCCATCTCTGCAGTGCGCAGACCGATGCCGCTGGCAACGCCGGTGATCACGATGGTTTTTCCAAAAAGCATGGTGTTACCTCCCCCGCTCGGGTCTTGTGTCGAGTTCTACGCGATAGCCCAGCGGCATCAGGCTGATGCCGGCGCGGCTCGCAATCCAGCCCCAGAGCCCCTTGGGCAGCAGCAGCGAGAACAGCAGCGCCGCCGCCCCAAGGCCGATTAGGTACCAGACGCCGGTATCGGCGAACCAGGTTTCTGCCGCAAAGAAGATCAGCGCGCCGAGGATCGCGCCCTCGAACCGGCCGAGCCCGCCGACAAGGACCATGAAGATCATGTATGCGGTCCATTGCACGCTGAAGTAGGTCTTGGGCTGAAAGGCCGAGACCTGCGCCAGCCACAGAGCGCCCGCGACAGCGGTGCCGAAACCCGCCAGTACGAAGAACAGCCGCTTGGTGCGCATCGGGTTGACACCTATGGAGTCCGCTGCCTCTTCATTGTCGCGGATCGCCTGCATGGCTAGCCCTGAAGGTGTGCGCAGTACCACAAAAAGCAGCGCAAGAAGCCCCACCATCCCAACAAGAGCCGCCCAGAAGATCAACACGCGCCGGTCGTCGATGGTATAAGCGTTGAGCGAAATCAGCGAGGTGCCGGTTTCGCCCTGGATTAGCGGATCGAGGTTTACACAAAGATGGGCGATCGAGGCCAGGACCCACATGCCGATGGCGAACTCGCCAGCACGCAGGTGCAGCATGAACAGCGACAGGACCCAGGACAGCATGGCCACTATCCCTGCGCCCAACAGCATTGCCGCGAACGGATTGATCCCTGCATCCGCAAGGCGGATCGTCAAATAGGCGCCGAGGCCGAAGAACAGCTGGTTCCCGATGGACACCAGTCCGCCGTAGCCAGCCAACGCGTTCCACATCGCGGCGAGGATCACGTAAATGAACAGAACAGTCAGCCGCTCAATTACACCATCGTTTGCGAAAGCAGGGATCATGGCAAGCACCGCGATCACCACGGCGGCAAGTGCAAAGGTCAGTTTTGACTGCCATGTCCAGCGATGGATCGTCATTGCGCTGCTCCTTTTGCGGTAGGTCGCAGGACGCGCGTCAGATTGAACGATCGGTCTTTCAGTCCGAGGCGGATGAACAGCATGACCAGAAAGGCAATATGTCCGCCCAGCAGGAAGCCTTGAGGGTGGATCTGCGCCCCAATGGATTGCGCCACGGCCAGAGCGACAGCGCCTGCAAGCACGCCCCAGAGGGACCGCCCACCACCAATGATCGTGGCTTCGAAGGCGAACAGCAGCTGAGGTGCGCCGGCATAGGCATCGAAAGTGCCTCGCAGGCCAAGTGCCGCGCCAGAGACAGCGACGGTCATGGTTGCCAATGCTGCCGCAATGCCAGCAGCCCGGCGTGGATCCACGCCGACCAACCCGGCGGTGTCCGGATCGGTCGCGGTAGCACGGATCTGGCGGCCAAGTGCGGTACGCTTTAACAGGAGATCCAACGCACCGATGATCACGATCACTGCGACCAGGATGTAGACCGGAAGTTTGCCGACATAGATATTGCCGGGCAGTTCGAAAGCTTCCCAGCTGAGATCGCCGATATAGGGCGAGAGCGATCGTGTGTCGGCGCCGAATTGCTGGAACAACAGGTTGTCCAGAACGATTGCGAGGCCGAAAGTCGACAAGACCGGCAACAACTCGCCTCCGCGCACTGCACGTTCAAGCACAAGCCGTTGCAGCAGCCAACCCGCCACGCCCATCACCGGCACGACGGCCAGCAGTGCAATGAAGGGCGACAGATCGAGGGTTTCAGACAGGCTCCAGACCGCGTAGGCGCTGACCACCGCCAGGGAGCCATGAGCGAGGTTGATCACCCGCATGACCTGGAACATGAAGGCCAGCCCGCAGGCAATCAGCGCGTAGTAGCCGCCCAGAAGGACGGCCTGGATCAGGATGTTCGTCATGCGTGCTCCTCCTGGGGCGCAGTGCCGAAATAGGCGTTCGTGATCGCCTCGCGCGTGGTCTCGGCGGTCAGACTGTCCAGCAAAATCCGACCCTCCAGCATGCAAATGACACGGTCGGACACCGACATGGCCCGAGACAGATCCTGCTCGACAAGGATGATGGTTGTGCCCGTCTTCATTAACCCGTCGAGCGAGGCGTAGACCTGATCGACAACCAGTGGAGACAGGCCGAGACTGACCTCGTCGAGGATCAGCACATCGGGGTTCGACATCAGCGCCCGTCCGATGGCTGTCGCCTGTTGTTCACCGCCCGACATCGTGCCGGTCGCCGCATAACGGCGTTTGACGAGGTTGGGAAAGGTTTCGAAGACCCGTTCGACGGTCCAGTCCCCGTCGCGGCCCACGGTGCGGCCGAGTTTCAGGTTTTCCTCCACAGTCATGTCGAGGAACAGCTTGCGCCCTTCGGGCACCAGCGCCAAACCGGAAGCCACGCGCAGATGGCTGGGCAAATGCGTAATGTCGGTGCCGCTCAGGTATACGGTGCCGGCCTTGACCGGGTTGGCGCCCGCCAGTGCCCGCAGAAGCGTCGTTTTGCCCGCGCCATTGGCGCCGACAAGGGCAAGAATCTCTCCCTGTTCGACGTTAAAGCTCACATCGCGCACGGCACGGAACTGGCCATAGCGCACATCCAGATCGGTAACGCGCAGAATGCTCATTCCGGCACCCCCCCGAGATAGGCCGAGACGACCTGCGCGTCGGACATGACCGCCTGCGGGTCGCCTTCGGCAATAATGCGACCGGCATCCATGCAAACCAGCCGTTCGGCTACTTGCAGAAGAATGTGGACGATATGTTCGATCCAGACGATGCCGATGCCGCGTGCGTGTAGGCTGCGGATTGTGTCCACCAGTTCGGAGGCCTCGGCATCCGTCAGCCCGCCACCGATTTCGTCGAGCAACAGCAGGCGAGGCGAGGTGGCCAGCGCGCGCGCGAGTTCGAGCCGCTTGCGGTCCAGCAGGCCGACGCTTTCCGCCGGGCGATTGGCGACCGGCAACATGCCGCAGACCTCCAGTGCGTCGAGCGCGAGGTCATAGGCCTCGGTTCCGCGCTGCCCACCTGCATGGGTCGCGGCGACAAGCACGTTTTCAAAGATGGTGATGCCCGAGAACGGCTTGGGGATCTGGTGCGTGCGCACCAGTCCCCGAGCCGCCCTGTCACGCGCAGGGAGGGCGCTGACATCCGAACCATTCAAGCAGATCGTTCCGCCGGTCGGTTGCGTAGCTCCGGCCAGAACGGCGAGCAGGGTTGATTTGCCCGCGCCGTTCGGCCCGATTATGCCCACCGCCTCGTTCGAGGTCAGCGAGAAGTCGATCCCGTTCAGCACGGGCAGTGATCCGAAGGACTTGTGGATCCCCGCACCGGTGAGCCGGGCCTCAGGCCCGGCCTGTGTCGCGGTCCCCGTCATTCGTTGTAGGGGACAAGCGACGAGGTGATCGGGACATTCGGGTCCGTCGCGTTGTTGACCAGCACGTAATCCAGGTCGTACGGGCCCTCTTTCGCCTTGACCCATTGCGAACCGAGAATCGGACCGTGTGCCACGTTTGGCACCGGGCCGGAGGTGAAATCGACCTTGCCGCCAATGGTTTCGACGTTGAGTGAAGCAATGGCGTCGCGCACGGCCGCCTTGGAATGCGGGTCGCTCGACGCCTTGAGTGCTTCGATCCCGGCATCCAGCAGCGACAAGGTCGCGCCGAGTTGCTGGGTCCATTGCTCTCCGGTTGCGGCCTCCCAGCCGTCAGCCAGTTCGTGACCGTTCTGTCCGGTCACCGGCGAGACATAGGGGAAATCACGGTGCCAATAAGCGGCCGAGGCCATGCCTTCACCCAGCGACCCCATGGCTTCCATTTCGGACGGGAAGAGACCGGTCTTTGCGGTCTGCATGATCTTGATTTGCCGAGCAAGCCCTTGTTGCGCGGCCTGACGCCAGAAAGCGGCAAAGTCCGGAGGGATCGGGAAGGAGTTGATGATTTCGACGCCCTCGGCCTTGAATAGTGCGATCTGCGACGAATAATCGGTCGTGCCGGTCTCATATGCACCCGGATCGACAATGGTATAGCCCGCCTGTTCGAGCTGCGGTGCCAGAACCGCCCGCACAGCGTTGCCGTCCGCGTCGTTTGGATACATAACGCCGACCTTCTTGTTCGTTTCGATCTGTGGCCAGGTCGATGTGTAAGTCTTGAAGATTTCGCCGACGCCAAATCCGAAGTGATAGGTCCATTTGAACGGGCTCGGCTCGCCCGGCTTGGCGCCACGGCCAAAATACCAGGCTTCCCACGGCATGACGGTCGAAAGGCACGGCACCCCTGCCGCCTCGCAGGCATCCGAAACCGGGTTGATGACTTCGGGGGTAGACACCGCCAGCATCAGGTCGATGTTTTCGTTAATCAGGTCCTTGGCCAATTGCGCGGCGCGGGCTGGATCGGACTGGGTGTCGCGGTCAAGGATCTCGACAGCGTAGGTTTTGCCCGCCACTTCGATGCCGTCCGTCAGCGCGGCCCGCACCTGCTCCAGCACGAAGCCGTCGGTTTTGCCGAAGCCCGCCAACGGCCCGGTGCGCGGGCTGACGAAACCAATGCGGATGGTGTCTGCATCCTGCGCAAGAGCCCCGCGGGCCGAAAGCAGAAGCGTGGAGGAGGCAACGAGGCCGGAGAACTGGCGTCTGTTCAATTTGGTCCGTGTCATGGTCTATTCCTGTTGGTTTGCCCTTGCGGGGGCACTGGTTGCTTTGGTGATTGCGCGGTTTGGCGCGCATTCTAGTATCATGCCGAATGGTCGGCTCGGTCTGCGGTCAGCATCTACCGCCATTGCCCCCCTTGTTCGGCACACCACCGGTCGTGGCGCGGCCAGGCAGATCAGTCACACCGGAGCGGAGGCACGACATGTCCTGTCTGGCGTTGCCCGACCGGCGTGTCCGATTACGCCTGATCCGCGTCCTCGTATTGGATCGGGGCAAAGGCGCCGGTACCGTTGTGTTCTTCCATCACCGTGCGCTTTTCGCGGTTGACCACCAGCTTCAGCACGTCGGGCCGGGCGTAATGGCCCGCCGGATCGGCCGCGCCTTTGGCGATGGCCAGCATCGCCGGATCAAGATCGGCGTAGAGAATGCCCTCCTCGTCCTCGGGCAGAGGTTCGCATAGCGGGCGGCCGTCGGGGCCGAATATCTGAGCGAAACCGCCACCGGGCTTGGACGTCTGCGGGTTCAATAGATGCGCCTTTTCGGGGCTGTCTCCGGCGACCCGGTCGAACATCTCCTGGCTGACGATGGCACAGGGGGCCAGAACGTAGCATGATCCTTCGACGGCATAGATCTGCGAGGCGGCGTTGTTGACCTCCGGCCCAAGCGCATAGGCCAGGTCGCGGTAGACGCAGAAACTGGGCCAGGCGGCGACGTGGACTTCCTCGTGCTGGGCATACATTGCCATCTTGGCCAGCGGCTGCACGTGTTCCCAGCAGTTCAGCGCGCCAAGACGCCCGATGTCGCTGTCAACAACCTGAAGGTCCGAACCGTCGCCTTCGCCGAAGATGGTGCGCTCCACATGGGTGGGTTTCAGCTTGCGGCGGTTCAGCAGGATCGTACCGTCTTCGCCGATGATGACCTGGCTCATATAGCGGCTGCCGCCAGCGCGCTCAGAATAGCCCATGACCATTGTGATGGCGTTGTCGTGGCAGATCTGCTGCAGGCGCTTCATCTGTGGGGACGAGGCTGACATGCTGTTTTCATGATATTCTGGAAGAAAACCAACGCCTTCAGCCGGCGAGCCCGTCCAGATCCACCACGGATATCCGGGAAGCCATGTCTCGGGGAAAGCAATGAGCTTGGCACCGGCCTTGGCCGCTTCGCCGGTCAGGGCCGCGGCTTTGTCTATTGACGCGTCGAGATTGAGAAAGACTGGCGCTGCCTGTACACAGGCGGCCTTGATCGGTTGCATGGACGTTTCCTTTCCCTGTTGGCAACGATCACCTTGCATCTCCAGGGCTGTTCAGGGCGCCCGGGTTCGTGATGCGGCTGATGGCAGGTATCACTGCATAACCGGTGGGCCGTGACTTTGCGTGACACGACAAATCGGTTGACTTGTGGCGACACAGGTCAATGATCTTAGCGCAGTTCGACTGGGGAAGGGGTGCGACACAGGGAATGTCGGCAAGGACGCGAGATACATGGGAAGTTTGGCGCGAGCAATTGTGGTCGCGTTTCGTACGACTGGAAAGTTCATCCAACGACGAAGGCTTCTTTGGTCATGTCAGCGAACCGGTGGCCAATTCCTGTCTTTTGTCGACCGTGCATTCGACGACACAGGTGACCGAGCGCACTGCCGCTCACCTGCGCCGTGATCCGCAGGATTACGTGCTGGTCGCCCTACAGACCGAGGGCCACGGCTTTATCGAACAGGATGGCAGGCAGGCCCGGCTGGAGGCCGGCGATTTCGGATGTTACATTACCGACCGGCCATATCGTCTGGCTTTCGACAGCCCGTTTCGACAGATCATCCTGCGACTGCCGCGCGAACGGCTTGCCGAGCGGTTTCCCAGCCTGGGCCAAGTCACCGCCCGACGTTTCGACGGCAAAGTGAAGGCAGGCATGCTGGCCACGGGCTTTATTCGCCAGATGGTCCAAAATGGTGCCGACCTGACTGATACAGATCTGCGTGACATGCAAACGGCTACAGCGCAGATGCTGGCGACCGCGATGCAGCAATGCATGGAAGGACCTCACGACGGTCAATCCCAGCGGTTGGAGCGGATCAAACGCAGACTTCATGCGCAACTGCGCGACCCGGATCTTGATCTTGGCCAGATCGCGTCAGCCGAGGGAATGAGCCAGCGCACCTTGCAGCGCCTTTTCCAGGCTGAGGGCCTGTCACCCAGTCAATGGGTGGCAGAACAACGTCTGAAGAGGGTGGCCAGCAATCTGCGCGATCCGGCGCATGCGAAGCGTTCGGTCACGGACATCGCGCTCTCATGGGGCTTTGGCGACCTGTCGCACTTCAGCCGTGCGTTCCGCCAGCGATTTGGCACCAGCGCGCGATCCTGGCGCAGCGGAAATTGAGCGACGCCCCCCCCAAGGCGTGCATGGGGGGGCGGTCGCGGTTCAGTAGCCGACGGTAAAGCGCGCGCGGCTATGCTTGGGTGCCTCGAGTTCGTCGACCATGGCGACCGCGAAATCTTCATAGCTAATGCGGCTGCCGTCCGGCCCGACCAGCAACTGGTCGGTGCCAAGCCGGAAATCGCCAGTTCTTTCGCCTGCGCTAAACACTGCCGAAGGCGACAGAAAGGTCCAGTTCAGCGTCTCAATCGCGCGCAGACGCTCCAGATACGCCGCTCCAGCTGCCGCCTCACCGCGGTAGGCCTCGGGAAAGTTCGGATCGTCGATCAGCTTGGCACCCGGCGCGACCTCCAGGCTGCCAGCGCCCCCAACCACAAGGTATCGCGGTACACCCGACGTCCGGACCGCCGTCAGAAGCTTGTCGGAATCAAAGGCAAGGAACTTGACCGAGCTGATGGCCGCATGGTGGCCTGCCAGAATACGTGCCAGTTCCTCTGGCGCCGCAATGTCGCCAGCGACAGCCTGCGTATGATCCAGCGATTGAATTTTTTCCGGCGACCGGGCGATGCCGGTCACCTCGTGCCCGCGCGCGACCAGTTCCCTGTGAAGACGCTGGCCAGCATTGCCGGACGCACCGATAAGTGCAACTTTCATAATTGAATTCCTGACTGTTCTGGGTTCAGGCAGCTTTGCCAAGCGTGGCGAGAACGGCGTCGCCGCCCTCGTAGAGGACGTGGCCATCAACGATATGCGTGCCGTTTTCGTCACGAACCATCAGTAGCGGCACGCCGCTAAGACCAAGGGTCCGCATCGTTTTCTGACCTGCGGCGATCCGTCGGTCGGTCTCGGCGGCAAGATCAGGGTCGTTCTCGAGGACTGCCAACATGGTCGCGTCGTCTGTTGTGCCGCCCGCCAACTGGGCTGCAATCCGTGCCACTATCTCGGGGCGCGAGGTGTCTTGTCCCTCGACATACCGCGCGCTCTGAGCAGCGTGCAGAAAGCGCGGCTCAAACGCCGGATCGATCCGGCCAAGAGCCACCATCGCGCGGGTCAGATAAAGCGAGGTAAGCACGCCGCCGGGGGCCCGCATGACGCCGATATGGTAGGCCTCGGAAAAGGGTTGACCGGTCAGGTCTTGAATTCGGCCGTCATGGGCGCGGGCATGATCCGCGATGGTCGAGACAGGCCGGGGCGTAACGAACAGCCCGGTTGGCATCATCGTCAATTGCAGGCCAAACGTCTCGGACAGATGTTTGATGGCGGGAGCTGCGGCGTAGCACCAGCCGCAGAGCGGATCAAACAGGTAGGTAAACTGGGTCTTCGCGTCCATATCGGCTCCTTTCGGTCTCTGATGCCTATTTGGATTTTCTTGTTTCGAAGATAAATAGCCTGCGAGTGTCATCACTGTTGCATAAAGTGAGCAAATCCATGCTGGATCGGATCATCGCTGCGCGTGTCTTTATCGAAACGGTTGAACGCGGCAGCGCGACGGCCGCTGCCGAGGCGCTTGGCATGTCGCGCGCCATGGCGTCGCGCTATCTGGCCGCAATGGAAAATTGGGCTGGAACTCGGCTGTTGCATCGTTCAACCCGCCGCTTGTCACTTTCTCCGGCGGGAGAGAGCTCGTTGATCCGTTGCCGCGAGCTCGTCAAAATCGCCGAGAGCATTTCCAGCCAGTCAGATGTCGCCGAAACACCGCAGGGCGAGCTTCGCGTTGCAATGCCAGCAATATTGGCGGATGCGGTATACCTGCCGGCGGCCCATGCTTTTGCCAAGCGTTATCCCAAGGTGTCGATCGATCTCCAGGTCACCGACCGGATCGTGGATCTTGTTCAGGACAGGATCGACGTATCGCTGCGCATCACCGGGGTCCTCGACCGCGCGGTCATTGCGAGGCAATTCGGTGAGGTCGGCTCGGTACTTTGCGCAGCACCCGCGCTGGTGGCGGCTCTTGGCAGCCCGACGGAGCCAGGGGGTCTCGCCAGCCTGCCTTGTATCACGTATGGCCAGTTCGGCGGCGGCACATGGGTGTTGTCAGGTGAGGGCAGAACCGAGAAGGTCGACGTCAGCGGGCCCTTGAAGACGAACGAAGCATTGCTGGTTCAGCGCGCGGCCATCGAAGGCCTTGGAGTCGCCATGTTACCGGGCTTTGCCGCGGCCCCGCACATCGCCAACGGCGATTTGGTGCGCATTCTGCCGGGTTGGACGCCGCCGACGCTTTCGCTCTACGCGCTTTACGCCTCCCGCCGAAATCTGCCCTCTGCCACCCGTGCCTTCATCGATTTCGTCACTGAAAACGCCGCGCGGAACGAATATCTCCGCCGCGTCTGATCAGTTGCGCCGCGCGACGCGGCTGGCGGCGACCTGTCAACGCGGCGTAGCCTTTCGATGTTCATAAGCGTCTATCATGCGGATAATCCAAGGGATGTTCGGCATGAACAGGAATATCCGGGTAAGCTGAAACGCAGTCACAAGCGCAAGGTCAATGCCCAGGAATTTCGCGGTGAGCGCCATTTCCGTGACGCCGCCCGGCGCGCTGCCCAGCACCAGGACCTCCCACGGCTGACCGGCAAGCAGCGCAATCGCGACGGCAAGACCGGATATAATACCGAGCAACAGAAGGGTGCTTGCCAAAATGGTCACCAGTTGACGCTTCTGGTTTGCAAAAAGGTCGTGCCGGAAAGTGCTGCCCAGCCAAGTCCCAAGAACGACCTGCGCCAGCGAGAGAACCTCGGGTGGGAAGGCCACTGGGTGAAACCCGACAGCGCTGGCCGCTGCGGAGAATGTCAGCGGTCCGAGAAAATAGGGATTGGAAAGGCCGATGCGCTTGAAGAGTAATGCTCCGGCGACGGCGAGGAGAGCCAGAAAGCCGTTTCCCAGCAGATCAAACCCGCCATTCCGCACCATCCCGGAGCGATCGGGCCAGCCATCCAGCGCAAAAACCGCGATCGGCACTAAGATCACCACGGCGGCGATGCGCGTGGTCTGTGCGAGGATGATCGGACCGGGGTCGCAACCATGCCGCTCGGCCATGACCGCCGCCTCGACGGGGCTGGTCGGAAAGGTCGAGAGGAATGCCTGCGAAAGGCGAATCCCTGTGGCTCGCGCTACAATGATGGCGACCACACCAGCACAGGCAGCGGACGCCAGCGCGGCTCCGATCATCACCGGGGCCAGGTTCAACAGCGCTGCAAGTGCAGCGGGCGTGAACGCCAACCCGACCTGCCCGGCAATGGTCATTTGGCCAATTGGCCGCGTCCTGACCGGAACCGTGACTTTGAGCAAGCCCGAGATCGACACTGTTGCCGACAGGACAAGAGGGCCGATCATCCAGGGCAGAGGAACTCCCAGCCAGGCAAAGACCCAACCTGCGCAGGCGGCCGCCAAATATAGAGCAAAAAGCGAGAGCAGGGTTTTGATGCGCGGCGACAAAGTGAATGTACTCGAAGTTTCTTGTTGGGCAGACGCGGGCACTGTGTCGATCCTTCCCGCGCAGGTCGGTCGCCGGGGCTATGCCGAGCTCGGAAGATTCTTGACAGGGACCGGCTTGCCTGTGGGGTCGAGCGCGACGAAGATGAAATTCGCCTCGGTCACTTTTTCGCTGAAGCGCGTTTCGCGAGGGCGTCTCCAGGCATCGACATGGATCGTCATTGAGGTCTTCCCGACTTTGATCAGCGAAGCATATAGTGACACCTCGTCTCCGACTTTGACAGGTCGATGAAAGATCATGCCGTCGACGGCAATCGTGGCGCTGCGTCCGCCCGAGGTATAGGCGGCGATCGTCCCGGCTGCCAAGTCCATCTGGCTCATCAACCAGCCGCCGAATATGTCGCCTGCCGGGTTGGTGTCGCTCGGCATGGCGATGGTGCGAATGGTCGCGTCGCCTGCCGGCGGTTGATCAGATCCACCCATGGTTTGTTGTCCTCTTGCATGACTGGTAGCCGCTCTGCGGTCTGCCCGGACAGTGATTGCATACTGAGAGCATACTTGATCCGGGGCTGGCCTGAACCCAACCAATAGTTTGGTCACGGCAAACCGGTTGCGAAGTATACCGTCCCAAATGCCGGCTGGTAGCAATTGCGACGAAGGGGACACGCATGACGAACGTAACTGTCGAAGTGAGGGATGGGCTTGGCTGGGTCACTATCGACAATCCCCCGGTCAATGCTTTGGGGCACGCTGTGCGGCAGGGACTGTTGGATGCGGTGGCTGAGGTTGCGCATGCGGACGTGCGCGCCGTGGTGCTGACCGGGGCTGGTCGCGCCTTTGTGGCCGGGGCGGATATTCGCGAACTCGGCGAAACTCCCGTTGCGCCATATCTGCCTGACGTTCTGGCGGCAATTGCTGCCTCCGAGGTGCCGTGGGTCGCGGCGATCAACGGCACGGCGCTTGGTGGCGGTCTGGAGCTGGCGATGGCCTGCCACGCAAGGATCGCTGTGCCGTCGGCCAAGCTCGGACTGCCAGAAGTCAATATCGGGATCATTCCCGGGTCCGGCGGCACGGTTCGATTGCCGCGCCTGGTCCCGATGGCAACGGCGATCAAGCTGGTCACCGGCGGCAAGCCCATCGGCGCGTCCGAAGCATTGAACGCCCGGTTGATCGACCGTGTCGCCGCGGACGATCTGCGGGCCGAGGCGTCCACGATGGCAAACGAACTGGCGGCGACCGGTCGGCCCAAGCCGGCGCTGGACCGCGATCTGGTCGAAGGAGACCCCATCGACTGGGACGCGCAGGCCGCGCAGTTGCGCAAACGCAGCCGGGGTGCCGCAGCTCCGCTCGAGGCGCTTGAATCCCTGAAATGCGCGGCACACGACCCGGTCGATGACGCCCTCGCAGGCGAACGGGAGCGATTTCTTCGCCTCGCGGCGTCGGACGAGGCGGCGGCATTGCGGCATGTCTTTTTTGCGGAACGCGGAGCGGGTCAGGCGCTGAAACAGGCCGATGCAACGCCTGCCGACCTGTCGCGCGTGGGCGTGATCGGCGGCGGCACAATGGGGGCGGGGATCGCCACGGCTCTGCTTCTGGCTGGATCGCAGGTTTGTCTGATCGAGCGCGACGCCGAGGCCGCGAATGCCGCAAAGACCCGCGTTGCCGACACGATCGCTGCCAGCGTCAAGCGCGGCGCGGTCGCGGCGGCCAAAGGCGACGCCGCACTGACAGGCCTGAGCACCGATACGGACTATGCAGCTCTGGCGGATTGTCCCTTGGTGATCGAGGCGGTGTTCGAGGATATGGGCGTCAAGCGGGAGGTTTTTTCGAAACTGGACGCCGTGATGCCCGCAGAGGCGATCCTGGCAACAAACACATCCTACCTCGATGTGAACGTGTTGGCAGAGACGACGAAAGACCCGTCGCGCATTCTGGGGCTGCATTTCTTTTCACCTGCCCATGTCATGAAGCTTCTCGAAGTGGTGCGCGGAGACGCCACCGGGGCGCGGGCGCTGGCGACCGGTGGGGCGCTTGCCAAGCTCTTGCGCAAGATCGCGGTGGTCGCCGGGGTCTGCGACGGCTTCATCGGCAACCGGATCATGGCAGCCTACCGGCGGGACTGCGAATTCATGCTGGAAGAGGGTGCACTGCCGCATGAGATTGACGCAGCGATGCAGGAATTCGGATTTGCCATGGGGATTTACGCCGTTCAGGACATGAGCGGGCTGGATATCGCCTGGGCGCAGCGCAAGGCACACGCGCCGCATCGCGACCCTGCCGAGCGTTATGCCCATATCGCTGACCGCCTCTGCGAGGCCGGACGACTGGGGCGCAAGACTGGCAAGGGGTGGTATGACTATTCCACCGGCAAGGCCGAGATCGACCCCGAGGTAACGCGGATCATCGAGGAAGAAAGCGCAAAGGCGGGGCGGACGCGACGGGCGTTCTCTGCCTCGGATATCGTGACGCGCATCCTTGCCACCATGCAAAGCGAAGGACAGGCGGTTCTTGACGAGGGAATTGCGGAGAGCCGGGACGATATCGATGTGGTGATGATCACTGGCTATGGATTCCCGCGGCACAAGGGTGGGCCGATGTATATGGCACGCCACAAGGGATAGCGGGCGGACTTGGTCAAGGTCCTGGGGCGCAACAACGCGTCATGGCCAATGCGTGGGGTCGATCAGGCAAACAAATACTCAGTTCACGAAGCACGCCCCGATTTACGAGAATGACAGTCAGGAGTGAAGCCTCAGCCCCGAATGGTGCTTTGGCGAGGGAGGATCGAATGGAAGACTACAAGAAAGCCCTGGGCTGGCGGCTCAACTGGGATGTGCTACGCGGCTCATTGCCGGTGCTGGATCTGGTTGGATGCGCCGCGCTTCTGTGGGTGTTTTGGGAATATTACTCCCAGGCAACAGCTTTGCCGTCACCGCTGAACAAGATCGACATTGGCGCCGGCGGCTTTCCATATCTTCTGGCGTTGGCGACCCTGATCGCGATCTGTGCCGTGGCCATTGCCGCCATCGTGCGGATTTTGGACCCGGTGCCTGTCAACTGGGTCTCGATCCGGCGGCCGATTTTCGTTTTGGCGACGATGGGTCTGCTCATCCTCCAGTCGATCTATTTCGAGGAGCTGGGCACGCTGCCGAGTGTGCTGATCTTCGCATTCCTCACAATGCTGGCCTGCGGAGAACGCCGACCGCTTCACCTGATCGGTGTTCCAGTCGCGCTCGGCGCCTTCATCTATGTCATTTTCAATCTGGCGCTCGACGTCAACCTGCCCTGAGGGTCCAAAGATGCTTGAGAATCTTGCAATCGGTTTTTCCGCATTCGGCGATCCAATGGTGTGGTTCGCCCTCCTTTTCGGCGCTTTGGCCGGTTACCTGATCGGGGCTATTCCCGGTCTTGGCCCAAGCCTCGGTGTCGCGCTGTTGATCCCGTTCACCTATGGGATGGACCCGGTGGTCTCCATCGTGGGCCTAGTCGCGCTCTATGCAGCTGCCGAGTATGGCGGTGCCATCACCGCGATCCTCATCAACTCTCCGGGCACCGCCGCCGCGGTTGCGACGTCCTGGGACGGATACCCGCTGACGCAACAGGGACGGACAGGCGAGGCGCTGACCGTTTCCATCCTGTCATCCGGCGCCGGCATTTTCATCTCCACCCTGTTTCTGATCCTGACCGCCGTGCCGCTGTCGGAGTTCGCGCTCCGCTTCGGCCCCGGCGAATACTTTGCCCTGGCCCTGGTCGGGCTGAGCCTCGTGGCTGGCTTGTCCGAAGGATCGCCGCTGAAAGGGACGGTTGCCATGGGCATCGGTCTCGCGCTGGCAACGATCGGACTGGACGTGCAGACCGGTGTGCCGCGTTTCACAATGGGCAATCCCGAGTTCTTCGAGGGCCTTCCCCTCGTGCCCGTTTTGTTGGGTCTCTACGCGCTGTCCGAAGTGTTGTTCATGATCGAGGATGGCCCGTCGGAGAAACTGAAGAGCGCGCCTATCGGTGGTTTGCTAGCTTTGCCAGTCAAAGTCATCTTGGGCCTCAAGACCGCAATCGTGCGCAGTTCGGTGCTGGGCTATGCGATCGGGGTCATTCCTGGGGCGGGCGCGTCTATCGCATCCTTTGTGTCTTATGCTGTGTCCAAGCGGCTCTCCAAGACGCCCGAGCAGTTCGGCAAAGGCTCGCTCGAAGGTGTGGCGTCCTCAGAGGCTGCGAACAATTCGGCTGTGGCCGGGGCGATGGCGCCGCTGCTGGCGCTTGGTATTCCGGGCTCGCCTACGACGGCGATCATGATCGGTGCGCTGATGGTGCAGGGCATCCAGCCCGGGCCGCTTTTGTTCACCAAGTCGCCCGAGATTCCCTATACGGTCTTTGCCTCGCTCTGGGTTGGCGTGCCGGTGATGGTGCTGATCGGCCTGGCAGGGGCCAGGATCTGGGCCAAGGTCGCCAATATCCCGCGTCCGGCTATCGCCGCGATCGTGGCAGGCATCTGCTATGTCGGCGCCTATGCGTCGCATACCACGATGTTCCCGGTCCATGTGATGACGGCCTTCGGCGTTCTTGGATACATCCTGCGCAAGCTGGAGATTCCTCTGGCTCCGATCATCCTGGCGCTGGTTCTCGGTGAAATGATGGAGACCAACTTCCGCCGCGCACTGATCTCGAACAAGGGCGAATGGGACATCTTCTATACCTCGCCGATGACGGTGGTCCTGATTTTGATCGCTATTCTCGCCTTTGCCTTGCCAGGCCTGTCCCAGCTGAGGGCACGTCGCGCCAAGGCCAGGGCTCTCTGACCAAAGTTTCGAGTCCCGGTTGACTGACAAACCCTCAGTTCACTTGGGCGGCGAAACATGGAAACTGAACTGGCGTGCAAGCGCCACGAACCTTGATGAATGCTATGGGAGGAAAAAATGGCAATCATAGACCTCAAGAAGATGATGTTGGGCGTGACCTGCGCTGCTTCGGTGGCCCTGGGTCTGGCGCAGAGCGCGGCAGCGGACGACTGGGCACCGGAAGGTCCGGTGGAGTTCGTCCTGCACACCAAGCCCGGCGGCGGTGTGGACGTGTTCAGCCGCACGTTGGCCAAGGAGCTGGAGCCGATCATCGGCCAGTCGATCGTCGTGGTGAATGCGCCCGGCGGCGGCGGGGCCACGCAAATGGCCAAGCTTCGCGCGGCCAAGCCGGATGGACTGACGCTGGGTGTCAATACCGTAACCCACCTGACCGGAATGCAGACCAACCTGCGCGGCACCTTCTCGCCTGATGATTTCGAGTGGATCGCCCTGGCGCAGATCGACCCGATCCTGTTCTTCGTTGCCAAGGACTCTGAGCTGAATTCGATCACCGATCTGGTTGAGCTGGCAAAATCCAATGGCGGCGAAGTCAACATCGCCGGATTCGGACCGGTCGGATCGATGCAGAATATCGGCATGTCGATGCTGGAAAAATCTGCTGGCGTGAAGTTCAACTGGGTCGCCCACCAGTCGACCCCGGACATCATCGCCGCTGTTCTGGGCGGGCACATGGATGTGGGCGTCGCCAACCTCGGCCCGGCGCTTGAGTTCTTCGAGGCCGACCGCCTGAAGGGGCTTGGCGTTCTCGGTGACAACCGCCTGTCGACGCTGCCCGATATGCAGACTTTTGGCGAGCAGGGCTATGACGTTGACACCAGCTGGCTGCAAATCCGTGGCGTTTTTGGTCCCAAGGACATGCCGTTGGAGCTGCAACAGCAGATCGCCGACGCCATCCACAAAGCCATGGCCAGCGACAGCTACCAGACCTATGCCCGCGCTGCCGGCGTTCAGGACAGCGACTATGGTCCTGAAGAATATTCGGCCTTCATCAAGCAGATGAGCAACGTGGCTGAAGAGCAGCTGAAGGCAGCCGGCATCATTCAGTGATGTCTCGCCTCCGGTCTCTCCGCCATTCGGTGGAGAGACCAACCCACCAAGATGGTTTCCCGCTTTCAGGAAGGTGTCCACCATGACTGGCGCATTTTCCGGCCTCAGGGTCATTGATACGACGCATGTCCTGGCCGGACCTTATGCAAGCTATCAGATGGCGTTGCTGGGCGCCGAGGTGATCAAGCTCGAAGCTCCCAAGGACCCGGATCAGGCGCGTTTCAACGGCACCGACCGAGACTTGGTACGCGAGGGGATGGGCACCGCATTCCTGGCACAGGGCGCTGGAAAGAAGGCGCTGGCACTCGACCTGAAATCTGAGGCGGGACGCGACGCCTTGCTGCGGCTGGCCAAGACCGCTGACGTTTTTGTCGAAAACTACCGCCCCGGTGCATTCACGGACCTTGGTCTGGGTTATGAAGACCTCGCCGTGATCAATCCACGGCTGATCTATTGTTCGGTCTCGGCCTTTGGCGCTACTGGACCCCGCCAGCATCAGACCGGCTATGACAACGTGATCCAGGCATTTTCCGGCATCATGGACATGACCGGGCATGGGGACGACCGTCCTTTGAAATGCGGCGCGCCTGTTGTCGACTATGCAACCGGACTCACAGCTGCCTTCGCAATTTCCGCCGCGCTCTATCAACGAGAGCGCACCGGCAAGGGCCAGAACATTGAGGTTTCGATGCTCGATGTCGCCCTGACCCTGATGACCGCGCCTGCTACCGACTTTCTCTGGACAGGTCGGCACCCCAAGGCGAAAGGCAACACCTACTCCTTCGCGACGTTGGGCATGTATCACGCGGCCGATGGTCCGCTGATGATCGCCGCTTCAAACCTGCGGCAACAACGGCGCCTTTGGATCGGGCTGGGCCGGGAAGATTTGGTCAAATCGGATAATCTGTCCCGGATCGACGATTACAAAAACGAACATGCCGTACTTTCTTCCATCATCAAAACCATGCCCGCTGACTACTGGGAGAAGTTCTTCAACGAGCGGCGTGTTCCGGCATCCCGTATTCGCCGCCTCGAAGAGGCACTGAATGACCCGCAGGCCGAGGCCCGGGCACAGTTCTTGCGGCTCGCAGATCCAAGCGGCCGCCTGGAAGGGTTGCGGGTTCCCTCCGTCGCGTTCCGCATGTCGCAATCCGAAACGGGCGTGAGCTTCCCGCCTCAGCCGGTGGGAGCCCAGACTTCAGAGATCCTGCAGTCCGTCGGTTTCGGCGATGATGAAATCGAGGCGCTGTGCCTGGCCGGTCTTGCATTGCGGACCGCCGACACCACGATCAGCGAAAAGGTTCACGGATGACGACCGCCGTCGGAAAATTGGCCGATCTTGCCGCCGGATGGCTGGATGCGTCGATAAGTGCCGATCTGCGCAACGCGGTGCATTGCGCGACGCTGGACTGGTTTGCCACGACCCTGCCAGGTACACTGCAAACCCCGGCCACGCTGTTGGCGGCAAGCGGTCTGGGCCGCAGCGGGGGCAATGCCTGGTGCTATACCAGTGAGCGGCGGATCGACCCGCGCAGCGCGGCCTTTATCAACGCAGCGGCCAGCCACACGGTGGAGTTCGACGACATTTTCCGCGACGGCGGATACCATCCGGGCTCGCCGACCTTCGCCGCCGGCCTGGCTGTGGCCCAGGACATCGGCGCGCCGCGGGAGGCTTTCGACCGCGCTATCATCGGCGGCTACGAGGTCGGCTGTCGTATCGCGATGGCCCTGCAACCCAGCCACTATGTGAATTGGCATATCACGGGCACCGTGGGCACCTTTGGATCGGCCACTGCCGCCGCAATGCTGCTAGGCTGTGATCGCGGGGGGATCGCAAATGCCATCGCCATCGCGGCCAGCTTTGCCGGAGGGGTCCAGCAGAACCTGCAAGGTGCGAGCATGGTCAAGGCGATGCATCCCGGTCATGCTGCCGATGCAGGCATTCTTGCAGCCTATGCCGCCGCTGCCGGGGCGACCGGAGCCTTAGACAGCCTGGATGGCCCCAAAGGGTATGCCGCCGCGACAAGCGACAGCACCGGCAACTGGGAGGCAGCCTTCGAGGGGGCCGGGGAGTGGACCCCGATCACCCGCATGACGGTGAAGATCCACGGCTGCTGCGGCCATATCTTCCCCGCGCTTGACGCGTTGGAGGCCCTGCGCGCCGAACATGGCTTCGGCCCCGATGACATCGAGGCAATCCGCATTGAGGGCTATGGGCCAACCAAGGACATTTGCGATCGGCCCGATCCCCAGATCGCGCAGGAGGCGAGGTTCAGCGCGCAATATTGCCTTTCTGCACAGATGCTTTTGGGCGGCGTTCGTCTGGCCGCATTCACCCCCGAGGCGCTGGCTGATCCGGCGATCCGCGCATTGATGCCGCGTATCTCGGTCGAGCGGGCAGAGGATCTGGCCGCCGAGTATCCGCGCAAACGTATGGCCAGACTACATCTGCGGCTCAAGGACGGGCGCAGCCTGTCGCATTTTCAGCCGTCGCGGCGCGGCGACCCGGACAATCCGGTTTCCCTGGCCGATCTTCAGGCCAAATACGAAGAGCTGGTCGCACCGGTGCTGTCCGGGCCGGAATTGGAGCGCCTGCGCAAGGCAATTTTCGACGGCACCGATCTGCCCGATAACGTAACGAAGAAATGCGTTGAAACATAAAAGAAATAGCAGTCTCGGCTGCACTTAGATGAGAAGGAAAAGCCATGAACACAGCAGTTTCCCTGCCCGAGTTCATCACCGTTTCGCATAATGACGGGATCGCGACGATTACTCTGAATCGCCCGGAAAAACGCAATGCGATCAACGATCAGATGCGCGCCGAGCTGATTGCGGCCTTTGCCGAGGCGGACGCCGACAAGACGGTGCGCGCGATCATCTTGACCGGGGCGGGAAAGGGCTTCTGTTCGGGCGGCGATATTGCAGGCATGAGAGCGCGGCTCGATGCCCCTTCGGGCGAAGTCGCCTTCAACGGCTGGAAACGTCAAAAGAACACGCACCGCGGGGTTGCGGCGATCCATGGCGTAACCAAGCCCGTGATCGCGGCGGTGAATGGCGGGGCTTACGGGCTTGGGCTCGACATGGCGCTGGCCTGCGACTTCATCATCGCGGCCGAGGGCGTGAAGATGTCGATGAGCTTTATCAAGCGCGGCCTCGTTTCCGATGGCGGCGGCATGTATTTTCTGCCGCGCCGCGTCGGCCTGTCCAAGGCGAAGGAGCTGATCTTTTCCGCCAAGGTGGTGGAAACCGACGAGGCGCTGGCCATCGGAATGATCGACCGCGCCGCCGCGCCCGAGGCGCTGCTGGACGAAGCCCATGCCTGGGCCAAGGAGCTGACAATCGGTTCCGCCACCGCAATCGCCCTGACCAAGGAGATCATGGATAAGACCTTTGAACGGTCGGATGAAGAGATCTTTTCCCTTGGCCGCGAAGCGCAGGCCGTTTGCTATACCACGGCCGAGCATCGCAAATCGGTCGAAGACTTTCTCAACAAGCTGTCGAAGTAAGGACTGACGAGATGCCCAAGTTGCAAGCCATCCTTAATCCGGCCAGCATTGCTGTTGTCGGTGCGTCGAACGATCCGGCCAAGCTGACCGGAAGGCCGATTGCCTTTCTTCAAAAGCAAGGCTTTGCCGGACCGATCTATCCGATCAACCCGCGCTACGAAGAAATTGCTGGCCTGAAAAGCTATGCCGATATAGCCGACCTGCCCGAAGCGCCCGACCTGGGCCTTGTACTGGTTGGCGCGCATCGGGTGATCGACGCGGTGCGCGATCTGGCCGCGCGTGGTACAAAGGCGGCGGTCGTCCTGGCCTCCGGATTTGGCGAGGCGGGGGAAGAAGGCCGCAAGCGACAGGAGGCACTGCGCGAAGCGGCCGGCGAAATGCGCATCTTGGGACCGAATACGATCGGTCTGGTGAACCTGACCGACAGCATCCCGATGACTGCCTCGGGCGCGATGGAGGTCGATGATTTTCCTGCAGGGCGAATTGCGCTTTTGTCACAATCCGGTGGTATTCTCGGTTCGCTGCTGTCGCGGGCTGTGGCGCGTGGAATCGGCTTTTCCAAGCTGGTGGCCACCGGCAACGAGGCCGATCTGGAAGTGTCGGACTTCCTTGAGGCGCTTGCCGAGGACGACGCGACGCAGGTGATCGCGCTATACCTCGAAACCATCCGCAACGTGGCCAAGTTCCGCGCGGCAGCAGCCAAGGCGGTTGCTGCGGGCAAATCCATCGTCGCCTACAAAGTTGGCCGTTCGGAATCTGGAGCGCGCTCGGCGGTGTCGCATACCGGGGCATTGGCCGGGGCTGATGAGGTTTATGACGCGCTGTTCAAACAGCTTGGCATCATCCGCGCCCAGACGTTTGCCGACCTTCTGGATATTCCGGCCGCGCTTGCGCAGGGCCGCAAGATGAAGAGCAACCGCGTGGCCATCGTGACCTCGACGGGCGGGGCCGCGACTGTGGTGGCAGACAATGTGGGCCTAAGTGGACTGGAGATGCCTGCGCCCGACAAGGAGACTGCCGACAAGCTCATCGCGCTTGAACTGAAGGAGGCGGAGCTCGACCGCAACCCGATCGACGTGACGCTGGCAGGGCTGCGCCCCGACCTGTTCCGTGCAATCCTGAAGATCCTGGTGGAGAGCCCCAGTTATGACGCGATTGTCGTGGTGGTCGGTTCCTCGTCGATTGCCCAGCCTGATCTGGTTGCGCAGCCGGTACTTGAATCGCTTGCGCTGACGGACAAGCCGATCCTGGCCTATGTCAGCCCGGATGCGCCCAATATCGTTCGCACGCTGAACGGGCAGGGAATCCCGGCCTTCGCCGCGCCCGAAAGCTGCGCCTCGGCGCTGCAATCGCTCGCATCAAAGACCGGCGCATCGCAGGGCGGCGCGTCAAACGCGCGAGACGTCGATTGCAGCGATATCGCGCCTGGATCGCTGAACGAGGCCGAGGCCAAGAAGCTCTTTGCCCGGTTCGGCGTGTCCGTCACCCGTGAGGTCACGGCAGAGACCCCGGAAAAAGCAGCGGAAATGGCAAAGGATTTCGACGGCCCTGTCGTCATCAAAATCCTGTCGAATGAGATCCTCCACAAGTCTGAAGTTGGCGGCGTCGCTTTGAATATCGACCCGGCTGATGTGGGCGGCGAATGCGAAGCCATGCTGACCAGGGTGCGTGCGGCGACGGATGCCCGGATAGACGGTTTCCTCGTCCAGGAGATGGTCAAGGGCGGAGTGGAGATGATCCTCGGCTTTAACCGCGACCCGCAGCTTGGCGCCTATGCCCTTCTGGGCGCTGGCGGCGTGACGACGGAACTTTACAAAGACGCAGCGATCCGGCTTTTGCCGCTGGACCGCAAGAGTGCGCGCGACATGATCGACGAGATCAAGGCGGGCGCCTTGCTCAAGGGGTTCCGAGGCAGCCCCAAGGCCGATATCGAGGCGTTGATCGACACGATGGTCGCTTTCTCGGCAATGGCGGAAACGCTGGATGGCCGCCTCAACGAAGCCGAGATTAATCCGGTCTTCGTGCTACCGGAAGGGCAGGGGACACGGGCTGGTGACAGCCTGATCGTTCTCGGCTGACGCGTAACTCCCCGACTGTTCCGGCGGCGGCCTAGGCCGTCGCCGGAAACTTTCTGCAAGGACCATGGACATGACTGACGTTTTTATCTGCGATTACATCCGAACGCCCATCGGAAGATACGGCGGTGCACTGTCGTCGGTGCGGGCTGACGACCTCGGGGCGATCCCGCTTCGCGCCCTTGCGGAACGCAACCCGGGGCTGAATCTTGCTGAGGTAGACGAGGTCATCTTTGGCTGCGCCAACCAGGCAGGGGAGGACAACCGCAACGTCGCCAGGATGTCGCTGTTGCTGGCCGGTTTCCCCGAAAGCGTGCCTGGTACGACGATGAACCGGCTTTGTGGTTCTGGCATGGACGCGGTGATCACTGCCGCCCGCGCGATCAAGTCCGGCGAGGCGGAGCTTGTCATCGCCGGTGGTGTCGAATCGATGTCGCGCGCGCCCTTCGTGATGCCGAAAGCGACGGCGGCTTTTTCCCGTGCAAATGAGGTGCATGACACCACAATCGGCTGGCGTTTTGTCAATAAGCTGATGAAAGCACAGTATGGCGTCGACTCCATGCCGGAAACGGCCGAAAACGTTGCGGAGGATTTCAACGTGAACCGCGCCGACCAGGACGCCTTTGCCTTGCGCTCGCAGCAAAAGGCTGGTGCGGCGATTGAAAGCGGGCGGCTGGCGCAGGAGATCACCCCGGTCACCATCCCGCAGCGCAGGGGCGATCCGGTCGTCGTGGACACGGACGAGCATCCGCGCCCGGCGACAACTCTTGCGGACCTCGCGAAGCTCAAGACTTTCGTCAAGGCGGATGGGACAGTGACCGCTGGCAACGCCTCGGGCGTCAATGACGGTGCCGCTGCCCTGATCCTCGCCACGAAAGAGGCCGCAGAGCGGCACGGGCTTACCCCGATTGCAAGGGTTCTGGGCGGGGCAACGGCAGGTGTCGCCCCCCGCATTATGGGCTTCGGCCCGGCGCCAGCGTCAAAAAAACTTATGGCGCGGCTTGGGCTGACGCAAAAGGACTTCGCGATCATTGAGCTGAACGAGGCCTTTGCCTCGCAAGGGCTGGCGACGCTACGCGATCTGGGCATCGCAGACGATGACCCGCGCGTGAACCCAAATGGCGGGGCAATTGCGCTCGGACATCCCCTGGGCATGTCGGGTGCGCGCATCGCCGGCACGGCAATCCTGGACCTGAAACCCGGCGAGAAGTCGTTGTCGACCATGTGTATCGGGGTCGGTCAGGGCATCGCCATCGCGATGGAACGGCTCTAGCTTTCCATCATTTGCCCTGTATAAATAGCGTGCAAGTTAATCAGAATGCGAGTGCATGGGTCAAAACACCGCCCTCGGGCGGTCCCTTGCACCGGAGCAAAAGTCATGGCGGCACCCCGCTAGCGACAAAAAGGGAAAATGACGAGCCCAATTCCTCCTCTCAATCCGCTGCGGACTTTCGAAGTCGCCGCGCGTTTGTGCAGTCTGACGCTGGCTGCAGAGGAACTGAATGTCAGCCAGGTAGCTGTCAGCCGGCAGGTCAAGACTCTGGAAGATTATCTTGGCGTAACCCTGTTTCGGCGCCTGCACCGGGGTGTGGAGCTAACCGATGAAGGTCGCCAGTTGCATGAGGGTATTGCCCATGCATTTCAGGATATTGCCACCGCATCGCGGCGGGTGTCCCGGCGCGGACGGCGCGATATTCTGGCCATCCAGTCCTATACGACCTTTTCGCAGCGCTGGCTGATCCCGCGTCTGACGAATTTCCACGACAAACATCCCAGGATCGAGGTGCGACTCAGCACGTCGACCGCGCCGGTCGATTTCGAAAGCCAGAACCTCGATGCCGCTATCCGGGCGGGAAAGGGCAATTGGCCGGACCTGCACTCGGAAAAGCTTGTGGATGTCGAGCTGATCCCGATCTGCACGCCTGAATATCAGGAACAGCATGGGCTGTACGAGCCGAATGACCTGGAGAAAGTGAGATTGCTGCACTCAATGGCCCGGCCGACAGATTGGGCGGCTTGGATCAAACGGGTCGGCGCCGATGTTGATCCTGAACCCGGAATCCGCTTCGAAAGTTCAGCCCTGGCATATGAAGCGGCATCCATGGACGGTGGTGTGGCACTGGCTGTGAAGATCTTCGTCAAACGACAATTGCAAGGCGGCAGCCTCGTTGCGCCGTTTGGCGACCTGACATGCTACAGCGGCGAAGGTTACTTCCTGACCTGGCCCAAGAGCACCGCGCCATCGCGTACTCTGATCAAGTTCCTCGACTGGATGCGCGACCGCATTCAGGTTGAAAATCCGGAGCGTGAAGAGGACGCCGCCACTTCTTCCGATTGATCCTCAACCTTTTCCGCCGCTTCCGCGTCATCCGGATCGAAGTGCACTCGAATCCAGTCAAGAAATTTCAGGAGCGGGGAGGATGGCGCTTGGTCCATCGGCCACGTCAGATAATAACTTTCCCCGGTACGGCATCGATGCTCGAAAGGTGCCACCAACGTCCCGGCACGCAGCTGGATTTCGACAAAGTGACGGTTCGCAATCGCGACCCCCAGATCCATTAGCGCGCCTTCGTAGGCCAGCGAACTGTTTTCGAAAACCAGACGATTCTTCGGAGTAAACCGGGCGCCGGCGGATTCGAGCCAGGTCGGCCAATCCTTGGGGCGCGCCATCGAGTGCAACAGCTTCACGTTTGCGAGGTCCGAGACACGGTTCAAAGGGTGAGCGGCGAGGAAGCTGGGCGAACACACGGGAATAAGTTCCATATCCGCCAGCTTTTCGGCGTGAATACAGTGCCAATTTCCATCGCCGCCGCGGATGGCGGCATCCAGATTGTCCGTGTCGAAATCCGCCACATCGTGTGAGGATGAGAGGCGCACTTCGATTAGTGGATGTGCCTTGTGGAAGTCTGCGAGCCTTGGCATCAGCCAGCCCCGCGAAAACGTGACATAGGACTGAATGGCCAGAATGTTGCGCTGTCCCCTGCGCGACACCGATTTCGTAGCATCTTCGATGTCTTGAAATGCCCTTGCGACGCCCCTGAAAAGATCGGCGCCCTCGCGGGTCAATTCGATGCCACGATTAAGGCGGCGGAACAGAGTGATGCCCATATAGTCTTCCAGCACCCGAACCTGACGGCTGACGGCGACCTGGCTGACGTTCAGCTCTTCTGCCGCCATAGTCAGGTTGTTGTGCCGCGCCGCGGCCTCGAACGCCTTAAGCGGGTTAAGTGGAGGCAGAGTGCGGTTGGGAATAGATGGCATTTCAACATCCCATGCATTGCGCGATGATCAAAAACGACATTGACTGCACAGTCAACACAGCCAATCGGCATATTTGGTCAACATTTTGATCTGTCGTCCAGTATGGCGAGAATCGCGGATGCGGTCAATGTCAGGCGGCCTGAATGTGTGCGATGTTTCAGGCTATCCGGATATTCTGACCTGCGGGCGACATGCCCGTTTGCTTGAAAAGCAGGGACGCGGAATGACACAGTATTAAATCAAAAATAAAATTGTAGGTAAAATTGTAGCATCACGGGTTTGCGGAGTGCTTCTTGCCTGCGGCCACGGTAAGAAATACCGTTCAATCTTGGCCAAAATGGAAACTGACGCACCTCGTGACCTGCGTGCCGCTTGCTCACGACGGCCCCGGCCATGTTTCGATTTTGCCCGAGGGTCCCATCACGGGTTTGTCATTCCCGGCGACTGCCATCACCCTTGCGCTGGCGACGATGCCGCCGGGCAGGGCGATGTTCGTGGCGTTTCAGTTGGCAGGCGAGAAACCCAGCTATGAGGGGCAGCAAAGCGCTATTGCCGTCAACCAAGAAACGCGCTGTGCTGAAGGCTGTTGACAAGAAAGTAGAGGTTCGCACGCAGCGTCTCGCGCGACATGGATCCACCCAGGCACAGGCGAACCTTTTCGCCAGGTGTGATCCCGACACTGAAGGCATCCGACGGCATGATTCCGATCGGGCGTCCAGCCATCCTGGCAACAATGTCCGCACGACCGACGCCATCGGGCAATGTGAGCCAGACATTGAAGGCATTCTCTGCCGCCTCGAATTCGAAACCTTCGAGAGTCTCGCGGGCAATGGCCTGCCTCGCTGCTGTTTCCGACCGGATAAAGCGCCTGATCTGATCGGCGGTGCCGTCCTCGATCCATTGGGTGGCCAGTGCTGCGGTGATCGGTGACGCCATAACAGCCTGCACCTTGAGCGTCTCCCCGAGCGAATAGGCCAGCTTGCTTGTTGGCGCGACCGTAAAAGCCAGTCTCAGTCCGGCACCAATGCATTTCGCCAATCCGCCGACATGCCAAGTCAGGTCCGGCGCCGAAACGGCAAACGGCGTGGGCGCCTTGTCGGGGATGAAACCATAGGCATCGTCTTCGATCAGAGGCAGACCGTGCTCGTTGAGCACTTCTGCAATGGCAAGCCGCCGCTCCGCCGGGATCGTCAGAGTGGTCGGGTTCTGCAGTGTCGGGTTGAGATAAAGCGCCTTCGGGCGGTGCCGCTTGATTTCCGCAGAAAGCGCGTCGGGCAGGATGCCGTCGCTGTCCATCTCGATCCCGACAAGCTTCAGACCGCGGCGGCACGCGATGTTACGAAAGCCGGGATATGTGATCTGTTCGCAAAAGACCCTGTCGCCGGGTTCGGCCAGGATGGCTAGAATGGCACCGATCGTACTGTGCGCGCCCGGCGAAATCACCAGCTGCGAGCTGTTGGAGACCAAACCGCGCTGGCTGAGCCAGGTTGAGGCCACCGCTTTGTCCCTGTCCGAGCCGGTCGATGATTGATAGCGCAGCAGTTGCAACAGGTTGGCCGATACATAATCGAGCCCGTTGCGCATATTGGCGATCAGGCCAGGATCGTTGGGGGCGGGCGGCAGGTTCATTGACAGGTCTTCGTCGGCCAGGCGCAACGGGTCCGGACCCGTCTCTGTGTCAGCCGGTTTCGATACGAAAGTGCCGCGCCCCACATGACTGGTGACGAGGCCGCGTGACTGTGCCTCGGTGTATCCGCGCGATACGGTCGTAAAATCGATCCCCAGGCGCTTGGCCAATTCGCGTTGCGGGGGCAGGCGGTTGCCCTGAGTCAGGCGCCCTTCGCGGATGTCCTGTTCGATGGCATCTGCAATCGCAATGTAGCGCGGTTTGCCATTTGGTTCGGTCTGTGGCGTCCAGTCAATCATGTCAGTCTCCGTAGTCACGGCTTGATAGCCAATGATTCGTGGAAATTGAAGCTGATTGTATGGATGTGCTGATGTGCAGCGGGTTCGCGGCCATTTTGGATCAGAACCAAATTCAGACTTTGCCGAATAGCCCGGTGCGAGCCAACTGGCATGGTCAAAAGATACCAATTGAGACATTGCGCATTTAATTCCCCGAAGAGCATATATTTCACTGAAGGGAGCCGGGTTGGCACCTCACCAGGTCATCCGACGATCCAGAGACTTAGAATATCCGCAGTTCCCGATGGGGCGCCAAATGACAGGTTTTTGAGACGAAGTCGGCAAACCTTGCCGGATCAAAGATGCCGATAGTCATGTCTTCGGGTTTTCTCTGGCCGTGGTGATCAAAGAGAATTTATCGGATGAAAGGGCGTCCTAGAATTTGGCTGGTAAGCCATTGAAAATTAATGGAATGTTATCGAACAGACGCAGTCTGTCCAGTGTGGCGGAAATCGTGCGCTGTGCCATTGACAAAAGGACAGGAGATCCGGCCGGTGCCGCGTAGTCGGGATATCAATACGGGGCCGGCTCAGCCCGGAAGTCCCCAGGGCAACTCGACCGGACTTTGCCCCGCGAAGGGGATCACGCCGGTCAAGGCATCGACGAGTGCTTGCTGCACCGGGAGAACGGCGCTGTAAGCGTTTACGAAGGTCGGGCAATCGGGCATGTGAAAAGTCAGAAACGGCGAACCGAGCGAGACGTAGAGCGTTGGCAGGTGCTGCCACATGCGCTGCATCGTCAGAGGAAAGGCGCCATGTAGTCGCTCCCATTGCGGACCGAGGTGTTCCTTGCCCGACAAGCCCTCTTCGGCCATCAGGTAGAGCCCGATGTCCTGATCGGTGGCATCAATCGGTTCGCCGGGAACCACACGGGTAATCTCGAATCCAAGCGCTTCCAGCATGGCTGGGATCTCGAGGTCGGGCAGGGGAGCCGAGGGGCTGCGCCGATCGCGGGCCTCGGCAAGAAGGATGCGGCGGTGCCGTGCCGGAGAGATCGGCAGAAGCCCCTGGGTGTCCTTGACGAGAGTGACGCAGCCTTCGGCTACTTGCCTGGCCCAGGCCCGATGCTGATCGGTGCCGAGAAGCGCGGCGCGTCGGCTTTCATCGGCCGTGGCGTGCCGGTCCAGATGGAGACCCATCGAGGCTTTGAGCGCCAGGATGCGCAGTACCGCTGCGTCAAGCCTGGTCTGCGAGAGTGCCCCGTTGGCCAGTCCTTCGCGCAGGAAACGCATGTCTTCTTCGGTATCCTGCGGAAACAGCAGGATATCGCAGCCACTTTCGATGCAGAGCGGGACGATATCCTTGCGCGCGCCGCAGGAGGTGAACCCGGCCATTCCGGTCGCATCCGAGACGATGACACCGTTGTATCCCAGTTCGCCGCGCAAAAGGCCTTGAAGCAGATTTGCGCTGAGCGAGGCTGGGAGGAGAGGCTCGCCCGACGCCGCGCCGCCCCGGGCCGGACGGTAGGCCGGAAGGGTGATGTGACCTGCCATGATGAGGCGGACATCCCGGCCAATCGCCGCAGCATAGATCTTGCCGAAGCTTTCGTGCCAGTCATCCATCGTCATGGTGTTATGGGTCGTCACATAGTGCTGGTCGCGCTCGTCCAGACCCTCTCCGGGGAAATGCTTGACGCAAGAGACAAGGCCGTTCTCCTGCATCCCGTCCAGATAAGCCGAAACCAACGCGATGGTCTGATCGACATTGTCAGAAAAGCTACGGGTGTTCACCGCGTTCGAGCGGAAATTCAGTGCAAGGTCAGCCACTGGCGTCCAGCTCACGCCGAAGCCGAGATAGCTGGCCTCGCGCGCGGCGATGGCTCCCATACGCCAGGCATTGCTGGGCTCTCCCGTCGCGGCAACCGCCATCTGGTTGGGAAAGGCCGTGCCAGCCTTGACGCTTGCCTTTTCCGACATTTCTATATCTGCGGTAAGCAGAGGCGGAACGGTGCATGCCCGCATAAACCTTTGAGCAGAGCGGCGGAGTTCCTCCTCGGAATAGCTGGGGAAGCGGTGCACTCCGCCAACCCCCAAATTGGCCAGGGCGTCGACGCTCCCGTTGGAAAGGTCGCGGCACATCGGCAAGACGATCTGGGCGATCTTCTCGTCCTGGTCGAGGTTGGCGAAACAGGCCTTGACCCAACCCAAGCCGTCTTGGTCGAGGTGAAAAGGTGCGGCACAAAGCTGTGCATCGGTGAGGGGAAGACTGTTTGCAGTCATTGGGCCTAGGGGTCTCGCCTGAATTCCGGTAAATTCTAACATATCCATTGGCGGCGGACAGCGGAGAGCCGATAGGTCAGGCCCGACCTAACTTTTTGGAATTTAATTGGCGTTGATCGCGAGGCGTCACGGATCTTCAATGCTGAACGTGGACAGAGTGCACCGCCTCGAACTATGCCCGCCTCCGTCGTGGGCGAAATCGGCAGAAGGACAGAGTTGACCCCTATGAAGGCGTTTCAGAACTATAGAGTGATCGACACCACGCACGTGCTGGCCGGGCCCTTTGCAGCGTTCCAACTGGCCACGCTGGGAGCAGAGGTCATCAAGGTCGAGGACCCGAACGATCCCGACCAGGCCCGTTCCCAGGGTCCCGACAGAGAAATGAACGACATGGGAATGGGCACGGCCTTTCTGGGGCAGGCGAGCAACAAATCTTCGGTCGCAATCGATCTCAAGACGCCCCAGGGCAAGGAGGCAATGCTGCGCCTGCTCGATACGGCGGATGTGTTCATCGAGAATTATCGGCCCGGTGCCTTCGAAGCACTGGGGCTTGGCTATGATGACCTGCGGCGACGCAATCCGGGGTTGATCTATTGCTCGCTGTCAGCTTTTGGCTCGACCGGGCCGCGCCGAGAGCTGCGCGGCTATGACAACATCATTCAGGCGTTTTCAGGCTTTATGGCGATGACCGGCGATGACCCGAAAAAGCCTTTCAAATGCGGTGCGCCGATCATGGACTACGCGGCAGGCACGACGACCGCCTATGCGATCTCGGCAGCGCTGCTGCAAAGGGCGCGCAATGGCGGAACCGGCAATTTCGTGGACGTTTCAATGCTGGATGTAGCGATGATGTTCGCCACCTCCCATGTGGCGTCCTATTTCTGGACCGGCAAGGCGCCCGGCCCTAAGGGCAACAAATATCCATTTGCGACGATCGGCATGTACCATGCCAGCGACGTGCCGATGATGGTCTCGGCCTCGAACCTGAAACAACAAGCCAAGCTCTGGCGCCTTCTGGGGCGCGACGACATGGTCAAGCAGGACAACAACCAGCGGCTGGATTCGCATGCGGAGGAAAGTGCAGCGTTGGCTGCTGCCTTCCGGGCACGCCCGGCCGCGGAGTGGGAGGATCTGCTGCAGTCCGAGGGCATTCCCTGCGCCCGGATCCGGACCCTGGATGAAGCGCTTGGCGATGTTCAGGTGCAGGCGAGACCGGTGCTTCACAAATTCGACGGTCCGCAAGGTTCTGTCGAGGGGATGACAACCACGATTGCGGGCTTTCGGATGCAAGAGCACGGCCCGTCCCTTGATCAGCCGCCGCAACGTCTGGGGGCCCAGACAGAGGAAGTGCTGTCGAACCTCGGCTATAGCCAGGCCGAGATCGACCGCTTGCGGGATGCGGGGATCATCGCCGGATAAGCTTGGCAGGATTGGCGGAAACAAAGACCGCAAATGCAGGCTTTTGCGCGGTTTGTATTTTTTAAAAATACACGTGATTTCAACAATATATACATAATGTTTTGGCCATCCAAATCTTCGCTGCGTTGACGAAACGCCGCTGAAACTGAGAGTTGTTCACATCGTCAGACACACCGACCGCAGCGCCCGAAGCACAGCGTATTCGAGGCGCGCAAGCAAATTTGAACATGTCTACGACAGAGGAGATGACTATGAGGAAATTCAAAATCGCGGCACTGGGCGCGTTGATGGCCACGGCCGCCGTTCCGGCGTCGGCCGTCGATCTGGAGGTCACGCACTGGTGGACGTCCGGGGCCGAAGCCGCCGCCATCCGCGTGATCGCCGACGCCTACAAGGAAAGCGGCAACGGCTGGATCGACGGTGCCATTGCGGGCGCTGGCGGCGTTGCCCGTCCGCTGATCACCAGCCGGATCACAGGTGGCGATCCGATGGGCGCCACCCAGTTCACTCACAGTTCGGCCATGCGCGAGCTGATCGAGGCGGGCTTCATGCGCGACGTGACCGAAATCGCCGAAGCCCAAGGCTGGAAAGAGCAGATCTTCCCGCAATCCCTGCTGGACAGCTGCACGTTCGAGGGCAAGCTCTACTGCGTGCCGTCGAATATCCATTCGCAGCAGTGGCTCTGGCTGAACAACGCCGTGTTTGAAGACAACGGGCTGGCCGTACCGCAGAACTGGGACGAATTCGTCGCTGCAGCACCCACCCTGCGCGAAAAGGGAATCATCCCGTTGGCTCAAGGTCAGCAGTCCTGGCAGAAACAGCTGATGTTCAACGTGCTGATGGTCTCCATCGGCGGCCCCGAGCTGTTCGAAAAGGTCTATGGCGAGTTGGACGCTGAATATGCCGCCGGTCCGGATGTGGCCAAGGTGTTCAAGGCCGCAGCAGAAGCACGCGAACTGATGGAAGGTTCGAACGTCCAGGCTTGGAACGAGGCGGCCCTTCTGGTGATCGAAGGTCGCGCCGGCGGTCAGATCATGGGCGACTGGGTTCAGGGTGAATTCATGCAGGCCGGATTGAAGGCGGGCGATGACTTTTCCTGCCTGCCGGGTCTTGGCGTACACGAATACATCACCGCTGCCGGCGATGCGTTCTATTTCCCCAAGGTCGATGACCCCGAAATCGTTGCCGCTCAGGACGAGTTGGCCAGCGTGATCGTGGCGCCGAAGACGCAGGCTGCCTTCACCGCCGCCAAGGGCGCGCTGCCCGTGCGTCGCGACGTCGAGCTCAGCAACCCGACCCCTTGCATGGAAAAGGGCATGGCGATCCTCAAGGAAGGCCACGTTGTCGAAAGCATCAACACGATGGTGTCGCCCGATACCGTCGGTCGTGTGACCGACCTGGTGGTCGAGTTCTTTGCCGATCCGGGTTTCACGCCTGAGACAGCGCAGGAAGAGTTCGCCGAGATCATCTCCTCGGCCGACTAACCACGCGGCGCGGGTCGGTTCATTCCGGCCCGCGCCTCCCTGACGTACCTATAGCAATGGGAGAATGCCAATGTCGCAGAGCGGCAAACCGACAGCACTGTTCAAAAACATGAGCGCCAAGATTGCGGCCATTCCGATGGTGCTGACAGCGCTTGTGGTTTTTGTCGGCTGCTCTGTCTGGACAATCATCTACTCCTTCACCAACTCGCGCCTCTTGCCCAGTGCCAAATGGGTTGGCCTTGATCAATACGAGCGCCTTTGGGGCACCCGCCGTTGGCTCATCTCGATCGAGAACTTGGCGATCTATGGCATCCTGATGCTGATCCTCGCGCTGGTCATCGGGTTCCTTTTGGCCGCGCTGATCGATCAGAAAATTCGCTTCGAGGACGGGTTTCGCACGATTTTCCTCTACCCCTACGCTCTGAGCTTCATCGTGACCGGTCTTGTCTGGCAATGGCTGCTCAACCCGGAATTCGGCATCCAGAACGCCGTTCGCAACCTCGGGTTCGAAAACTTTAGTTTCGACCCCCTGTATAACCCGAGTACTGTTCTTTTCGGAGTCTTGATCGCCGGCCTGTGGCACACCAGCGGCCTTGTCATGTGCCTGATGCTGGCCGGGCTGCGCGGGATCGACGAGGATGTCTGGAAGGCTACCAAGATCGACGGGATCCCCGCCTGGAAGACCTATGTAAGGGTCGTCATCCCGATGATGCGCCCGGTCTTCATCACCACGCTGGTGCTTGTCACCTCGGCCATCATCAAACTCTACGACCTGGTGATTGCGCAAACCGGCGGCGGGCCTGGCCTTGCCTCGGAAGTGCCGGCCAAGTTCGTCTTCGACATGATGTTCGTTTCGCAGAACCTTGCCCAGGGCTTTGCTGCCTCGACCATGATGCTGGTTGCAGTGATCTTCGTCATCATCCCATGGGCCTATCTCGAGTTCGGAGGCAAGAAAAATGGCTAACGTAACCACCAACATGCGGCGCCCGAGCCCGGCACATGCCGCCGGCCCCAAGCCGCGCCGGGTGTTCAGCCGCCACAACATCGTCATTTACGGCATCCTGTTCGTGCTGGCCGTCTACTATCTTCTGCCTTTCTACGTGATGCTGATGACCTCGCTGAAGGGGTTGCCTGAAATCCGTGCGGGCAACATCTTTGCCCCGCCGCTGGAAATCACCTTCGAGCCCTGGGTCAAGGCCTGGTCAACAGTCTGTACCGGGCTGAACTGCGACGGCCTTTCGCGCGGCTTCTGGAACTCGGTAAAGATCACCGTTCCCTCTGTCTTCTTCTCCATCGCTGTGGCCTCGGTGAACGGCTATGCGCTGTCGATGTGGCGCTTCAAGGGGGCGAATGTCTTCTTCACCATCCTCATCATCGGTGCCTTCATTCCCTATCAGGTGATGATCTACCCGATTGTGGTGCTGCTGCGGGAAATTGGCCTTTACGGCAACCTCGGCGGGTTGGTCCTGGTGCATACGGTCTTCGGCATGCCGATCCTGACATTGCTGTTCCGCAACTACTTCTCGTCAGTGCCCGAAGAACTGTTCAAGGCCGCTCGCGTCGACGGTGCCCGGTTCTGGACGATTTATCTCAAGATCATGTTGCCGATGGCAATGCCGATCTTTGTTGTTGCCGTGATCCTGCAGACGACCGCGATCTGGAACGACTTCCTGTTCGGGGTTATCTACACGCGGCCCGAAAACTACCCGATGACCGTTCAGCTGAACAACATCGTAAACTCGGTCACCGGGGTCAAGGAATACAACGTCAACATGGCAGCAACGCTGCTGTCCGGGGTTGTCCCACTCACAATCTACTTTCTCTCTGGCAAGCTCTTCGTGCGCGGCATCGCTGCCGGCGCGGTGAAAGGATAAGGTCATGCAGCCAAGCGTTTCGATCCAGAACCTCAAACTCGACTTCGGTGCCGTATCGGTCCTGCGCGATCTGAACCTCGACATTGGGCAGGGCGAATTTCTCGTGTTGCTTGGCAGTTCGGGTTGCGGCAAGTCCACGCTCCTCAACTGTATCGCGGGCCTTCTTGAGCCGACCGAGGGGTCAATCCATATCAATGGGAACAACGTGACCTGGGCCGAGCCCTCCGATCGCGGCATTGGCATGGTGTTCCAGTCCTATGCGCTCTATCCGCAGATGACGGTCGAGGGTAACCTGACCTTCGGCCTCAAGAATGCAAAGATGCCGGCCGACGAGATCAACCGCCGCGTGGCGCGCGCTGCCGAGGTGCTCCAGATTGAGCCTCTTCTCAAGCGCAAACCCGCCGCCCTGTCGGGTGGTCAGCGCCAGCGTGTTGCTATCGGTCGGGCGCTGGTGCGCGATGTCGATGTCTTCCTTTTTGACGAGCCGCTGTCGAATCTCGATGCCAAGCTGCGCGCCGATCTGCGGGTCGAGATTAAGCGGCTGCACCAGACGCTCAAGAACACGATGATCTACGTGACTCACGATCAGGTCGAGGCGATGACGCTGGCTGACCGGATCGCGATCATGAAGGGCGGTGTCGTGATGCAGTTGGACACGCCGGATGTGATCTACAACAAGCCTGCCAACAAATACGTTGCCGACTTCATCGGCTCGCCCTCGATGAATTTCTTCGACACGAAGCTGGAAAATGCCAGTGAGCCGAAGATCACGATCGGGGGCAGGGATGTGCCGCTCACGGGGTATGCCTTCACGCGCCCCGGAGTCAGCGGCGACGTCTGGTTTGGCATCCGGCCCGAACATATCGTTTCAGGCGACATGGCCGACGCGGCGCCTGCACAGTTCGACATCACCGCGGAACTGGCCGAACCGATGGGGGCTGAAACCCTGATTTGGTCGTCGCTTGACGGCGCACCATTGCGGTTCCGCGTCGATGGCCAGATGAAGGTTACGCCCGGCGACAGGATTCGCATCGGCTTCGATCCGGCGCGCGCCTCGATCTTTGACAAGGTCGAAGAACTGCGGGTCTGACGGACCCAACGGATACCGGCGCCCGGTTGTGGCGCCGGATCTTCAATGGCACTCGATTAGAAAACTCGAGACAGCCGAGTTGAAGCCCTCGGGACAGTCCACGTTGATCGAGTGGCCGCCGGGCAGATCCGTGATAGCTACCTTGGGATGCGATTGTTCCAGCCAGTCTCGCAATGGCTGGAATTTCCGTTCGTAGCGCCCGTTGACCAGCAATGTCGGCGTCGACAGATCGCTCAGCCGGTCTCGGACGGACAGCCGCGGCAGCGCCTCTTGCATCAACAGCGCCAGAGACCTGGGGGCAACAACGTCTGCCTCGTCCGAAAGTTGCTGGCGCAGGGCGGGTGGAAAGCGCCGGGCGTGGGCGGGGTGATAGGGCAACTGGCGCAGCGCTTCGCGATTTCCTTCTCGTAGAGCCGCGATGATACGCTGCCGGGCTTCGAGCTGCTCTTTCGCTTCAACCCCGCGCAGGGCTGAATTCGCGTTTGTAAAGACGACGCCGGAGCAGGCTTCCGGGAAGGTCAGGGCATATCCCAGGACGACTCCCGCACCGAAACTCTGGCCGCAGAGGTGCCATCGCCGAATGCCAAGTGATCGGCGAATTTGATCGAGCGCAAGGATAATGCTGTCGCGACGCGCCTGCTCAGGGCCTTGCGGGTCTGGAGTGGCGCCGTGTCCGGGCAGATCGACGCGGATCAGACGAAACTGCTCGGACAAGGCCAGGTTGGGCTTCCAAATATCGCGGTTGACCAGCAGACCATGTACCATGAGCAAAGGCGGCAACCCGGTATCAGGCGCCGCCTCATAGGCCAAGGTCGTCGGGGGGATCGCGGTCAAATCAGCGACCGCTCCTGCAACCAGCCCAGCACCGTTTGCGCCACGGCCTCTGGCTGTTCGAACGGCAGCAGGTGACCCGCCCCGTCAATCACCACGGATTTCGCATCGGGGATCTGCGCTGCGATGGCGTCATGCACCGGTTTGGTCGACAGGTGATCCTCGTCGCCGGTGATCAGCAACACAGGAAAGGGAAAATCGCCGATATAGGCTGTCGCGTCGGGGCGGTGGAGCAGGGCGAGGTTCTGGCGTTCGTGGACCTCGGGGCCACAGTCGATGACCATTTGGCGGATACCCGCGACAAGGGCGTCGTTCTGGGCACCTGCCTTGGACAAGACCTTTGGCGCCCAATTCCGAGCGTAGCTGATCATGTCGGCGTTGGCCTCATCGATGCGGGATTGGCGGTGCGCCGCCTCTCCGGCGCCGGAGCCTTCGGCGCTGGTGCTGGAGAGCACCATGGCCTTGATCCGCTCGGGCGCCTGGCGCCCCATCTCCATCGCCACGCGGCCCCCCATGGAATGGGCGATGACGATCAACTCGCCTTCGGTCGCCGCCAGCGCCCGGTGCGCCATCCCCTCCAGAGTCGCGTCACTGGTGGTGTCAGCCACATGCACGCCGCTCACGTAGGGCTTTAGCGCATCGGCGACCGGTGTCCATGTGCGTGCGTCTGACATGATGCCGGGAATGGTTACGAGTGTGGCCATCGGGAAATCCAATCTTCTGAGAGCTTCAAGCGAAGGTTTGGCCCCGATGCTAGCAGGCCCTGACGGATCCAAAACCTGATCATTGGTTAGTGCGAGCCAAACACAACGGCCCCCGGCGCGGGAGTGTGGCGCCGGGGGTCGCGGACCGGGATCAGCACAGCTCCACCCGGCCGGAAAATGGTCTGGAACGGTTATTTGATCCCGACCGCCACAAGGCCTTTGACTGCAAGGGCATCCAACTTTTTGGCGAAAGCTTCGTATTCGTCCGGACCAAGGAAGCGCGGCACAACGCCCGCCATAGTTTCGTATTCCTTGAACTCTTGCGAATTCACCGCCTCGCGCAGACCGGCCGCCAGTTTTTCTTTGATCTCGTCCGGCACACCGGCCGGGGCAATCAGGCCGCGGATCTGCTGCCAGTCCGTGTCCACGTCGTAGCCCTGTTCGGCATAGGTGGGCGCATCGGGCAGGGCAGGGTTGCGCTGATCCGACAGCACGCCAATCACCCGGACACGACCCGCTTCGACGAACTCGCGAAGCGATCCCGCATTCGCCGATCCGACGTCCACATGTCCGCCCAGGACGTTGGCGATGGTGTCTGCGGTCTTGTTGTAGCTGACCCAGTTGATGTCGATCCCCGCGGCGTTCGTCGCCAGCTCCGAAGCAACGTTGGAGACAGACCCAACGGAGCCGAAGCCGCCAACGTTCGGCACTTCGCCAGACTTCTTCACAGCGGCGACAAAATCATCGAATGTTTGGTACGGGCTTTCCGCCGATACGAACAGCATATAGCTGTCCTGTTGCAGCATGGCGATCCAGTCAAAATCGTCGATGGTAAAGACCCCTTCCAGGCTGGTCTTCATGGCTGTGAACTGTGTCAGCGTGTTGACGCCCAGCGTATAGCCATCGGGCTCGGCCGCTTTGACGATGGTCATCTGGGTCGCACCGCCGCCGCCGGGCTTGTTTATCACGATCACTTCCTGACCAAAGACCGGCTCGGCCGCGCGCGCAATGCTGCGCGCCAGAATATCGGTCGGGCCGCCCGGGCCGTTCGGAATAACGATTTCGATGGGCTTGCTTGGCCAGTCTGCGGCGTCTTCGGCGCAAGCGGTGGTGGCAGCTGCGACAAGGCCCGCGGCCAAGGTTACGCCACGTAGCAAGGACTGAGTATTCATTGATCTTCCCCCTTTTATGTCTGCATGCAATTTAGGATTGTTTGCAGACATAGGCTTGATCGAAAATTGCGCGGATTGAAGTGTACTAATGGTTATGGCAGGGCACACAGATAATTTAGTCCGATATAGCCATGCAACGTTGCCTCACTCCGCCCCCTGTCTCATATTGGTCGAGACCAGCCCGGCAGCGGAATTGTTGCGTTTTGGTTGCTGATTGATGCAATCAATAGCGACGCGTCGCAGCGTCGGGTCAACAAAGTGAACTGGGAGAACTGATATGCAATCCGGTAAGGAAAACCGCGCCTTTGTTCTTGTCCACGGTGCCGGGCACGGTGGTTGGATGTGGAGGAAGGTCAGGGATCAACTGCACGCGAAAGGCCATCGTGTCTTTACCCCGACACTGACCGGGCTTGGCGAACGCTCTCACCTGATGAGCGCTGACATCACTTTGCAGACCCACATCGACGACGTGGTAAATGTCTTTAAATGGGAGGACCTGACAGATGTGGTTCTGGTCGGACACTCCTATGCCGGGTGGGTCGTAACCGGCGCGATGGAACATCTCGAAGACCGTGTCTCGGGGATTGTCTATCTGGACGCCTTCCTGCCGGATGACGGTCAGCGCGGCATGGATTTTCTGAACGAACAGCAGACCGCGGCCTTCGAGGAGGCGCAGGCCAAGGGCGAGGTGTCGCGCCCGGGACCAAATTCCAAGGCGCTGCGCATCCAGTCCGAAGAAGACGCCGCCTGGGTCGACTCGAAGATCACTCAGCAGCCAATCGGTGTATCCCTTCAGGCGCTGAAGCTGACCGGTGCGCGGGACCGTGTTGCGAAGAAGCTCTACGTGCGGGCCCCGCTCTTCCCGCAGCCGCGCTTCGATGCGGCTTTGGAACGCTGTCAGGCGGATGATAGCTGGAAGACCATCGTGATGGAAAACTGCGGGCACGACCCGATGATCGACAATCCTGACGCCGTGGTTGCCATGCTTGAGGACATGCTTTGACCCAGCCTACCCTGGCGGTTCTGGCTCCCGCGGCTTTTGCATCGGCGTTGAAGGCGCTGGTGCAGGAGTTGGAGCCGGACCTGGTCTCGTTCACCTTCGGCCCTGCTACGGGGCCCGCGCCAGACAGCATCACCAGCCGTTTGCAGGCAGGAGACAGGTTCGACCTCGCTCTTCTGCCGGTGCCTCTGGTAGAGGCAGAGATCGCGGCCGGGCGACTGGCCGGCCCGCCGGAGCGGCTTTTTGCCTCGACCGTCGCCTTCTGCGTGTCGAAGGGGGCAGATGTCCCCGACCTGTCGACAGAGGCCGGCCTGTGGAAGGCCTTGTCCGACGCCCCCTCCATCGGCCTGTCGGCAGCCGGGAGTGGCAAGTTCTTTCGCGACGTGCTTGTGCCACAGTCCGGGCAGGCGGACGTGGTGGCGGCAAAGCTGCAAACCATTACCGACCGCCCCGTCGGTCAGGCGGTGGCCGAGGGGCGGGTCGCGCTCGGGTTCCAGCAGAAAGCGGAGCTTCTGGAAGTGGACGGGATTTCGGTGATCGACGATCTTGCCGACATTGCGCGTAGCGATACCTGGATTGCCATGGGCGAACGCCCAGGCGGCAACGTCGGTGCCGCAAAGACCCTGGTCGACCTCATTCGCTCGGAACGCGGTCAGCAAATCTTGTCGTCGCATGGGCTGACACCTGCGCCCTGATCCGCACGACCTTACCGAGCGGCCTCCCCTCGGGGCGGGCGCTGGTCAAAGCGGCGCTCGAAGATGCCTTCCGCGATGCGGTTCTTCATGATCTCGACGGACCCGCCAGCGATCATCCAGCCCCGCGTCCGGCGCAGGCAATATTGCGCGGTGCTTTCGTTGGAAAAGCCAAGGCCGCCCAGAACCTGCACGGCTTCATTCGCGGCGAAATAACCCGCCTCGTTGCAGGCAAGCTTGGCCAGCGCGGTCTCATGCGCAGAGGGCAAGCCGTCGGCACCGTTTGCCGCTGCGCGCATCAGCAACAGTTGCGCCGACTCCAGCTTCAGTTCCATCTCTGCAAATTTCCATTGCAGGCCCTGGAACTCGCATAGCGGTCGTCCGAATTGCTTGCGCGTCAGCGCGTGTTCCCGCGCGAGGTTGAAGGCGTGCCGCCCAACAGCAACGGCCCGCGCTGCATTGCCGAGCCGTTCGACATTGAAGCCAGCGATCTGCTTTTTGAACCCGCCTTCACCCAAGAGCACGTTCGTCTTGGGAATACGCACATTGTCGAAATACAGTTGCGACCATTCCTCACCATTCATGAAGGTGGACGCCCCGCCGATCCCGAACCCCGGCGTGCCGCGTTCGATCAGCACCGACCCGATGCCGTTGGTGCCAGGACCGAAGCGGACATAGACAAGAAACAGGTTCGCTATGCTGCTATGTGTGCCAAAGATCTTGGTGCCGTTGATGATGAAATCATCTCCGTCCGGGGTCGCCGTTGTCGCCAGTTCAGTGACGGCCGAGCCCGCGCCCGGCTCGGTCATACCGAGAGAGATCAACATCTTGCCCGCCAGAATCTCCGACAGAAAGCGCGCTTTCTGTTCCGGCGTCGCATACTCGACAAAGGTCCTGATCGGACCGAAATTGGCTGCCTGCACGACGTCGCCCGACTTTGGACAAACCTCTGCAACGGCCTGGATGGCAATAATCGCATCGACAAGTGAGCCGCCGCTGCCCCCGTCCGCCTCGTCAAAGAGGATGCCGAGCAAGCCGATCTCCGCGAGCCTGGCGGCGACCTCCCAGGGATAGGCGTCCGATGCGGCCCGTTCGGCCGCGCCGGCGGCCAGTTCGGTCCGTGCAAACCGGCTGACCATGTCGCGGAAGGTGCGCTGTTCCTCGTTCAGATTGAAGTCCATCCGGTAGAAACCTCCCTAAATGATGGCCCAATCCTAGCGAAACCTTTCAGAGAGCTTAACTGACCAGGAGTCTGGTCTTTGAAACAAATACTTGTGCAAGAGCTGGCTGAAGGCAGGCGGATATACGGCGGCTTTGGGCTCAAGTTCCCGGCAGAACAGTTGAAGCTTGCTGTGCTCTGGCCCGAGCGCGCGATCTCACAATGGAAACTGTGCGGTCGGGCGGCGTCGGAATGTGATCAGGCGGCGGTTTCCTGACGCGCATCCAGGTCGACAGGTGCCTTGGTTTCGACCGATACCGCCGACACGTTGCTGACACATCTGCTATAACTGCGCGCGATGCAGCGGTGGTCGCTGGAACGTGTCATTGCCGCATGCACTTTCATCCCGTCACGATGCGACGCGATTGACGTTTTTTCGAATGCGTCAACGTTGCCAAAGTAAGAAATCTCGCGGAACTGCAGGGGTGATGACGCACTCAGCCACGGCGCCTCATAGCGTTTGAATAGCTGGCAGTAGTTGGCGAAGTACATGAAATCCGCCGCGTTGAAGTCCACGGAGGGGTTCACAAGGTGGTCGCTTGCATGCGTCAGTTCGCCATCATCTCTGTCGCGCATTTCGCGAAACTTTGCGCGGGTTTCATCGACCAGCGATACCCCGAAAGGATCGGTGTGAAATGGGACCGACGATTTGATAAAGCTGCGATTGCTTGGCCCGTCCGTAGCGGAAAAGGTGGACATCAACAACACGCAGGCGGCAACTCCGTGTCCCGGTTTCGAATAGGTGGTTTCGGAAAGGAAAAACGGCGCTCTTAGGCCCAGCGGCCTGCATTCGACGATAATTTCATCATCTTCGGTTGTTTCTACGTCGCGCCCGTAGGTTATCGAGGTGTAGATGAAACTCGCATAGGCGCGTCTGCCATCCTCGGACTGCCAGTCGCTCGGGAGGTTTTTCGTGAATTCCGAGATCCAGGACCAATGCATGTTACCAGCGTGCGACAGGCAAAACTGTTCGGACAGTCCGAAAATGTCCAAATGGGGCATGCCGGCCCGAAATTTCTGGGTTCTGGCGAGCATTGGATGTCCTTCCGAATGCAATTTTGCAGTCTGTCTGACGGTGTCAGGCGGACTTCAGTTTTTCATAGAGCGACAAAGCTGAGCAGGCACCGCATTTGGCGCAACCGGCCGTCATGTCCTCGGAGCGGATACCAGCATCATTCAACATTTTGCCGATGGGTATTAGCAGTTCGTGCATAAAGCCGGGGGCCGGCGCCGGGTGGCTTTCCAGCGGCGTTCCCGAGATCGGTACAAATGGCACAACGAACGGGTAAACGCCGATTTTCACCAAGCGTTGGCACGTCTCGAGGATCTGTTCTTTCGTGTCCCCTAGACCGGCGAGAATGTAGGTCGACACTTCACCCTTGCCAAAAACCTTTACGGCCTCGCCAAATGCGCGGAAGTATTCGTCGACGGACACCTGCGCTTTTCCGGGCATGACTTCGGCGCGGACTTCTTCGCTCACGGCTTCAAGGTGCATTCCGAGCGAGTCGATGCCGGCGTCCTTCATGCGCTGGAACCATATATCTTTGTCTGGCGGCTCGCATTGGCCTTGAATCGGCAGATCTACCACCGCCTTCACGCCCCGTGCACTTTCACAAAGAATTCCGGCGCCGCGATCTTTGTCAGGCGGGGTGCCGGTTGTCATGATCATGTGTGTGACGCCATCGAGTTCGACGGCAGCTTTCGCAACTTCGCCAAGCTGTTCCGGCGTCTTGCGTTCTATGGTGCGACCGGCGGCCAGCGACTGGCCGATTGAACAGAATTTACAAGTCTTGGTCCGGCTCTGGTACCGAATGCACGTTTGCAGAATTGTGGTCGCCAGCACGTCTTTGCTGTGAAGCGTGGCGATGTGCGAATAGGGAATTCCGTCGGCAGTCGTGCCGTCGTAGAACTTCGGGCGACCCTGAAGCTTTACCGTACCAATCTCAACGCCATCCCGTTGAACCAGGCTGTTGCCATGAATGTCAGGGCGGCTGGCGATGTAGCGACTGGTGAAAGCCGGTGCGTTGTGGACCGGGACCATCACCGTTTTGCCTTCGATGGTCATCGCAGTGTGATCCGAGGGGCCAGCCCCGCCGCGCCGGCTTTCGCCACTGTTGCGCGGGTCTTCCAGGCGAATGCCGCTGGACTGAAGTTCATTGATGAGTTCTTCGGGGCTCAACTGTTGCACCTCTTGTGGCGCGTTGGTTGGCTTTGTCCTGGTGGTCGTGTTCAACTTTCCCTCCCGCGCTCAACAAGAAATCGATCCGCTTGACCGGTATATTTGTCGCAACACTACATTCCAGAATTTAATGTAGTCAATCCACGCAGTCAATTATTTCCTTTACACGCACGCGTTGTCGCAAAACTGGAGCAATATGAGGCGAAATCATTCGATTTTTGGGCGCTATCGCACAAACTTTGGACGGAAGGTTGATCTTGTGCAGTATGCAATATACAGTCAATGTTGTAGATATTCTGATATGCCCTGAGAAACAATGAAAAATTGGTTGCCACAACTTTCAGACGATGGTGCCCCGCGATATCTGGCGCTTGCCAACGCGATCGCGGAAGATGTTGCGAATGGCAGGTTGAAGGTCGGCCAGCGGCTCCCGCCACAGCGAGAGTTGGCAAAGTGTCTGTCACTGCATTTTACAACGGTTGCGCGCGGCTACGTCGAAGCCAGGGATCGAGGCTTGATCGACTCGCGCGTGGGGCAGGGATCATTTGTCCGAGATCAAAGTAATTCAGCGCAGCGGGATTCTCGTCTGCCGGCGCGCCCTGTTGACTTGACCATGAACCTGCCGCCGGAGCCGCAAGATCGCGATCTGGTCGAACGAATGCAGGCCGGCGCCGAATACGTCACTTCAGACATCGTGGCTTTGCTTCGGTACCAGGCGTTTGGTGGTGCCGACACAGACAAGGCAGCCGCAGCCACTTGGTTGAGCCGACGAGCCATGAGTCCAGAGCATGATCGGCTGTTCATTGCACCTGGCGCACATTCCGCCCTGGACGGTATTTTGAAGGTGATCGCCAAGCCAGGCGATACGATCCTCTCCGAAGAAATTACCTATCCTGGGATCCGTTCGATCGCAGCGCAGCAAAATCTGAACATCCGTGGTGTTCCGATGGACCAATACGGCATCTTGCCCGATGCGTTTCGAGACATCTGCGCAACCCGGACCGTTCGCGCATTGTATCTGAATCCGACGTTGCAGAATCCGACGACGCTTACCATGCCGCTGGAGCGGAGGCAGAGCATCGCCGAAATTGCGCAGGAGTTCGATATCGAGATACTGGAGGACGATGCCTATGGATTCATCCCTGCGCGTGGGCAGCAGCCGGCGCCGCTGGCCGCCATTGTACCGGAATTGACCTGGCACATTGCCGGACTGTCAAAATGCATCGGCGCCGGACTTCGTGTCGCATATGTCATCGTACCAAGATCTCGGCAGGCGTGGCCTTTTGCGGCGGCCATGCGGGCCAGCTCTGTTATGGCATCGCCCCTGACCGTGGCTCTTTCGACAAGATGGATCGAGGACGGGACAGCCACGAAGCTCTTGCGGGCAATTCGGGCCGAGACGAGTGAACGCTATAAGCTGGCGAAAAAGATACTTCCCAGCGAACGATTTCAGGGCGACCCTCTCAGCTTCAGCATCTGGATTAATATGCCAAGCAGCTGGACCAGGACGGCTTTTGTCGAGCATATGCGCGCAACCGGCGTCGGTGTGGTCGCCAGTGACGCCTTTGCGGTGGGGAACGCGGCTCCAGAAGCCGTGCGTATGTGCATTGGTGGGCCTGCGGACAGAACTCAGATCAAAACTGCCCTAGAGTTTGCGGCCCACGCCTTGGTGCAAACGCCGGCCATGACGTCAACGTTCCTGTGACCGGCCGTGCTGAACTATTCGTTTCGAAGAGCGAACCAGACCATCTCTGCTTGTTCTGCCGACACGTTTTCCCACCTATGCGGAACGTCGCCCCGAAAATGCAATGAGTCACCCGGTCCAAGTCGGTAGCTCTTGTCCCCGATGTAAAAAGCGACCTCCCCCGAAATCACATGGACGAGTTCCTCGCCCGGATGTCGCAACAATTTGCGGCCACTGTTCGAGCCTGCTGCCATGACGGCCACCGCGGCGGCGGCACTGAAATTCTGGTATGGGCCGGAGATGCCTTCAAGAAATAGACCGGTGTGCGGCGTGAATACAGAACTTCTTTCATTGCGCGGCGTGTAGCAGACCGGTTCAGGCTCGTCCTCACCGTCTTCGATGAAGGTATTCACTGGCACGCCAAGAGCGTTGCAAAGCTTAAGCAAGGTGGTGATGGTCGGCACCATATCGCTGCGTTCGATTTTGTGAATTGCGGGGCCTGACACATCGCTGATTGACGCCAGTTGCTGCAGCGACAAGCCTTGCTCAGTCCGCAGGTGCAGCAGCTTCTGTCCGACACGGCTGACTATTCGGTCGACCTGATCCGAACTCTTGTTCTTGTTGACTTTCTTGCTCGCTTTCGCTGCCACCGGACTCTCCGCCTTACTGTCCCAAAACCGACCGCACATTTTTGCAGCATTTCTCAAATCGACTGTGACACCCAGTGCGCATTTCGTCACGCAAACATTCATATGACTGCACCCAAATGGGAATTTTTTTCTTCAACCGGTCAAATTGCATACTATACGATACGTTTTGTTTGTTGTACGACATATCGCATGACTTGCAACAGGCCAATACACCCTGTGAGACTTTCTGAAATTACAGCATTTATCCGGGCTCACTCCGGCGTGACCGGCAAAAAAGCTATCAGCGGCGCAAACAGGTTCATACGCAAAGACGATCCGCTTCACGGTCCCGGTGATGACGGCGCTGTTGTCGAGATGGGCGGCGCAAACGTTGTGGGCTGCGGAGAGGCTATTTCTCCGCCGTTTTTCAGGTCAGACCCATATGGTTCGGGAATTGCCGCTGTGCTGGCGAACGTCAATGACGTCGCCGCCATGGGCGGCATACCGACCGGCATCGTCAACACCGTGATCGGACCGCGCGAGCACACGGACGAAGCCCTGCGCGGTATCGCCGACGCGGCGGACATGTACGATATTCCGGTCATAGGTGGGCATTTGACAGAATGTTCCGAGTCCTACGCACTTTCTGCATTCGCCATGGGACTGGCGGAGAAGCCGTTGTCGATGGCCAACGTTGCATCGGGGCAGGCGCTATTGTTTGTGGCATGCCTCAACGGCCGTATGCGCGACGATTTTCCATTCTTCACAACCCTTGAGAAGCAGCGATCGACGCTTGGCCGGGATGTACGGCTCTTTGCGACGGCAGCGGCACGGGGCCTGGCTCTGTCTGCCAAGGACGTGTCGATGGCCGGCATTCTGGGGTCGCTGGCAATGTTGCTGGAATTCAGGAAGCTGGGCGCGGTCGTGGACCTGGACAAATTGCCGACGCCAGCGGGTGTTGACCGCAATCGCTGGCTCATTTCCTTCCCTACTTTTGCGTTCTGGATGACGGCGGAACAAGAGACTGTCCCAGAGTGCATTCGACTGTTCGAAGAGCATGATCTGGTTTGCTCACATGTCGGCGATGTGAGCCAGGGCTCTGAACTGATCCTGCAACAGTCGGGAGAATCGCACCCGCTGATGGACTTCGCCACGGAGTCGATTACGGGGCTTTGGGACTAGGGCTACGGTGAGGGGCTATTGTGCGGGGCAGAGGATGTGCTCTTGTTCACCGCTGGCTCTGTCGTAGATCAGCCCGTCAGGGCGGCTTGGCCAGTTGAGCGGCGGGGCAGCGTGCAGATCGAACAGCATTGGCTGATGCAGAAGACCAAAAAACACTCTGGTCTCGCCGTCGCACGTCCACCCGAGACGCTGGAAAAATTTTACGTTGGCAAGCTGAACACTGGCTTCCATCACATCACCACCAAGCGACGATGCGGTGGCAGTTGCAAAACGTACCAGTTGAGCACCTATGATGGTAGCACGGTGGTTCCTCAGAACTGCAAGTCGGTCGCCTTTCCAGCGCCCTTGGTCATCTAGCGGGTAGAGGCGAACGGCGCCGGCACAGTGATCGCCCCTAGCAGCCAGGGCGTGAACAACCCCCGGATTGCTGTCGTGTTCGTCAACGTCGGTCTGTACCAAGACGCCCTGCTCGTTGACAAAAACCTGATGGCGAATGGCGTAATGTGCGGCAAGATCATCGTCGCGCTGCGCTCCCCATACAGGGATACGAGATTTGCTCATGAGGCGCCCCTTCGATCAACCGTCACTCGGCCGGGCAAGCGGCGAAAGGCGCCGCTGCACGGCAAGACGATAGCAAGCCCACATCGTTTTGTCTATGATAGGAAACGATGCATATGACGCCGCGGTCAGGTGTTCAGTTCTTCGACGAGTTCACGCAATTTTTTGCGTTCTTCGGTGAACGCCTCGATAGAATCGAATTCGGTCCAGTCCGAAATCCCCGGTTCTGCATCCACCAAGCTGCCGTTTGCAGGATCAAGCCGCACGACTGAGAGAGTCCGCAGCGTCGCTCCGTTCGCGGGATCCGCCTGCGTCATGGAAACAACAGCCAAGCCCGACTTCAAGTGCACTTCCGTGCAGCGATACGGGCTGAGTAGACCGTGCTGGAGGTCACCGGATTCGTCCAGAATGGCCCAGGTCTTTCCATCGTCCAGCGCGGCCTTTAAGGCAGTAGTTTTCTTTATTTGCTGCACTTCTGCGATGACTTCGCGCTCGCGCAAAGCAAAGGCCGCACCAGCGATTTTCTCCTTTGGCAGTATATGCACGGCAAACGCGCCACTTTCGGCGGCTTTCTGAAAATACTGGTCCGCATTCTCCCATGCAGCCTCAAGTTCCTGGACGCTGGAGATATCCCTCAACTGATCACTCACGGCGCGGATTGCGCGCAAGATCTGCTGATAGGTCTCTCCCTCCATGGCGGCCAGGGAAAAAAGCTGGCGTTCACACTCGGTCCAGAAGGCACGGTTGGCCCGCGTTTCCATCATGTTCATTTCACCACTTCCTCACCACCTTCGTACGCCATTGGGTCGCACTTTCGACAATCTTCTTGTTTCGGATAGGGGATAATGTTAACTATCCGACAATAGAATTCACTTTAATACAAAATATCGGGTGATGCTAGTACGGACTTTCGTCTGACAACTATCACGATTCCGCGAAACGGGAGGAAAATGTGCAAAGAACTGCAGTTGTCGCGCTAGGTGGGAACGCTCTGACCCAGGAAGGTCAGGTGGGCACCCAGGAAGAACAGTATGCAAACGCCATCGAGATGGCGAAATCCGTCAGGTCGCTTTTGCGGCAGGGCTGGAGAATTATTATCGTCCACGGTAATGGGCCACAGGTCGGCAATCTGGCAATTCAGCACGAAGAAGGCGCAAAGCTTGTTCCAGCACAGCCGCTATTTGCGCTTGGAGCGATGACACAAGGCGCGCTTGGCAGCCTTATCGCGCTCGCAGTTCGCGAGATCTGCGGTGACGAATGTGCCGGGGTTGTTTCGGTTGTGACGCACGTGGTTGTCGATGAGAATGATCCGGCGTTCAAGAACCCGACGAAGCCCATTGGACCCTTTTTCACCGAGGAAGATGCAAGCCGGTTCGCAGCTGCTCGCGGTTGGACCATGGTACCGGACGCCGGGCGTGGGTACCGCCGCGTTGTTGCCTCGCCCGAACCGAAGGCAACGCTTGAGGCCGACGCTATTGCGCAGTTGATGGAGCACGGCAATATCGTGGTCGCTGCCGGCGGCGGCGGCATCCCGGTAATGCAGAAAAACGGTGTCTACAAAGGCGTTGACGCAGTCGTCGACAAGGATTTCGCCGCGGAACGCATTGCCCATGCAGCCAACGCGGAAGCCCTGGTCATGGTCACCGGTGTGCCGACCGTGATGCTGGATTTCGGCAAGCCAACGCAGCGCGCGGTCGAAAGTATGAGTCTTTCCGAAGCGCGGCAGCACTTGGCAGATGGTCAGTTCCCGCCGGGCAGCATGGGTCCCAAGATGGAAGCCGCCATGAAATTCGTTGGCGGTGGGTCCCCTGATCTTCCTCCCCGTCTGGCCGCCATAACAACACCCGAGCTAGTCTATGCGACACTGTCTGGAGCGTCGGGAGGCGTTGTTGAAGGCGGATGCGGTACTCGCATTCTGCCTGATGTCGTCGAAAATGAAATGCCCGTTAAGGAAACCGTCTGAATGTCTCATCTCGTCAAAGTTCACCCGAATTCCTACAAGGATAGCGTTCGTCTGCTTGAGGCGACTCGCGCTCTCCTGAATGCAGATGGCGTCGAATGGGGTTGGGCCTTCATGGCAACGCCAGCCAATATTGAAATCGCCGCTGAAGAGGGCGCAAGCGAGGGGCTGGAAAAGTCCGGAGCGAACGATCTTGTTCTGGCTGTTCGCGCGGACTCCGAGGAAAATGCTGCCGCAGCCATCGAAACGGCGGCACATCTTTTGTTTGAAGCCACCGCAGGCGGAGGCGACGACGAGAAAGCGACCGTTGCAGATCTTGCGTCGGCGATCGCAAGTCAGCCCGGGTCGAATCTCGCAATCATTTCCGTGCCGGGTGCCTATGCGACGCTTGAAACGCAAAAGGCGCTGACGGCAGGTCTCGACGTTCTTCTGTTCAGCGACAATGTTCCGCTTGAAGATGAAATCGAACTGAAAAAACGGGCGCAATCCCTCGGGCGGCTGGTCATGGGGCCGGGTGCCGGAACCGCGATGTTGGGGGGCACAGGTCTGGCTTTCGCGAACCGGGTCGGGAAAGGCCCGGTCGGAGTTCTTTCGGCCGCAGGAACCGGGGCGCAGGAAGTGATGAGCCTGCTGGATCGTTGGGGTGTCGGTGTCAGCCATGTCATTGGCCTTGGCGGGCGCGATCTTTCGCCTGCGGTTGGCGGGCTAATGGCAGAGTCGGCCATTCGTGCGCTGGACGCTGACCCGGATACCGAGACCATCCTCCTGGTGTCGAAACCGCCTTCACCGGAAGTTGCTGAAAAGCTGGTCAACCTGCCAAAGAAGACAATGGTTGCGGCCTATATCGGACTTCGCGAAGACTTGCCGTCGCCGGATCACGTCCACATCTGCAATACTCTTGAGCAGGGGGCGTCAAACACACTCGCGGTACTAGGAAAATCGCGCCCGGACGTCACAGAAGGGCTGGCCGCGACGCTGGACGAACGTATGGAAACGTTGGATGCGTCGCGCACGCGTCTGTCCGGCCTCTACAGCGGCGGAACCCTTTGCTACGAGGCGATGACCATTGCGACGGATCATGTCGGACCAATTTACTCGAACATTCCTTTGGACAAGAGCTGGACGCTTGAAAGCGCACCGGAGAACGCACATACGTGTCTTGACCTTGGTGAGGAAGAATACACGGATGGTCGTCCTCACCCTATGATCGACACAGAGGCACGCATGGGGTTCCTTCGCCAGCAGATTGACGATTCTTCCGTTGCCGCGGTGCTGCTTGATGTCGTTATCGGGGACGGCGCACACGCGGACCCGGCGAGCGTGCTCGCACCGGTTGCGGGCGAGGTCGTGGACTCCGGCGCACAAGTCGTCGTCTACGTCTGTGGTACGGAAAAAGACCCGCAAGGCTTCCAGAAGCAGAAAAAGGCCTTCGAAGAAGTTGGATGCATCGTCACCGAGACGGCCGCGCGAGCGGCACTGGCAGCGTGTGCTCTTGTCTTGCGTGACAGCTCGATTGTCGGGCAGGAACTTTCCGGCGCCATCTTACCCCAAGATACCCGCCAGACCCAATCTGCCTGATGCTAAATATAGTTCCAACAATATGTGGTAGCCGATGACGAATCGATCCCCCCGCGTGGCCCTGACAACCTATTCCACCAAGCCGCGCGGCGGAGTGGTTCATACACTGGAGCTTGCCGAAGCGCTCCGCGACGCTGGCATCGACGTAACAGTTGTTGCTATGGGATCGTCTGACTCCAGTTTCTTCCGCGACCTGAATGTGCCTTTCGAAATCGTTCCGGCTCCGGAATGGAAAGACAATCTGGAAGATCGTGTGTTCAGCTGGATCGATGCGATGGAAAGTGGCCTGGCCGCTTTGAAAGATCGGTTTGATATTGTCCACAGCCAGGATTGTATTTCAGCCCGAGCTGCCGCGCGGGTTCGCGATGCCGGGGCCGCGTTTCGGTTGATCAGGACAGTGCATCATGTGGATGATTTCACCACCGAAGCTTTGATCAATTGTCAGATCAACGCGATCCTTGAACCAGACCGGGTGCTGGTTGTCAGTAAGCTCTGGCAGGACCAGCTTTTGAAAGACTACGGCGTTTCGGCGTCCATTGTGACAAACGGTGTCCGCGCCGAACGGTTTTCCGCCGGTATCAGTGAAGAGCGGCGCACCGAGTTGCGGGAGCGCCTGGGTGCTGGCGACCGTTTTGTCTATCTGACGGTCGGCGGCATTGAGCCGCGCAAAGGCAGTCGGCATCTGATTGACGCACTGGCGAAGCTCAAGGCCGAACGCGATGATGCGCCGATGCTTGCAGTGATTGGAGGTCACTCGTTTCAGGACTACCGCGAGTACCGCGAGGACGTCTTGAATTCGCTACCTGAACTTGGATTGGAGCTTGGAAAAGACGTCGTTCTTCTGGGCACGGTTGGGGACGAAGAATTTCCTGAGTGGTTCGGAGCGGCCGATGGTTTTGCTTTCCCGTCGGTGAATGAGGGCTGGGGGCTTGTTATCCTCGAAGCTGCCGCCGCGTCGCTGCCTGTGGTGACGTCAGATATCGATGTCTTCCACGAGTTCCTCGAACACAATCGGGATGCGGTCATGACGCGCACAGGTGACGCAGAGTCGCTGGCGGCGGGAATGGCGCGGCTGCTTGATGATGCGGCTTTGGCCCGGCGGCTGGCGGAGAATGGCCCGACTCTGGCAGGGCGGTATGGCTGGTCAAATACAGCGCGCCAGCACATAAAGATCTACAACGAAATGGCGGAAGGCACGGAAAGCGGTGCGGCAGCCTGACAGCGGCCATACCCTGGACAAGCCCAGGAACAACCGCGACGGACTCGAAGAGACCGGTCAATCAATCGACTGAACGCAGCATGGTATTGACCGCCGATCGCGCTATCTGGCTCGGACGGCCCGGAAAAATCGCAAATGGTGAAGGTCTGAAAGAACTGCCGGGGTCCCGCCAGGGGAGCGAAACCGCGCCGTTGGCCTGACAACTGGTCAAAGGCATTGTCGCGCGAGTACCCGTTCGTTTCACGAATGGCGTTTCCGGTGCAATAGTGCATATCCCTGTTGCCGTAGGGCAGTGGGAAAGCAGCTTTGCCGATGTCGGGGGGAGCAGCCTATTGCCGTGCCCAACGATCGGGCACGGCATTTTCTTATCCGAATTGACGGATCAGAGCGTCCACGTCGAGAAGACGATCGCGCGTTCTTTGTAGGCCTGGAGATTGGCATCAAGAACGTCGAGCGGGTTGAATGCCTGAACGCCAGGGATCAGGTCGTCTTCGCGCATTCCGTAGAGTGCACCCATTGCAAAGCGGCAGGCATAGACCTTCGCACCTTCGTCGATCAGGGTCTTGAGCTGCTTGTTATAGCCGAGGTTGCCGGGGAAGCCTTCGTTGCCAACGGCAGGATAGCCGCGGGCAGCCGACGCCATGAGAACGCCCGGACCGTACAGGATGAAGGTAAGTTCATACCCTTTTCGCTGGAGGCGGGTTGCCGTCAGCATGTTCACAAGTCCGACCGAACCTTCGAACGGTACGGTGTGCATGAAGACATAGGCTTTGTCGCCCTCTTCGGCCTTGTGATCCGGAAACACCTTGTGTTCCACGTTGAAAAGAATGTCGCCTTCCTTCGGCGGATCAATTGTGACTGTCTTAGGCATTTCAGCTCCCTTGGTTGCTTTCGGTGGTAGTTCTTGTTTCTGTTCGCTCGGGGCGCTCACCCCGTCGGAACCTTTTTGCGGCGGCGCCGACGTGATGAAATTTTTGCGGGGCCAGTACTTTTTGTGACTGCCCGGGATCGCATTCATGATCAGCTTTTTCGTCGACCACGGCATGATGCGGTAACACGGTATGATCAGCCGTCTCCACATCAGATCTTTCAGGCTGGTAGGCGCATTGGGCGGATTGAACCCCATCTTGCGCGCCATCCGATCCTGCGCGTCGCACAGCAGGTAATGTTCAGAGTTGGATCGCAGCCACCTGGAAAACCCCATGAAGCTATGCCTTCCCGTCGAGTTTCATCACCGCGTCCTGAGCAGCAATCTGAATCGGTTCGTTCAGCGCACCGATGGCGGGCGAGTAGACGTTTTCCATGGTGGCCAGCGCGTCGATTGTGAGCCCCGCACGCGAGGCAACGCCTAGGAAGTCAGCACGTTCCTTAACCCCTTCGCCACCGACCATCTGCGCACCAAGCAGCCCGCGAGTTTTCGGATCAACAAGGAGTTTCACGGTAATAGGCCGGACGCCCGGATAATACCGGGCACGAGTGATCCCGGTCGTCTGACCCACAACATATTCAAGGCCAACCGCCGTTGCTGACGTCTCACCGAAAGAAAAGCCCCCGATCATCCATTCACCGGCAAGCATGCCCCAAGGCACGTGGACTGGCTGATAGATGCGTTCGCCTCCAGCCGCGTTGACGCCGGCGACTTTGCCCTGGGCATAGGCATGGCTGCCGGTCAATCCCTGCAGCGGCAAATTGGTCACGCCGTGTACGATTTCAGCACAGTCACCAGCGGCGTAAATGTTCGGGTCCGACGTTTCGCCTTTGGAGCTGATCACGATGCCGCCGGTGCTCCCGATATCAAGGCCAGCGGCCTGTGCGAGATCGACATTGGGCATCTTGGGCGTTCCCAGGATCACAATGTCCGCCTGAACATCACCAAAGGTGGTTTCAACATGGGTCACATTTTCTGTGCCACGGAACGCGGTGACGTTCTCACCCCACCGCATATCGACGCCGGCTTCCTCCCAATCCTTGCGGACTGGCTCTATGATGTCGGGGTCGACCACATCGGACATCGGCCATGGGTTGGGGTCGATCAGCGTTGTCTTGATCCCGCGGTGAACCATGGCCGAGACCATCTCGACCGCGATTGGGCCTGCTTCGACCACCACGGCGGTTTTTACATTGTCGAGGAACTTGTCCCATTCCATCGCACTGCGGATGTTCTTGACGCGATAGATGCCGCCAAGATTCTCGCCAGGTATCCCAAGTTCCTTGTAGCGCCATCCTGTGCAGAGGATCAGCTTGTCATAGCTGACCGTGCCTTCGCCTTCGACATCGATGGTCTTGGCTGCACGGTTGATGGAATTGACGGTGGTTTCATAGTGGACGTCGATGCCGGCTTGGACATACTGTTCCTTGGTCGCAAGGAACAGTCGGTCGAACGAGTCGATTTCCTTGCCATGGACGAAAGGAATGCCGCAGGGGCTATAAGCTACGTCTTCAAACTGCGTATAAACGACCGTTGTCGAGTTCGGGTCTGTTCCCCGCGATGCGCCTGCCGCGCCCAGTCCGCCGGGACCTCCGCCGATCATCACAATCTTCAAAACTTTTCCCCCGCAGTCGATAAACAATCAGATATTTGTATTTAGTATCGTAGACACCCCCTGGCGATCCGTCAAGAGATGTATTGATCATAAATAACGATCCTGAACGTCGCCAAACAAAATGGTCGGGAAAATGCGTCAACTCGGGCAGGCGGCAGTCCAACAGCGGATCGGGACAAAGGATCGGGGCGCTCAGTCAAGATACTGAAAAAATGCAACTAATACCAAAGGCAAGCGGACACGCTATGCCACGCAGGCGAACATTCGGTACAAGAATGGTGTTTAGAACCTGCCAATCTGGTCTCTAAACTTCAGGCAAACCGGCCCCATTTGAATTGCTACAGATCATTAACTTTCGTTAAGTACGGTCTCGACTCGGGAAAGCAATTTCTTCTCGCTTTCCTCGTATCGTTTCAAAGCACCTTTCGCGCGCTCTGAAATTTCGTTTGCCTCCGCCGCGAACGATGCCGCCATCTTGGCTACAACATCTGGTGCGGCACCGCCGGGTGCTGTGCGCGTTGATACAATTGCAGTTGGATCCAAGGCAGCTTTCAGTTTTTCGGGATCGGGGAGCAGCTCGATATCACAGACTGTTCGCGCCGCGTCAGTCAACATCTGAGGAGTGATATCCATCCCGCACAGGCCCGCCCGACTTGCGGTTTTGACGGTTTCGCCAACGATTCGGTATGCGCTGCGATAGTCCAGATCATACGTCAGCATGATGTGTTCGGCGAGGTCGGTAGACTGGCAAAAGCTGCGTTCCAACACGGAACGCATCCGCTCACGATTGACGGAAAGAGTATCGACAACGCCTGCCATCAAGTTGCTTATCTTGGTCGAAAACTCCAACGCCCGCGGGATCTCGCCATATGCAAAGATGAGGTTGTCGCTTCGCGCAGACGGGCTTTTGACGACGGCAAGAAAACCGGTCAGCCGGCCTATGAGGACACCCCCGCCGCCGCGAACAATGGAAAGAGAGTAGGGGTTTCGCTTTTGCGGCATCAATACCGACGAGCGGGTATATGGCCCGGCGAGATCAACATAGTCGAACTCCTGGCTGGACCAGATCTCAAGGTCTTCACCAAGCTTGGATTGGTTGGAAAGTACGCTGACGGCCGACGACATCACATCGATGAAACAGTCGGTTTGCCACATCGCGTCGCGGGTGTGGTCAATGACGCCATCGAAACCCAACAAGTCCGCTATATGGCTTCGGTCGTCGAGCAACTGCGTCCCGTTAACGCAACCAGCTCCGCCGGGGCTTTGGTTGATCTGCGACAGTGTGCCGAAAAGACGCTCGCAATCTCTGAGCGCTGGCGGGACGAAGGCAAGTATATAGTGGCCAAACGTCGATGGCTGCGCCTGCTGCAAGTATGTCTGGTCAGCCATGAAGGTGTCACAGTGTGCATTGGCAATGCCCGCTGTCTTGCTGGCAAAATTGGCGACGGCCAGGATCAGTTCCGCTGTCAGTTTGCGCATTTCAATGCGAAGCGCGACTCGTGCAGCCTCGCGCCGGGGGCGTCCCGCATGCAACCAACCTGCTGCGTCGCCTATCTGCGCCGCAAAATGGCGCTCGCGCGAATTGTAAGGCTCGCCGTACCGCGCGTCATAAGGAAAATCTTTGACGTCGGTATGGTAGGCGTCGATCAGAGCGCCAAGGAGCTTTCGGGTCGCGTCGTTCGGAATGATTCCGCGATGTTTCAAATCAAGAACATGCCCAAGATCTGCGAGGTTCAGCCCGTGATGCAGCATAGGTGCATCCGCGATCTCCCAGGCGAATCCTGCGTCGATCAGTTCCTGCGCCGGACCAAGGTTGGAAGGGCCTTCGAGGCGTCGTTTCTCTGGAGCGCCATCACTTGGATGCATGGTGTGTTCCTCGTATTGATTGGCTCGCGCCAGGCTATTTGGACAGCCAGGCGCCTGTTTCATCTGCGCGTCTGCGATTTGCAGATCGGATCACCCGATCGACCATTTCAGCGCTTGCGCCGATATCCGGTGTCGCGAGATCGACAAGTTCTTCATTGGTCGCAACGTGGGAAAGCGCGTCTCTCACGGTGACACCAGTGTCCCGCGCCTTGAGAAATGCTTCCTGCAAAACCGCCTGCGCTGCGTGTTTTCCAAGGCGGGCAGACATTTTGCTCAGCACACGTTCCGACCCGGCTTCGGCACCAAGGTTGCGGGCCATTGCCTTCTGGTTGACTTCCAGGCCGGCAACGAGCTGACGCGCCATCTTTGTGGCGGCAAGCGCATAGTGGCAAAGTTCGGGAAACACTGCCCACTCGACTTTCCAGCCCCGTGCATCGCGCTCGTTTTCCTGCACCATGGATTCAGTCAGAACGTTTGCGTTGACCCGGACAAGGCGTGCAAGCGCCACGATCTGTTCGCTGGCTTCGGGGTTGCGTTTGTGTGGCATCGTGATGCTGCCGACGGTATTGGGATTCGATTTCTCAGCCAGTTCGCCGATCTCCATGCGTTGAAGCGTGAAAACTTCATTCGAGATGCGGGCAAGGGTGGTCGCGGCCATGGCAAGAACCTGGGCAAATTCCGCCAATCTATCGCGGGCGTTAATCCAGCTTATGTCGGGTTCATTCAAATCCAGTTCGGTGCAGAACGCCTTGCGGAGCGATAGCGCCTGCTCGCCAAAGAAACCGAGAGATCCCACAGCACCCGCAAGCTGTCCTACGCACCAGCGATCGCGACCATCCTTGAGGCGCTGCAAGTGGCGTCCGATCTCGTCCGCCCACACGGCAGCTTTCAAACCAAAGCTGATAGGCGATCCCGGCTGACCATGGGTGCGCCCAACCATTGGCGTTTCGCGGTGCGTTTCAGCCAGTGCCAGAAGGTCGGCTTCGATAGCCCAGAGATCACGCCAGATCAGATTTGCGACGGCCCGCAGTTCGAGAACCTGAGCGGTGTCAGTGATGTCCTGAACCGTTGTACCGTAGTATATATACTCGCGGCTTTTCTCGGAGAGATGCTCCCGCAGAACTTGAATCATGCCCAGCGTCGAATGCGACGTTGCGCGGGTGCGTTCAGCGATTTCGTCAATCGGCAATTCCCGGTCAGCGAGCCCTTCGATATCCGGAAGCGTGTCTTTTGGAATGATCCCACACTCGGCCTGTGCTCGCGCAAGTGCGACAAGCACCTCGACCCATCGGGCAACCCGTGCGGATTCTGCAAAGATCGCCTGCGCGTCGGAAGTGGTCCATTGGTGCCCAAATATCCGAGAGTCGATCATATGCGCGTCCATGGAACCTCTTTTTCATTGATCAGTCCGACGATGGCGTCGCGAACTTCGTCCAATGAAGCACCCCACGGCACGAAAGTTGCATCCTTGCGCGCCTCAATACCTTCCTGAAGCAAACAGCAACGGGTCATCAATGCGCCGTCTTTGCTGTTGACCGTGCCGATGAAACGTTTGGGACATATATCCACGGTGTCGGGCGAGGTGCCGTAAAACCAGTTATGAATCTGATGTGACCGCTCGCATCCGAGCAAAGTCCAATCTTTCTGTTCGGGTCGTTCGTCGAGGTACGCTATTTCCGCGCCGGGGATCTCCAAGCCGGAGCCTCTGCAAGGAACCAGGATATTGGGCGGAGTTTCAGTGCGATCCTTCGACAATGTCTCACGGCTATCGATCAAGATCGGTACGGGCACCACAGGCGGAAGGTCCTCGGCGACATCCAGCACCCGCTCGACCTGATCAAGCAGTTTGGAAGGGTGGGGGGGGACAATATCGAGCACGTAGAGCTTCAGTGGCTCTGGGTTCAAAATAAAGCTGACGTGGGAATACCGCCCTTCGATGATCGTACAGCGCGCAGCTCCGTGATCGGCGGCGACTTTCGCCAGATGGGACGGCACTCCAGCATCCGCAAAATCTGATTTTACATAGGCGCAACTCTCGGGGCCGGCGAGGACGCGCACGTCAGTGATCGGCACGAAAAGATCGGGGCCTTCAGAGTGCAATACTTCAACGAGTGCGTGTTCCCCAAGACATTCGGCAACAATGAACCGCGTGCGAAAGTACGCCTCCCTTCCACGGAAATGATCACACAGGAACTCCGGATCGAGCGAGCGAAGGTTCTTTGACAGGGCAACCTGGCGATAGCGCGTCGGAACTACGTTCTTTGCGTCATGATCAAATGAAAACGTCATCCGTCAACGCGGCGCGAGATCGGATCGAATTGTGTCCGCCCGCAGCCCAAGGCGCAGGGTTTCAAGCGCAAGCACGTCGTCAATCTGGATGTTGCCGAGATTGACGCTGTTTCCCATCTCAGACAGCAAATATACTTGCTGAGATCGCTGGGGCGCTTCGTATATGACTCGGTTCGAGAACGGGCTGCTTTTTAACGCACCTATAATGTCGCCTTTAACCGCACCGTCAGGCTGATAGATGCCCACAGTGCCGCTCTCTCGTCCTTCGGCAACAACCCAGGCCGCCCCCGCGTCAAGGTCGGCTTCGACAGCGCGCAGCCAGTAATCGGGGTCGGTCTTTTCGGTCGGATCCTTGCTGCCAACCTCGGAAAGAACACGAAACCCGAGATCCCGGCCTCGCTCGATCAGGTCGCGCTTCTGATCTTGCGGCATGTCGCAGGATCCGTCCGACACTTCGATGCAATCAAAACCCATTTCTGCGGCAAATCTGAAAAAGTCTTCGGTCTTCTGTTGCAGCCAGCAGACCTCCAGCAAAGTGCCACCGATGCAGGCTTGCACCCCTGCAGCTCTAAGGTCGGCCACCTTTCCGCGCGCATCGGGATCGACATAAGAAATGCCCCAGCCGAACTTCCAAATATCTACGATATGGCCAACCTGCCTCAATAGATCGCGCGTGACGCCTGCCGTGCACCCCCGATCCACAACGTGAGTCATTCCCGACTCTCTGGGTTTTGAGCTTCGAGCAGGCAGCTTCAGGAAGTCGGGCATCGGGGTTGCGAGCATCGGAACTCTTCACTTTGTGACGTCAGGCTTGGCGTTAATGATGGAAGTCATTTTATTTCATTTAGTAGAAATGGTCAATGCATGCATTATAGTAAATGGCCTCATGTCGCAGGGAATCGGCTGTTTCCACTAGTTAAATCAAATTTCTTATAGTTGACATTCGTTAAGTTAATCCCATAATCTCGGATCATCAGCAGACCGGGAGGAGTTATGGACGGCATTCATGACATGGGTGGCACCCAGGGATGGGGCACAGTTGAAATTGATCCCAATGAGAAAGTCTTCGATGAGGATTGGGAGGCGCGGACATTTGCGCTCGGTCTTGCGTCCATGGGCGTGTCTGGGACAAACCTTGACGCCTTTCGTCACGCACTTGAGCGGCTGCATCCGCTGGATTACCTGGGCGAAGGATACTACGGACGCTGGCTTGGCTGTGCTGAGCTCCTTTGCGTTGACAGCGGCATTCTGGCCCCCGGCGCAGTTGAGGCCCGCGCGCGCAAACTGAGAGGTGAGGACGTCGAAGAGCCTGCCGACGTCGAAACGAACAAGCCGCAGTACGAGCGTGGTGGTGCAGGATCGTTGCGCCAGATTGATGCTGCTCCAAAGTTCGCGCCGAACCAGACTGTGCGTGCATCGAACATGCACAAGACCGGCCACACGCGCATGCCCGCCTATGTCAGGGGCCACACCGGTACTGTCGTCGCTATTCGACCCGCTGCGGTCCTGCCTGACAGCACCGCCCACTTCACTGGCGAAGATGCGCAGCACGTTTACACAGTCGAGTTCTCGTCCGAGGAGCTTTGGGGCAAGGGTGCCGAAGCCGCCGACGTTAGAATTGACCTATTTGAAAGCTATCTGGAGGCCGTATGACCGAGCGACCGCATTCCGAAGACTTCCCCTCACCGCAACTGCGAGTCGAAGCGCTGGAAGCACTACTTGTCGAGCGTGGACTTGTGGATCCGAACGTTTTGGACGGATTCATCAACCGCTATGTGAACGATGTAGGCCCGATGAACGGTGCCAAGGTCGTGGCCAAGGCCTGGGTCGACGATGAATTTCGTGCACGACTGCTGGCCGACGGGACAGGGGCCTGCAAAGAGCTTGGTTTCGCAGGCCCGCAGGGTGAGCACATCGTCGTCGTCGAAAATACGCCAGAGCAGCACAATATGGTCGTCTGCACCCTGTGTTCCTGCTATCCGTGGCCACTGCTGGGTCTTCCGCCGAAGTGGTACAAGGATCCGGCCTATCGGTCCCGTTCGGTTCGCGAGCCGCGGACTCTGTTAAGCGAGATGGGGCTGGATCTTCCCGAAAGCACCAAGATTCGCGTATGGGATTCCAGCGCCGAGAACCGGTATTTCGTACTGCCGATGCGCCCAGAAGGCACAGAAGGCATGTCCGAAGAAGAGCTTGCGGGGCTTATCACACGCGACGCGATGGTCGGCGTTGCGCAGGTATCGGCGGGGTAGTTCAATGAGCCTCATTGACAATCTTGGGCCGGAGTCCGAAACGCCCTTGCCGCGTTCCAATGGCGAACTTGTCTTTGACGAGCCGTGGGAGAGTCGTGCCTTCGGAATGGCTGCGGCTTTGGCGGACCAAGGCGTATTCGATTGGCAGGAATTCCAGGGCAGCCTGATTTCCGCCATCGCGGATTACGAGAAAGATCGCGACAGCATCGAGCACCCGTACCGGTATTATGAGCGGTGGTTTGCAGCGCTCGAGTCTCTTGTTGTCGGAAATGGGTTGGTCAGCAAGAACGAGTTGGATCAGCTAGTCGTCGACTATTGTAAACGGCCGGCAGGTCACGATCACCATCACGATCATGACCACCAGGATGGACACTCGCATTGAGTGGGCGCCGCTCGGTTGAAAGTACTTGGCGTGGTGGTCTCCGCTGCGACGTGAAGATGGGCGACTATTCGATCACGGTCGATGAACCCGCCTCAGTCGGCGGCAGTGATCAGGGGCCAGAACCAACGTCAGTCTTTCTTGCGTCCATTGCGTCGTGTTTCACGCTCGCAATGGCATATTCCGCTAAAAAACAATCGGTTGCATTGCACGCGCTGACCGTGAATGCAACCGGCACCTACTCTGGTCCCAGATTCAGCTCGGTCACCATCCATTGTGAAGCTGACTGCGACCCCGACAGTCTGGCCGGGGTGGCTGAGTTGGCCAAACGAGTCTGCTACGTCACGAATACGCTGACTTCGGATTTGAAAATCGACATCCAAACAACGGGAATTGCGTCTGGCGCAACGTAATCTGAGTACCTGCTTCGCGCCGTGTAGCGCCCGGTTCGGGCCAACCTAATCACTACCAGAAAAAGCAGAGCCAATCTGCAAGCCATTCAGTGGCCCGGTGCCGCTGTGTCAACAGAATAGGAGACGACGACAATGAAAAGCCTGAATGCACTGGCCATCAGCATCCCGGTGACGGGAGCGGTCGCCACTTATCTCGCACTAGGCCCGCTCAGCGGGTATTATCTGATCTGGGCCGTGTTTGTGTTCTGGGGCGGGTTTTTTGCTTTTGGAGCGGATGGTGCGGCATTCCGAAATATCATCGTATGTGGGATTTTCGGCTGCTTTATCGCCTGGGCATCAACCCTGATCATTCTGAATGTACCTCTTGCAGGTGCGTTAGGGCTGCCAATCTGGGCGGCAATTGTCGTGAATGTCGGGGTCGCAGTCGCTGTATTGGCGGCCAACATTCCAGCGTTTGCGGCCATCCCCTGCACCGTTTTCGGTATTGCCAGTTCCTACGGCTACCTGCTCCAAACGCAAGGCGTCATGGATACTGCCGTCATGACCTCTGCGAGCATGCAGAACTCGCTTTTGGTCATGTCCGCTTCAGTAGTGGTCGGAGCGCTCTGCGGCCTGATTTCAGGCAAGTGGGGCGGGGCAATGACCCGCGAAGACTGACATTTACTCGCAGCGCGCGCGCAGTTTGGCGCGCTGCGAGTCATCGGCGCCCGGACCAAGCGCGACAATTATTCATACGAAACGTATGGTCAAAACTCATACACTATAGTATACGTTTTTGTGATCCGCCGAGGCGCAGGATTCCAACCTGAAAGGACCGATATGACAACCGCTCCCATTGTTCAGCTTCCCGAGGCTGTAAAGATTGTAAACATCGGACTTCCTCTGTTTGAAAGTTCCGTCAGGGATCAAGGGGCCGAAGCTATAGGAGTGGATTGGCGGATTCCCGGCGGTGGTGACGCAACTGTTGTCGCTGCACTTGCACGGCTGCTCGGCCCAAAAGCCGATATCATCGACAAGGCCAACGCGGAAGTGGTTCACCGGTTGAATGAAGGCGTGCCCATTCTGAAAGGAATCGACCGTGCGGGGGCGGTTATCCCTGGCATGGGTGAACGTACCATCTTGCACTGTGGCCCGAAAATTGCCTGGGAAGACATGCCCGACCCGCTGCAACGCTCCATCAAAGCCACGATCGTTTCATCTGATTGGGCTCCGAATGTCGAGGCAGCTGCTGCGCTGGCAAAAGCCGGCGAAGTTGAACTTAAACCGGCGAACGAAAGCTCAACAGTCGTGCCCATGGCAACGTCGATTGGGCCGTCGGCACCGGTCTACGTGGTCGAGAATGAATTCGGCGGGACGACAACGTTCTCCAGCGTAAACCAGGGTTCCGGTGAGGTGGCTTGGTTCGGAGTCGACAACGAAAACTCAATTGAACGTCTGCGGTTCCTGCGCGATGCCGTGGGCCCGGTTCTGGCAGGAGCGATCAAAGCGAAAGGCGATATCGATGTATTGTCCCTTGCTGCGCAGGGCGTTCCAATGGGTGACGACGTCCACATGCGCGTACAGGCCACGACGAACCTGTTCCTGCGTGATCTGTTGCCGCATCTGGTCGCGAGCGAGCACGATCGCGCCGCCGAAGTGGCAAAATTTCTGAGTGGAAATCACCTGATGTTCCTGAACGTTGCCATGGCGGCTGCAAAGTCGCTTGTGGACTCTGCGGCATCAGTCGAAAACTCCAGCATTGTCACAACGATGAGCCGAAACGGCGCGACCTATGGCATCCGTTTGCCTGGCGCAGAGCAAAACTGGTTCATCACCGATTCACCGCCTGTTCAGGACGCTCTTTATTATCCGGGGCAGGGTCCGGAAACGAGCGCACCCGACATCGGAGACAGCGCCGTTCTCGAGCTGATCGGCCTTGGCGGCCCGGCGGCGGCGAACTCGCCGGCGGTGGCCGGTTTCCTTGGCGGGCGGATGTCGGACGCCATTGCCGCGACGCGAAGCATGCAGAAGATTTGCGTGGGTGAAAGCACGCGGTTCCGGCTGCCAATTCTTGACAATGTCGGGACCCCTGTCGGCGTTGATGTTCGCAAAGTCGCCGAGCTGTCGATCACGCCAGCGGTCAACACGGGGATTATCCACAACTCAGATGGCTCCGGTCAGATCGGGGCCGGTGTGGCGTGGGCCCCGGTGAAGTGCTTTGTCGACGCACTGCTGGATCTGGACAGAAGGCTTGCTTGAAGCGCCGGTCGCAAGGCAGACCAGCATAATTGGCGGAGGGGTCCCCAGGGCCTCTTCCGCAACCGGATTGAACGCCGTCGTACTGGCCCACTTTCGGCATGGTTTTTATGCAAGTGTAAAAGAAAACATCTTCGCGATTGGTGGGCCATCTGTTCCGGCAGGCCCGGTTCATATTTCTCTTGGCGCTGACCCACCCAAGCCTCCGGAGAACTCGGTACTCAGAATTCTTGCTGACCGGATCGAAACTCGGAACGGTGATATTCTGCTCTTGAACGCACGCGAGTTCGCTCCCGATATTCCGTCCCCATTCGAATTCAACAAGATCGCCGCGAACCTCATTCGCTTTGCGTCAGTTGAATACTTCCCGGAAGACATCCTGCCGGTCTGCCTGTCGCTGAAATGTGGGATCAAGCAAGTCGAATTCGACAAAGCTCGCCAGGCTCTTGAAGGCAGGGGCGGGGGACTGACGCCGTCGGGCGACGATGTCTTGGCAGGCTTGCTTTTGTGCCTGTCTTGGTCCGGTGCAGATTTGGAAATGGTCGCAAGAATTGCAGAGAGCGCACGAACGACAGATCTCAGCCGCACTTTTCTACGTTGGGCGGCAAAGGGGCAAAGTATTGCACCGGTCCATGATCTGGTCGCCCTTTTGAGAGATCCAGATGGTTCCGCGTCTCATGACATCAATGTTCAGCGCGCTGTAGAAGCGATCACTCGCATCGGAGCTTCGTCAGGCCGAGCGCTGCTGGCAGGGCTCGGGCTTGGTGCCGCCGGCGTGTTGCGCGCAGACTGAAAACCACAATGACAACCAGGGTGATGCCACACTAGCCATCTGCCGACTTTGCAATGGCAGGCCCCCAGGCCTGTCCCGCTCAGACCGCCTTGGCCTGTGCGCCGGGTTCGATGATCGGTGGAGCGTTGTTCAGCGCGTCTTTGGCAAAACCGGCGGCTTTCTGATAGCCCGCCATGAAGGCAGCGCGTTCGTCGGCAGGGATCACATCGTCGATATTGTCAAAGGTTCCGCCACAACGTTCATCGACCAGGTTCAAAAGCCCGAACGGCCCGGCACCCCGGTTGCGCAACACGACCTCGCCGATCGGCCCGGCCATTTTTCTGTCATAGGCCGCCAGGGCGTCGCTGGTGACCCCGTGTGCAACCATGGCCGCGCCCAACTCGCGCGCATCGATAATGGCCTGGCTCGCCCCGTTCGATCCTGTCGGGTACATGGCGTGTGCCGCATCGCCCATCAGTCCAACTCCGCCGTCCACCCAGGTCTTGATTGGTTCACGATCGATCATCGGGTTTTCATAGGCTATGTCGGCCGCGCGTAGCATTTCCGGCACATCCAGCCAGTCGTATTTGAACGCGTCGAAATGATGGGCAAAATCGTCGATCTCAACCGGTTTGAACCATCCGCTTTCCTGCCAACCCTCTGAGTTGTCCAGCGTCAGTTCGGCAATCCAGTTGATCTCGCACAGACCGTCGTCGTCGGGATGCGAAATCGGATAGATCACCATGCGGTGCCGGTGCGTTCCAAGGCCGATAAAGGACGACCCTGTACGGATGGGCTTGGCACGGGTCGTGCCGCGCCACATCACTGCGCCACCCCAGTGGATCGGGGGCTGATCGGGGTGCATCTGAGCGCGCACCGCCGAATGGATGCCGTCGGCGCCGATCAGAAGCGAGCCTGCTTCATGGGTTGTCGATCCATCCGCATGGCCGACGCGCGCCATCACGGTGCCGTCGTCATTGTTGCGATAACCGGTAACCCTCTGACCCAGGCGCACCGCGTCCGGGCCAAGACGATCCAAGACCGTCTTATACAACAGAATGTGGAAAGCACCGCGATGCACGGCGTATTGCGGCCAGTTGTAGCCAGCGAACTTGCCTCGGGGCTCGGAATAGATGTCGTTGCCATTCAGTCCGACCAGCGCCCATTCCTTGGCTGGCACACCGACCTCGTCCAATGCCTTGTCCGTAATCCCAAGATCAAACAATTCGCGCACGGCGTTTGGCTGGAGGTTGATGCCGACACCCAGTGGCCTCATCTCGCGCGCCGCTTCGAAAACGACGCAAGGCACTCCGATCTGATGCAATGTCAGGGCCGTCGCAAGGCCCCCAATTCCGCCACCGGCGATCAGAACATTTGGCTGTGACACGAACGAACCTCCTCAAATTTGGCGCGCACACTCGTCTCTCAACTGCCAAGTGTCAATGCAGGGCCGGGGACAGTCCGGCCCTGCATCTTGATACCGACGATCAGAGCAATCCGCTCGTCGATGTTCGTCTGCTAAAAGGTTTGCCGAAGGAGCCGCGGCGGCTCGATTGGTATTCTTCAAAAATGTCGACGAAATCCACCATCTCGGTGACCTTGGTGGGATAGGTTTTCGCAACGAAAGGATTGGGTTCACCTTTGGCGCGCCATGACTTGACGGAAATTGGCCGAAAGGTGGTCAGGATGAAATAGGCGTAACGGAAACAGCAGGATTTTCCTGCAAGCTCATAGGCAGTCATTTTAAACATTTGGTACTCATCAAACCAGTTGCACTAAATAAACGGCAGAACATCTTCTACTTGGACCCGCACATTTGGCTGTCCGTTGTCTTAAAACGTCTTTTCTCGTTTCCTTTCTTTCTTGCTCCATGGGGCGGTCTTGTTTGCAGTTCCAATTTGGACCTGCCTTGACCCACGAACGCTCACCGCACCCTTGGAATGGTCTTCTTGGATCGTGACACACCGTCACTTATCGGATGAGAACAATTTTACAGATCAATATGGCGGTTTGAGGGAGCCTCGAAAGTATTCTTCCGTCACATCGTGAACAATCCTGTGATCAACACTTCGATTAGTTCGAGTTGCTCTGCTCTGTTTCACCAGATGCACTGGCCTCTTCGGTCAGGACGCCTCCGTCCCACGTGCCAGAACGCTCTTCACCGCTGGCATATCGAATCGTTCCCTCACCCTGGCGCTTGCCTTGAACGAATGCGCCTTCATAGACGTCTCCGTTCGCATAGGTCGCCGTGCCCATGCCGTTGATCTCGCCGTTGGACCAGTTGCCGACATAGGTGAAACCATCGGGCATGACGATCTTGCCCTCGCCTTCGCGCTTGCCGCCGACAAAACCACCCTCGTAGACGGTGCCGTCCGAATAGCGCGCGATCCCCGTGCCCTCTCGCTGTCCCTTCGACCAGCCGCCCTCATAGGTATAGCCGTCATCAAAGGTCATCTTGCCCTGGCCATCCATCTTTGCGTCCTTGAACTCGCCTTCATAGACCAGCCCATTTGCATAGGTTGCGATTCCCTTGCCCTCGATGACGCCCTCGACCCATTCGCCGTCATAGGTGTTACCGTCCGGATAGACGATCTTGCCGGTGCCGTGGGCCAGGTTGTTCTGGAAGGTGCCGCTATAGACCGAGCCGTCGGGATAGGTGACTTCGCCCGAACCAGCGATCTCGCCATTGGCCCACTGGCCGGAATAAATATAACCGTCGGTGCCAGTGAAAGTCCCCTGGCCCTGACGCTGGTCACTTTCGAACATGCCCTCATAGACGTCGCCATTGGCATAGGTGACCTTGCCCTCTCCCTGGCGCTTGCCGGCGACTAGCGCGCCTTCGTATACGTCGCCGTTGGGCTGGGTCAGCTTGCCGGTGCCGTTGATTTGCCCGTCGGCCCACTCGCCCTCGTAAATCAGGCCATCGGTCATCGTCAGGGTGCCGGTGCCCTCGCGCACCCCGCGCACGAGTTGACCGACATAGATTGCGCCATCCGGGTACTCGATCCGGCCTTCGCCGTCCTTGATGCCCTTGCTCCATTCGCCGTCATAGACATAGCCGTTCGGGCTTTCCATGCGCCCCGTACCATCGTGAAGCGCGTTCTTGAACTCGCCCTCGTAACGCACGCCGTTGGCGTAGAGCGCCACGCCCTGGCCGTTGATCTTGCCGTCGGCCCATTGGCCCTCATAAGTGCCGCCATCGGCAAAGGTGATCTTGCCCATGCCCTCGGGCTTGCCCGCCACGAACTCGCCCTCGTAGACCGACCCGTTGGGGAACTCGGCCCGGCCCTGTCCGCGGATTTCTCCCTCGACCCACTCGCCCTCATAGACATAGCCGTTAGGTAGCCGATATGTGCCGATCCCGTGCTGCTTGCCGTCTTTGAATGCACCTTCATAAATGCCGCCGTCGTCGTACTGTTGCTTGGTGACGGCGTCTTGTGCCGCCGCAACCGTAGAGATGACCGCAGCCATAGCCAGCGTCGATAGTCCGAGAACCCGCTTCATGCGTTTACCTCAAATTCTCCCTAGCCAGAGTGTACCCCGGCGATTTTCCCTGTTGCACCGAACCTAGTAGAGCGACCCATGCCTCGCAACGCTTTTCCCGGCCGGGTCTTTTCCTTCGGCGGATGTCTGTTTAGACGCAGTGCAAGATGAAGGAGAGCCGACATGGCGCAACGCTTTCGCCTGACGCTGGCGCAAATGAACCCGACCGTGGGGGATCTCGCGGGGAACGCCGCCCTGGCCAAACGCGCCTGGGAGGAAGGGAAAACTGCGGGCGCAGACATGGTCGCGCTGCCGGAAATGTTCATTACCGGCTATCAGACGCAGGATCTCGTGATGAAGCCTGGCTTCGCCCGTGACGCCATGGCCCATGTCGACCAGCTCATGGCTGACTGCGCCGACGGCCCCGCGCTTGCCATCGGTGGTCCACTGTTGCAGGGAGGCAAGCTCTTCAACGCCTACCATGTCCTGAAAGGCGGTCGGCTCGTGCGCCAGGTCTTGAAACACGACCTGCCGAACGAAACCGTCTTCGACGAGGTGCGCCTTTATGAAGCGGGCCCCCTCAGTGGTCCCTACGATCTGGGAATGGTCCGCGTCGGCACCCCGATCTGCGAGGACGCCTGGCACGAAGAGGTGCCCGAGGCCCTGGCCGAATCCGGTGCCGAGATCCTGCTCGTGCCCAATGGTTCACCCTATTACCGGGGCAAGTACGACACCCGCCTGAACATGATGGTGGCCCGCGTGGTCGAAACCGGACTGCCGCTCGTCTATCTCAACATGATTGGCGGCCAGGATGACCAGGTCTTCGATGGCGGCTCTTTCGTTCTGAATCCGCATGGCAAGATGGCCGTCCACCTGCCCTTGTTCGACGAGTCGATCACGCATGTCGATTTCGAGGAAACCGACGAGGGCTGGCGCGCGTTGCCGGGACCGATGGCCGAGTTTCCCGACGAATGGGAGCAGGACTATCGCGTCATGGTCACCGCCCTGCGTGATTATCTTGGTAAGACCGGCTTCGGGAAAGTCGTCCTCGGCCTCTCA
>JBNKHH010000014.1:0-24510 GCA_050290245.1 Silicimonas sp.
CCGCGCGCCGTATCGTGCATAGAGATCCGGAGCGAGCGAAAGCAAGGCCATCAGGTTCATAGCCAGATGCAAGAAACCCGCATGCAGAAATCCGTAGGTCACGAACATCACAACAGCTTGGCCGCGATAGTTCGGCAGCCATTCGTACAGCAGTCCTGCCCAAAAACCCCCGTACTGAAAGGCGTTCAACCGCGAATAGGGGCTCCACCACAGGCCAAGGTCCGCGCCGGTCAACAGCAGTTCGGGGATGACGATAAGCGCGGTCAGCATCCAGACGCCGGCAGGAATCCGAATGCCTGGACCTCTTGAATGCTGGGTCTTGTGACTCATGTAACTGATCCCGGCTTAGACAAGGCCCGGGTCCCGCGCTATCAGAAGGGCACGAAGCGGGGTAGGGTCGGCAGGCTTTCCCGCATGAAGCCGAGTAGACGTTCCTCAGCCTGGCTTTCGGTTTCATCCCCACCAATCGGCGTGACGAAGCGTACGAGCGCGCCATCGGTGCGGCCGAGGGTGAGGCTGTCGGTCAGGACGCTGAGCTTGGCCCGCACATCGTTAGACACCCGTTTGCCCCGGCCTTCAAACCAGTAATAAACGATCTGCCGGGCCAGTCCCTTCTGGATGACCGCCCGCACGGCGGTAAAGTGGCCATATCCGGCCTCGGTCATATCCACCGGCACTTCCTCGAAGGAATAGACTTCCCAACCACCGGTTGGCAGGCAAACCTCGGGCGAATGGATGCCCTGCCCTTCTGTCTGCTTGGAGTAATAGGCGACAAACATGCTAACAAGGTCGTCGCCTGGCCGCTGATAGAAAGCGTTCAGGTAGTCGTCGGCTCCCAACACACCGGCGATCTCTGGTTCCAGCGCCACCGTATAACTTTGCCAATCTTCGATCTGGCGCGGGAAGAGTACCAGAGGGTCGCGCGCTGCAGGGGTGGCAGGCGGTGCGGGCAAAGTGTGCCATGCCAGCGAAGCTGCACCGGTCAAGAGCATGCCGAGCAGAAGACCCGTTGAATACCGTATCGCGAAGATGCGTGCGAATATTCCTCCGAACCCCTGGAAGTCGAGATCGATCGCATCTGCAAGCGGCATCGGATTGGGTGTCAAGCGTTGCAAGCCGATGGCCATCAGGAACAGGATTCCGATGCAGAGAATGAAGATGACCCAGCCCTCGAAGAAATGCAGAAAACCTTCTGCCTGCTCGATCCCGTAACGGTCGACGAGAACCCCGATTACGCCAATGCGGAAGGAATTCATCAGCACCGTTAAGGGTGCCGCCGAGAGCAACAGCACGAGTTTGTGCCAGAGCGGACCACGGTAGAGGATCGCAAATAGATATGAAAAGCTGAGGATCGGGAAAAGGTAACGTAAGCCCGAGCAGGCCTCGGCAACCTGAAGCTTGTACACGCCGAGGTCGATCACATTGCCTTCGAGATAGACCGCGACGCCCATCAGGCTCACGAACCAGACGCCGATGGCCGAAGACACCCATTGCAGGAAAATCGTGAGTTTCCAGTAGAGGATCTGCGGCAGCGGCAGCATGAAGACGAGATGAATTACCGGAAGCTGGTGCCGTCGGCCGCGATCCCAGCCAAAGACGGTCAGGACCACGCCGCCCACCCATATAATCATCGCATAGGTGACGATATCCGGCACCCGCATCAGATTGCCGAGGGTCGCGACTGCAAGACCGAGCGCGATCACCAGAACGCCCGGCCACCGAACCACGGGGCTTATCGTCGGCCTCGGCATCCGGCGCAATTCGCGCAAGAAAAGGTACAGGGAGACTAGCGGAATGAGCGGTCCGTGACTGTATTCCGCGGTCGACCAGGCATCGGCAAGCGAAACAAATCCGATCCAGAAGATCGGCACCGATACCGCGAGGAGCAGCACGAAAAGCGTGAATCCGATCGGGCTCACACTCAGACTGTCGGTCTCAAATGGCCGGTCCGGGCGGGTTGAATGTGTCATGTCCTGTCTCGGCTACAATAGCTTGCAACCTAAGCGAAATTTTCCGGCAACACGACTGGATTCGGAATTGAACCGGTCAACTTGGCGTCAGCCGGTCCCATAGTGAATAGAACGTCGACGACGCTCCGCAACCGTGCCTATTGGGTCACGGCCGGAAACTGAAGTTCCTGTCGAGGCTCAGGAACACCGAATTGGACGTCGCATCTCCGACGTTGTCTTCGGTCTTGCGACGCCAAGTGACACCGCCAGTCATGTTCCAATCCTGCGTCAATGCCCGCGAATAGGCTGCACTCAATGTCGCACGGGTTCGGGTGGGGGTGCCGCTTAGGGAATCGGCGCTTTCGGTACGACCATAATTCATCGACAAATTAAGGCTGGAGATCGCATCGATCTGGTAGCCATAGCCGACCGTGAGACGCGTATCGAGGATCTCTTCGTTAATGTTGTTGGTTGATACGTCCCGGTTGAGAGCAACGGTGATATTGCTCGATTTCAAAGTGTGGCCGTACGACACAGCCGCATTATAATTGGTGTTGCCTTGCGGTGTTCGGGTCAAGCCAAGTGAGGCCGACAGGCTCCCGTTTGGAAGCTGAAGATCGCGTCCAAAGCGCAACGCGGTGCGCGTACCGTTCTGGTTCAGTTTGGAATCGAGTGAGGCGAAGATCGATCCGCGCGGAAGAGTTTTTGACAGTTTCAAAGAACCGTTTGTGCCGCTGCGGGTGCTGCTTCCGCCGGTTGTGTCGGTATCGACTTCGGTCCATCCGATGCGCGCGTCAAGAACAAGGACGGGATTGATGTCTTGAGACAAACCAACTGAATAGCTGACTGTTCGGCGTTCGGTTTGAACCGTGTCGTCTGCTTCATACTCCGAAAGGGCGACATCGAAATCGAGGGTTGTGACGGGAGACAGCTTGGCTGTTACGGCCGCGTTGATCCGGTCCGTCCTGGTGTCGAAAAGGCGCGGATTGGCAATGACGAGATTCGAGTAGTCCTGCTCAGCACGCGACAAGCCTATGCTGAATCCCAAAGGCGCGTTCAAGCCGGTCTCGTATCTGATCGCCGCGTTCCGGGTCGTCCTTGTCCCGCCGTCGGTATCAAGTTCGGGCGCGCCGGGATTGATCAGGCTATTGATGGCGTTGAACGCTTCCTCTTCCTGCGCGACCTCAAATGGATCCAGGAATTCGCGATCAACGCTCCGGTAGTTGCCGGACACCGTAAGCCGGCTGTTAGAATTTTCGATCCGGTATCTCAGGCGCAGATTGGGATCCTCAAATCCCGATATCGTCCGTCCGGGTATGTCGGCGTAGCGGAATATGCCCGATCCGTTAAGCTGGAACAGCTGTGTTCCCGTGTCGCTACTGATACCGAATGTCAGCGTATTGTCGAATACTGTCGACGTACCGGCCGAACCCGGGCGCAACTGGAAGTTATCGTCTACTGTCAGTCGTGAATTGACGCCGATATCCACCTCAAAACCACCGGCAGCGCCCCCTTGCTGAGAGAGCGCCGCGATTGGAAGAATGGTAGTCAGCGCCGCGATTGCCGCGATCTTGTTTCTGCTCGTGCCCACCGTCTCTGCCTTCTTATCGTTCGAACGTCATTCGAATAGCCGTCGTTCCGGGATTACGATCACATCGCCTTCTCGAAGGACGATTACCGGCGACTTCGCCCCAGCCTGAACAGCTTTGTAGTTGTAGCGATAGACCGTCTCAGTTCCGGTTTTACGATCAGCTCGGCGCAATTGGATACGCTTCGTTGCCGCGAATTTTGTCATGCCGCCGCTTTCCGCCAGAAACTGCAACAAGGTTGTGCCTGTCTCGACATCCATCCTACCAGGCGTATTGACTTCGCCAACGGCATAAACCGCGATCGTACCGTAGGGTCGCACCTGCGATGCAGCTGCTTGCGCAGCTGCGTTGTTCACCGCGCTGGTGACGGGATTCAATTGACCGACAGTCAGGAACACCGTCGGAGGAGCAGCGAAGTTCGGCTCCAGGGCTGCTGCAATTGCACCTCGCATGCTGTCGAGGCTGCGTCCGGACGCCTTGACGGTTCCGACAAGCGGAAGGCTGACCGTTCCATCCGGCAGGACGAGAAGGCTTCGGTTCAGGCTCGGGTCTTCAAGAACTTCCATCTGAAGTACGTCACCGGTCTGAATACGGTATCCGCTCTGCGCGAACGCAGCCGGAACCATTAGAACGGCCAAGACAAAGCCGAGCAGCATTCTGAACATGTCGACACCCAATAATTCCCGATTCCATGCCAGCTTAAGACTGATGGGTTGTGAATCAAACTGTTAACTTGTGAATCGGGGGCGCGCCGCCCTTTGAGTTGCTCAAAAAGTGCCTCTAGGGCAACAATGCTCTCTGTTAATTGCCCACTGTTATGCCGTTGGCTTCAAGCCTCTTGATCTCCTCCCTCGCTTTGGCGGCAACGGGGTTCTTCTGATCCGGACCAATTAGGTCCACAGCGCGGCGGAACCGCCGAAGGGCATCGGATGCGCGACCCGTCGCTTCATAAACAACCGCCAAATGGTACTGAACAGTCGGGTCGTCGGGCAGGGCAGCAGCGGCCTTTTCTAGATCCCGCAGCGCTTCGTCATGATTGCCTCGGAGGTGGGCGATCCAGCCATAAGTGTCCTGATATGCAGGAACAGTACTATCACGCAGACGGCGGGCGATTACCTCGGCCCGCTGGATGTTGTCGGGGTCGGAATAGTGGTTCGACAATAGGCTGGCGAGGTTATTGGCGATGACCGGATTGGCGCTATTATCCTTGTACATCTCTTCATAGATCGCGATGGCCTCAGGGATATTCCCCTGTCTTTCCAGAAGCCCCGCTTTCGCCCACTTCAGGTCGCTGGAATCCGGTGCGATTTCAAGAGCTTCGCCAATCAAATCGGACGCTTCGGTAACACGCGTGTCATCTGCAGCGACGATGCGAATGAGGGCCAGCCAGGCCGGCATGAGCTGCTTATCCGCATCGAGCAGATCGCGCAGGATTGCTTCGGCCCCCTCGGAATCCCCAGTCAAGGTGCGTACTGAAGCATCGATAAACCGCAGGTTCCGGTTCTCCGGATCGCTTTCCAGAAGCTTGGCGGAATAGGCGCGTGCCTTGGCGTTGTCGCCATTGTCGAGATGGGCCCGCAGGATCGCCACCCGCGCGGGCAGCCCGCCGGTTCCGTCCTCCACCAGTTTTTCCAGATATGCGACCGCCTTGTCCGTATTATCCTGGCCGGCGAGTATAGACGTTTGAATGTTCTGCGCTGCCAAATGAGCCTCGCGCGGTTCAAGCGACATCAGCGCGTTTACGACAGCGGTCGCGCGCGGCCAGTCCTGAACACGCAGGTAGACCTCGCCCAAGGCAATGAGCAGGTTGGTATTGCCCGGCGACAGGCGCAAAGCGTCGATCAGAATGCTCTCGGCCGGAAGCAGTTTGCCTTCGTTGGCCAGAAATTGCGCGTATCGCAGCGATTCGTCTGGCCCACGGTTGGCCACCTCAACGGCCCGGGAAAGGCTTTCACGCACCAGTTCCCGGTTCCCATCGCGTTCATAGGCCTGCGCCATCAGCGTGAGGACGGCCGCATCGCGCGGGTTCTCGTCGACGGCCTTGCGGAGAATCGCGATCGCCTCCCCGACCGCATCGTCAAGGATCAACCACCCGGCCTTGAGCTTCAGCGCTTCGATATCACCGGCGTCTTCGGTCAGAACATCTTCGACCAGCGCGCGCGCGCCTACCGGGTTGCCGGTGATGAGCAGCATCTTCGCCAGACCGATCTTGGTGCGTCGTGTTTCGACGGAGGGGGATGCGTTCACGAGCAATTCCTGCATATTCGCAATTGCTTCGTCCCGGCGTCCGAGATCGAAGATGAACGCCGCATGCGTCGCGCGATATGCGGGGGCCGCATTGTCGCCCGCGATGATCTTTTCAAGCTCTTCGACTGCCGCCTCTTGTCCACGCTGTTCTGCAAGGAACTGGACGAGGTTCAGGACACGCTCCTGATCGGGGTCGGCAGGATCGATACGGCTGCGCAAGAATTCTTCGGCTTGGTCCAGCTCATTGCGTGAGGAAAACCAGCGCACGAGCGTGGTCGCCATTTCAGGCGCGTCCGGGAAACGTTCGACGAGGCCGCGCAACTCAGCTTCCACCCCGGCATCGTCGCCAACCGCCGCCAGTGCCTGCAGGCGCTGTGCCCTGAGCGGCCGGTCATCCGGCGCGACTTCAAGGGCGAGGTCGATTTCCTCCAAAGCATCGTGATAATCCTGTGCCCGCATCAGGTCATCGATGACGACCCGCCGCAAAAGCAGGTTGTCCGGTATCTTTTTGCGCAGATCCCGGGCTTCGGCCGCCGCCTTGATCAATATCGTGATGTTGTTGTCGACAATTGCACGCCCGTAATCTGCCGCAATCCGGATTGCCGTCAACTCAACGTCGCCGGGCACCTTTTCCAGCGCTTTCCCGGAGAAACGCGCTGCCGTTTCCCAGTCATTGCCTTCGGCCGCGATTTCAGCGAGGGCGCGGGCTGCGTCCATATCCTCAGGGTGCTGTTCGATGAGCCGAAGGTACTGCGCAAACGCCTGGCGCAGATTTCCACGGTTGCGTTCGACCTCGGCATAGGTGCGACGCGCTTCTGCATGATTGCCGTTTAGGTCAAAAACATTGCGGAACTCGACCAGCGCGCGGTCGACATCGCCGGCCTGAAGATAGGCAAGGCCCGATTGGTAGTGCTTTTCCGCGCGTTCTTCGGAGGAATCGCAGGCCGCCAGGACCGTAAGTCCGGCAGTCAGGGTTAGAACGGCAATTGCCTTGGAAAGACCCATTCGGAGACCTTGTTGCATGATTTCATGGCATGACGTCACAAACGCGTGAAACGGTCAAATCAATAACCCGTTCCCCTTATTACCACGCGGACGGTCGCAAGAAGCAGTTTGATATCGGTCATGAGTGAAAGTTCCTGATAGTATGCCGTGTCAAATGCCACGCGCTGGGAAAACTCGCTTTCATTGCGAACGGATACCTGCCACGGCCCGGTGATGCCGGGCCGGAGAGAATAATATGCCGTTCCGGAATAAAGCGACCGCTGGCTGGGCATCATCGGGCGTGGCCCGACTAGAGACATATCGCCGACCAGCACATTCCAGAGCTGGGGCAATTCATCCATTGAGGTCTTGCGCAGCAACCTGCCAATCCGGGTGATGCGGGGGTCCGATTTGAGCTTTTGAGTGGAGTTCCATTCAAGCCGGGCCTCGGCATTTTTTGACAGGTACTCCTCCAGCATCCGATCGGCATCCGGAACCATCGTGCGAAGTTTCAGCATCCGGAAGGTTCGTCCGCCGCGTCCGACACGTTCGTTCCAGTAGAAGGGTGAAGAACCGTCTAGGGCTACGGCCACGGACAGTATGAACACCACGGGCAGCACGACCATGCCGGATAGAAGCACCGCGAGAACGTCGAGGGCGCGCTTAAAAACGTTGCGGTACAGACCAGATTGCCGTCGAATATTCACAGAGCCCGCCGATGCGCTCGACATCCCGATTTGATCAGAAAGGTCATTAATCTGAAGCGTCATGTGTGCGATCACACCGAATAGGCACCAATGCGCGGCCGTATACAACCGCCCGAACGTTTACTACCACGATTCCTGCCCCCCTAGGTAAGGGCGCATAAGTCTTAGCATCTTTGAATCGGGCACGGAATCAACAATTAGGAAACCAGGGCAGATTCGCGGCGCGGGGCCACCAGATTGGGCTTTAGCCCGGGTGTTGCGTATCGTGGCTGGCGGAACCGTTTCCGTACCGTGTACAGTGTGGGTTAGTATTATGATTGTGCGCTGCGATGGCGGGGTTGACGCAGATCTGGAAGACATCGAATCAAACTGCGTATACTGGGTGAAGTCAGGTCTGGATGAGTCAGCGCCATTAAGTCGCCGAACTTGTATGATCCCTGCTTTCTGGTCTACCCGTCGGCGGTGGACACCGTGGCCGGATCTGCCCATGGTTCGAGCACACGGTATTGAGTGAGTTGGATTGCGGATGAACAAGGTCGTGGAGACCGATACGAACGACAGCGTTGGCTTTTACATGGAATTCTATGGGTTCCGGGAACGCCCGTTCACGCTTGTTCCGGATCCGGACTTCCTGTTCTGGTCGGCTCAGCATCGTCGTGCCTATTCCGTGCTCGAATTCGGAATTCTGAGCCGTGCGCCCATCACGCTCGTTACAGGCGGTGTCGGCTGCGGCAAGACGACGCTGTTGCGTGAACTCCTGCGCCAGTTCGGATCGCGAGTGACCGTCGGCCTGATCTCGAACGCTCAGGGCGGTCGGGGCGAATTGATCCAGTGGGTACTGAACTCGCTTGGCGTTCCGTTCGACGCTGGGGCAGGTTATGTGCCGTTGTTCCAGAAGCTTCAGGATTATCTGATCGAGGAATACGCCGCTGGCCGGCGTGTCGTTCTGATCTTTGATGAAGCCCAGAACCTCTCCGCCGAAAGCCTTGAAGAACTTCGGATGCTGACCAATATCAATTCGGGAAAAGACGAAGTGATCCAACTGGTTCTGGTCGGTCAACCCGAGTTGCGGGACATGGTGTTGCACCCGTCCCTGCGGCAGCTTGCCCAGAGAATTGCGGCGAGCTTTCACCTCTTGCCGCTCGACGAGCAATCGGTGATCGAACTTATTTCATACCGGCTAAAGGCAGCCGGTGGCAGCGGCGAGGAGATAACGCCCCAAGCTGCGCGGATGATATACAAGGTGACCCATGGCGTGCCCCGTCTGGTCAACCAGCTTTGCGACATGGCATTGCTCTATGGGTGGAGCATGGACAACCCTCATGTCGACGGTTCGGTGGTACAATCGGTAATCGACGACGGTGTGTTCTTTGCGGCGCAGATCGCGGCGGAGGAAGAGAAGCATAAATGAATCTGGATCTGTCATTCTATTTCGCGGTCTTCCTGAGGCGGCTGCATTATTTCATCATCATTTTCGCACTCGTCTCGGCGGCTTCGATCGCCGCCGCTTTTCTGCTGCCTGCGGTCTATTCAGCCAATTCCATCCTTTTGGTCGAGGCGTCATCGATTCCGGGTGCGCTCTCTGCGCCAACGGTGCAGGCGCAGGCTTTGGAAAAGCTGCAGACAATCGAAAAATACCTTATGACCCGGACCAATCTCTTGAGGATCGCACAGGATCTTAAAGTGTTCCCGGATATGGATAAAATGTCGCCCGACGATATCGTTCAGGCGATGCGCAGCTCTACCCAGATCAACAAGAACGCCGGCCGTGGCCAAGCAACAATTATGGGCATCGCCTTCGAGGCCGAAACCGCCGAAGCTGCTGCGGGTGTCGTCAATGAATATGTCACGCTTATCCTTCAGGCTGATCTTGAGCTGCGAACCGGCAATGCCGAGGATACGGTCGAATTTTTTCGGCAGGAAGTTGCCAGACTGTCAGGGGAACTGGACATTCAGAGCGCAAAAATCCTCGATTTCCAGAACAAGAATTCTGATGCGTTGCCAAACACGCTGAACTATCGGCTCAATCAGCAGCAGATCCTGCAAACGCGCCTTGCGAACGCCGAGCGTAACATTGCTTCCCTGAAGGATCAGAAGGCGCGGATGGTCGCGATCTTCGAGTCGACCGGTCAGATCAGCGGGGCCTCTGCCAACCAGACGCCCGAGCAGCGGCAACTCGACCAACTCCGAACCCAGTTGAATGGCATGTTGGCGGTCTTTACCGAAACCAACCCCAAGGTCGTTTTGATCAAGCAGCAGATCGCCCAGCTTGAAGAAGTCGTTAAATCGCAACTGCCGTCCGACCCGTCCGGCAATCCAGCCGCGACGCTGCTGGATGTCCAACTTGCCGATCTGGATACGCAGATCGAGATTCTGGAAGAAGAGCGGGTCAATTTGATCGCTGAGTTGGAATCGCTCAAAGGCTCAATCGATCGGACACCGGCGAACCAAATTGCGCTGGATGCGTTGCAACGCGACTACAGCAACATACAGCAGCAATACAACTCGGCTGTAGGCAAACTGGCTGCGGCTTCCGCGGGCGAACAAATCGAGGTCAGATCAAAGGGTGAGCGTATTTCTGTGGTTGAACCCGCCACCGTGCCCGCAAAACCCTCGCGCCCAAATCGAGTAATGATCGCGGGCGGTGGTGTCGCGGCCGGTGCGTTTCTCGGTGCTGCCTTTATTGTATTGATCGAGGTTTTGAACCGTGCGGTCAGGCGGCCCACTGATCTGGTCCGGACGTTTGGCATCATGCCGATCGCGACAATTCCTTATATGCGCACGCCAGGTGAAACGATGATGCGGCGGACCGCATTTGCCGCAATCCTGCTTGTCGCGGTCGTGGGCATCCCGGCCATGGTCTATGCGGTGCACGTTTACTATGCGCCGCTCGATAGCATCGTCGGGAAGCTTGCCGCAAAGATCGGCGTTCGGTTGTGATCTGTTTTAAGGGCGAGGATTACGCGTAGTATGGAAAAACTCGAAGCTGCACTGGCCAAAGCCCGAGAGATGCGCAAGAGTACCCTCGGTACGCCCAGGGTCGACCGTGAACCGGTTTCGCCGAAGGTTATGGCGGCGGGTGACTGGTTGAGTTTGCCGGAATTCAAGCTGACGCCGGCGCGTCTGCAACGAAACAGGATCACCGCAATTTTAGGGGGCAAGGACGCAACCCCCTATGACATGCTCCGTTCGCGTACGATCCGTCTGATGCGCGAGAAGGAATGGAGCCGTCTCGCCGTGACGTCGCCCGGGCCTGCCTGCGGCAAAACAACCGTAGCCCTCAATCTTGCACTCAGCCTGTCCCGGCAAAAAGACCTTCGTGTCATGCTATTTGACCTCGATCTGCGGAGGCCAGCACTGCACAAGGTGGCCGGCCTGACGCCTAAGCATTCGTTCCACGAGGTTCTGGATGGCAGGATTGCCTTCGAAGACCAGGCCGTGCGGATTGGAGAGAACCTGATTCTGGCAATGAACGCGACAGCGTGCCGGAATCCCTCTGAGCTGTTGCAGGCGAGCGGGACGGGCGAGGTATTGGATGAGATCGAGCGGCGGTGGCAGCCGGACGTGATGCTGTTTGACATGTCTCCGATGCTTGCCAGCGACGACAATGTCGGGTTCCTTGGGAACGTGGACTGCGCCCTTCTGATCGCGGCGGCAGAACGGACTACCCTTCCAAACATCGATGTCTGCGAGAAGGAACTCGCACAGTTAACGAATGTTCTGGGTATCGTACTCAACAAGTGTCGCTATGCCGACAAACTCGTCGGATACAGCTACGATTCCTACTCATAGTCCCGGGAGCGTTAACAAGCGCTATCGGATTAAAACGAAAAGGCCGGGCATTGCCCGGCCTGTCCAACTCCACCGAAGCGAGTGAAGCGAATTCAGGCTGCCTTGCGCCGACGCCGAACCGCAGCCAGCCCACCGAGACCGCCAAGAAGCATGAACCCTGCGGCCGGTAGCGGAATCGGCGCCACAAAGCTGATACCCGCCAGTGCGCCGTCGGCAAAGCCGAGGTTGTCGTTGCTGCTGAGGACGGTGAAGAAGATTTCTGTCACTGCGATCGCAGCGAAAGACGCGCCGACGAAACCCGCTGCGCCGGAACCGGCAATATCACTCGCGTAGAGCGAAATGATCGGATGACCGCCGTTGATGGAGGCAATGCCAATTTCCTGAGACGAACCGTCTCTCGCTTGGAAAAGATCCAGGAAATAGATCGCATCGACCAACACTGGCGCGCTGAACGTCACACGGATCCACTCGAAGTTGTTGGTGCTCACAGTTGTGATTTCGTCATCACGCATTCCGACGCCGTAACCGTCGGTTTCGAAAGACAAGCCCGTCCCGGAAGGCGTAGAATTTCCGTCAAACGATTGCGAGTTATTCAGATAACCGCTGGCATCCATAGTCCAGGTGACCGTTCCGTTAAGAATAGAACCGGACGTGCCTGTGCTGGCATCCGTAAAGTCAATAACATTCGCGCTCGCTGTGGAAGCGCCGGCCATAAAGACCAATCCTGCAAGAGCGCTAAAGCACCAATTCATTTCGAATTTCCTTCCACCCCTGTGTCGCCGGTCAGCGGCACGTGATATCCCACGTACTTTGTACCACATTCTGAACGATTTGTAACACCGAAATGCCATAATTGAGCTTCTTTTCGGAATACAGGGAGTGTCTTCAGCTTTAGGTTGAGTAAACGTTCGAATCAGAAACTTAGCCTAAGAATTTGTGCCCACTGTTTCCGATTTGGGAACGGCGCGTTTCGCCGGACGGGAAACAGTTCTCCGATGCTGCGGAAATCGTTTCTGCGGAACGGACGGTGAAGCCTTTGTCGGCTGTCTCGCGAACGGCCTCTGCTTGGCGAAAGGCTCGGTGGGCTGGACAAAACTGCATCACTACGCGAATCGTGGCGTATCGGAACGGAAAGGTCACACGCCTGAAATTCGCGGTCATCATTCCACACTACAACGACATGACGCGCCTCAGGCGGTGTCTGGGTGCTCTCATGCTCGACGCAACCAGCGGTGTTGATGTGGTCGTCGTCGATAACGGCACTCCAGAACCGCTCGACAACATAAAAGCAGACTTTCCGTTCGTGCGTTTTGTCACCGAGGATACGAAGGGTGCCGCCTCTGCACGCAATCGCGGTGTTCGCGAAACAGACGCTGAAGCGTTCGCCTTTCTGGATGCCGATTGTATTCCCGCACCCGGTTGGCTTGCCGCCGCTGAGTCAGCTGCCGACAAATCAGACATTGTCGGCGGAGGAATCGACGTCTTCGACGAAACTCCACCGCCGCGTACCGGGGCACAGGCCTTTGAGACAGTGTTCGCCTTCAACTATCGGTATTACGCTGAAAAGAAGGGTTTTTCCGTTACCGCCAATCTGGTCACCTCTCGACGCGTCTTCGAGGCAGTGGGGCCATTCATCGACGGCGTGTCTGAAGATGAGGAATGGTGTTGGAGAGCGCGTCGGAAAGGATTCCAGCTGGCTTTGGATGAGGACATGCGCGTTTCACACCCGACACGCTCGGACTGGGCCGCGTTGGAACGCAAATGGCGTCGTCTGACGCGCGAAATGTTTGAACTGCACCTCACGCGAAACGGTCTTGGTGCCAGATTTATATGGGGGCTAAGGGCGCTGGCGATGCCAGCTAGTGCGCTTGCCCACCTTCCACGCCTGGTCTTCAGTTCCAAACTCGCCTCACCCGGTGAAAGGCTCCGCGGCGCGATGACGCTCATCCGACTACGAATGAAGAGGGCGGTATGGATGCTGAGACAGGCATTCGGCGGAACGATCTGAATTCATCCTCCGCCCGGCTGCGTCCGGGCGGAGTATGAATTCGGGTGCGCGCTTCAGAAGTTTTCGTAGGCACCCGCGTCGGGAGCTTTGCCTTTCGGGCGCGCCGTTCCGACGATATCATCTGCCGGGGCATAACTGGAGAGACCGGCATCGACGCCTAGGGCCGTCGATTTGAGTGTGAAATCCTGCGTAGCAAAGGATACGAATTCGTTGGTCGCATTGCTCACGACCACATTGTTTGTACCCAGGATGTTACGGCTGGGATCCGACGAAACGTGATAGTTGGTTGCAAGGTTGTTGGCGATGGTCACATTGCTAGGGGGAGTACCGTTTTTGTGATTCGAGATTTTGATCCATGGGCGGTTACCGGCGATGCCGTCGGGATGGACGACCGTGTTGTTGGCAATCACTGAGTTCACGGCTCCTGCAACGGTAAGGCCATGGTAGTTGGACACGGCGATAACATTGTTGCGGATGACCGTGCCATCATACATCCCATCAAACATACCGATGCCTTGCAATTTGCACCTGATCGGGCTCGTTGCCGCGGACACCCACTCGAAGATCTTGTTGTCCTCAATCGTCAGGTTCTTGATCGTGCCTGTTCCTGGGCCGTTTGCACCAATCGAAAAAGCCTGGAAGCCATCCGAGTGGTTGCCGTCGATCTTGACACAGTTCTGGACCTTGTTGCGTCGCACAATGGAGTTGTCGCCGTTCGACCGCATCCCATCGCCCGCGAATCCGTCGACTATATTTTGCTCCATCAGTGAATTCGACGCACCAGCGAAGATCCCGTGGTAGATGCCTGTCACGCGGTTGCGCGCAATCGTGACACGATCACCCGCAATCAGCATACCGTTGCGTTTGTTGTTGTCCCAATCGGTTGCGGTCCATTGCAGATAATTACCGGCCGATGACACTGATCGGATATCGAGGTCCATAAAGGCGAGGTCTGAAGAGTCGGAATAGCTTCTGATCATCGCACCCGTTCCGGCATTCGACGATGTTGCCCAGACCTTGAGCCCCTGAATGACGAAATTTCTTGAATCGCGGATCATGATCGAACTGACATGGGCGACTTCTCCCGGTGCGGGTGCGATCACGACCGGGCTGCTAAACTTCTGTCCGGTAATCGACAGGCGACCGTGATAGCCGGCCATCAGGAAAATCCGGTCACCCGCCTGCAACTGGCCGGACGAGAAAACATCCGAAACCGACGCCCAAGTCTGAGATGGCGTAGTTGTTCCACCGCTTGTTGTGCCGCTCGTGGTCGTCGTCGGTCCACCCGAAGTGGTTGTGGTTCCTCCTGTCGTTGTGGTCGTGCCGGAAGTTGTTGTAGTGCCACCGGTGGTCGTCGAACCAGTTGTAGTCGTCGAATCGCTGGTTGTGGTCGAACCACCTTCGGTGTCCGCGGAGGTTCCCGCCGTCGTCGTTCCTTCAGATGCGCCGCCTGTCGAAGTCGTGCCTGACGATGACGTCCCCTCAGATCCGCCTTCGGTTGTGGTGCTGCCAGAAGAGGTGGTTTCACCCGACCCGGAACCGCCTGACGTCCCCCCGTCGGATACTTCACCGCCGCCCGTGTCCGCAGTGTCGGTCTGGGTCGAACCGCTCGTTTTCCCTTTGCCTCTCGATCCTTTAATATCCTTGGGGGCGCTGACCCACTTGGCACCTTTGTTGATCGTAGGGCCATCGGTTGAAGCAGTCGAAAGGAACGTGCTCTCGGTTGCGTCGCTACCACCGGCAGTGTCGTCTGCAGAGGTTTCATCCGACTGCTTTTCAGTCTCGAATCCACCAATAAAAGTTCCCGGCGCAACTTCCTCTTCTTCGGAAGGTGCAGTGGTTTCGAGCGATTGAAGCGTGACAACTGAAAGCGCCGTGCCGGTTACGGGTCCGGCTGCCAGTGGCCGGACGTAAAAGTCGGCCGAATATGCGGCGGAACTCCACAATGCTGCTGTCACCCCCATGATGACCGGCGAGCAAAAACGTTTCATCTTTCTGTCCCTTCGTTGCGCGAGAGGCGCGCGCCAGCGTGAGTGTATCCCCAGCACGAACAATGCGTCGCAACGTGGCAAAGATTGGGCGCAAATGTAGTCTCGATGTGACCGCAATCGCGAATTCGGCGCTTATTGTGCACCATACGTTAAGTAAACGGGCGTATTTCCGCCGATTTGCCCGCATTCGTGGTGGTTCATCTGGAAACAGTCGGCCCGAACGCCCGTTTGCCGCGTTCTTAACCAAGGCAGGATTAGACCGTGTATGGGTCCGGCTTTGCGGCGGTCCCGTTCTAAGAAGCTTACGCAACATGCCCGGCGCGGGTCTCGACACTCTGTGTAGGACAGAGGCCATGATGGTTCTTAAGCAGCGGGCGACAGGATGAAAGATATGGACAAGTTCTCAGACTATCCCACAAGTCTCACCGCCCCTGCGCGGGATGGTGCGACGGTGACACCCGACGACGTGAACGACCTGACGATTCTGCCGCGCGCTCTTTACGTAGGTCAGGCCGGAAATCTCTCCGTCCGGCTTGCAGGAGGGCAGGCAGTGCTGTTCCAGAATGTTCCGGCCGGGACCCTGCTGCCGGTGCGTGCAAGCGGGATCAATGCGGTGGGCACCACGGCCGCAGGGATCGTGGCGCTTTGGTAGGCTGATGCTATCGTCCGGTTTGCACCGGGCGCAGGTCCGAAGCATAAAAACGGCGCGCTTGCCATAATGGCCGCGCGCCGTTTTCAGTTCTTATGATCCCCTTTCAGGTGGCGTTTGCGCCCAGTTTCCAACTGTCCGCGTTGGCCGAACTTGCCGGGCCGGTGATCGATTTGTACGGCGTTCCGGCGGGGGCCAACCCGTTGGGTATCGTGCTGAACCAGGTCCTGAGATACTCGATCTGGCCCACGAATTGCGGGGTCCCAGAATTCCGCGCCAGATAGCTCAACGACCGGTTACTTTGGAACAGTCCATTACCGCTCGCTGTAAACGGCACGGTCGCCACCAGTTGTCCGTCGATCGCCACCCGAAAGGCTTTCTCCACCTGATTGGCCGAACAGACGATGTCATACCAGACACCAGATGAAAGAGCCGTCGGGACCGTCACGGCATTCAGGGTCCTCAGGCCGGTACCATCCTCAACCGTAACCCTCAGCGCCCCGGTATTCATCAATTCGACATCGAACCCGGTACTCGACTGCGCGAAGAGGATGGCGGTCGAACCGGGCAGGGCGTCAAAGCGAATACGCGCCGCATGAGTGATCGCACTCGTTCCGGCGGGAACGTTGGCGGGATCGAGAAAGTAGGGACCCGTGGCAGAAGTCAGGAAGCTCGGCGCACCGACGGGAAGCGTGTTCGCCAGAACACCGGGATCGGCAAGCGGACGCACGGGTATGCCGTTCAGACCTGTGCCCCCGATGTTGACGATTGGCAGGTTCTTCCAGGTCTCGGCGATATAATCGTCCGGATAGGCGATCATGCCGCTGGCGCCGCCTTCGCCGTATTGGATCGAATCGACATAGGTGAAGGGCCCGCTATTAGGCATGATACGGACCTTCCCATTGATGATCTGGGTTGTCGCTGCAGGCGTTCCGTTGATCTGGAAGCCCATGACTTCGGTCCAGTGCGGTTGTGTTGTCCCGAGCGCAGGCTCATTCCGTGCCCGGCGCGTCGTGGTGATAGGGCCTGCAGAGGACCAGACCTCTACCCAGGCTCCCGAAGGGTCCCAGAGACATTGATCAAACTCCGGAACCGGCCAGTTGGTCAGACCTGCCGACTGAAGGATTGCCAGCGCCGTCAGCCGTGCCCATGCCTGCAAGCCGTCAGCTGTATCGCCCGACGGGTGGGAGAAGTCAGCCCATCCGCCCGCACCGTCGCTAAAGCCGTTCACGTAGTTAGTAGGCTCCAGTCCTAAAGGCAGGAACATCGTCGCATCTGGCAGGGCCAGCATGGCCCGCCAGCTGACCCGTGCGGCTTGCTTGTTGACAAGGTTGAATTGCAGCCCACCGCCTAAGTAATGCGTTGCGTCCTGCAGGTCGGCGTCGATGTCGAAACGGTGCGGACCATAGGGAACCCAGCGGGTATGGGAATAGTCGTAGAGCTCCCCGAACCAGTGATCGGCATGATAGCTGCCGCTTGCGCCATGGGTGATGGTCGCCGGAAAGGTGACGGGCGAACCATCCATCCGCCTGCCCGAAAACAGCGGAAACAGGGCCTCTCCGTAGTCTGAGCCCAGGCTGCCAGGGGCCGCGAACCATGACATGGCGGCCAGCCCGACCTTCTGCCCGTCGGCCGTCGCAAAGTCATGCAAGGCCCGGTCGTTTGCCCATTCGCGGCCCGGGTCGGAATCGTTGACAAGCCCGCGCGGGTCCGAACCGGGAACCGTGTGGAAGATCACAGCGAATTTTTCGCCCGGCCGCGCTTCGATGAGCGTTGCGGCCATGGCGGCCGCGCCTGCGGTCAGGGGCTGGGAATCGGTGATGAAATGGCGCACGGGCCCGTCCGAAGCGCCATGGAATATCTGGACCGCGTCGGGGTCCGAAACGGCGGGCGGCATGGTGTTGTCGTGAAACGCGGACAAGATACGGTCCGGTTCCGACTGCCCCCAGATTGCGATGACATGACCGACGCCAAACCGCATGGCGCCCTGCGCTGTCACGCCCGGCTGTGCCTTCAATCTGACCTCTGGCCGGTACCAGGTGTTCGCGCGCGGCACCGCCAGCAGGCCGCTCCAGTGACCGGCCCCGTCGACAGCTGACATGTCGGTCCAGGCCGTTGTTTCTGCACCGCCGTCGTCAAGTGATATTGCCCGCGCCTCGACTGTTTGGCCCGGCGTGCCGGTGCCCGAAAGCGGTACATCCGCGACCGCGAGGCCAATACCCGCGCCGCTGTCGAAGATCGTGCGGTCCCGGCTGAAGGCGGCCAGCGTGACGTTGACCGGTTGGGGGGCTGGTCCGGATGTGCCAGGTCGGCTGCCACGAAAAGAGAGCGAGGAAAGTGATATCATTCTGAGTTCCCGTCTTGCGGGACGGCGCACCGGCCGGACAGAGAGGTCCCGGATATCGATGGCGCTCGTCCGGTTGGTCGTCACCGACCGGGAACGCTCCGCCCCTGTACCCGGCGGATCGCCAGGTCCGGTGGCGACGCATCGCCGCGCTGGATAACATTTAGGATACGGGCGTTGCGTGACCGGTTGTCGGGGCGTTCGCCACAGCAGGGATTGGTTATTTGTTCAGATCCGGCAAGACAGGCCCAAAGAACCTGCGACCATCCGTGCAAGCGGCCGACTGTATAACTCAGCCTCAACCTTGGGGTCGGGATGAAGCCCGTCGGGAAGGCTCTGGCTGGTAAGATAGCGGCCAGTCCACCTTGAGGTTCCGTCGAAGTAACTCACGCTTTCCTCGTCGGCCAGGTCAGCGAGCGCGGTGTAATAGGTTTCCAACTGGGGGCGCTTCAGTTTTTGGATACCGCGAACCGGGTTGGTGGCGAGAAGTATGATCGAGATGCCGGGATTCGCCTTGCGCAGCCACGAGATCATATGGCGGTGATTCGTCAGGCTCTCAGAAAGGGCAATGCCGTCCAGAAGGTCTGCGTCATTAATTGCGTATTCGATCAGCACAACGTCGAAACCATTAACTCGGGCTGCGGTGATCGCCTGCAATCCTTGCGACGAGTTCGCTCCGGTCAGACCCGTTACAGTTGCCGAGACACCGTTAGGGCTACAGTCGGTCAATCGGTCGCCAAGCTGAGTGGTCCAGAGGGCGCGACGGGTCAGGCTGGTTCCGTGCGCGCCGATCCGGATAGACCTAGTCTCATGCGCAGGAAAGCCGACAACTATGATCCGGTCATTGCGCTCGACGGACTTTGCCGGTTCGAACTGCATAGCCGCGGCGCTGGCCACGAGCAGGCACGCAGCGAGAGCGAACCGGATTGCCAATGATTAGGCGAGCCCGCGTTCGGCAAGCGCGCTTTCGGTCGCGTCGGCCGCAGCGAAGCGCCCGTAATGCCCGACGTCAATCCCGGTCCGGATGACGCGGGCCGGATTTCCTGCAACCACCGATCCGGCAGGCACCGACTTGGTGACCACCGAACCGGCCCCGATGACGCAATTGTCGCCGATTTCGATCCCGGGCAGGATCAGGCTGCGTCCGCCGATGAAACAGTTGGAGCCAATCCTGGTGTGAAGATAGAGACCACGTGTCCTGTCGTGGGTCAGAATACGGGCCTCGAATGCGACATAGGAATGCGGCCCGACATGTACGCCGATTGGGAACGTCCGATCGAATTTGGTCGAAAGCGAAAACTGTGCAGTGGGGTGGATGTCCATTCCCCAGACCCTGCGCAGGATCATACGTTTCAGATTGACCAGCAGGTTTCTTACGCCCGAAAGCCGGTTCAGGCCGCGGCGACGGGCTTTGAATTGGGGATTGGTCGCACTGGTGAGGACAGTGTCGCGAGACGGGCGACAAAACGAAGTCGTGGGTGCGAATGTTGCCGGAACGGCGGTTGCGGGGTCGAGAAGCATGGGATTCTCCTCTTTGGGAAGGTGCCGGGGGCGGGCCAGCTAAGTCCTGTTTAGAAAACGTCAATAAAGTTAACGAAATGCAAATGCGGTTGGTGAGGGGTCTAGCGGCTGCCGAAACAGAATCGCATCGCGTGCCCATTCGGTGTAAGGGGTGGTCAAATGTTTGACCTTGCTCAGAAGTTGCACATCCGGGGCGTGATGCAGGACGAAATGACGAGTGCGAAAAGTGACCTGACTGTGATTGTCGTCAGCTACAATACATGTGCGCTGACGCTCGCCGCCCTGCGCACCCTTTTCGCGCAAACGCAGGACACGCCGTTCAAGGTTGTCGTATTCGACAATGCCTCTTCTGATGGTTCAGCTGATGCCATCGCGGAAGACTTTCCCGAGGTCGAGCTTATCCGAAGCGAAGAGAATGTCGGCTTCGCGCGCGCGAACAATATCGTGGCAGCCGCCGCCGAAACCGAATGGCTTTTGCTCCTAAACCCCGATACCGAGGTTCACGATCGGGCCATCGACAAGCTCATGGCCTTCGCCCGGGCCCATCCGGATGCCGGGATCTATGGCGGTCGCACGGTCTTTCCGGACGGTTCACTCAACATTGCCTCCTGCTGGATGCGGATGACACCATGGAGCGTCTTTTGCATGGCATTCGGGTTGACCGCGTTGGCGCCCAGATCCGAATTCTTCAATCCCGAGGCGATGGGCGGTTGGCAGCGGGATACGGTGCGCGAGGTCGACATCGTCGTCGGGTGCCTATTCCTGATCCGCCGTGAGCTCTGGAACCGGTTAGGCGGGTTCGATCTGCGGTACTTCATGTATGGCGAGGAAAGCGATCTGTGCCTGCGGGCGGCACGCATCGGTTGCCGGCCGGTGATCACACCGGACGCCGAAATCATGCACATCGTCGGCGCAGCATCAAAAACGCTGGGCAGAAAACTTGTCCTTCTCGCCAAGGCCCGTTCGACCCTGATCCGCGACCATTGGGCACCTGCCTGGGTGCCCTTTGGCATGGCAATGATGTGGTCATGGGCAGCGATCCGCGCCGCGGCGTTCCAATGCCTCGCGCTGGCAGGAGGGGAAAAGGTTCGGGCGAAGGCTGCGGCCTGGTCCGAAACCTGGCACGCGCGTCATGACTGGTTGAAAGGCTACTGATGTTCGCGAGTCCGTGATGAAATGGCGGGCAGGAATGGTATAGTGGCCGAAAGCCACGCAGAACCGCCGCACGCGCGATACGTCCGGCGAGTCTTGGGAGAGGTTCGACATCTACACCCGTGTGATCCATAGGCAGAGCGCTCAGTCTGACGGCGCGATTGCCGTTCCGCCGGATGACGGGCGGGGCGCCATCGTCGTTTTCCTATTTGTCATTGCGCTGGTGATCCCGGTTGAATTCCGGGTCGGAACGTTGGCCCTTTCCCTTCCGCGTCTGATACTATTGATTACGATCATACCAACGACGATCGGCCTGTTCACCGGTCGGTTTGGCAGGGTATATCTCGTCGATATTCTCTTCGCCCTTCACGGTTTCTGGGTTTTGCTGAGCATTGCCCTGAACAATCCGGTGCGCGTTGTCGAAGCCGCCGGTATCTATAATATCGAGTTTTTTGGCGCCTATGTGCTCGCGCGGGCCTGTATACGAACACCACAGGCATTCTACAGATTGATCCGTGCCGTACTCGTGTTCACGGTCCTTTCATTGCCGCTGGCAATCTTCGAATCCCTGACGGATGAGTCACTCGTGCTGAGCCTCATCGAAAAAATCCCGGGTGTAGACACGGTGAAACAGCTCTCCATGCCGCCGCGTTTGGGGCTTCACCGTTCGCAAGTCTCGTTCCAGCATCCAATACATTACGGTCTGTTCTGCACAGCAGTCCTGGCTTTGACATGGATCGGAATGAAGGGTGTCCTGACCAACACCCTGCGCTACCTTGCGGTGGCTGCCGTCGGCGCCGCTGTTTTTTTGTCCCTGTCGAGTGGTGCATTGCTGGCCGCACTCATGCAGGGTGGATTGATTGTCTGGAATTATGTGTTTCGTAGAGTGTCCCGGCGCTGGCTGTTGCTCGCCGGGATATTCGCGTTTGGTTATGTTTTAGTCGACCTTCTATCGAACAGGACACCGATCCGCGTTTTCATGAGTTACGGGACCTTCTCGGCCCATAACGCCTTTTGGCGTGGGATCATCTTTGAGTGGGGCCTGAAGAACGTCTGGGACAATCCAATTTTCGGGCTTGGATTGCGGAATTGGATCAGACCAAGTTTCATGCGTTCGGGCAGCATCGACAATTACTGGCTTGTTATGGCAGTAAAATTTGGCATTCCGGGCTTTGCAATGGTGGCCGGTGGGTATCTCGATGCGATGATCAGGGTCGGACGTCGAAAGCTCACGCCCGGATCATTCATTTCCAATCTGCGTCTCGGCTGGATGTTTATGTGCATCGGGTTGGCATTCGCATTGGCCACGGTTCACATCTGGGGCCCGCTGCATTCGTTCGTGTTTTTCCTAGTGGGATCCGGCATGTGGATAGTCAGCGCCACTGATGTGGCGGTCACCGACGGCGCGACGACTGCGAACACGATTACGCGAGACAACCTTACGTGGTCCAGATCTCATCCCGAGCGTGGTAGAGACCGGGATGAAGTGGGATTCGCGAGAAAAACTGAGCGCGAAAAGCTGGAAGAAGAAACGCGTTTGGCGCGATATACGCGGTTTGCTGGTGCTCAATCCGAAATTGACAGGCGGCGAAAAGACGGTAACTGAGGCAACGGAGATCGGATGGCGGATATGGAGGCCGATCGGTATTCACCATCCGGTGTTCTTACGATAGACGTCCTTCCATATTACTATGCGCATCGCCGGAAATCTCAGCCAGCAACCGGATTGCGCAAAACGCAGTTATCCGTGGTGATACAGTGTATCGAGTTGATGATTTTGTGAAGGGCGCGCGCCGGATGCATGCGGACCTATCCCAAGGACCGGCCATCAGGGCCTTGATGGAGATGCCCGGCAACCTTGTCGGCGTTGGGATGACCTGCCGGTCGCTGTTACTGGGGGCAGCGAATGCCGGGACACCGGTCGATCTCTTCACCTCTTATATCGACGGAGAGAAACCGGCCGGTCTGCACATCCATTCTGTTTTGCCGGACTTTCTGAAGATCTTGCCGTACAGCATTTCTCGCCACCTGACCTCATCGCGGTTGCGACGGAAGTTCCTGGAAGCAATCGGAGACGACGAGATTGCCTATCTCTGGCCATCGACCGCGCTGAGTGTTTATGAGGCTCTTGCCGCAAGGGGTGTCACTATCGTCTCCGAGATGGTCAATACCCGTATGGCTGTCGCCAAGCCTTTGTTGGATTCAGCATATGAAGGGCTTGGTCTTGAGCCCGCGCACGGCATCACCGCTGCCAGGATCGACGAACAGAACGCCCGGCACGCATTGTCTACGGCGATTATTGCACCTAGCCCGGCAGTCGAGAGTTCATTTGTAGACTCTGCCTATGCGCCGAGGATTGTCCCGACCAGTTATGGAACTTGGGTGCCCAAAGTCCTGAAGCCGCGTCCAGAGCGCTTCGGTGGCGCACCGGTGGTTTTTCTCTTTGTGGGTCGTCTTTGTGTCCGCAAGGGTGCGCATTTTCTGCTCGAGGCTTGGCGCAATGCGCCGAAAGGTGCGGTTCTGCGGATCGTGGGAGAGATTGAACCGGCGATGCGGAAGCTTTTCGCCGATGTGCTCGACGCGCCGAATGTGTCCTGTGCCGGTTTCATGCACAACGTCGCGCTGGAATATGAGAGGGCGGATGTCGCGGTGCTTCCGTCACTCGAAGAAGGCGATCCGATCGCAACCTATGAAGCTGCGGCGCATGGCGTTCCGATCATCGCTTCCACTGCCGGCGGCGGCCGTATCGCGTCAGAGACCGGGGCCATCAACATCGTCGATCACTTGGATGCTGAGTGCCTTCGCGACCGGATTTCAGAATTCGCCGCCTCCAGGGATCTGCGTCAGAACTGGGGCGCTGCCGCGCGCAATGCATCTCTTGCCTATGACTGGAACACGGTCGCGCCGAACAACATTCGGCGCCTCTACGATTTTCTGGATCAGCAAGCCGGCGACTGATGCGCCTGCAGGCGGCTAGTTTCTGCCGTGCCGGGCCCCGATGTGCAGGTCGCCCCGTTTTTCGGCCAGATCGACTTGACGTTGACGCTCGCGGAACCGTTCGCGCTGGGTATCGGAGTATTCATCGACACATGCCGGACAGCAAACCCCGTCCTCATAGTCGGGATGGGATAGGTCGGTGGGTGAGAGCGGTCTGCGGCAGGCATGGCAGAGACTATACTGACCTTGTCGAAGGCCGTGGCCGACACTGACACGTTGGTCGAAGACAAAGCATTCACCGTTCCACAGGCTCTGCGCGGCGGGCACATCTTCTAGGTATTTTAGGATGCCGCCCCTCAGGTGGTAGACTTCGCTGACGCCCTCGTTCAGAAGGAAGTTCGTCGACTTCTCGCAGCGAATGCCGCCGGTGCAAAACATTGCCACGCGCTTGTTGCCAAAGCGCTGGGCGTTTTCTCGCCACCACGCCGGAAACTCGCGAAAGCTCTTCGTGCCCGGATCAATGGCGCCGTCGAAGGTGCCGATGGCGACTTCATAATCATTGCGCGTGTCGATCACGACGACATCGTGGGCCGAAATCAGATCGTTCCACTCCGACGGTTCGACATAATGCCCGGTCCCC
>JBNKHH010000015.1:0-55756 GCA_050290245.1 Silicimonas sp.
GGCCGCCCACGCTCGGGGAGCCGCATTCGTTTCGGATGAAATCTACCACGGGCTTCAATACGAACGCGAAGCGGTCAGCGCGCTGGAAATCACCGACGACACCTACGTAATCAATTCGTTTTCCAAATACTTCTCGATGACCGGCTGGCGCGTCGGCTGGATGGTCGTGCCCGAAGATCACATCCGCACGATCGAACGTCTGGCGCAGAACATGTTTATTTGCCCCCCCCATGCCAGCCAAATCGTGGCCCTGGCCGCAATGGATTGTGACGACGAACTCCAGGCCAACGTCGACGTCTATCGAAAGAACCGCGCGCTGATGCTCGAAGGGCTGCCGCGTGCCGGATTCGACCGCATCGCGCCGCCCGATGGCGCGTTTTACATCTATGCCGACGTGTCCGGCTTCACCACCGACAGTCTGGCTTTCGCCGCGGAAATCCTGGATCAGGCCGGTGTCGCCGTTACGCCAGGTCTCGATTTCGACAAGGACAGGGGGGGCACCATGCTACGGTTTTCCTACGCCCGCTCCACGGCGGATATAGAAGAGGGACTGGAACGTCTTTACCGCTTTATGAAATCAAAGGGCTTAGCGGAATAATGACGTATCCCATCGGAACTGAATGCGGTATGCTGCTGAAAAAGTTTAGGGGCAGATGAGCAGACTTGTTTCGCTGATTGCAGTCTTGCTGGCCTGCGCCGCTCTCGGCGCTGCCCAAAGTCGTGCCGGCAATGCCCTCGCCAATGTCGCCGGTGAGGGTGTCGCGATCGAAGATCAGGCGGGCGAGGTAAAAATCACAATCCCACTGACCCAAGCCGTGCCTTGGCGGGTGCGTTTGGCGGACGATCCGCCGAGATTGGTTGCCCAGTTTTCCGAAGTCGAATGGGGCGAGAAGCCCGTGGTCAAGTCCACCTCCGTCGGCGAAGTCGATACCGGTCGTTTTGCACCGAACTGGACCCAGATGACGCTCGCGCTGCGCGAGCCTCTGGTCGTCACCACGGCCGAAATGGCGACCCGAGACGATGGAACCGCCGTCCTTCAAATCATTCTGACACCGGCCACCGGCGGTGACTTCCGGGCCATGGCGCAAGCCCACGCCGATGAGGCCGCCGAAATCGCTGTCGACCAGCCGGCGCCCACCGTCGCCATCGACCCAGGCCACGGAGGCTTTGATCCCGGAGCCGAAGCGGGCGGTCTCGTCGAATCCAGCCTGACACTGACAGTAGCGCGGCGCCTGAAGGAAGAACTCGTGCGTACGGGACGGTTCAAGGTGATCCTGACCCGGGACGAGGACGTTTTCGTGCCCCTTGAAACCCGCCTGACCATTGCACGTGAGGCCGAGGCTGACATTTTCCTCTCGCTGCATGCCGACACGGTGGAAGAGGATGCCGAGCACGCCTCGGGCATGACCGTCTATACACTTCCCGCGACCGAAGGCGATGCGGCGTCGCAAAGACTGGCTGAGCGTCACGCGGGCACCGATATCCTCACTGGCGCCGATCTTTCGGGAGCGGGGGACGACGTGGCACTTGCCCTTCTGGACCTTGCCCGCCTTGATACCCAGCCCCGCGCCGCGGCCCTGTCATCGGCCATCGTGTCAGCTTTTCGCGCCGCCGAACTCCCCGTGAATACACATCCCGAACGGCAGGCAGACCTGTCCGTGCTGAAATCTGCTGACACGCCGTCCGTCTTGATCGAACTGGGCTTTCTGTCCTCGGGCGAGGACGTCGAGCGTCTCAGCTCCGAGATGTGGCAGTTGGAAGCGGTGCGTGCCCTCAGGAACGCACTTTTGCTCTGGGGGGACGAAGACCAGTTGCGAAACGCTGCAGCGCGGCGGTAGGCGGCCAATTCTTGCGCGACCGACTTTGACCCTGCGCGCGCTCCGCCATATATGAAAGGTTCAGGCGAAAGGTCAGGCTCAGGTGCTCAGGTTCATATTATCCTTCTTCGGTGCAATCTTCAGCGCCGCGACCCTGGGCCTCGTCATGGGGGCCCTGACTATCGGTGCGGTGTTCTACGTCTATGGCCGCGATCTTCCGAACGTCGAACCCCTGGCCAATTACCAGCCGCCGACCCTGACCCGCATCTATTCCCCCGAGGGGCGCATCATCGACGAATACCGCTTTGAAAAGCGGATTTATATGCCGATCGACGAAATACCCGATCTCGTGAAACACGCTTTTGTTTCGGCCGAGGACAAGAACTTTTACGAACATCCGGGTTTCGATCTGCGCGGTATCGCCGCCGCGGCTTACGAGGCTTTCAGCTCGGGCGGCCGCGACCTGCGTGGCGCCTCGACGATCCCCATGCAGGTTGCCAAGATTCTGTTCTTCTCGGGCGACCGCACCATCGACCGCAAGATCAAAGAGGTCATCCAGGCTCCCCGCATGGTCCGGACCATCGGACGCGACAAGATCCTCGAAATCTATCTGAACGAGATCGACCTCGGCTTCCGCGCCTTCGGTGTCGTGGCCGCCGCCCAGACCTACTTCAACAAGGATCTCGTAGACCTTGCCCCGGAGGAGGCCGCCTACCTCGCCGCGCTTCCCAAGGCGCCCTACGATTACCATCCTGTCCGCCAGGAAGAGCGCGCCGTCGCCCGCCGCAACTTTGTTCTGCGCGAGATGTGGCAGAACGGCTATATCGACACCGAGGCATTCGAGGCTGCCCGTGTCGCGCCGCTGCTGACGGTGCAGGCAGGCGACCGCGAGGCCTTTTCGGCAAGTCTCCCGTCGCGCGACTATTTCACCGAGGAAATCAGCCGCCAGCTCACCCGCGATTTCGGCGAAGAGGGTTTCAAGAGCGCCGGGCTGACGATCCGCGCCACGGTGGACCCCGAAATGCAGGCCGTCGCTGCCGCGGCGATGCGCGAAGCATTGGAATCCTATGATCGGTCGCAGGGCGTCTGGCGCGGCGCCGCCGCCAAAATCGAACGCGACCAGCTTGCCAACGAAGAATCCTGGCGCGCCGCTTTGGAAAACACCGCCAAGCTCGCCCGCGACGTTCAGGATTGGTATCCCGCCGTCGTGCTCGAGGTCGGCAGCAGTTCTGCACGCATCGGTGTCGAGGGCTGGTCCGACGGAACCGACGGCCACTGGATCACCCCCGACGATCTGAAATGGATCAAGGGCGCGCGCGTCGCCGGTGATATCCTGTCGGTCGGAGACGTCATTCACGTCCGTTACGAGGGCGGCTCTCAGGACGACCCGGTCTTTTCGCTGCGCCAGGTGCCAGGCGTACAGGGCGGTTTCATGGCCATGGACGTCAACACCGGCCGCGTTCTCGCCATGCAGGGTGGCTTTTCCTACCAGGTGTCGAACTTCAACCGTGCGACGCAGGGCCTGCGCCAGCCAGGCTCGTCCTTCAAACCTTTCGTCTATGCCGCCGCGCTCGACTCGGGCTTTACCCCGGCGACGATCATTATCGACGCGCCCATCGAAATCGACGTGGGCGGTGGCAAGGTCTGGCGTCCCCAGAACGCCTCGCGCCAGTTCTACGGACCGACGCCCCTGCGCACCGGAATCGAGCGCTCGCGCAACCTGATGACCGTGCGCCTTGCCGAGGAGGTGGGGATGCCGGTGGTTGCGGGCTACGCGGAACGCTTTGGCGTCTACGACCGCATGGACCCCTTCCTGGCCAACGCTCTAGGCAGCCAGGAAACCACGTTGTTCAGAATGGTGTCGGCCTATTCGATGTTTGCCAACGGCGGCGAGCGGGTCGAACCGACGCTTGTCGACCGAGTGCAGGACCGCTGGGGCACAACAATCTATCGCCACGACCAACGCACATGCGAGGACTGCGCCGTTGAGCAGTTGCCGGCAGGCGAGGCGCCGACCATCACCTCGGATCGCCAGCGCGTGATGAACCCGATCACGGCCTACCAGCTAACCTCGATGATGCGCGGCGTTGTCGAGCGAGGCACCGCCTCGGGAACGGTCCATCTCAACGTGCCGACCGCAGGTAAGACCGGGACCACGAACGACGCGCGCGACGTCTGGTTCGTCGGTTTCACCTCAACCATCGCGGCGGGTTGTTACATCGGATACGACCAGCCGAAGCCCCTTGGCCGGGGCGCCTCTGGCGGTGCCATGTGCGGCCCCGTGTTCCAGAACTTTATGGAAAAGGCGGTCGAGAAATACGGCGGAGGGCGCTTTGAGATTCCGCCGGGCGGGCGCTTTATCAACATCGACCGTTACAACGGGGCGCGTCTGCCCGACGATGCCTTTGGCGAACACGTCGTGGCCGAGTACTTCCGGGAAGGCGAGGAGCCGGTCTTCGGCATTGCTTTCGACGGCGGTTTTGCCATGGGTGCGAACCTGCCGTTGTTCACCGATGAGCAGTTGGGGCAGGGCACCAGCCAGATCGAAACCGGCGACGGACAAGTCGTGACAATCCCCAACCAGGCCACCGCGAACGAGATCTCCTCGGGCGGATTGTACTAGACGGTCATCAACGGGCTTCCCAGAACCGGACATCTGGTCGACGTCCGGTTCCCCTTCCTTTATTGGAAAACGGTCAGGCGTCGCTCTGGGCTTCGCCGCGCTTCATGCCCGACACGCCCATGGCCAGGGTCGCGGCCATGAACCCATCCAGGTCACCATCCAGAACCCCTTGCGTATCCGAGGTCTCATAGTTCGTCCGAAGATCCTTCACCATCTGGTAGGGCTGAAGAACATAGGACCGGATCTGGTTGCCCCAGCCGGCGTCGCCCTTGTTCTCGTGGGCCTCGTTGATCGCTGCGTTTCGCCGGTCCAGTTCCATCTGGTAAAGACGCGACTTCAGCGCTTTCATGGCGATATCGCGGTTCTGGTGCTGCGACTTTTCCGAACTGGTCACGACGATGCCCGTCGGAATGTGGGTGATCCGCACCGCGGAGTCCGTCGTGTTGACGTGCTGACCGCCCGCGCCGGACGAACGGTAGGTGTCGATGCGGATATCGTTCGGCGCGACCTCGATCTCGATATTGTCATCGACCACCGGGTACACCCAAACCGACGAAAACGACGTATGTCGCCGCGCTGCGCTGTCATAGGGGCTGATGCGTACGAGCCGGTGCACGCCTGATTCTGACTTTAGCCAGCCATAGGCATTGGGCCCGCTGATCTTGTAGGCGGCCGACTTGATCCCGGCTTCTTCTCCCGGTGTCTGGGACTGCAATTCGACCTTGTAGCCATGGGCCTCGGCCCAGCGGACGTACATCCGCGCCAGCATCGACGCCCAGTCACAGCTTTCCGTGCCGCCGGCGCCCGAGTTGATTTCGAGGAAGGTGTCGTTGCCATCGGCCTCGCCATCCAGCAGCGCCTCGATCTCGGCCTGGGCCGCACGTTCCTTCAACGCCAAAAGCGCGCCCTCGGCCTCTTTCACGACCTCGGCATCTTCCTCCATCTCGCCCAGTTCGATCAGCTCGACGTTGTCGGAAAGCTCCTGCTTCATCCCCTTGTAGCGGTCCATCGCGTCGACCAGCATCTGCCGGTCCCGCATCAGCTTTTGCGCCTTTTCCGGATCGTCCCACAGCTTTGGGTCTTCGGTCATCGCATTGAATTCTTCCAAGCGGTGCTCGGCCGTCTCCCAGTCCATACGCTGGGCCAGCAGTTCAAGCGACTTCTCGATGGCAGCGACGGCGTTTTCGGCCTCGGCGCGCATGGGACCTCCAGGGGCAAAGATGTGTCGGCGGGTGATAGCAACCGCAGATAGCGGCTTCAAGATGGCGTCGTTCCATCGTAGCATTCACTGAGGGGAGGGCACATCAATGACGACAGGTTATTTCGGCAGCGCTGATCAACAGGCTATGTCTCGTCGCGGTGAAGCTCTGTTCCGCATGGTGCATCACGATCCGCGGTATTCCTGGTACGGTCGCAACGTCGCTCTTGCGGATTTCGAGCAGGGCGGCGTCGATTTGCTGGCCGATCTGACCCGCATCCAGGGCGCGGCCGTTTCGTATCGCGTGCCGCGCGACAAGATAGCCTCGGTCTGCGAAGCGCTTGAGGCGAAGGGGCTGCGTTCCGACTGGATGGGGTTTTGCTATTCCGAGGATTCTGGTTCGCCGGACCGTGCAAGGGCTTTGCTGAACGACGTCCCTCTGCCCGGCGATGTCACCGTCACCCGGCTGGCGGCAGATAGTGGCGATGTCGATGTCACCGATCTTGGCGAAGTCGCGCTGGAATCTGGCGTTCTGCCGCCTCCCGCGTCCGTGCTCAGGGGTGAGGCACGGCAAGGCGTGGTATTGCTGGCCCGAGATGCGGAGGGACGCGCCATTGCCTGCGCTGCGGCTATCGAGACATTCCATCCCGAAGGCACGATGGGAGATCATGGCTGGTGGGGAATGCTTGCGACACGTCCAGAGCGCCGTGGGGAAAAGATTGCCCTGCACTTGGGCGCGCGCGCCATGGCGACGATGTCCGAGGAAGCCGGACTGACCCGTTTCGTGACCGGCATCCGCGATGACAACGCCGCGTCGCTGAAGCTCTGCGCGCAACTCGGCGTCCGCCCTTCGCCATACGTTATCGCCATGGCCATGGACCCAAGCGCCTTCTCGGATACGCGCATTACAAAATGACCTGAATCAAGGCACCAAGTGCCATCGCCACGGACCATGCCCACATGACAGATCAAGACCTTTCTCTGCCGCCATCTCCAATCCCGGACATTTCCAAGGTGGCGTTCCATGAAATCTGGTCCTCTCTCAAGGCCGGAGTGCATGACTTCCGCCGCGCCCCTCTTTTCGGCTTTGCCTTTTCTGCCTTCTATGTCCTTGCGGGGCTGATCCTTGTCTGGGTCGGCGCGGGCACCTTTCTGTGGACGCTTGCCTTCGCGCTTGGCTTTCCGCTGGTGGCCCCTTTTGCTGCCGTGGGGCTGTACGAGGTCAGCCGTCGGATCGAAACCGACGAGAAACTCGACTGGAACGAGGTTCTGACGGTGGTCTGGTACGAACGCACAAGGCAATTGCCCTGGGTCGGCGTGATCCTGGCGATCATCTTCCTGTTCTGGAGCTTTTTCGCCCATATGACATTTGCCCTGATCATGGGGGTGGCCTCGCTGAACGTGCCGCACGACTGGGCGTTCTACGCGACGCCGGACGGGCTGATGATGGGAGCGATCCAGGGTGTCGTCGGGGCGGCAGTGGCCTTTTTGACCTTTGGCATGACGGCCATGTCCCTGCCGCTTTTAGTGGACAAGGAGATCGACTTTGTCACCGCCATGCTGATCAGCCTCGATACCGTGCGCCAGAACAAGATCGTCATGGGGGCATGGGCGTGCATGATTGCGCTCTGCCTCTTCATCGCGATGATTCCCGCCTTCCTCGGCCTGTTCGTGGCGCTGCCGGTTTTGGGCCACGCGACGTGGCACCTGTACCGGCGCGCGCTCTATCATCCCGATCAATCGACCGCCGCAAACATCACGCAATGAAATCCCGGAGGGCTGGGCGGATCAGGCGTCGCCCCCCGCTGAAACGAAAAGGGCGCCGCCAGATGGCGACGCCCGAAGCCTGTTGGACTGGTTTTCTTATTTTGCGTCGCCGGCAGCAGGTGCTGTGGCACCGGCCGGCTTGGCTGCCGCGCCTTTTGGGTTCAGCGGGTCTTCCTGACGCTGAACCGATCCTTCAAAGTGGGCGCCGGATTCAATGGCGATGGTCTTGTGAATGATGTCACCCTCGACGCGGGCGGTCGAAGTCAGGCGGACTTTGAGGCCGCGCACCTTGCCGACCACACGGCCGTTCACAACCACATCGTCTGCAATGCACTCGCCCTTGACGGTGGCGCCTTCGCCAACGGTCAAAAGATGGGCGCGGATGTCACCCTCGACGGTGCCCTCGATGTTGATGTCACCGGTCGTCTTGATGTTGCCGGTGATGGTCAGGTCGGCCGACAGGACCGACGCCGGCGGCTTGGCCTTCGGAGCCGAGGACGAACTGAATTCGTTGGTGGTGGTCGATTGGTTCATCTTTGGAGCCTTTTCTTCCGTGTCTGCCTCTGGGTCCTGTTTCGGGCCAGGTTCGTTGATTTTGCTTTTAGAAAACATCTCTCGCTGCCTTGATGTATTTCATCGGGTTTTGGGGTTCTCCGCCGACACGCACTTCATAGTGGAGGTGGGTACCTGTCGAACGTCCGGTGTTTCCCATATCACCGATCCGCTCGCCGCGCGAGACTCTTTGGCCCACCTGGACCCGTATTTTCGACAGGTGTGCGTATCGGGTTTCGAAGCCGAAATCATGCTTGATCTTGATCAGATTACCATATCCTGACTGTCGCCCGGCGTGAACCACAACACCATCTGCGGTCGCGTGGACCGGAGTTCCGGTCGCGCCAGCGAAATCGTGCCCCTCGTGCATGCGTCCCCACCGGGGGCCGAATCCGCTTGTCGAACGATAATTGCCCCGTACCGGAAAGCTGAACGGCAGTTTCTCGGCGGCGATCCGGTAGAGGTTTGCCCGGTCAAGAAGTGTCAACACTTCGTTCGCGCGCTCGGTCAATTCGTCGGGCTCGGCGTCGCCGCTGGTTGAAAAGGTGATCGGCGTCAGCGGTCCACCCTGGCCGGAATAGCTGCGGCGAACCTGTTCGATGATCGAATCCGTCGGCAGGCCCACAGCCGAGAACATCTCGTCGATCGGCGTCAGCGAAGTCGCGACGGCATCTTCGATCTGGCTGAAAATGCGTTCGTTACGTTCCGCTTCAAGCTTCTGCTCGAAGGCGACGTCCTCCAGGACGGTCTGTGCTTCGGCAACATAGTCGCTCATCTGGTCGCGTTCGCCGGCAAGATCGCCCAGGGCGGCAGTCATGAAGTCCAGCGTCGTCTCCAGGTCCTGCATTCGCGCCGCATCGGGCTGCGCGGCCTGGTTCTCGGCCAGCTTGGTCTGCAGATTGGCCGTCTCGACGCGGGCCTCGTCGCGCTCTTTCATGGTGTCACGCAAGGTCCCGGCGATCACGTCGATCCCGGTCTCCAGCTCGCGGCGGCGGTCTTCCGAAGCCAGTAGACGCGATTGCATCGCCGACACCTCGGCCAGCGCCACGGCAAAGCGCGACTGCGCATCCGACGCCTCGCGCGCGCGCGCATCGCGCTCGTGGGCCAGTTCGTTCAGACGGGCTTCGTAGACCGCCTGGTCGCGCAACGCCTGTTCGCGCAGGTCGCCGGCACCAAGACTGTGCATCACCAGGATGGCCGACGATACGATCGTCCAGCCCAAGAGCATCGCGCTTCCCGCGATTCCGATAAACTGGGTCCCCGAAGTCAGGCGGATAAAGCGCGTTTCCGTGTCCGAGCGCAAAAACAGCCGTTGTTCGGGGAAGGTGCGTTCCAGCACGGCGTGAAGTTTGTTGAATCTAGGCAGCGTCACAAGGCCTTTCCCGTACCCTTGACTGAATATGCGTCAGATCCTGTCCCGACCTGCACCCGCAAAGTGTTAGTCGCTCGAAAAAGATGAGGCAACCATACTATTGGAATCTTTGCCAGTCCGGTGATTTCTGGCGAAATGCCGCCCATTCGTCACGCGATCTCGGTTAATGGCCAGTAAAAATCAGGCGGCAGACCGGCCTCCGCCCGCTTTTCTTCGTTGAAAGGGGGTTTGAGCGGGCCGTGGAAATACCGGCGGACAAGGTCGTGAAAGACCGGCTTGGGGTCGAGATTGTCGCGCCCACACAGGAAGTGGAACCATTTCGAGCCATAGGCGACGTGGCCGACTTCTTCGGCATAGATGGTTTCCAGCGCCTCGACAGCCCGGTCGTCGCCCGCCTTGCGAAACAATTCGATCATGTTGGGGGTAACGTCCAGCCCGCGCGCCTCAAGCACCATCGGCACCACGGCAAGCCGACCCATAAGGTCGTCGACAGTGTCTTCTGCCGCGCGCCACATCCCCGCATGGGCGGGCAAGGCGCCATAGAAACTGCCCAGCCGTTCAAGACAGCCGCATACAAGGTTGAAATGCTTTGCCTCTTCGTCGGCGGCCTTCACCCAGTCATCATAAAATCCCATCGGCATATCCACATGCCCGAAACGTGCGATCACGTCCCAATGCAGATCGACTGCGTTCAACTCGATATGGGCAACCGCGTGCAACAATGCGATCCGGCCCTGCGGGCTGCCGGGCTTGCGCTTTGGCACGTCGCGCGGGTCCAAAAGCTCGGGCTTCTCCGGGCGTGCAGGGTGGAGCGGCGGGTTGGCCGTGCCGACCAACAGGTCCTCTCCGGCACCACGGGCGGCAAACCAGGCGGCCGCATGGCGCCGCGACAGCGCGGTTTTCTCCTGACCGTCAGCGGTGGTCAGAACCTCGCAGGCCATCTCGGTCAGGGGCTTCGGGGCCGGCATCAAAGCGCCTTCACGGCGTCCAGCACCTCGGCGGCATGGCCCTTGGCCCTGACCTTGCGCCACTCCCGGACAACCAGGCCTTCGCCGTCGATCAGGAAAGTGGCGCGCTCGATGCCCATGTAGGTTCGCCCGTACATCTGCTTTTCAACCCAGACGCCATAGCTTTCGCAGACGCCGCCATCGAGGTCTGACGCCAGGACGACCCCCAGATCGTATTTCGCAATGAACTTGTCGTGCTTGGCCACACTGTCTTTCGAGACGCCGACAACTGCCACGCCAGCCGCTTCGAATTCCGGCAGGACCGAGGTGAATTCCTGTGCCTCAAGCGTGCAGCCCGAGGTGTCGTCCTTGGGGTAGAAATACAGAACCACCGCCTTGGGGCGCAACGACGACAGCGAGATTTCGGCTCCGCCATCCCTGGGCAGGCTGAAGTCCGGGGCGGGTTTTCCGACAAGGCTCATGGTTTCTCCGATGCATAGTGTCTAAATACCTGTTGGGTTTTAGTACGGAACGTCCGAGAATAAACCCCGGACGAGGGACCGAATGGGCAGGAAAAAGAAAGAACCTCCATCAAAGGCCCGCCCCGCGCCGCGCCGCCGGCGCCATGGGCGCGTGGGACTTGGCATGGTCATGACTCTGACCTTCGCTGGTCTCCTTTTCCTGCTCTTGTTCCTGTCCCTGTCCGGCCGGACAGTCGTGATACCCGAAACGCTGCGGGCCGCTGTCGAGGAGCGGATAAACGGTGATCTTGAGGGCGCGCCTCTATCCCTCGGCGGGATGCGTTTTGGTGTCGGGCGCGATGGCATTCCGCTCATCTTCCTCGACGATGTCCGTTTCGCCGATCTTGCAGGCGGCGCGGTTGCCGAACTGAACCGGATCGGGGCCTCCCTGTCGCCAAGCCGGCTTTTGCGCGGCCAGATCGCGGCGTCCAACCTTGCTCTTGCCGGAGCGCAGATCACGGTGCGGCGCGCCGTCGACGGAAGTTTTGCATTCCAGTCCCAGCAATTGGCGGAGGGCGAAAGCCAGTCGCTGCCCGATCTCCTGGCACGGGTCGACCAGGTTCTGGAAACCGGGGCGCTGGCGTCGCTTGAAGAGGTTCATGCCGCAGGTGTCGTCATTTCGCTTGAGGATGCCCGCAGCGGCCGCATCTGGCAGGCGACAAATGCCAATGCCGTTTTGCGCAAGACTGCCGATGGTCTGACTGTCTCGGTGACGTCGGATGTCTTCAATGGCACCGACGATATCGCAGCAGTCCAGCTGTCGTTGTCCCACTCGCGCACCACCGGGCATGCAACTCTCGGCTTTGCCATGAAGGACATGCCTGCTGCCGACATGGCACTGCAATCGCCGGTGCTGTCATTCCTGGGAGTCCTTGATGCACCGATTTCCGGTTCCGTGCGCACCGAACTGGATGAAACGGGCAACCTCGCATCATTTGCAGGGACGCTGGACATCGCGGCGGGCGCACTTCAGCCTGCGGAAAACATTCCCCGCGCCGAGTTCGACAAGGCCAAGGCCTATCTGACCTACGACGCCAATCAGAGGCGCATCGATTTCACTGAGCTTTCGATCACAAGCGATCAGCTCAACCTTGTCGCCACCGGAAAAAGTTATCTCAGCGAACTCGACGGTCCGTGGCCCCGCGCCTTCCTGGGCCAATTCCGCGTCGACAAGCTGGACTATGGCGGAGAAGGCGTCTTGCAGGGCGCCGTATCGCTCAATGACATCCGTGCCGACCTTCGGCTCAGGCTTGATCCTTTCGTCGTCGAGCTCGGCCAGGTCGCCGTCAACGACCCGGAAGGATTGGTCACCGCGTCCGGCCGCATCGAGGCTGCTGACGGGGGCTGGCATGTGGCGGTGGATGCCCAAGCTGATCAGGTAAGCTCCGAACGCGTCATGGCCTTTTGGCCGCTGCGGGTCTCTCCGATCACCCGTGGCTGGCTCAGCCGAAACCTGCGCGAAGGGGTGGTTCGAAATCCCGCGTTCGCGGTGCGTTTTCACACCGGCGAGAAACCCGACGCTTCCATGAGTTTTCTCTTTGATGGCGGGGTTGCGCGACTTCTTCCCGACATGCCGCTTCTGACCGACGCCAGTGGCCGCGCGACCATGGGCGATCACCGGTTCATGCTTACACTTCTGAACGGCGAGGTCGATAGTGGTGCGGGCGGTCAGGTGGATTTGTCCGGTTCCGTTTTCGCGGTGCCCGACGTGCGTCCCCGCCCAGCTGAGGCGGTGATCGATATAGCTGCGACCGGGACGCTCACGGATACATTGAGCATTCTGAACAATCCTCCGTTACGTATCATGGACCGCGCCAAACGGCCCGTGGACATCGCCGAAGCAAAGTCGGACGTGCGTGCTACTGTCCGCCTGCCGTTGAAAAAGAAGCTGGACGGCCACGAGGTCGCCTATGACGTCACGGCCGACTTGACTGATGTCTCGACGTCAAACCTGGTCCAGGGCCGAGAATTCACCGCTCGGTCTCTGGCTCTGGTCGCCGATAACACCCTGGTCGGGCTGGATGGCGAGGCGACGCTGGACGGTGTGCCGCTCAGCGCCAGCTGGCGACAGCCGCTCGGCGAAAAGGCCAAACAGGGCGGCGTCGTCACCGGCACCGTATCGCTTTCGCAAGCTGCAATGGAGGCCTTCGACATCCCTCTGCCCGACGGCATGATCAGTGGCACCGGGCGCAGCAGCTATAGCCTTGTCCTGCCAACCGATGCCCCCCCGAGATTGTTCCTTTCGTCGTCGCTCAGCGGATTGGACCTGAATCTATCCTCAGTCGGTTGGACAAAACCGGCGCGAGAGCAAGGCGCACTCAGGGTTGAGGCGACGCTTGGAGCAGTGCCAAGGGTCGACCTCTTGGAACTTGAAAGCGCAGGTCTCGGGCTCGAGGGGGATATCAGCCTGACCGAGTCCGGGTTCTCCCAGGCCGAATTCTCGCGCGTTCGGATCGGGGAGTGGCTCGACGCCCCGGTTACACTGACCTCCCGCGGCAGCGATGAGCCGCCCTCAATCGCCTTGACCGGCGGGCAATTTGACCTGCGCAAATACGATCCCGCATCCTCCGGTGGGTCCCGCGACGGAGCCGGCATCGGGCGCGGCGGCAGCCCGATCGATATCCAACTGGATCGCCTGATCGTGTCCGACAGCCTGGCGCTGGTCCCGGTCACCGGTCGACTTGAACCGACGTCCCTCGGGCTGGCGGGGGATTTTCGGGGCCGCGTCAACGGCAACACACCGATCCTGGGAAGCCTGGCACCTGCCAACGCAGGAACAGCCATCCGCATCCAATCGGCAGATGCCGCCGGGGTGCTGAGGGACGCCGGGCTCACACCCAATGCCAACGACGGCGATCTTGACCTGGTTCTCACCCCGGTCAGCGGTTCGCCGGGGACGTATAACGGAGAATTCCTGATCCAGGATTTCCGCCTTCGAAAGGCGCCTTTGATGGCTGATCTGCTGGACGCCATCAGTGTCGTTGGCCTGTTGAACCAGCTCGAAGGGCCAGGGATCAAGTTCGCCTCTCTGGACGGAAAGTTCCGCCTGACCCGTCAGCGCCTGACCTTGATCGAAGCTGCAGCCGTCGGAGGCTCGCTGGGGATATCGGCAGACGGCATCTATGACTTCGGTACCAAGACCATGGATTTTCGCGGTGTCATCTCTCCAGTCTATTTCCTGAACGGCGTCGGTTCAATTCTGACGCGGCGGGGGGAAGGTTTGTTTGGTTTCAATTACCGGATGACGGGCGCGGTCGATGATCCCGAGGTCCGAGTGAACCCGCTTTCCATCTTCACACCGGGCGCATTTCGTCAGATATTCCGCCGCTCTCCACCCGGTTCTGAATAGGCGCCCAATGAAACTGTCGGATTTCGATTTCCAGTTGCCCGAGCGATTGATCGCGACGCGCCCCGCGCGACCCCGGTCCTCGTCCAGATTGCTCGTCGCAACGCCGGACCGGATGACCGATGCGCGCTCGATCGACTTGCCGCGCTTCCTGAGGCCCGGGGACAGGCTGGTCTTGAACGACACCAAGGTCATTCCCGCCCGCCTTTCCGGGATGCGCACCCGAGACGGCGAGGCCGGTCCGAGCCAGGCCCGCATTGCGACGACCCTGCTTGCCCCGCGCGCGGACGGAACTTGGTCGGCCCTGCTTAAGCCGCTGAAGAAAGTGAGGGACGGTGAAACCATCCGGTTTTCCGACAGCCTGTCGGCCACGGTCGTCGGGCGCGAAGAGGGGGCGGGGCACCTGCGTTTCAACCTCGAAGGCGACGACTTTGACGCCGCCCTTGCCCAAACCGGGGCCATGCCGCTGCCGCCCTACATCGAGGGGCGTCGCGCTGCGGACGCACAAGACCGCGAGGATTATCAAACCATTTGGGCCCGGGAAACCGGAGCTGTCGCTGCCCCGACCGCCTCGCTTCATTTCGATGATGCCCTGATGGCTGCGCTGGCAGAACGTGGCGTGGAATACAGTTTCGTCACACTGCACGTCGGGGCGGGGACTTTCCTGCCGGTCAAGACCGACAACATCAGCGATCACAAGATGCATGCGGAGCGCGGTGAGATCACGGCGCAGGCCGCAGAGGACATAAATTCAACCCGCGCGGCGGGTGGGCGCGTCATCCCCGTCGGCACAACCTCTCTCAGGCTGATCGAATCCGCGGCCGGGTCGGACGGAACACTCTCTGCCTGGTCTGGGTCGACAGACATCTTCATCACGCCCGGCTACCGTTTCAGGATTGCCGACGCCCTGGTGACGAATTTCCACCTGCCGAAGTCCACACTCATGATGCTGGTCTCCGCGTTGATGGGCCGCGAGCGTATTCACGACATTTATCAACACGCCGTTTCAGAGAATTACCGCTTCTTTTCATACGGCGACGCGTCGTTGCTCTTGCCGAAAGGTTGAAACCGACAGAGTCTGTCGTAGATGGACATGTCGCACCGCCATATCGAGACTAGGCGGCTTGCACGACTTGGAGAACGCCGATGTGGCAGGTCATGAAAAGCGCCTGGGCGCTGCTTTTGGGAATATTGCTCTTGATGGTCGGCAACGGTCTTCAGGGCTCGCTCATGGGCATCCGGGGGGCGATCGAGAATTTTTCGACGCTCGACATGTCGCTGATTACGTCGGCCTATTTCATCGGCTTCCTGTTCGGTTCGCGCATGGCACCGGAAATGATCCGCCGGGTCGGTCATGTTCGCGTCTTCGCTGCGCTTGGTTCCTTCATCTCGGCGGTGCTGATCCTTTACCCCACCATCACCGAACCCTGGGCCTGGATCGTCCTGCGCGTCATCTTCGGTTTTTCATTCTCGGGCGTCTACGTCACGGCGGAAAGCTGGCTGAACAACGCCTCGACCAACGAAACCCGGGGCAAGGCCCTGTCGATGTACATGATCGTGCAGATGCTGGGCGTCGTCGCCGCGCAGGGCCTATTGAACGTGGCGGACCCGGCCGGCTTTGTCCTGTTCGTCATCCCCTCGGTGCTGGTCTCTCTATCGTTCGCCCCGATTCTTTTGGCGGCGACGCCAACCCCGGCTTTCGATACCACCAAGGCGATGAGCCTTGTTGAGCTTTATCGCACCTCTCCGACGGGGATCGTCGGTATGTTCCTCATGGGCTTCGTCTTTTCGGCCCAGTTCGGCATGGCCTCGATCTATGGCTCCCTCGCCGGACTCAGCGTCGCCCAGATTTCGCTTTTCATCTCTTCGATCTTCTTCGGGGGGTTGGTTCTGCAATACCCGATCGGCTGGTTCTCGGACCGGATGGACAGGCGTGTCCTGATCTTGATCGCCGCGATCATTGGCGCCGCCGCCGCCTTCCTGGGCTGGGCTTTCGGTGAGACGTTCACTGTTCTTCTTGTCGCGGGCTTCCTGATGGGCGGCGTGTCGAACCCGCTCTACGCCCTCTTGATCGCCTACACCAACGACTATCTCAGCACCGATGATATGGCCGCAGCCTCGGGCGGGCTGATCTTCGTGAACGGCATGGCGGCCATCGTTGGTCCGATCGTGACGGGTTGGGCCATGGGTGTCTTTGGGCCGCCGGGCTTCTGGCTCTATTTGATGCTCGTCATGCTGGTTCTGTCCGCCTATGTCGCCTTCCGGATGACGCAACGCGCGTCGCTTTATTCCGAGGAAGAAGACTACGACGCGGCCGCCTACGCGCCGATGTTTCCCGCATCCACACCCGTTGCCGCTGAGGCAGCAACGGAATTCTATGCCGAAAATGTCGAAAATCTCGACGAAGCGCAGGGCGAGGTCGACTAAAGGCTTGATCGAATATGAAGAAATTGTAACGATTCGTTTTATCCTGGGGGAAAGCAGGTGACAGGGAAGGGCGCTCGGCATGGCACACCCCGACGAAATTCTTGGCTTTTGGCTGGACGAGATCGGTCCCAAGGGCTGGTACAATGGCAGCGAAGAGCTGGACCAGACGATCCGCGACAGGTTCGGGGACGTGTATAACCGGGCATGCGAAGGCTCGCTTTCGCTCTGGCTGACTTACCCGACCGGTACGCTGGCCTACATCATTCTGACGGATCAGTTCCCCCGCAACATGTTTCGAGACACGGCCAAGGCCTTTGCGGCGGACGGCATCGCGCGGGCGGCAGCCAAGGCGGCGATCTCAAAGGGCTGGGATACGAAGATAGACGAACCGGCGCGGCAGTTCTTTTACCTGCCTTTAATGCATTCGGAATGCCTGTCCGACCAGGACCGCGCCGTGCGGCTGATCGCGACCCGTATGCCCGAAGCGGGCGCGTCGAACCTCTTGCACGCCAAGGCACATCGCGAAGTCATACGCCAATTCGGACGGTTCCCGTTCCGTAACCAGGCTCTGGCGCGCGAGACACCTGCAGCCGAGGCAGAGTTTCTTGAAGGCGGCGGCTATGGCGCAACCGTCGAGCGGCTGAAGGCGGACGTGGCCGCCTGATCGGTGGCGTATGACCCGGGCTTGTCATAGCGGGTATTCCGAATTGTCATCTCATGCCCGATGACAATTGGCCTGATTTGTGGCAGATAGTTTAACGTCAAACTATTTTTATTTTGGGGAGGAGAAACCCATGGCTGCTAAGACTTTTGATGTCGTCGTGATCGGGGCAGGGCCGGGGGGATATGTCGCCGCGATCCGTGCCAGCCAACTGGGTCTCAAGACCGCAATCGTCGAGCGCGAGCACATGGGCGGCATCTGTCTGAACTGGGGCTGCATCCCGACAAAGGCTCTTCTGCGGTCTTCCGAAGTCTTTCACCTGATGCACCGCGCGAAGGAATTCGGCCTGAAGGCCGACAACATCGGCTACGATCTTGACGCTGTTGTCAAACGGTCGCGCGGGGTGGCCAAGCAGCTGAACGCGGGCGTCAAAGGCCTGATGAAAAAGAACAAGGTTGAGGTCTTCATGGGCGAGGCCACGCTGCCCGCCAAAGGCATGGTCTCGGTCAAGACCGATGCCGGCACCGAAGAGCTTGCCGCCAAGAACATCATCCTCGCCACAGGCGCGCGCGCCCGCGAATTGCCGGGGCTCGAGGCGGACGGCAAGCGTGTCTGGACCTACAAGCACGCGCTGCAACCGCCGCACATGCCCAAGAAACTCCTGGTCATCGGTTCCGGGGCCATCGGAATCGAATTCGCCAGCTTTTACAACACGCTCGGTGCCGAAACGACAGTGGTCGAGGTCATGGACCGCGTGCTGCCTGTCGAAGACGCCGAGATCTCGGCCTTCGCCAAAAAGCAGTTTGAAAAGCAGGGCATGAAGATCATGCAAAAGGCCATGGTCAAGAAACTCGACCGGGCTGCTGACAAGGTTACGGCACATATTGAACAGGACGGCAAAACCACGACCATCGAGGTCGACACGGTGATTTCGGCCGTCGGCATTGTCGGTAACGTAGAAAACCTCGGGCTCGAAGCGCTTGGCGTCACCATTGATCGAACCCATGTCGTGACTGACGCATACTGCCGCACCGGAGTCGATGGTTTGTTTGCCATCGGTGATATTGCCGGTGCGCCCTGGCTTGCGCACAAGGCCAGCCACGAGGGCGTCATGGTCGCCGAACTGATCGCAGGCAAGAACAAGGTGCACCCGGTCAAACCCGAAAGCATCGCGGGCTGCACCTATTGCCACCCGCAGGTCGCCAGCGTCGGCTATACCGAGGCCAAAGCCAAAGAGCTTGGTTACAAGGTCAAGGTCGGCCGCTTCCCCTTCATCGGTAACGGAAAGGCCATCGCGCTTGGCGAACCCGAGGGAATGGTGAAAACCGTTTTCGACGAGAAGACCGGGGAGCTTCTGGGCGCCCACATGGTTGGCGCCGAAGTGACCGAGTTGATCCAGGGCTATGTTGTCGGTCGCCAGCTCGAGACCACGGAAGAGGACCTGATGGAGACCGTCTTCCCGCATCCGACTCTGTCCGAGATGATGCACGAAAGCGTACTCGATGCCTTCGACCGGGTGATCCACATCTAGGTCTGTCGGATACGGAACAGAAAAAAAAACCGGGCGCGCCTTCACGGCGCGCCCGTTTCGTTTTACATCGGTGGCAGCATGGTCATGGTCGTGACTGCACCGGCACGGCGCAACGCATGTACCTCGGCCAACTCAGGGTCGTCCATCCAGGCTTCGACCGACTCGGCGTCCGGAAAAGCCAGCAGGACATGGGCCGGTACGCCGCCGCCATTTTCCTCAATCACCTTCTTTTCAGCGCCGCCCGCTATCGGGTAACCGCGGTGTTTTTTCACGGCCGCTCCGCCGACTTTGAAGTATTTTTCCAACGTTTCCTGATCCTTGGGGGCCAGTTGTACAACGACATAGTGGGTCATCTGTCTTCCTTTCGTTCCACGATGGCTCGAATTTGGGGGATTGATAGCTGTGACGGAACTCATCATCTTGGCAATTGCCCTGTGCGAAAATGGATGAGCTTGGATGAAGGATTGGGATACCCTGCGCTATGTTCTTGCCGTGGCCCGCGAAGGCGGTCTGAGTGGCGCGGCGCGCGCCCTCGGCGTCAACCATGCCACCGTCTCGCGCCAGTTGGACCGCGCCGAGACACTGGCCGGAACGCGCCTGTTCGACCGGCGCGCAACCGGACTTGTTCCAACCGAAGCGGGCCGCGAGGCGGCTGATCGCGCTTCTGCCATCGAGGCCGAGGTCCTGGCTCTGGACCTAGCGCTGGCCGCTCGCGACGAAAGGGCGACCGGGAAGCTCACCGTCTCGCTGCCGCCTCTGATGGCCTCCAGCGGAATTGCCGATGATATTGCGGCTTTCCGCTCTGCCTTTCCCGCAGTCGAATTGACCATCCTTGGCGACAACGCCCTCCACGACATCCACCGTCGTGAAACCGACGTGGCCATCCGGGTCTCGCGGGAACCAAGCGAAAGCCTTTGGGGCAGGGTGGTCTCACAACAGCGGGCAGGATGGTTCGCCAGTCCCGCCTATTTGGCCGAACACCGGAACGCGCTGACCTCGGGCGGAGCTGTGCCGCTCATCGCATTTACCGGTTGGGCGAACCCAGTCCCGAAATCCGTCGCGGCGACCTTTCCCGGAGCCGAGGTCGCGACCCGGTCCGATGACATGATCAGCGCTGTTGCCATGGCTCAAAGCGGAATCGGAATGGTGCGTATGCCCAATTTCCTCGGTCAGATTACGCCGGGGCTGGAGCGGGTGCCGGGCCTTGATCTGGTCGACTATTCGCCCATCTGGTGCCTGACCCACCCGGACCTCAGACGCGTCCCGCGCATCGCGGAATTCATGCGCGTGGTTGGTGAAGGCTTCTCGTCGCGCCGCAGCCTGTACCTGGGGGACGCGCCGCTTCCGTGATCCCCGGTCGGTCCGGCTGGCAGCTAACGGCTTATCCACAGGAAATCGCGCATTTCCCACGTGACCAGCATTGAATGTTCTATTAATGTTCCTTTTACACCATTGAGTCTCGCGGCCAGCCCGCTATCTCTTTAGTTCGCCTCTGGAAAGTGGAAACATGGCCGAGCAGAAGAACATCGAAGTACGCGGTGCGCGCGAACACAATCTCAAGAACATCGACGTGGATATTCCGCGCAACGAACTTGTGGTGATCACCGGCCTGTCAGGCTCAGGCAAGTCCTCGCTGGCCTTTGACACCATCTACGCCGAAGGTCAGCGCCGGTACGTCGAGTCGCTTTCAGCCTACGCGCGCCAGTTCCTCGACATGATGGAAAAGCCCGACGTCGATCACATCTCGGGCCTCAGCCCGGCGATTTCTATCGAACAGAAAACAACCTCCAAGAACCCGCGTTCGACCGTTGGCACGGTGACCGAGATCTACGACTACCTGCGTCTTCTCTTCGCCCGCGCCGGCACGCCCTATTCGCCAGCAACCGGCCTGCCGATCGAGGCCCAGCAGGTACAGGACATGGTCGACCGGGTGATGACCCTTGAGGAGGGGACCCGCGCCTATCTCCTGGCCCCCATTGTGCGCGACCGCAAGGGTGAATACCGCAAGGAATTTCTTGAACTCAGGAAGCAGGGCTTCCAGAGGGTCAAGGTCGACGGTGAGTTCTATGAATTGGAAACACCGCCTACGCTCGACAAGAAGTTCCGCCACGACATCGACGTCGTCGTCGACCGGATCGTGGTGAAACCTGAAATCGAAACCCGGCTGGCCGACAGTTTCCGCACCGCGCTGGACCTTGCCGACGGCATCGCCATCCTGGAGACCGCCCCGCGCGAGGGCGAGCCTGAACGCATCACCTTCTCGGAAAACTTTGCGTGTCCGGTCTCTGGCTTCACCATCCCGGAGATCGAGCCGCGCCTGTTTTCCTTCAACGCGCCCTTCGGGGCCTGTCCGTCCTGCGACGGGCTGGGCGTCGAACTGTTCTTTGATGAAAATCTCGTCGTTCCCGATCAGAACCTCAAGGTCTACGATGGCGCTCTTGCGCCCTGGCGAAAAGGCAAGTCACCCTATTTCAAGCAGACCATCGAGGCCATCGCCAAGCACTATGAGTTCGACCAGAACACCCGTTGGAAAGATCTTCCTGCCCACGTGAAGCAAGTGTTCCTCTATGGCTCGGGCGACGAGGAGATCATGTTCCGCTATGACGAGGGTGGCCGCATCTACCAGGTCGAGCGTGCCTTCGAGGGCGTCATCCCGAACATGGAAAGGCGCTATCGCGAAACTGATTCAAACTGGATCCGCGAAGAGTTCGAGCGGTTTCAAAACAACCGTTCCTGTGGCGACTGCGGAGGATACCGCCTGCGCGACGAGGCGCTTGCGGTCAAGATAGGCGGCAATCACATCGGCGAGGTCGTGCAAAAGTCGATCCGCGAAGCACTCGACTGGATCGAGGATGCGCCGAACCACCTGACGAACCAGAAAAACGAGATCGCCAGGGCCATCCTCAAGGAAATCCGCGAGCGCCTTGGGTTCCTCAACAACGTCGGGCTGGAATACCTCACGCTCAGCCGCAATGCCGGCACGCTTTCCGGTGGCGAAAGCCAACGCATCCGTCTTGCCAGCCAGATCGGTTCGGGTCTGACGGGCGTGCTCTATGTCCTCGACGAACCCTCCATTGGCTTGCACCAGCGCGACAACGGCCGCCTTCTGACCACGCTCAAGAACCTGCGCGACCAGGGCAACACTGTCATCGTGGTCGAGCATGACGAAGAGGCCATCCGCGAAGCCGACTATGTCTTCGATATCGGCCCCGGTGCGGGTGTTCACGGTGGCGAGGTCGTTGCCCATGGCACGCCCTCCAAGATCACTAAGAACAAGAATAGCATAACCGGCGACTACCTGGCGGGCCGCCGCAAGATCGAGGTCCCGACCGAGCGTCGCAAAGGCAAGGGCAAATCGGTAACGGTCGTCAATGCTGTCGGCAACAACCTGAAAAAGGTCACGGCCGAATTTCCCCTGGGCAAGTTCGTTTGCGTCACGGGCGTTTCCGGCGGCGGCAAGTCGACTCTCACGATTGAAACCCTGTTCAAGACCGCCTCGATGCGCCTGAACGGCGCCCGCCAGACACCCGCGCCTTGCGAGACCATCAAGGGGCTTGAGCATCTCGACAAGGTCATCGACATCGACCAGCGGCCCATCGGGCGCATGCCGCGCTCGAACCCGGCCACCTACACCGGTGCCTTCACACCGATCCGCGACTGGTTTGCCGGGCTGCCGGAGGCAAAGGCGCGCGGCTACAAGCCGGGGCGCTTCAGCTTCAACGTCAAGGGCGGGCGCTGTGAGGCGTGCCAGGGCGATGGCGTCATCAAGATCGAGATGCACTTTTTGCCGGACGTCTACGTCACCTGTGAAACCTGCCAAGGCCACCGCTACAACCGCGAGACGCTTGAGATCAGGTTCAAGGGCAAATCCATCGCCGACGTCCTGGATATGACGGTTGAGGACGCGCAGGAGTTCTTCAAGGCCGTTCCGTCGATCCGCGAAAAGATGGACGCGCTGATGCGGGTCGGGCTTGGTTATATCAAGGTTGGTCAGCAGGCGACGACGCTGTCTGGTGGCGAGGCACAGCGGGTCAAGCTGTCCAAAGAGCTGTCCAAACGGGCAACTGGCCGCACCCTGTATATTCTGGATGAGCCGACGACCGGACTGCATTTCGAAGACGTCCGAAAATTGCTCGAGGTGCTGCATGAACTGGTCGAGCAAGGCAACTCTGTCGTGGTGATCGAACATAACCTTGACGTCATCAAGACCGCCGACCACATCATCGACATCGGTCCCGAGGGCGGCGATGGCGGCGGGCGCATCGTGGCGACAGGGACTCCGGAAGAGGTGGCCACGGCCGGAGAAAGCCACACCGGCCGGTACCTGGCGGAAATGCTGGGCGTCGCACGCGTCGCAGCCGAGTGATCCTCAGCCGCGCGCGCTCTCGGGCCGCCAAAAGACCATACAGGCGCGGCCACGGTTCTTGGCCCTGTAAAGGGCTTCGTCGGCCCGGTTCAAAAGTTCGGAAATGTCGCTGGCGACCTGCGAATTCGCGACACCGATCGACAGGGTGACCGAGATCGTCTCGGGCAGCCCGTCCGATACCGTCATGCCGCTGCTGATACGCTGGCCGATATCGTGAATCCGGCTTTCATCAGCCTCGACAAGGTAGACCGCGAATTCCTCGCCGCCCAACCGGCCAAGGATGTCGCTGCGACGCACGCTGGCGCGCAAGTGATCGGCCACGGCCACCAGGACCCGGTCGCCGACACCATGGCCATAGGTGTCGTTCACCCGCTTGAAATGATCGATGTCCATCATCAGCAGGGTGCCTGGCCCAGCCGCGTTGACCTTTTCGAAAAACGCGCGGCGATTGTCCAGGTTGGTCAAAAGGTCGGTTGCGGCGAGCCGAGCGAGGTCTTCCTGCAGCCGCGAAGCCCGCACCGTCAGGACCATTGCCGCAGATAGAAACGGTGTGGATACGATGCTGACAATAAGCAGATATTCTAGCGGATTGCTGGTGATGAGGGTGCCCATCACGACCTCTACCCCATAGGAAAAGCCAGTTATGACGCAGCACCAGACGCACGTCTTGGTGAGCCAGTCCAGCGCGTCACGCGGCGTCAGCATGTAGATCAGCAGGGTCTGCATCCAGGTCGACATCGGGCCGACCTAGCGTGAAAAGGATAAAACCTCGTGAACCGGCGCGTCAGTCGAGGAAGTTGGCTTCGCTCGAATCGAAGTCGATGTGGATGTGGTTGCCATCGCAATCGGCCAGATTGACCTGAACGATCGGAAACTCGGGCACGGGGTCGAGCGAAAAGGTCACGCCACGATCACGCAGCCTGTCGATGAAACCGGCAAGACCGGTTGCCGAAATCGCGAAATGTTCGAGCTTGGGCTCGTTCGCGGCAGGCTCCTGGTCCACTTCGACAAGGTGCACGATGGGTTTGCCCGCCGCATAAAGCCAGGCCCCGCCGATATTGAAGGGCGGCCGGGCGCCGGGATGCATGTCCAGAATATCGCCGTACCAGGCGATCATTTCAGCCAGGTTCGATGTCCTGACGTTGACGTGGTCCAGAGTTTTTAGCTGCATGGTCTTCCTCCCCCGTCAGCGCTATCACGCGCCGCGCGAGCGGAAAAGAGCCGTCAGTTCAGGATCAGGTCCGCCAGTTCGATCAATTCGATGACCGCCTTGGTCTTGCGGTCCACCCGCAGGATGGCATCGCCGACGCGCACGACCTCCGAGCCGTCGCCAAAAACCGGCAACCGGTACAGGTGGTCGTTGCGGCGCAGGATCGTTCCGTCCCGCGTATCGACGACCACGTATTCATGACCATTCAGAATGACCACGTCTCCCTTGCTCAGGACCCGGTAATCGTCTTGATCCCAATCGTGGTGGTAGTCACCGTCGTGATCGCCATCATGTCCGGCCCTTTTCTTGGCCAGTCCGGGAGGCACGCAGGCCGGCGACTTCTTGGCCAGGCCGGGGGGGCAGTGGTCGGGGCCTTTCGCGACAGCGGTGCCCGCAGGCAGGCCGAGGGCAATCGCTGCGGCAAGCATGGTCAGGGTTTTCATCTCGAACCTCCGTTTCCAGGGATAGATAGGTGTAGTCCGGGGCAGAAATATGACCGAGCCGCCCGTATCGGCGGCTCTTTGCCGGTTGAGAACGCGCACGTCGTCAGGTCGGTGCCGTGTTCCAGCACACCGGAACTGGCAATGCGCACCGCCACCACACGTTTACTGGGGAAAAGCCATGCCTCGTCGACGTCCGGGCATGACCAGCGCTTTCGCTGTTCATCACGCCGTGAACCCGCCGCGCGGCAGAGTATCAGGCGGCCAGTTCGATCCAGACCGGAACGTGATCGGACGGCTTTTCGCGGCCCCTCAGGTCGGCCTCGATCCAGCAATCGGTCAACAAGTCCGCAGCCTGGGGAGTCAAAAGGTGGTGGTCGATCCGGATGCCGTCATTTCGGTCATAGGCGCCCCGCTGGTAATCCCAGAAAGAATAGTGACCGCCACCGGATTTTCGCACCCGGAACGCCTCGGTGAAACCAAGGTTCAACACTTCGCGAAAAGCCGCTCTGCTCTCGGGCCGCGCAAGCGCATCGCCCTTCCAGGCTTCGGGGCGGGCGGCGTCCTCGTCCTGGGGAATGATGTTGTAATCGCCGCACATAATGGCGGGCTCCTCGGCATCCAGCAGGGCTTGCGCACGGTCCTTCAGCCGCGCCATCCATGAAAGCTTGTAGTCGAACCTGGGTCCCGGGGCAGGGTTACCGTTGGGCAGGTACAGACCACAGACGCGGACCGCAGTGTCGCTCATCACGGTCGCTTCGATCCAGCGGGCCTGCTCGTCATCTTCATCGCCGGGAAGCCCGCGAGAGATATCCTCAAGAGGCAGTTTCGACAGGATCGCGACGCCATTGAAACTCTTTTGACCATGGGTCTCGACCCGGTAGCCCATGTCTTCGAAGTGTTCACGCGGGAATGCCTCGTCGACCGATTTGATCTCTTGAAGAACCGCCACGTCGGGCGTGCTTTCGCTCAGCCAACCCGTGACTGCGTCAAAGCGGGCCTTGATCCCGTTGATGTTGAACGTTGCGATTTTCATGGGCACGCCTTTCGTTTCGACCTTCCTACTGGCCGAGCGGATCTTTTTGAAGTCATCCCTTGTATGTTAAAGTAATTTACATACCTCTTTCTCAGACCATGAGAAAGGTGACTCACATGCCCAGGAAACAGATCACAATAGCCGCTTACCTGGCTGGCGCCACGACCCTTGCCGTCAGCCTGCCGGTGATGGCCGCGCCCGAGGCATCCGCCTTGCAGTCAGAGTGCGGTGTGGTGGCCGAACAAAGCCTGTCCGCCGAAGATTTGGCACGTTTGATGGACGTGAAGGGTCACAAGATCCAGGGCTGAAAACTAGATCGAAAAGCTGGTTCCACAGCCGCAACTGGCCGTGGCGTTCGGGTTATCCACGGTGAACCGGGCGCCGATCAGCTCGTCCGAGAAGTCGATGACCGCGTTGGACAGGAAGGGCAGGGAGACTTCGTCGATCAGTACCTTCTGCCCGTCGCCTTCCAGTACAAGATCGCCATCCGCTGGCTGGTCCAGGTCGATATTGTACTGAAACCCGGAACACCCGCCGCCTTCCACGGCAACACGAAGGGCTTTCGGCGCGTCCGAATTGGCGTTGATTTCCGCCAGTCGCGCAAAGGCGCGTGGCGTGACGGTCGGGGGAAGTGTCAGGTCCATTGGGTCGGCTCTCCTTCGGTCCAAGATATATGCCCGGCCTTGGGGCCTCGCAAGTTCATTGCCCGTCGATGGTCCCAGCCGTCGCTTTTCCAGGACTGCTTGCCAGGAACAGGGGCACCACAAAACACCCTCCGCTGTTTCCAGTCGGGCGGCATCAGGATATAGGCGGGGGTGGGACAGGACAGACAGGCGAGGCACATGCACAACGCATACGCTTCGGATCCCGGCGAAAGCCGGGGCCGACTATATGCCGAGGACGAAAGCACATTTCGTTCGGCCTTTCAGCGCGACCGGGACCGGATCATCCACGCTTCGGCGTTCCGGCGGCTCAAGCACAAGACCCAGGTCTTTATCGAGCACGAGGGCGACTATTTCCGCACCCGCCTGACCCATTCGATCGAGGTGGCTCAGGTTGCGCGGACAATCGCGGGCGCGCTTGGCTTGAACGGCGAACTCACCGAGGCCGTCGCGCTTGCCCATGACCTTGGCCACACACCCTTCGGCCATACCGGCGAAGACGCGCTGTCGGACCTGATGGCGCCCTACGGCGGCTTTGACCACAACGCCCAGGCCCTTCGGATCGTGACCAACCTGGAACGCCATTATGCCAATTTCGACGGGTTGAACCTCACCTGGGAAACCCTTGAAGGCATTGCCAAACATAACGGCCCGGTCACCGGAAAGTTGCCCTGGGCGCTGGCCGAATACCAAAAGATGCACGACCTCGAACTCGACACCTACGCCTCGGCCGAGGCGCAGGTCGCCGCCATTTCAGACGATGTGGCTTATAACCATCACGACCTGCACGATGGGCTGCGGGCCGAGCTGTTTTCAACCGACGAACTGGCCGAGCTACCGATTCTCGATGGCTGTTTCGCGCGCGTCGACCAGCTCTATCCTGATCTGAACTATTATCGCCGCCGCCATGAGGCACTGCGCCGGTTTTTTGGCGTGCTGGTCGAAGACGTCATCTCCGTTGCCCAAACCTCGCTGGCCGAGATTGGCCCAAAATCAGCACAGGATATTCGCGACGCGGGATTCCAGATGATCCGCTTTTCGGACCCGCTGTTTCAGGATTTGAAGGTCATCCGCGAATTTCTATTCACCCGCATGTACCGTGCCCCCACCGTGGTCGAGATGCGCAAAAAGGTGACGCAGGTCGTCGAAGAACTCTTTCCGTTCTTTTTGCAAAACCCCGATCAACTGCCAAAGCAATGGCGCAAGGACGTGGAAGAGGCGACGGACGAAACCGCGCTCGCCCGGATCGTCTCGGACTATATCGCGGGGATGACCGACCGCTTCGCGCTGCAATGCCACGAAGAATTCGTCGGTGGGGTCGATGCAGCGGGGATCAAGAGCGTGCCGGTGGCCTAGGGGCCGACGCATTCGCCACTCCATCCGGCGTCGCCGCGACGCCTTGCTGCCAAAGTCCTCCATTGGCTTTGGGCCGAAAAACGAGCCGTTTTTCGGCCCCCCGCGTTGCGCTTTGGCTTTTAAGTGGTAAAGACAGCGCGACTGAAGGACCTGAGCCATGAACATCTTCGCCGACATCCGCACCACTGTCATCGAAACGCTCGACGCCATGGTGGCCGAGGGCCATCTGCCGTCCGGCCTGTCCTGGGGCAATGTTGCCGTTGAGCCGCCGCGCGATGCGGCCCACGGCGACATGGCCACCAACGCCGCCATGGTCCTTGCCAAACCTGCCGGAAAGCAGCCGCGTGACATTGCGACCGAACTGGCTGATCGCCTTTCGCAGGATCCGAATATCGTCACCGCCGAGGTCGCCGGTCCTGGTTTCATTAACCTGCGCCTTTCACCCGCTGTCTGGCACGACGTCGTGGCCGAGGCCATCGACGCCGGCAAGACCTTCGGTCATTCCGGCATGGGGGCAGGGGTCAAGATCAACGTCGAATACGTCTCGGCCAACCCCACCGGCCCGCTCCATGTCGGCCACACCCGTGGCGCGGTATTTGGCGACGCGCTGGCCTCGCTCCTGGACTTCGCGGGCTACGACGTGACGCGGGAATACTACATCAACGACGGCGGCGCGCAGGTCGACGTGCTCGCACGCTCGGCCTACGAACGCTACCGCGAAGCCAACGGCCTCTCTCCCGAGATCGCCGAGGGGCTTTATCCCGGCGACTATCTGATCCCGATCGGCGAAGCGCTGAAAGAGAAATACGGCACGAGCCTCCTCGACAGGCCCGAGGGTGATTGGCTTGCCGAGGTGCGCGAGTTTGCCACCGATGCCATGATGGACCTGATCCGCGAGGATCTCGCTGCTATCGGCGTCAAGATGGACGTCTTCTTTTCGGAAAAATCCCTTTACGGCACTGGCCGGATCGAGGCCGCCATCGAAGAACTGAAGAAGAAGGACCTGATCTACAAGGGCACGCTCGAGCCGCCCAAAGGCAAGGTGCCCGAGGATTGGGAACCCCGCGAACAAACGCTCTTCAAATCGACGGAGCACGGTGACGATGTTGACCGTCCGATCATGAAATCGGATGGCTCCTGGACCTATTTTGCCCCCGACATCGCCTATCACTGGGACAAGATCGCCCGCGACTACGACGAGTTGATCGACATCTTCGGCGCTGATCACGGCGGCTATGTCAAGCGGATGAAGGCTGCGGTCTCGGCCCTGTCTGGTGGCAGCGTGCCGCTCGACATCAAGCTGACGCAACTGGTCAAGCTTTACAAGAATGGCGAGCCCTTCAAAATGTCCAAGCGGGCAGGGACCTTCATCACCCTGCGCGACGTGGTCGACCAGGTCGGTCCCGACGTGACGCGTTTCCACATGCTCACCCGCAAGAACGACGCGCCCCTGGACTTCGACTTTGACAAGGTGACCGAACAGTCCAAGGACAACCCGGTCTTTTACGTGCAATATGCCCACGCCCGCATCCGCAGTGTTATGCGCAAGGCCGAGGACATGCACCTCGACTGGTCCGACGATGCCAGGCTGGAAGACGAGGCCGAGTTTGCCGTCGCGCGGAAGATTGCCGAGTGGCCGCGCCTGGTCGAAATCGCTGCGCGCAACCACGAACCTCACAGGATCGCCTTCTATCTCTATGAATTGGCGTCGGATTTTCACGCGCTCTGGAACAAGGGCAACGACAATCCGGCCCTGCGATTCCTGCAGGAGGAAGATGCGGCGGCCACGGGTGCAAAAATCGCGCTTCCGCGGGCCGTAGCCGTTGTTATTTCCAGCGGATTGAGTATCCTAGGCGTGACACCGGTCGAGGAAATGCGCTGAGGAATCCGGGACTTCTGACCCGCTCCGCAAAAAAATACAGCGACCCGCCGATGTCGGACGAGCAGTGGAGACCGCCGGAACAACCGGCGGCGGCAGTGAGGCATGGAACATGGCGGCACTTAATTTCGATGACTATGGCGATGCGCCCGAGGGCGGCACGCTGGCGGCGGCGCTGAACTGGGCAGGCGCTTTTCTATCCATCTTGTTGATCGCGGGACTTGCGACCTGGGGCTGGAAGCTCTGGGTGCGCGACGTGACCGGCGTGCCGGTTGTGCGTGCGCTGGAAGGTCCGATGCGGATCGCTCCCGAAGAGCCGGGCGGTCTGGCGAACACCTACCAGGGCCTGACGGTGAACAGGATCGCCGAAGAACGCGTCGACGTCGCGCCGTCCGAGCGCGTCGTCCTGGCGCCGCAACCGGCAGCCTTGGACGAAGACGACGACCTAGCCATGGCCGATCTGCCCCCCGTGGTCGCACCCGCGACCATCGAGGATGAACCCGGTCAGGTCGCCCGACTGGAGCCGGCCCCGGTGCCCGATAGTGTGCCCGTCGTGGCCGCAACCGAGGCCCCCGCTCTCGCAGCCGAGACTGCCACAGCAGCCGAAGCCGCGACGGCCAGCGCTGAACAGACGGCTGCGACCCCATCGGCCACCGATCTCGCCGTCGCTGCCGCCCTGTCAGACCTTGGCCTCAAACCGGAACCGGCCGTTGCCAAGATCGAAGCTGCGGCACACGTGCCGGTCGCGACGCCGCGCCCGATCATTCGCCCCGTGAACCTACAGCGGGTTTCGGCCCCCGCCGTCACGCCGACCGGCGACATCGACCCGGCCACAATCCCCGTCGGAACGCGCCTTGTCCAACTCGGCGCCTACGGTAGTCCGGACGTCGCGCGTGCGGAATGGGAAAACGCTCAGGCCCGCTTTGGTGATTACCTCCTGGGCAAGGAACGCGTTGTGCAAGAGGCGCAGACGGGCGGGCGCACCTTTTTCCGCCTGCGCGCCCTCGGCTTCGCCGATCTGTCCGAAGCGCGCCGCTTCTGCGCCGTCCTGGTAGCCGAAGGCGCGAACTGCATTCCGGTGGTGCAAGAGTAAACGTGAGGCCGGGCGCGTATATTCTCGCGCCCGCCGGGCCTGATCTGACAGCCGAAGAGGCCGCGTTCTTCCGTGCTGCCGACCCCTTCGGCTTCATCCTCTTTCAACGAAACTGCGAAACGCCCGATCAGCTGCGTCGGCTGACCGGCGATCTTCGCGCGGCAGTCGGGCGTAACGCGCCGATCCTGATCGACCAAGAAGGGGGGCGCGTCCAGCGAATGCGCGCGCCCCACTGGCGCGAATGGATGCCGCCCTTGGATCAGGTGGAGTCATTTTCCGGCCCCGAAAAAGTGAAGACGCCCGCCGCTCGTGCCATGTACCTCCGCGGCCTCCTGATCGGATCCGAGCTCATGGCGCACGGCATCGACACCAACTGCGCCCCCTCCGCCGATATCGCCTGGCCGGGTACTCATCCTTTCCTGCAAAACCGCTGCTATGGCCGCGACGCGGGGACCGTCACCGCAATGGCGCGGGCCTGTGCCCAGGGCCTTGCAGACGCGGGCTGCCTGCCGGTTCTGAAACATGCGCCGGGCCATGGCCGCGCGACCACAGACAGCCACAAGGCCCTTCCGCGCATCGACGCGCCACTTGCAGACCTCGGCCAGACCGACTTTGTTCCGTTCCGCGCACTTGCGGACCTGCCCATGGTCATGACAGCCCACATCATCCTGCCCGAGATCGACCCGGAGGCGCCGGTCACCCAGTCCGCAGAGGGTATCCGCCTCCTGCGCGATCAGCTCGGCCTCACCGGTCTTCTGATGACAGATGACATTTCCATGGGCGCCCTCAGCGGGCCGGTGGCCGAGAGAGCGGCACGCGCCCTTGAGGCCGGATGCGATCTGATCCTCCACTGCAACGGCGATCTGGCCGAGATGCAAAGCCTTGCCGTGGCCGCAGGCACCCTGTCCGATGCGGCTGCCAAACGGGCAGATATAGCGGTTTCCGACCGCCGACCCCCAACAGATATTGACATTCAAGCCGTCGAAGCCGAATTTACGACCCTGATCAAGGGAGCCCTTCATGCCTGATGGCGACACCGATTTCGATGCCGTCGACGAACGTCTCAGTGCCGAAGCACTGATCGTCGATGTCGATGGCTATGAAGGGCCGCTCGACCTGCTTCTGACGCTTTCCCGCACCCAGAAAGTCGACCTTCGCAAGATTTCAGTCCTTGCACTTGCCGAGCAGTACCTCGCCTTTGTCGAGCAGGCCAAGGCGCTCCGCATCGAACTGGCCGCCGATTACCTCGTGATGGCCGCCTGGCTCACATTCCTCAAGTCGCGCCTACTCCTGCCGCCCGATCCCACTGACGAGGGCCCCTCGGGCGAGGAACTGGCCGCTCACCTCGCGTACCAGCTCGAACGCCTTTCCGCCATGCGCGAAGCGGCTGCCAAGCTGATGGCGCGCGACCAGAAGGGCCGCGACTTTTTCGTCCGCGGCATCCCCGAGGACGTCACCCGCGTCCGCCGCGTCCGCTATACCGCCACACTCCTCGACCTGATGCAGGGGTACGCCCGCATCCGCACCAAGGACGACTTTCGCCCCTATGTCATGGATCGCGACAATCTGATGACGCTGGAACAGGCGCTTGAGAGGATGCGCGGCCTGATCGGCTATGCTGGCGACTGGACCGATCTCATGTCCTATCTGCCCGAAGGCTGGGAAACCGACCCCAAGCGCCGTCGCTCTGCTACGGCCTCGCACTTTGCTGCCTCGCTTGAACTGGTGAAAAGCGGCAAGCTGCAAATCCGTCAGACCGAAACCTTCGCGCCGATCCAGATCAAGGCCGTGGCCCATGGCTGACACAGTGACCGAGACCGACGCCGACGCTGACACTGGGTCAACAGACCGCGACAGCCTGTTCGACGCGCCGCCCATGGCCGAGCAGGAACGCATGGCCGAGGCTATTCTCTTCGCCACCGCCGAACCGATCACGGTGGCCGAACTGAACGCCCGGATGCCCCACGGCTGCGACGCCGCAGAAGCACTGACCCACCTCCAGAAACGCTACGAGGGAAGGGGCGTCGCGGTCGTCCGCGTGGGCGAAGCCTGGGCGATCCGCACCGCGCCCGACCTTGGCTTCCTGATGCAGAAGGAAACGGTCGAGACCCGCAAGCTGTCGCGCGCGGCGATCGAAACGCTCGCCATCATCGCCTACCACCAGCCGACCACGCGCGCCGAGATCGAGGAAATCCGCGGCGTCTCGGTGTCGCGCGGCACCATCGACCAGCTGCTTGAGCTTGAGTGGATCAAGTTCGGCCGCCGCCGCATGACTCCGGGCCGTCCCGTGACCTACGTGGTGACCTCTGAATTCCTTGATCACTTCGGTTTGGAAAACGCCCGCGATCTGCCGGGCCTGAAGGAACTGCGCGCTGCTGGCCTGTTGGAAAACCGACCGCCGCCGGGACTCGATGCCCTTGGCGAAGATGACGAGGACAATGACGAGTCCCAGTCCGATATGTTCGAAGACGAGGATTGAGCCAATGAATGCAAACAGATTGATGCGCATGGCCATAAATATGCTGATGCGCCACGGCATGAAGCGGTTGAACAAGGGCCAGAAAATGGACCCGCGCGCCAAGCAGGCGCAAAAATCGCTCAAGACCATGCGTCGGATAGGCCGTATGTGAACCACCTCATCGCAGAGGTGACCGACCCCGACCGCTTCGCAGCACTCGGGCCCGTGGTTCACGAATACATGCAACTCATCGCCGACGAGCTTGCCCGGAATTTCGCCGTGTCGCTCGATCCCGCCCCGGTCGCCGATGGCACCATGTCGACGCCCGAAAAATACCTGCCGCCTCAGGGGCGAACCTTCATGGCCTCAGACGATACCGGCGTGATCGGCATGGGTTTCCTGCGTCCGATCCGTGGCACGGACTACGAAATCAAGCGCCTCTATGTCCGTCCCGAAACCCAAGGAAGCGGGCTGGGACGCGGGCTCTTGCACCGCATCATGCAGGACACGCGCGACCTCGGCGGAAAGCGGCTCTTCCTCGATACGCTCTCCAGCCTCAAACCAGCGATCCGGCTTTACGAATCCGAAGGGTTCCGCTTCATCGACCCCTATCCAGGCAGCGATGTGGCGGCGCTCGAAGATGTCCGGCCGCACGCCGTCTTCATGGTAAGAGATATCTGAAGGTTCAGGGCAAGCCTCTGATTTACTGGCAAATTTCCAGGAAAAGGCGCGCTCGGGCATTCATCTAGATCGACTGTGCTTTCAGGGGTGAATGAAATCGCCCTGGGCGCGCCTTGGATAACGCATACCACAAATAGGCGCAAAATGCACCACCTCTCAGGGCGCGCGGAAATGCTTCGACAGCTTCAATCCCTGGCCTTGATAGTTCGACGCGATCTCCTGGCCGTACAGCGCTTCCGGCACGTCCGCCATCCGCTCATAGACCAGACGCCCGACGACCTGGCCGTGCTCCAGAACAAAGGGCGCTTCGTGGCAGCGGACCTCAAGAACGCCCCGCGAGCCCGCGCCCCCCGCCTCGGCCCAGCCAAAGCCGGGGTCGAAGAACCCCGCATAGTGGACACGAAACTCCCCGACCATCGCCAGGTAGGGCGCCATCTCGGCGGCATGGGTCGGTGGGATGACGATCGCCTCGCGGCTGACCAGGATATAGAATGCGCCGGGGTCCAGGATGATATACCCCTCCTTGGTGCGCACCTCTTCCCAGAACTCGGCCGGATCATAGAACCCCAGTTTTGACAGGTCGACGACACCGGTATGCGGCTTGGCGCGGTAGCCGACGAGATCGCCCGTTTCGGGCTTCAGATCGACCGAAAACCCCAGGCCGTCGCGGATCACCGCCTCGCCCGATACGATCGGTGACGCGGCATGGAGTGCCGCCAACTCCGCATCCCCGATCACCGTTTCGCCATCGCGAAAGATGATCTGGTTCAGCATCTGCCCCGTTGTCGCGACAACCGAAAACGAGCGGGGACAAATCTCGACGTATAGCGGGCCCGAGTATCCCGCCGGTACGCGGTCGAACTCGGTGCCGTAATCGGTGATGATCCGTGTCAGAAGGTCCAGCCGCCCGATCGAGGACTTGGCACTGGCAGCGCCTGAAAGACCCTTGGGCAGGTCAAGGCTCTCGATCAATGGCACCACATAGACACAGCCCTTTTCGAGCACCGCGCCGCCGGTCAGATCGACCTCGTGCATAGCGAAATCCGCGAGTCGCCCGGCAACTGTCCGCTGCGGTCCGGCAAGGAAAGAGGCGCGAATACGATAAGCCGTCGACCCAAGCCGCAGGTCCAGCGAAGCGGGTTGCACCTGTCCGGCCTCCATCGGGACATCGGCCGTTACATGGCCCGCCGCGATCATTTTCCTGATCCCGCGATCCGACAATACCCCGCTCATGACCCGCTCCCAGAACACCAGACAGTTTGAAGAAAATTATTCTTCTTCTTTTGAAAAATACTCCGGGGTGAGCCGCCAAGGGCGGCGAGGGACAGAGCCCCCGAAACACGTGATGCCGGATGATTGGTCGGGCTAGCAGGATTCGAACCTGCGACCTTCCGTCCCCCAGACGGACGCGCTAACCAGGCTGCGCCATAGCCCGACACAGCGCCTTCTGGCGCAAAACTAGGCCGGGGGCAAGAGCCGATCTGAACCTCTGGCATCAATCAGGAAACCCGGTCGAGCAGGGCCTTCAGACGTTCCGCCGCCGAGACCAGATCCTCACGATGCGTGCGAAGTCTGTCCTTTGGAACCAACCGCAACCGGAGGGCAACGCCGGGACCGACCTCGTGACCTGCATCGTCGTCGCCTGGGTCGGTCTCGGGCACATGCGGGGTCGGCGGAATCGCCGGGCTTGGGGCTTCTGGCTCTGGCTCCGCGACAACTTCCGCCACAAGCTCTGGTTCGGGTTCGGGAGCCGCACGGCGATGCGTAAACATCACCGGCTCCGGGTCTTGCGAACCGTCCGGCTCGGTCTGATCTTCCTCGTCGATCCGCAGGGGCAATTCGTCCTCGATCGGAGCAGGCTCCGCGTCCCGCGTAGAGCGTGCCGCAGATGCAGGCGCCGACGGAACGACCTCCGCATGTTCGATCACCTCGGGCGTGGATACGTCTTCGTCAGGCTCGCCGAATAGCGGCGGTGAAAATGAAGAAACGTGCTTAAGGCCTTGTTCCCGCAACAGTTTTTGGACGCCCCTGATCGTCATGCCCTGGTCATGAAGCAGGGTCTTCACCCCGCCGATCAACCGCATGTCGGACGGCCGGTAATACCGCCGTCCCCCGGCGCGCTTCACGGGCTTGATCTGGCTGAACCGCGACTCCCAGAACCGCAGGACATGCGTCGGCACGTCCAGCCACTCAGCAACCTCTGAGATGGTTCGGAAAGCGTCGCGGGATTTTTCCACCGAGGCTTAACCCTTGTTGCCGGCCGCCACGCGCTCTTTCATCAGGTGCGACGGCCGGAAGGTCAGTACCCGGCGCGGGTGGATCGGAACCTCTTCCCCGGTCTTGGGATTGCGCCCGATGCGTGCCGCTTTGTCACGGATCGAAAACGTCCCGAAGGAAGAGATTTTCACCTGCTCCCCGGCGACCAGGGCATCGGACATATGCTGGAGCACACCTTCGACCAGCTGCGCGGATTCATTCCGGCTGAGACCGACTTCGCGAAACACCGCGTCACTCAAATCCATGCGTGTCAAAGTCTTTTCGCTCATCATCTCCCCCTGTCCGGATTTATGTCGGTCAGAATGGTCGCGATGATTTTCCGAGTCAATAACAAGAGCTTGGAATTAGGCCTTCATTTGGAGGAACAGAAGGCGAATACGCCGTCAAAGGCAAGTTCCTGCCGTTGATTATCCCCAAACCACGCGCTCGAGACCGACAAAGCGCCGCATGCGCTCCAGTTCGGCGGCCAGTCTGTCGTGGCGTTGCGCGGGCCATTTCACCCCGTCTTCGGGCCACAGAGTCATGACCTGCAGCGCTCCCGCCTTCCGGTCGGCCTTCACTTCAATGCGGCCCACGAATCGATCGCCTTCGAGAATCGGAAAGACGTAGTAGCCCCAGATGCGCTTGGCAGCGGGTACAAACATTTCAACGCGGTACTCAAAGCCGAACAGACGGCCAAGTCGCGCGCGGTCGCGGATCACGGGATCAAAGGGATTTAGAATGCGCAGACGGCTCGTTGGCGGCGCAAGCCGGTCCAGGCGCTCGCCGATATCAGGCAGGGCCAGTGCCTGGACCCAGTCTCCCGATGCCGTTTCCACCTCGACCGGAACGACGTCACTGCGCGCGATCCAGTCCCGCACCTCGGGCAGGCTGGCGGCATCCCAGAAATTCTTTATGTCGCTGGCGCTGCCGAACCCCATCCGGTCCAGCGCCCCTCGGCACAGCCAATCAATCTGTTCTTGGTCGGGCAGGGCGACCTCGTGCGGCGGTGCAGGGAAGATCCGCTCTGCCAGGTCATAGAACTTGGTGAAATTTACCCGGTGGCAGGTTGCCAGCTCGCCCGTGTACCACATGTAATCCAGCGCCAGCTTGTGCGGCGGGCGAGACCACATCTGTTTCCGCCCTTCGATTTTGGTGTCAAAGGCCTGGGTGGACAGGGCCCCCTCGGCGCGGATGCGTTCCTTGATCTCGTGGCGCCCTTCCGCATCGGGCAGGTTCTTCATCCACCCGCTGCGGTCAAGCTCCTGCTTCTTCCGCCGGAATTGCCGCTCCCAGGCAGGCAGGAACTCCATCGGGATGACCGAGGCATCATGGGTGAAATGCTCGAAAATCCCGCGATCCCGAGACATCAGCCGGTCGAGCATCGGTTCGCGATAGTTCTGGTTCCGGCTCCACAGGATGTGATGGTGGGCACGGGCAACGAACTGGATCGAATCCAGTTGGATAAAGCCGAGGTCACGGATTAAGCTGGCCAGCTCCAGCGGTCCTGTCGGTGTTTCGGAAAGGCCCTGGGCATCCAGCCAGACATGCCGCGCGGTTTTGTTGTCAATCCTGAGGAGGCTCACGGGCCGCCTCCGTGCATCACCACCGCAGGACGACCGAACCCCAGGCCAGCCCGCCACCGATGGCCTCGGTCACCAGCAGGTCACCTTCCTTGATCTGACCGCGCTCGACGCCGACAGACAGCGCAAGCGGGATCGAAGCCGCCGAGGTGTTGCCGTGATCCTGGACTGTCACCACGACATGGTCCATGTCGATCCCCATCTTGTTGGCGGTCGACTTGATGATGCGCAGGTTTGCCTGGTGGGGTACGATCCAGTCGACGTCTTCAGCCGTCATCCCCAGCTTGTCCAGCGAAGCATGGGCGGTCTGGGCCAGCTTTTCGACGGCGTGGCGGAAAACTTCCTTGCCCTGCATCTTGAGATGCCCGGTGGACTGGGTCGACACACCGCCATCGACATAAAGAATGTCCTTGAATCGCCCGTCCGAATTCAGATCGGTCGCCAGGATGCCGCGGTCGGCGTTCGTCCCGTCACCCTCTGCCGCTTCGAGGACCAGGGCGCCCGCACCGTCACCGAAGAGCACGCATGTGCCGCGGTCGGTGAAATCCAGGATGCGGCTGAAGGTCTCGGCACCGATCACGAGCACCCGTTTCGCCTGCCCCGAAACGATCAGCGCATTGGCCTGTGCCAGTGCGAAGACAAAGCCCGCGCAGACCGCCTGGATGTCAAAGGCGAATCCACGCTCCATTCCCAGGCGATCCTGCACCATCGTGGCGGCGGACGGGAAGGTCAGGTCGGCCGTCGATGTGGCGACGATCAGCGCGTCAATGTCGTTTGCTTCGAGGCCGGCCATGGACAGCGCCTTTTCGGCGGCATTGGCGGCAAGCTCTGAAGTGGTCTGACCCTCGGCGATGAAATGGCGGCGTTCGATTCCCGTCCGGCCCCGAATCCATTCATCCGATGTTTCGATCGAGCCCTCGAACTCCGAGTTCGGGACCACCCGGTCGGGAAGATAATGCCCGACGCCTCGCACGACAGCGCGTGTTGTCATTTTTCCTGCTCGTCTGCGGCCGCTCCGGCGGTCTCGTGAACTGCATCCTGCCCGTCTGCGTCGTGGGATGCAACCCGTGCTGCAAGGCGCTCGTTGAACCCCGACTCGGCCAGCCGGAAGGCCAGTTTGATCGCCGAGGACACGCCTGTCGCGTCCGCTGATCCGTGGCTTTTGACAACAGTGCCGTTCAGGCCCAGGAAAACGCCGCCGTTGACGCGGCGTGGGTCGATCCGCTTGGTCAAACGCCGCAACGACGTGACCGCCAGAAGGGCAGCGATCTTGGAGAGGGGCGTGGCTCGGAAAGCTTCGCGCAGCAACTCGCGGATCAGGCGGGCGGTTCCTTCGCCGGTCTTCAGGGCGACATTGCCCGTAAAGCCGTCGGTCACGATCACATCGACCCGGTCCGAGGGGATGTCTCCGCCCTCGACGAAGCCAACGAACTCGATCTCGGCGCGCTCGGCCGCTTCGGCGATCAGGTCATGGGCCTCTTTGATCTCGGGACGGCCCTTGTTCTCTTCGGTTCCAACGTTCAACAGACCGATCCGCGGGCGGGCCAGTCCCAGACCGTTGCGGGCATAGCTGCCCCCCATGCGGGCATACTGCAAAAGGTCCTTGGCGTCGGCGCGGATATCGGCGCCCACGTCCAGCATCACGTTGAATCCGCCGGGGTTACGTGACGGCCAGAGACAGGCAATCGCCGGCCGGTCGATGCCGGGCAGCTTTCTCAGCCGCAACATCGACACGGCCATCAGTGCTCCAGTGTTCCCGCACGAGACCACCGCGTCCGCTTCGCCCGCCTTTACCGCGTCAACGGCGCCCCACATCGAAGTCCCCTTGCCGTTGCGCATCACGTGGCTCGGCTTGTCGTCCATGCGCACGACCTCGGCCGTGTCACGAACTTCGCAGCGATCCAAAAGCTTGCGCTTGCGAATTAACGGCTCCAACTCTGCCGCACGGCCAAAAACCAGGAAGGAGATGTCGGGATTCTTGCGCGCACTCTTGTCAATGCCGGCGACAACTGCCGCCGGCCCAAGGTCTCCGCCCATGGCGTCGACCGAAATCGTGGTGCGCTTTTTCGCGCCGGTGGTCTGATCGGTAAGCTCCGTCATCGCCGCGGCGCGTCAGGACGCTTACGCCGCGTCGTCGTCCAGGTCGATCTCGTCGGCCTGCGCAACGACTTCACGGTCGGCGTAATGCCCGCAAGCGCCACAGACGTGATGGGGGCGCTTCAGCTCGCCGCAGTTCGGGCACTCGGCCGGGTTCGCAGCCGTCAGGGAATCATGCGCGCGGCGCATGTTGCGGCGGGACGGGGTGACTTTATTCTGAGGGACAGCCATGTCCAAATCCTCGGTCGTTACTGAGGGGCCGTGCCCCAAGATTTCAGGTCAAACAGGTCTTACGCGCTGCCGCGTCCCATGTCCAACCCATTGTTCGAATGAGGCCGGGAACATACTGCGATTCCACTGAAACGCAAGCGACAATTCAGCCCTCGTCAACGTCGCCGTTATTCAGCTGATCGCGCAAAGATTTCAGGGCAGCGAAAGGCTTGACGTCCTCGTCGCTGATCGGTGTCTTTCCGGGCTCTGTCACCGAGATGTCCACAGGATCGACACCCTCCGCGCGGGGCCAGTCCGGCAGGGCCAGGGCAAGCGCCTCGGCCATCACCGTCTCCAGGTCCACGGCTGCGGGCATGGGCTCGGCGGTCTCGTCTTCGGGCATCTCCATTTCCTCGGCGTCGGGCTCGGGCATGTCGGCCAGATAGCGGCGCACCACCGGTTCGTCGATGCGCGTCACTACCGGCGCACCGGTAACGACGCATTCCTGCACCACCGTTGCACCCAACTTGGCGATCAACTTCAGGTCGCGCGCGCCGTCGGGAGCGATCTCGCCTTCGAACGCCAGCTTACGAATGCCGGAAATGCCAAGCGTCCCGGCCAACCCGCTCCGCATGTCGGCATCGGGCTTCAGCGCAAAGCTGCGCGCCCGCGTCAGGCCCGAGGTCTTTAATATGTGATTGTCGTCGGACATGAGCAAATCCTTGAACCTGCGGCTTTCTCTGGCTATGCCAGCTAGGCGGCACGGCGCCGCTTGGCAAGAGGTGGGAGCCATGAAGTCACTGCGCACAGGTCTCGTGATCGTCGGGTTCGCCCTGCTGTCGGGCTGTGCTCCCATGACCAACAGCCATGGTTATGTTCCTGAAAAAGCTCTCCTCGATGAAATCGTCGTGGGTCAGGACACCAAGGAAACGGTCAGCCGAATCCTTGGTCTGCCAGGAACACGCGGCATCGTCGACGATGCGGGCTGGTACTATGTCCGCTCGGACTACGAACGGATGCTCTGGCGGGCACCTAGGGAAGTTGATCGCGAAGTCGTGGCGGTGACCTTCGATGAACGGGGGCGTGTCGCAAACGTCGAAACCTTCGGGTTGGACGAGGGCCGGGTCGTGCGCCTCAACCGTCGGGTTACCACTTCGAACACGCAAGGCATCGGCTTCCTGCGGCAGCTGTTCTCGAATCTGGGGAATTTCAATCCCGGCGAATTGTTGGGTGGCGGCGAATAAGAGCTTGCCCTGGCTCAGTCCTCTTCGGGCTGAAACTCCAGCGCCACGCCATTGATGCAATAGCGCAGACCCGTCGGATTCGGGCCGTCGGGGAAGACGTGACCAAGATGCCCCTCGCAGCGGTTGCAATGCACTTCGGTGCGGCGCATGAAGAAACTGCGGTCATCTTTTTCGCCGACCATCTCCGGATCCAGCGGCTGATAGAACGATGGCCAGCCGGTGCCGCTTTCGAACTTGTGCGCCTGATCGAACAGCGGCGCACCACAGCCCTTGCAGGAAAACGTGCCGGGTTGCTTGGGAAAGTTGTCGTGGGTATGGGCGCGCTCGGTGCCGTGCTTTCGCAAGACCTTAAAGGCCAGGTCATCCAGTTGGGCGCGCCATTCGGCATCCGATTTCACCACTTTATCCAAGATGTCATTCTCCCGTAGTGCTGGTGTCACAACTTGCGTGACATGCTGGTCGTGACAATATCTAGGTCACGCAACCGCTGTCACCAATACTGGAGAACTGCCCCATGCGGTCACGAATGCGCTACCGGACCCGTCTGGCCGAGACCCCCGGCGATCTCGAAGCCGCGCAGCGTCTGCGCTATCGCGCCTTCATTGCCGAGAGCGGTGCGGCACCAAGGGCAGGGGGGCGGGACCAGGACAGTTTCGACGCGCTCTGCCAGCATGTCCTGATTGAATCGGTCGAGACGGGCCGGCTGGTCGCTACCTTCCGATTTCTGCCGATGGCATCGGGCGCCGAGATCGCCAAAAGCTATTCGGCCCAGTTCTACCAACTCGATGCGCTCGAATGCTATGACAGCCCCATCGTCGAAATGGGCAGATTTTGCGTCGAGCCGGGCCTGCGCGACCCCGACGTCCTGCGCGCTGCATGGGGGGCGATCACGGCCTACGTCGACCGCGAAGGGGTCGAACTGCTTTTCGGCTGCTCTTCGTTCCACGGCACCGACACGCAGGCCTACGCCGACGCCTTCGCCATGCTGCGCGACCGCCATCTTGCGCCAAAACGCTGGCTGCCCCGGATCAAGGCACCGAACGTCTTCCGTTTTGCTCAGCGTCTGCGCCGGACACCGGATCGGGTGAAGGCGCTGAAGACCATGCCGCCCCTGCTGCGCAGCTACCTGACCATGGGGGGCTGGGTTTCGGATCACGCCGTGGTTGATCGCGACATGAACACGCTCCATGTCTTCACCGGGCTCGAAATCCGGGCCATCCCGCCCGGACGTGCGCGCGCACTCAGGGCGGTGGCCGGGTAGGGCGCACATTCATCGCGCACCGTGGTTTCCGACGCAGAGCCCACGTGACACCGACGCCGGTTTTCTCTTCACCCCAGTTGACCTTGCCCCGGACCCGGCATACCTCGCCATCATGGCGCGCGCACCCCTCTTACAGCTTTCCGACATCTCGCTGACCTTTGGCGGAGACCCGGTGTTTGACGACCTCTCGCTGACTATCCAAGAGGGCGACCGTCTCGCGCTCGTGGGGCGCAATGGGTCCGGAAAATCCACTCTACTCAAAGTCATGGCGGGTCTTGTTGAGCCGGACTCCGGTGCTCGCGTCCTGTCTCCCGGTGACAGCGTCGGCTACATGGAGCAAGAACCTGATATGGAGGGGTGCGAGACTCTTGGCGACTTTGCCCTCCGCGATCTCGCCCCATCCGAGCTGTGGCGTGTGGAAGCTGCCGCTGAGGGGTTGAAATTCGATGTAAATCAAAAAGTTGCAACCGCTTCCGGAGGTGAACGTCGCCGCGCTGCACTCGCCAAGTTGATTGCCGAGGCACCTGACCTGATGCTCTTGGACGAGCCAACCAACCACCTCGATATCGAGGCCATCGCCTGGCTGGAAGCACGACTTTCCGAGACAAAACAAGCCTTTGTCACCATCTCGCACGACCGCGCTTTCCTGCGCGCCTTGACGAAAGCCACGCTTTGGATCGACCGGGGCGAGGTGCGCCGCCGAGAAGGCTCCTTCGGTGGGTTCGAGGATTGGCGTGACAAGGTCTGGGCCGAGGAAGACCTCGCCCGTCACAAGCTGAACCGCAAGATCAAGGCCGAAGCTCGCTGGGCCGTCGAGGGCATCTCGGCACGCCGCAAGCGCAACCAGGGCCGCGTCCGCGCCCTCCAAGAGCTCCGCGCCGAACGCTCCGCCCAGATCAGGCGCGAAGGGACCGCAGCCATGGCCCTGTCCTCCGGGCCGAAATCCGGCAGGCGTATCGTCGAGGCCAAAGAAATTTCAAAGTCTTACGGTGACAAGCTGATTTGCCGCGACTTCTCGATCCGCATCATGCGCGGCGACCGCGTTGCCTTTGTGGGTCCCAATGGTGTCGGCAAGACGACGATGATCGACATGCTGACCGGGCAGACCGAGCCGGACAGCGGCACGGTCACGTTCGGCACCAACCTCGAAATAGCGGTCTTTGATCAGCGCCGCGCCGCCCTCGACCCCGATTTGTCGCTTTGGGAAAACCTGACCGGCGACCGCGAGATGCGTGTTTCGGGGCGCGCCGACCAGGTCATGGTGCGCGGAACGCCGCGCCACGTGGTCGGCTACCTGAAAGACTTCCTCTTCGACGAGGCCCAAGCCCGCGCCCCCGTGCGCGCGCTGTCGGGCGGCGAGAAGGCAAGGCTCTTGCTGGCCCGCATCATGGCGCGGCAGTCGAACGTGCTGGTGCTGGACGAACCGACCAACGACCTCGATATCGAAACCCTTGATCTGCTTCAGGAAATTCTCTCCGACTACGACGGTACCGTGCTGCTGGTCAGCCATGACCGCGACTTCCTCGACCGGGTCGCCGACACCACGGTCGCCTTCGAAGGGCAGGGGCGCATCACGATCCACGCGGGCGGCTGGTCGGATTATGCCCCGAAACGCAAACTGCTTGAAGAACCGGCACAGACCGAAACGAAGCGCGAAAAACCGGCAACCGAAGCGGCAAAACCCAAAGCGAACGGTCTCAGCTTTACCGAGAAACACCGGCTCCAGGAGTTGCCCGACCAGATAGCTCGCATCGAGGCGGAAATCGCCAAGCTGTCCGAACTTCTCTCCGATCCCGACCTCTACAGCCGTGAGCCTGTCAAGTTTCAAAAGGCCACCGAGGCGCTCAGCGAACGCCAGATGCGACTTGCCGCCGCCGAGGACGAATGGCTGACGCTTGAGGAAAAAGCCTCAGGCTGATTTGTGTAGCACCGGCCGATATCCGCCTCGCAAGGCCGCGAGGCTGGTCGGTGGGGTAAGAACCTTCACGATCCCGTCCGGCCTGGTTTCGCGTGCACCGTAACCCGCGGCACCAACCGGGCGCGCGGCATCGCCCAGAACGAGTTTTGGACCTCCCGCCAATATGATAGCTCCGTCCGGCAGGTCTTCCGCCCGCGCATCCATGCGCCGCTGCCCGAACAAGCGCGGGATCGCTCGCTCGCGATGCAACTGCTCATCCATTTCCGCCGCGCGCCCGGTCACCCCCGCAGAGAGACGATATGCGGCAAAAGCCTCGCGACGACACAGCGCGCAGGGCCGATGCCCGGCTGCGAGCGCCACTGCTTCGTCCAGAAAGAACAACTCGGTATACTGACCCGGCGCCATGACGCGGCGATGCCAGTCCTTGTGTGTAAGGGCGCAGATGATCCATGCTTTGTGCCGCCAGCGCGCGCGGTCGATCCTGCGCGCGTCGTCGTGCAGGATGCCGCGATTGCCCATGAACAGGCCGCGCGCCGGATCGGCGACAAATTCGCCCGTGGCAAGGACCCGGTTCTGCAATGGCATCTTTATCTTGCTCCAAATACGCAAAAAAGGCGGCCGATGGCCGCCTTGATAGCATGGAGTGCGCCGAAGGCGCGCCTTTTGATCAGGCCAGTTCCGTGTCCACCTGTGCGGCGAGCTCGGGCGCGCGGCGCATCACGGCATGGCCGAGGGCGCTGAGCGCGAGGGCTGCGACCGATGTGGCAAGCATGATCGGAAGGACGCCGCCAAACCCGTAGGCTGCGGATGCGAAGGTGATACCCATTGCGACGAAAAGCAGAAAAATACTTGTACCCATTGTGTTTACCTTTACTCAGTTACTCGGTTACTCGAACAAAACGTGTTACAAATACTGGTCTACCCCCTGAATCGGGTGGGATCGCAGTCTTCATTGGATATTTTTATGATTTTTTTTGGCAATGTTGCCCTATTCCTGCTGGTAGAAGTGGGGTATTTTAATACCATAATTATAAAGCACTGTTATAAAACAATAAATTGGTACTCGAGCCTGTTGACTATCGGCAGAAAGCGCGTAAAACCCGCCCATCCGACGAAACCCCCTAACTTGGGCAGATATTATGAAGACGTTCACCGCTACTCCGGCGGACATCGACAAGCAGTGGATCCTGATCGACGCCGAGGGCGTCGTGCTGGGTCGTCTCGCCTCGATCGTCGCCATGCGCCTGCGCGGAAAGCACAAGGCCTCCTTCACGCCCCATATGGATATGGGCGACAATGTTATCGTCATCAACGCCGACAAGGTGCAGGTGACGGGCAACAAGCGCGACAAGCATAACTACTGGCACACCGGTTATCCGGGCGGAATCAAGTCGCGCACTACCGGCCAGATCCTGGAAGGCGCCTACCCCGAGCGGGTCGTTACCCAGGCCGTCAAGCGCATGCTGCCGGGCGGACCGCTCAGCCGCAAGCAGATGACCAATCTTCGCGTCTACGCCGGTGGCGAGCACCCGCATGAAGCGCAAAACCCGACTGTTCTGGATGTCGCATCCATGAACAAGAAGAACACCCGGAGCTGATCGACATGGCAGAAGACATCAAGACGCTCGACGATCTGAAAGACGTCGTAGGCGAGGACGCCGCAGCCACCGATGCTCCGGCGACCGAAACCGCTGTTTCGCGCGAACCTCAGCGTGACGATCTCGGCCGTTCCTATGCCACCGGCAAGCGGAAGGACGCTGTCGCTCGCGTCTGGATCAAGCCCGGTTCGGGCAAGGTCACCGTGAACGGCAAGGAATTGGACACCTATTTCGCACGTCCGGTTCTGCAGATGATCCTGCGCCAGCCGTTCCAGGTTGCCGGGGTCGACGGCCAGTTCGACGTTCAGGCAACGGTCAAGGGCGGTGGTCTTTCGGGTCAGGCCGGTGCGGTCAAGCACGGCATCTCGAAGGCACTGCAGCTCTATGATCCGTCGCTGCGCGCGGCTCTCAAGGCCGCTGGTTTCCTGACCCGCGACAGCCGCGTTGTCGAGCGGAAGAAATTCGGCAAAGCGAAAGCGCGTAAGAGCTTCCAGTTCTCCAAGCGCTGATCGCCATATCGGGCAAAATTCGGATACGGCCGCGCCTCGGGTGCGGCCGTTTTCTTTTGGCCAAGGCTTGCGTCCGGCCGGTCTCGTCAACGACATGGGTTGTGTTAGAATGACGAAATCACATCATCGGGAGCAGAGATGGCCAATCGACCGACATTGCAGGACGTTGCACAGGCTGCGGGCGTCAGCGTAACCACCGTCGACCGGGCGTTGAACGGTCGTGGCGTCGTGCGCGATGACACGGTCCGCAAGATCGCCGACGCCGCCTATCGCATCGGCTATCACGGGCACGGCCTGTTTCAAAAGCGTCTTGATATTGGCTTGCCGGAGGTGCGGTTCGGCTTTGTCCTGCTAAAGCGGTCGCAGGAATTCTATCAGAACTTTGCCCGCGAGATCGAAGACGCTCTAAGAGCGCGCACCGACGTGCGCGCGCGTGTGGACATCCGGTTCGCAGCGTCGCAATCGCCGGACGAATTCGCCGAGCTCATGGCGGAACTTGGCAAAAGCTGCGACGCCATCGCCTGTGTCGCGGTGAACGACCGGCGCCTGAACGCGGTGGTGGAAGAATTGACGGCCCAGGGCGTGCCCGTGTTTTCGCTGTTGAATGATTTTGCGCAGGGCATTCGCAAGAACTACTTTGGTTTGAACAACATGAAGGTTGGTCGTGTCGCAGGCTGGATGATCACCCGCACGGCGAAATCGCCCGGAAAGCTGGCGATCTTTGTCGGTGGCAACCGTTGGCACGGGCATGATCTTCGCGAGGTGGGATTTCGGTCCTACGTGCGCGAGGAGGCATCGGGGTTCACGGTTCTGGACACGCTTGTCAACCTCGAGACGCGGCAGGTGACCTATGAGGCCACGCTGGATCTCCTGCGCCGGCATCCCGACCTTCGCGGCCTGTATGTCGCGGGCGGCGGCATGGAGGGAGCGCTGGCCGCCCTGCGCGAGGTTCACGATGTGCCGCGCGTCTCTCTTGTCGTGAACGAGTTGACCGCCGAAAGCCGAGCTGCCCTGGTGGATGGTTTTGCCGAGATGGTGATCACCACGCCACTGCGCGAGCTTTGTCGCGAGATGGCCGAGGGGATGATCCGCTCCGCTACGGGTGGGGACGACGGCGTGGTCGGCCAGCATTTCCTCGACCCGAAGATCATTCTTCCAGAGATCCTTTGAATGACGAAAAAGCATCATCGTGAATGATTGGAAACCGTCATGAATGGCGGAAAATTCCGGGCCTGTGATTGACGCCACCGGGGTGTCGGTATCATCGTTCGATCCAGATCCACGGCTGCCCGGAGCCGCGCAGTGGTGGCTGGGAGGAACAAGTGAGCAAGATGACGCGTTCAGACTGTTTTGCCGTTCTGGCTGGCGACAGATTCCGCAGCACTCCCCTTGCCGCGGTTGGCCATCTCTCGATCAGACAAACACCATGCCAGGCGTCGCTCTTGTTGCAGGACACCGTTGCCCAGGGAAATCATCTATGACCGTACGTTTTGCAATTCTCGGAGCAGGCCGCATCGGCCAGGTTCACGCCCGCGCTGTCGCCGGCGCCCAAGGTGCCACACTTGTCGCCATCTCTGATCCCTACGCCGAGGCTGCCCAGGCCGTTGCCGACCGCTACGGCTGCGACATCCGCACGATCGACGATATCGCCGCCGCCGATGACGTCGATGCCGTTGCCATCTGCACCCCCACCGATACCCATGCTGACCTGATCGAAAAATTCGCCAGGGCCGGAAAAGCGATCTTTTGCGAAAAGCCTGTCGATCTGGGCGTCGGGCGTGTGAAGCGCGCCCTTGCCACGGTCGAGGCCGAGGGGGCGACGCTGATGGTCGGCTTCAACCGCCGCTTCGATCCCGACTTCATGGCCGTGAAATCCGCCATCGACGAGGGCCGCATCGGTGAGGTCGAGATGGTCACCGTGATATCGCGCGATCCGGGCGCGCCGCCGGCCGACTACATCAAGGTCTCGGGCGGGATTTTCCGCGACATGACCATCCACGATTTCGATATTGCCCGCTGGCTGTTGGGCGAAGAGGTTGAAACCGTCCAGGCAGCGGCATCGGTGCTGGTCGATCCCGAGATCGGGAAGCTGGGCGATTTCGACAGCGTCAACGTCATCCTGCGAACGGCCAGCGGCAAGCAATGTGTGATTACGAACTCGCGCCGGGCTGCCTATGGCTACGACCAAAGGATCGAGGTGCTTGGCTCGAAAGGCATGGTGGCGGCCCGCAACACCGCCGAGGCCAATGTCGAACTTGCTGACGAAAGCGGGATCACGACGCCGCCGCTGCTGAACTTTTTTATGTCGCGCTATACTGCGGCCTATGCCAACGAAATCGCCGCGTTTGTCGCCGCTGTCGCAGAGGGTGCTCCGACGCCCACCACCGGCGAAGATGGCCTGAAGGCGCTGCTTCTGGCCGAGGCAGCGCTGTTGTCAGTGGCTGAAGGGCGTGTCGTCAGGGTCGCCGAAGTGGCAGGCTAAGCGCTCTTGGACAGGGCGCGGGTACGAAACAAAGGGAGAGACGCAATGAGCGACACGATTCGACTGACCGCCGCGCAGGCGATGGTGCGATACATCGGGTCTCAGATGACACCAGAGGGCGAGCCTTTTGTCGCGGGGTGCTGGGCGATCTTCGGGCATGGCAACGTGGCGGGAATGGGTGAGGCCCTGTATCATGCACAGGACAGCCTGCCGACCTACCGGGGTCACAACGAACAGACCATGGCCCATGCTGCAATCGCCTTTGCCAAGCAGTCCGGACGCAGGCGCGCCATGGCGGTGACCTCGTCGATCGGGCCGGGCGCGACCAACATGGTGACGGCAGCGGCGTTGGCGCATGTGAACCGCCTGCCTGTCCTTTTTGTGCCGGGCGATGTCTTTGCCAACCGCGGCCCCGACCCGGTGCTGCAACAAGTCGAAAGCTTTGGCGACGGCACGGTCAGCGCCAACGACGTCTTCCGACCGGTCAGTCGCTATTTCGACCGGATCATGCGCCCCGAGCAGCTTTTGACGGCGCTGCCGCGGGCCTTCCGCACCATGACCGATCCGGCTGACTGCGGCCCTGTCTGCCTTGCCTTCTGCCAGGATGTGCAATCCGAAGCCTTTGACTACCCGGTGTCGTTCTTCGCGCCGAAGGTCTGGTATCGCCGTCGCATTCGGCCCGACACCGATGAACTGGCCCGCGCCGCCAAAGCGCTGCGTGCTGCCAGGCGGCCCGTCATCGTGGCGGGCGGCGGGGTGCATTACGCCGACGCCTGCGAGACGCTGAAGAACTTTGCCGAAACCCACAGCATCCCGGTCGCCGAAACGCAGGCTGGGAAATCGGCGCTCCCCTGGGATCATCCGCTCAACCTTGGTCCCATCGGCGTCACCGGCGGCGAGCCGGCGAACGAGGTCTGCGCGAAAGCGGATCTGGTTCTGGGCATTGGCACCCGGTTCCAGGACTTTACGACAGGGTCCTGGGGGCTGTTTGCCAACCCCGAGCGGCGGATCGTGAGCCTGAACGTGCAAGCCTATGACGCGGAAAAGCACGGCGCGATGCCGGTACAGTCAGACGCGCGGGTGGGGCTTGAGGAGCTGACGGCAGCGCTCGGTGCCTACCGCGCCGAGGTGCCGGGTGAGGCACTGAAGTCGGACTGGTTCGCCAAGGTCGATCCACTGACTGACGCGCCCGAGAACACAAACGCGCTTGCAACGGACATGCAGGTGATCGGCGCAGTTCAGCGGGCGGCGAACGACAACACAGTTGCCATGTGTGCGGCGGGCACCATGCCGGGCGAGTTGCACAAGCTGTGGAAGGCCGGCCGTCCGGGCAGCTATCACATGGAATACGGCTTCAGTTGTATGGGCTATGAGATCGCCGGTGCAATGGGGATCAAGATGGCCGAGCCCGAGCGCGACGTGATCTGCTTTACCGGCGACGGCACCTACATGATGGCCAACTCCGAGATGGCAACGGCGGCGATGATGGGCATCGACTTCACGGTGGTGGTGACCGACAACCGGGGCTTTGGTTGCATCAACCGCCTCCAGATGGGCACCGGCGGGGCAGAGTTTAACAACCTCCTGGAGCACGCCGTTCACGAGACCGCTTCGGCCATCGACTTTGCCGCCCACGCGGCCTCGATGGGGGCGACGAGCACCAAGGTAGGTTCGATCGCGGAACTGGAAGAAGCACTCGCAATACGGGATACGATCAAGGGCCCTTACGTGATCGTCATTGACACCGATCCATACCCCTCGACCCCCTACGGCGGAACCTGGTGGGAGGTTGCCGTCCCCGAGGTCAGCCAGCGCGAACAGGTCACAAAGGCCCAGAAAGCCTACATTGAAAACAAGAAGCGGCAACGCGCGGACTAAGGACAAACCACCATGAGCGTGAAAATCGGGATCTCTCCCATTGCCTGGCAAAACGACGATCTGCCCGACCTGACGGCCGCCTACACCATGGAACAGGCGCTGAAGGAATCGCGTGAGATCGGCTATACCGGTGTCGAGCGCGGCCAGCGGATGCCGGGAGACACCGAGGGCCTGCGCAAGTACCTCGATGCGGCAGACATCGCGCTTTGCGGCGGCTGGTGCTCGGGCAGCCTGATGGTGAATTCGGTGGAAGACGAAATTGCCGCCATTGGTCAGCAGGTGCAGCAGTTCATTGATCTGAATTCTCCGTGCCTGGTCTATGCCGAATGCTCGAACACCGTGCAGGGCCAGATCGACACGCCCGTCGCCAACCGCCCCAAGCTGAGCCGCGACGAGGTTCAGGCCTATGGCCGAAAGCTGAGCGAAGTTGCCAAGTGGATGGCGGGCGCGGGCATGACACTTGCCTATCACCACCACATGGGCTCAATGATCGAGGACCAGGATGATGTCGACTGGCTGATGGAGGCGACAAGCCCCGAAGTCACGCTGTTATTCGATACGGGCCACCTTCATTTTGGCGGCGGCGACGTGATGGGCACGCTGGACAAATGGGGTGACCGTATCCGCCATGTCCACTTCAAGAACGTGCGCCCGGACGTGGCGCAGTTGATCCGCGACAATGGCAAAAGCTTTCTCGACGGTGTCATCGCCGGGGCCTTTACCGTGCCGGGCGATCCGGAAGGCTGTGTCGACTTCCAGGCTGTGACCGACCGGCTCAAGGCCATGGACTATGACGGATGGATCGTCGTCGAAGCCGAGCAGGATCCGGCCAAGGCGGCGCCCTATGACTATTCCAAGATGGGCTATGATCACATTGTCGAGGTCTGCCGCAATGCGGGCCTGGGAATCGAGGTTTAGTCGATGAAATTGCTGGATGTCCGCCATCCCTTTTTCCTGCCAATGTCGCGCCGCGTCGCGACCTGTGCCGCGACAGGAGGATGGGGCGTGTTCGAATACAGTACCGGCAACACGGGCTGGGCGGTGATTTTCGCAATGATCGCGCTGTATTGCGCCTTTGAATTCTTCGTCATCTTTGATCCTGAAAACTACCGGCGGGACCCATGAGCACAAACCGAACCGGCTACTTCGATGCGGCGTCCTGCGACCTGGACGCTTTCAAGCGCCTGACATCGCGGACCCTCGATGCCGCGTCCGTGCCCCATGCCGTGGCCGTCGAAAAGAACGTGCCGATCTATGACGTGCAGGCGCTTGATGATACCCTGTCCGACCCTGAAAGACGCCGCGCGCTGCTCTCGGAATGGGGCTGGGTGCTGGGAAAATCCGCGGGGGCTATCGCGCTGAAAGGCGCCTATGACGACGGGTCGGTCATCGACCGGGCGACGCAGGTCTTCAACGACATCATTGTCGAGGAACGTACCGGCGGCGCGGGCAAGGGTGACCATTTCGCCGCTTCGGGCGCTAACGACCGCATCTGGAACTCGCTGCAAAAGCAATGCCTGAAAGACCCCGAAGGCTTCGCGCTCTACTATGGCAACCCGGCGATCGCAGCCGCGGCCGAGGCCTGGCTTGGTCCGAACTACCAGATGACCGCACAAGTCAATCAGGTGCGCCCGGGCGGCAAGGCGCAAAGCGCGCACCGAGATTACCACCTTGGTTTCCAGAGCGCTCAAGGCTGCGCCCTTTATCCGGTCCACGCCCATCTGGTGACAGCGACCCTGACACTGCAGGGTGCTGTGGCCCACTGTGATATGCCGGTGGAAAGCGGGCCGACCAAGCTATTGCCGTTTTCGCAGCTGTACGAACCCGGCTACCTTGGCTTTCACGACGGAGGCCACCGCGACCACTTCGAGGCAACCTACATTCAACTTCCGCTTGCCAAGGGCGACGTCGTTTTCTTCAATCCCGCGCTCTTTCACGCCGCCGGAGAAAACCGCAGCGCGGGCATTGATCGCATGGCGAACCTCCTGCAGATTTCCTCGGCCTTCGGGCGCGCGATGGAAGTGGTCGACCGACGGGCCATGTCGATCGCGCTCTTCCCCGAACTTGTCGCGCTGAAGGACGGCGGGCGTCTTGGGGCAGGGGAAGTGGACGCAGCGATTGCCGCCTGCGCCGAGGGCTATCCTTTCCCGACGAACCTGGACACAGACCCGCCGGTCGGCGGCAACGCCCCGGCCAGTCAGGCAGACATCATGCGCCGCGCGCTGGTCGAAGGCTGGACCGCCGCGCGTTTCGCCGAGACACTCGCCGCGCTCGAGGCTCGCCAAACGGCCTGACAGAAGACTATCGACCCCGAAAAGGACCAAACAATGCCCGACCTTCTGAGAAAGCCTTTCGGAACCCATGGCAAGGTTCACGATATTACGGTCCAGAGCGCGGGGTGGCGCTATGTGGGGTTCGGCTTGTACCGTCTGCGCGCTGGCGAGACCGTCGCCGAGGCCACGGGCGACCGCGAGGTTATCCTGGTCATGGTCGAGGGCAAAGCCGCGATCACCGGGGCAGGGCAGGACTGGGGAGTCCTCGGCGAGCGCATGAATGTCTTTGAAAAGACGGCGCCCCATTGCCTCTACCTGCCGAACGGCACCGACTGGACGGCCACCGCCGAAACTGACTGCGTGATCGCGGTTTGTACGGCGCCCGGTAGGGGCGGCCACGAGGCGCGCCGGATCGGCCCTGGCGGCATCGAATTGACCACGCGCGGGAAGGGCACCAACACGCGCCACATCAACAACATCGCCATGGAGCACGAAGACTACGCCGACTCGCTTTTGGTGACCGAAGTCTTCACTCCGGCGGGTCATTGGTCGTCCTATCCGAGCCACCGCCACGACGAAGACGACTATCCGCGCATCACTTACCTTGAGGAGACCTATTACCATCGCCTGAATCCGGCATCCGGCTTTGGCATTCAGCGGGTCTATACGGACGACGGCGGTCTGGACGAAACCATGGCGGTGTCGGACGGCGACGTGGTGCTGGTGCCGCGCGGCCACCATCCTTGCAACGCGCCATACGGGTTCGAGATGTACTATTTGAACGTCATGGCGGGTCCTCTACGCAAATGGCGGTTCGTACCTGCGCCCGAGGTCGAGTGGATCATGGAAAGAGACGGGTAACACCTCAGCGGAAATGCCCTGCATCGACCATGTCGAAGAACTGACGGCAGTCGGTCAACGACAGGGCTCGCGCCGTTACGGTCCACAAAGCCTCAGAGGCGGCCGCAGATTAAATCGGATTTGTGACGACACGCTGTCACGTTTTTTCAGGCTTCGGTGTCTTCCTGGCAATCGCTGTGATTTCAGGAGACCAACACATGCAAAAACTGGACGTCTTGATCGTTGGCGGAGGCTATGCGGGCTTGATCTGCGCCTTGCGTCTCTCGGGTAAGTCGCGGACTCTGTCCGTCGGACTGGTGAATCCACGCGCTGTGTTCGTGGAGCGCTTGCGTCTGCACGAAGCACTTGTGAACACACCCAGACACCTGATCCGGAGCTTCGACATCCCTGCGCTTCTCGAAAAGCGGGGCGTTCGTTTCTTCGAGGCAACAGTCGTTGCATCGGACAGTGCTTCCGCCCAGGTCACTCTTCGTACCGCCGGGGGCGAAGTAGAGACGGTCGGATATACCCGCCTTGTCGTCGCGAGCGGGTCACGAACCTGCATGCAGGTGATCCCCGGGCAGGCAGAACACAGTTTTGCCATCGACACGGACGGCGGGGCCACATCTTCCTCTATCAGATCCAAATTGTCGGCACTAAAGGCGCCGCGAGTTACTGTTGTCGGCGGCGGCGCGACCGGCATCGAGATTGCCGCCGAGATCGCGGAGCGGCCAGATGCGGTTGTAACGCTACTGTCCTCTGGTGAGATTGGCAGCCAACTGACTGATCCCGTCCGAAAAAGAGTGCGGCGCGCGCTTGAGGCATCCGGCGTCCAGGTCATTGAGAATGCGCGCGTCACGGGAATCCACGCGGAAAGAGCCTCTCTGGCAGACAGAGAGGTGCCGCATGACCTTTGCATCACGGCTACCGGGTTTGAAGTCGATCCGATGTGGGCAAAGTCCGGGTTCCCGGTAACGCCCGACGGCAGGATCCGGACAGACGGGTTCCTGCGCGCACTTGGTTCACCCGCCGTTTATGCCGCCGGCGACAGTTGCTTTGTTGAGCTCGAGTGGAGTGCGCCGGCGCGCATGTCGGTGATGTTTGCTCTCGCCAGCGGCGCCTATGTTGCCGACATGATCCTGGATGACCTGGCAGGGCGGGCACCGCGCCAATTCGGTTTTTGGACCTGGGGCCAGGCGATCGGGCTTGGGCAAGCAGCTGTAGCCTATGGCAACATGCGGTTTGATCGGGCCTATGCGCCCTATTTCACAGGCCGTGCCGGCTACCGCTTACGGCAGTTCTTTATTTGGCTGCTGTTCAGGTTACTCTTCCTCGAAGCGCGCTGGCCCGGGTTGCCCTTCCATCTGGGAAGACCCTTGCGGCGACAGAAGGCAGACTGGAGAAATCAGACGGAAGATGGAAATGCCCTCTCCTGACCAGCTTTGGCACATTGCATTTGGCGTTGCCTACCGCATCCTTGGTGTGCCCTGGCAAGCCGAGGATGCGGCGCAATCGACCATGGAAAGGTGGCTGGGCGTCTCGCACGACGCCGTAAAATCGCCATCCTCCTTCATCGCCAGAATGGCCGCCAACCAGGCGCTGAACATGATCCGGTCGGACACCCGCCTGCGCGAGAAGCATCGGGATTTTGGCCTGCCGATGCC
>JBNKHH010000016.1:0-6353 GCA_050290245.1 Silicimonas sp.
GGGCGATCGTGCTGCGGCAGTCATCGAGCCTATCCAGATCGATTTCCGGGCGGTCACGGCTGCGACCGGGTCGCCGGTCCTGGCGAAGTCGACGGGGTCGAGTTACCCAACCGGCGGATGCAACCTAGTCGAGTCTTGGGCTTCTTGCCTGATCCAGTCACAAAACGCCTGCGCCAAAGGATTATCTATGGCGGCGGGGACTACGGTGTAATACATAGCCCGGCTGGCATTGGGCTCTCCAAACGCCACGAGCGTGCCTTGAGCCAATTCAGCTTCGATCAGGTAGCTTGGAACGATTGCCGCTCCAAGCCCTCCGATCGCCGCGGCGATCATGGTGGAAAACTGATCGAAGGCATCTCCTGCAACAGCCCGCCCGGGTTCAAGGCCGTGTTCCGCGAAAAACTCCGGCCAGGCAGAGCGGCGGGTCATCAAATGCAAAAGCGGCAGCCTTTCGGCATGTCGGGGCTTTGATATCTCCATTTCCTCGACCATCGCCGGCGAGGCCACGGCCACAAGACCTTCCGGACACAGCTCCGTCAATTTGCCGCCGATCCAGTCCGGCTGGCCAAAATGGATCGCCACATCGACACCCTCCCGTACCAGATCAAACGGCTCTGAGCGGCTTTTCACAATCAATCGGGCGCGCGGGTGCAACCTGCGAAAACCGCCCAGCCGCTTCGCCATCCACCGCGATGCAAATGTCGGAAGCACCGCGACCGTCAGAGTTTGCCCCGCGTCGCCGGCGCGTTGGGCCTTGTGGACAATATCGCGCAGACGCTCAAGCCCCGGATGCAATTCGGCGGCAAGTGCCAGCCCCGCGGCCGTCAGAGCCACCCCCCGCCCCTCCTTGCGGAACAACTGCGTACCGACGATCTCTTCCAGTTCCCTGACCTGGCGGCTGACCGCGGCCTGCGAGATGCGCAGCTCTTCCGCGGCACCCGTATAGCTCTGGTATTTGGCGGCAGCCTCGAAACTGCGCAAGACGGCGAATGACGGTAGCATTTCAATACCTATAAGTCATGAGTAACTGATAAAATCATGCATTTTTATGCAGGAAACAAGAGCGTACTCTTCGGCAAACCCGGAGTACGCGATGAAAGACTTGCAACACAGCACCTTGTCGGGCGCAGATCGTCTGGACAGTCTGGACCTGTCGGAGATTGTCCAGATTTCCGAACGCGCCGCGCGGCTTCGCGAGCAAGGCGTGGATGTCATCGCCCTGTCGACCGGGGAGCCGGACTTTCCGACGCCCGATTTCGTGATTGAGGCCGCGTTCACCGCCGCACGCGATGGCCAGACGCGATACACGGCCACGAAAGGCACGCCGGAGTTGCGCGCGGCCGTTGCGCGGGAACACGGTCGCGAGATCGACGAGGTCATCGTTTCGACCGGGGCGAAACAGGTCCTGGCGAACGCGCTGCTTGCCACGGTCAATCCGGGCGATGAGGTCATCATGCCGGCGCCATTCTGGACGAGCTATGCGGATATGGTCCGAGTGGCCGGAGGGCGCCCCGTGATTGTCGCATGTCCCATGCAGCAGGATTTCAAGCTGACGGCCGGCCAGTTAGCCGAAAGCATGGGGCCAAAGACAAAGTGGCTGATGCTGAACAGCCCGTCGAACCCGTCTGGAGCCATCTATACCGCCAGGGAAATTGGTGAACTGGCAGAGGTGCTGCGCAACAACCCGCATGTGGGCGTGATCTCCGACGAGATTTATGCTCATCTCAGCTTTGAGCGTTTCACCAGTTTCACAGCCGCGGCTCCCGATCTTGCGGACCGGACACTTATCGTATCGGGCGTCTCGAAAGCCTGGGCCATGACCGGGTGGCGCATTGGCTGGGGTGTCGGTCCCGCCTGGCTGATCAAGGCGATGACCTCCGTGCAGGGCCAATCGACCTCGGGCGCTTCGTCGGTGTCCCAAGCCGCCGCGCTTGCGGCGCTGACCGGGGACCGGATGCTCTTGTCCGAGAGGCGCGCGGCGTATCTAAAACGCCGCGACTTTGTTGTTCAGGCATTGAACGACATGCCGGGGATTGCCTGCGCGGCGCCAGCCGGGGCATTCTATGCCTTCCCGACGGCACCGGGCGTTGATGATGGCGCGTTTTGCGCCGATCTCTTGAACACCGCGGGGGTGGCGGTTGTGCCGGGGCGCGCCTTTGGCTTGCCCGGCCATTTCCGCCTGTCCTTTGCCTATTCAGACTCGGACCTGACCCTAGGTCTGAGCCGCATTCGCAGATTCCTTGAGGGTAATGAAAAATGAAAGACACCGCAGCCGCAGGCTTTGGCCCAGACCTCAGCAGCTTTGACTGGGAAGACCCCTTTCGCCTGACCGACCAGTTGACCGAAGATCAGCGCATGTTGTCCGATGCGGCGCGCGCATTTGCGCAAGACCGGCTGATGCCACGGGTGACAAAAGCCGCCGCGGAAGAACGGGTGGAGCCCGAGATCTTCGCCGAAATGGGCGAGGCCGGGCTTTTGGGCGTGACGATCCCAGATGACCTGGGTGGCCTGGGGGCCGACTATGTCACCTATGGGTTGGTTGCTCGCGAGATCGAGCGCGTGGACAGCGGATACCGTTCGATGATGTCCGTGCAGTCGTCTCTGGTGATGTACCCGATTGACGCCTATGGCACCGATGCCCAGCGACAGAAGTATTTGCCCGGCCTGGCCAGCGGGTCCCTGATCGGTTGCTTCGGCCTGACCGAACCGGACGCGGGGTCTGATCCTGCGGGCATGAAGACACGGGCCGAGAAGATCGACGGCGGCTATCGCTTGACTGGGTCCAAGATGTGGATCTCGAACGCGCCGATTGCCGATGTCTTTGTCGTTTGGGCAAAATCCGACAGCCACGACGGCAAGATCCGCGGCTTTGTCCTTGAAAAGGGGATGACGGGGCTGAGTGCGCCGAAGATCGGCGGGAAACTGTCTTTGCGCGCCTCGGTCACGGGCGAGATCGTGATGGAAGGCGTCGAGGTCGGCGACGATGCATTGCTGCCCGGCGTTCAGGGGTTGAAGGGACCGTTCGGATGTCTCAACCGCGCCCGGTACGGGATCGCCTGGGGCACGATGGGCGCCGCCGAAGACTGCTGGCACCGTGCCCGGAACTACGGGCTCGATCGCAAACAGTTCGGCAGGCCGCTGGCGCAGACGCAGCTTTTCCAGAAGAAGCTGGCGGACATGCAGACCGAGATCGCCCTGGGTCTGCAGGCCGCCTTGCGGGTTGGTCAGATGATGGATACTGGCCAGGCTGCGCCGGAAATGATTTCCTTGATCAAACGGAATAATTGCGGCAAGGCGCTGGATGTCGCGCGGCAGGCCCGCGACATGCACGGCGGAAACGGAATATCGGAGGAGTTCCACGTCATGCGGCACGCGATCAATCTTGAAACCGTGAACACCTACGAGGGAACCCACGACGTGCATGCGTTGATCCTTGGGCGCGCCCAGACCGGGCTTCAGGCGTTTTTCTGACCCATGGATCGCGCAGCTATCGTCGAGGAAAATTTCCGCCGCCGCGTTGCCACCGGCGACTTCCCGTCGGTTTCGCCAACGGCAGGTTTGCCACCCCAAGACGCCGTCGCGGTCTACCGCGCACAGGTTCTGAGCCGTGCCTTGGATCTGGAAAGCCGGTCGATGCAGGCGGCGGGACAGGGCTATTACACGATAGGTTCGTCCGGTCACGAAGGAATGGCGGCTGTCGCAAAGGCGCTGCGTCCATCCGATCCGGCTTTTTTGCACTATCGCGATGGCGCGTTCCAGATTGCGCGCGCGTCGCAAGTGCCCGGCCAATCCGTGACGTGGGATATGCTCCTGAGTTTCGCCTGCTCCAGTGAGGATCCGATCTCGGGCGGTCGGCACAAGGTGCTTGGCTCCAAGGCGCTGAATATTCCACCTCAGACATCGACGATTGCAAGCCATCTGCCCAAGGCCGTGGGCGCCGCTTATGCCATCGCAGCGGCCAAGCGCCATGCGCCCGAGCACGAGGCATGGCCGCGCGACGCGATCGCGGTCTGTTCGTTCGGCGATGCCTCGGCCAACCATTCGACCGCGCAGGGGGCCTTCAATACCGCCGCCTGGGCCAGCTTTCAGTCGATCCCGCTGCCGCTTTTGTTTGTTTGCGAGGATAACGGCATCGGGATTTCAACGAAGACACCGAAGAACTGGATCTCGGCCAGTTTTTCGGCCCGACCTGGCCTGAAGTACTTTGCCTGTGACGGCCGGGACATATTCGACACCTTTGCCGCCGCGCGCGCTGCCGCGGACTATGTTCGCACCCGCCGCAAGCCCGCGTTCCTGCACCTGAGCACCGTGCGTCTTTATGGCCATGCCGGCGCCGATGTCGCGACAGCCTATCTGCCCAGGGCCGAGGTCGAGGCGGAGGAAGCACAAGACCCGTTGATCATGTCGGCAGCACTGCTCGATGCGGCGGGTGCGCTGCCCCGCGACGCCGCGCTGGAAATCTACAACGACACGCGGAAGCGGGTGGCGCGGGCCGCCAGCGAAGTCATCACCCGGCCCAGGCTGAAATCGGCCCCGGATGTGATGGAAAGCCTGATCCCGCCCCCTCGCGACTGCAAGCCCTCCAACGGTCCGACAGCGGCCGCACGCGCGAAATTGCTGGGAAGCGACCTGGCCGCCCAAAGCGACCCGCAACCGATGAGCCGGCTGATCAACTGGGCGCTGCATGATCTGATGCTTGAGCATCGGGAAATCGTCCTGATGGGCGAGGATGTCGGTCGCAAGGGCGGTGTCTATGGTGTCACGCAAAAGCTGGAAAAGCGTTTCGGCCCGGACCGCGTGATCGACACGTTGCTGGATGAGCAATCCATCCTCGGCCTCGGGATCGGGATGGCGCATAACGGCTTTCTGCCGATGCCGGAGATCCAGTTCCTTGCCTATCTGCACAACGCCGAAGATCAACTGCGCGGTGAAGCGGCGACGCTGCCGTTCTTCTCGAACGGCCAGTACACCAATCCGATGGTCGTACGCATCGCGGGGCTTGGTTACCAGAAGGGCTTTGGCGGGCATTTCCACAATGACAATTCCGTTGCGGTACTGCGGGATATTCCCGGCCTGATCCTGGCCTGCCCGTCGAACGGGCCGGATGCGGTCCGCATGCTGCGCGAATGCGTCAGGCTGGCCCGGGAAGAGCAGCGTCTGGTCGTCTTTCTGGAGCCGATCGCGCTATACCCGATGCGGGACCTGGCTGACGGTGATCGCGCCTGGATGGGGGTCTATCCTGAGCCGGGGGACCGCGCCGCCTTTGGCGAAATCGGCCAGAGCGGCGATGGCACGGATCTGGCCATCATCAGCTTTGCCAACGGGTACTACCTGTCGCGGCAAGCGCAGGAAGAGTTGGGGAGCGGCACGCGCGTGATTGACCTGCGCTGGCTGAACCCGCTTCCGGTCGAAGCGATGTTGGACGCGGTGCGCCCCTGCAAACGCGTTCTTGTCGTGGATGAAACACGTCGGACGGGCGGCGTCTCGGAGGCCATCATGACGGCGCTCGCGGATGCCGGGCTGCCTGCCACGCGATTGGCCGCCGAGGACAGCTTCATCGCCACCGGTCCGGCCTATGGCGCAACCATGCCGTCGCGCGACAGCATCATCGAAGCCGCGCGGGGGTTGCTGAAATGACAACTGCTGTCCTCATTTGCCCAGGTCGCGGGACCTACAACAAACCCGAGCTTGGCACGCTTGCGCGGACCTTTCCCGACGCGGCCCTGATGAAATCTTTTGATGCGGCGCGTGTCGCGGCGGGCGCCGAACCACTCAGCGATCTGGACGGCGCCCCCCGGTTTTCCGCCGCGAAGCACGGCCGGGGCGACAATGCCTCCGCCCTTATCTTCGCGGCGAGCTATGGCGACTTTCTTTGCATCGCCGAGGATATCGAGATCGTCGCCGTGACCGGCAATTCGATGGGCTGGTACACCGCGCTCGCCTGTGGTGGGGCCGTCACGCCTGAGAACGGGTTTGACATCACCACCACGATGGGCCGCAGGATGCACGACCACGGCGCCGGAGGGCAGGTCCTTTATCCCCATATGGGCGAGGATTGGATGCCAAACGGAACGGCAAAATCCGAACTACTGGCGCTTGTCCATGAGATCGACGCGCAGCCGGGGCATGTCTTGCGCCGGTCCATCGATCTTGGCGGCACACTGGTGTTGGCAGGCGACGAAGCCGGGTTGGCCGCGTTCGAGGCCGCTGTACCCAAGCGGGATCGGTTTCCGATGCGATTGCCGGGTCATGCCGGGTTTCATTCGCCCCTTGTTGCACCTGTCTCCGAGGACGCACTCAGCCACTTTTCGCCGGAGCTGTTTTTGCAGCCCAAGCTGCCAATGATCGATGGT
>JBNKHH010000017.1:0-8640 GCA_050290245.1 Silicimonas sp.
TCCCTGCCGAACACGCCGGGCACCATTGACAGTGACTATCGCGGACCCTTGGGCGTGATCGTGATCAACCTCGGTGACGAGCCGATCCGCATCGCCCATGGGGATCGTATTGCCCAGGCGGTGATTGCCCCCGTGGTGCAGGCGCAATTCGAAGTCGCCGAGGCCCTGAGTGAGACCGACCGGGGTGTGGGCGGCTTTGGGTCGACCGGGCGCGGCTGATGGCTCTGGTCCTGATCCTTGCAACAGCGCTCTGGCTGCTCGGGGCCGCGCTGAAGGCCCCGACGTCCATGCGCTTTGCCATGATCGGGACACTCTATGCCGGGGTGGTGCTGTCGCATCTCGTCTTGCCTGCTGGCAACAGTTTGCGTACGGCAACGGGCGGATCGGCGGGCGAATGGCTGACCGTGGGCGGCTTGGTCGTGGCAGCCTGGGCCTATTTGCGCGGCGTGCGCCGCCTGAAGGCCCGCGCGCAGCCGGCGGTTCGCGCCTCTGAAAAGCCGTCATCGTCCGAACTTGAACGCAATGCCCGGCACATTGTCCTGCGCGAGATCGGCGGGCCGGGGCAGAAGCGCCTGAAAGAGGCGCGCATTCTGGTCATTGGGGCAGGGGGACTGGGCGCGCCCGCGCTGCAGTATCTGGCGGCAGCCGGGGTCGGAACCATCGGCGTCATCGACGACGACGTGGTGGAAAACTCGAACCTGCAACGTCAGGTCATTCACACCGATGCGCGCATCGGCATGCCCAAGGTGTTTTCCGCCAAAGAAGCAATGACGGCGCAGAACCCGTTCATCACCGTCCGGCCCTATTGTCGCCGTCTGGACCGAGAGATTGCGGCCGACCTTTTCGCCGATTACGACCTGATCCTTGACGGAACGGACGACGTGGCGACGCGCTATCTGGTCAATGAAGCAGCCGTTGCGGCGGGGCTTCCGCTTGTCTCGGCGGCCATCACGCAGTGGGAAGGCCAGATCAGCGTCTTCGACCCTGCCAGTGGCGCTCCCTGCTATGCCTGCGTGTTTCCCGAACCGGCGGCCGACGGGCTTGCTCCCAGCTGCGCCGAGGGTGGAGTCCTTGGGCCTTTGCCCGGCGTGATGGGGGCGATGATGGCGGTTGAGGCCATCAAGCTGATCGCGGGCGCCGGCGACCCCTTGCGAGGCCGATTGATGATCTATGATGCGCTTTACGCCGATACACGGGTCATCAATGTAAAGCGGCGTGCGGATTGCGCTGTTTGCGGCGCGCGCGCGTAACCACTGGAACACTGTCCACTGCGGGCCTACCTATGGTGTGAACCAGGAGACCCCTATGACGAACGAACTTCTTTCCGAGTGGAGCACGGATTTTCAGCTCCCCCCATTCGATCAGATTTCAGACGAAGATTTCGAGCCCGCGCTGACTGCGGCACTGGACGAGGCCCGCGCGAATATCGCTGCGATTACGGATAATCCCGACGCTCCAAGTTTCGCCAATACGGTCGAGGCGCTTGAGCGAGCTGAGGAGAGCCTGTCCAAGGTTCTGTCGACCTTCTACACGCTGGCATCGACCTGCTCGAACGACCGGTTGGAAGAGCTTCAGCGTGAATTCTCGCCCCGGATTTCGGCGTATTCCTCGGAAATCACCATGAACCGGCCCCTGTTCGACCGGATCGAAACCCTTTGGCAGGGGCGCGATGCGTTGGACCTGACCGATGAACAGGCGCGTGTCCTGATGTTGACCCGCCGCAGTTTCGTGCGATCGGGCGCCTTGCTCGAAGGCGAGGAAAGCGAGCGGTTGAAAGCTGTGATGGAACGGCTGTCGGTCCTGGGCACGAATTTCGTTCAAAACCTTCTGGCAGATGAACGCGAGTGGTCCATGTCCCTGTCCGAAAAGGACTTGAACGACCTGCCAGAGTTTGTCGCCGCCGCGGCCCGTGCCGCAGGCGAGGAAAAGGGCGCCGATGGCCCTGTCGTGACGCTGTCACGCTCACTGATCGTGCCCTTCCTGCAATTTTCTCCGAACCGTGAGTTGCGCAAAAAGGCCTGGACGGCCTGGACCAGTCGGGGCGCGAACGGTGGTACGACGGATAACCGAGCGATCGCGGCCGAGACGCTGGCCCTGCGGGAAGAGCGGGCGAAGTTGTTGGGGTATGAGAGCTTCGCGGATTTCAAACTGGAAACCCAGATGGCGGGCACGCCCAAGGCCGTGCGCGATCTACTCAGCGAGGTCTGGACACCCGCGCGGGCAGCCGCCGAGGCAGATGCGGGGCGGCTGACCGAGATGCTTCATGGGGACGGAATCGAAGGCCCTCTCGAGCCCTGGGACTGGCGGTACTACTCGGAAAAGCGCCGTGCGGCTGAACATGATCTGAACGAGGCCGAACTCAAACCATATCTGCAACTTGACCGGATGATCGAGGCAGCCTTCGCCTGTGCCAACCGTCTGTTCGGCATCGAGGCGCGCCCGATCAACGTCGCGCTGCATCACCCCGACGCGCGCGCTTGGGAAATCACCCGCGATGGCGAGCATATGGCGGTGTTTATCGGAGATTACTTCGCGCGCGGTTCAAAGCGCTCGGGCGCCTGGTGCTCGGCCCTGCGCAGTCAGAGCAGCATGGACAAGGCTGTCGCGCCCATCGTGATCAACGTATGCAATTTCGCGAAACCGCCCGCTGGCCAGCCAGCGCTCTTGTCTTATGACGACGCGCGCACGTTATTCCATGAGTTCGGCCATGCCCTGCATCAGATGTTGTCGAACGTGACCTATGAAAGCATTTCGGGAACGTCGGTCGCACGCGATTTTGTCGAACTGCCTAGCCAGTTGTACGAACACTGGCTGGAGGTTCCCGAGGTTCTATCCGAATTCGCCACGCACGCGAAAACGGGTGAGCCAATGCCTGCGGACCTTTTGGACAAGGTCCAGGCCACTGCGACCTACGACATGGGTTTTCAAACGGTCGAATACGTCGCCTCGGCCCTTGTCGACCTCGATTTTCACGCGGGTTCTGCCCCGGCCGATCCGATGCAGCGCCAGGCCGAGGTGCTGGACGAAATCGGCATGCCGCGCGCCATCGGTATGCGCCACGCCACGCCGCATTTCGCCCATGTTTTTGCGGGCGACGGCTATTCTTCGGGATACTACAGCTACATGTGGTCCGAGGTCATGGATGCCGACGCCTTCAAGGCCTTTGAGGAGGCGGGCGATCCATTCGACGCAAAAACCGCCAAACGATTGGAAACACACATCCTTTCCGCTGGAGGGTCAGTCGAGGCCGCCGATCTTTATACCGCGTTCCGAGGTCGCATGCCCGGCCCCGAGGCGCTTTTGAAAGGTCGGGGACTGGTGGCGTGATCTTCAAAGATGGCTGAGCCGAGATGGTGCGCCGGGTCGCCCGCGAAGAGGCCCGGACCCGGTTTGGCAGCCTGTCAGCTTCATTCTTTTCAAAGGCGAGGGTGATTTCAATCTGATTCCCGCAATCAACCCTTGGGACCATTTGACGGGCTGCCTGGCCAATGATGTGCTGGAAGGCGTCGCGCGATTTCCGGACAGGTGCGGCTATGATCCGGCGCTGCGCTAGCGTCGGTTTTTGGCGGCCGCCGCAGCTCCTGTCCGGACGGAAACGTCACGCACTCTCGAAATTCTGCAGTGATGCATTGCCAAGCGGCTGAGAATTTTAATTATTCCGCTATAGTGGCGTGACGACACCAAGATCGACCACTGTCAGGCGCTTGAGAATATGAGCATCAGCAGTCCAAAACAGCGGCCCATGCGGCTGAGAGATCGTGGAAAACGCGACGTCCGGACGCAATTCGGCGCCCTGTGCTGGCGGCGGCAGGGTAACGAGGTGCAGATCCTCATGGTTACTTCACGTCGTCGCAAACGCTGGATAATTCCCAAGGGATGGCCCAAGAACGGTGCGACGCCGGCCGATGCGGCGGCCTGCGAGGCCTGGGAGGAGGCTGGTGTCGAAGGCAAAGTGAAACCAGTTTGCCTGGGCATTTTCAGCTATAGCAAGGAGATCGACGAGCGCGAGCCTTTGCCCTGCGTGGTTGCGGTGTTCCCCTTGCGAGTCAAGAAGATGCGCGGCTCTTTTCCCGAGAAGGGTCAACGTCGACGCAAGTGGATGTCGTTGAAAAAGGCCGCCGAATTGGCAGATGACAGGGAACTTTCGGCAATCATCGCCGGATTTGATCCAAAACGCTTGTAAAATGCCTTCTTTGCGGCGGTGGATTGCAATCATTTTTCAACGGACATAGCTAAGAGTGTCGAACATGGAATAAGGCCAGATGATCCGTTTTGCTTTGAAATGCGACAACGACCACAGCTTTGAGAGCTGGTTTCAGTCAAGCGATGCGTTTGACAGCCTTGTCGCATCTGGAATGGTCACCTGTCCGCATTGTCAGTCGCACGACATCTCGAAAAGCCTGATGGCGCCTCGTGTCCGTGCCGCGCGATCGGCTGCGTCCGATCCGGAAACCGTTCCGCGGGTCCAACCCATGTCCAACAATCCCGACCCCCGGGTGGTCGAGGCTATCCAGGCGATCCGTGATCACGTGGAAAAGAACTCGGACTATGTCGGGTCAAGCTTTGCCAAGGAAGCCCGCGCCATGCACGAGGGCGAGGTTCCAACGCGCGCCATCCATGGTGAAGCCAGGCCGGAAGAGGCACGCAAATTGATCGAAGATGGCGTGCCCGCGCTGCCCCTGCCGTTCATCCCCCGGCAAAAGACGAACTGACGCGGTTCACTCGCCGGGGCGTTTCAGCGAAAACACCTCGGTGATCCGGCTAAAGTCACGATACCCCAGCCGCGTCAGGGGTTGGAAGCTCAGAACATCGAAAATACCGTCCTTCAGGCAATTGTCGCGCAGATGCACGCCGGTCACCTCACCGATGACTAGGAAATTCGCTTCGCCCTGCAGCTTGACTATCTGCCTCAGCTCGCATTCCAGCGAGGCCGGTGCCCCCGCCACGCGAGAACAATCGATGGTCTCGCAAGGCGCGTCCTCGATTCCAACCAGGTCGAACTCGTCGACATCCTTGCCATAGACACCCGAGGTCTCGTTCATGACCTGGCGCATGGCGTACTCGACGACATTGACGCAAAACACGCCGGTCTCGCGAATATTCGACACCGTGTCCTTCGTGCCGTCGCGGTCTTCCTTGGCGCTAGTCGAGGCGAACATCACTTGCGGCGGAACGTAGGCAACGGCATTGAAAAAAGAATAGGGGGCAAGATTCTGCGAACCGTCATTACCCTTCGTTGAAATCCAGGCAATAGGGCGGGGCGCAATAATGGCGTTAAAAGGATTGTGTTTCAGGCCGTGGCCGTCTTCGGGACGATAAAACATTTGTTCTCCAGCGTTTGAACACGACCTATCGCATGTGCTACGGGCGATTCCAGCCGAAAATCGGAAGTTGGACCGGTGGAACTAAAGACCGAATCTAAAGACGACTGGTGGGAGGTCGAAGCGCTCTTCGATCTCTGCTTCGCGCCGGGGCGCGAGGCACTGTCGTCCTATCGACTTCGTGACGACGTCGATCCGGTGGCAAACCTGTGCCTGGTGGCACGAGACGAATCCGGTATTCTGGCTGGCGCAATTCGATTCTGGCCCGTGCGTGTCGGCGGGCAGGCGGCGCTACTCCTGGGTCCGGTCGCTGTCCACCCCACCCACCAGGGCGAAGGTCTTGGGGCCTTCCTAATCGAACGCGCTCTTGAGCGGGCCGATGGGTGGAGTCGTGTTCTGCTTGTCGGTGATGCCCCCTACTACAACCGTTTCGGGTTCGTGCGTCTTGATCGGGTCGACATGCCGCCGCCAACCAACCCGGAACGTGTTCTGGGGCGGGAGTTGGTCGAAGGTGCCTGGCAAGGCGTCAAGGGTAAGGTAACCCGTTGGGTGGACGAGCCATGAACCCGATACGTATTTGCCGCCCGCCGCTTCTGGCTTTATCTTGCTGAAAATACGAAAAAAGGGACTTCGGCAGGCGGCGAAACCTTTATTCTGCAGCTTCGCGAGGGGGCATCAACCGATCCGCCTTCTTGCGGACCAGGACGCTTCGCAGATCGTGCATGGCCAGCAACAAGGCGTCCGAGACCGCTTCCAACTCTTCAGGGGTGGCTTTCTGCTGAGCCCAGGTCGCGGTCAGGTTCAGGTGATCGACCGTGCGCAGAATGTCCTCGATGTCGCGCGCTGCAAGCGTCTTGCGCCGCTCGTTCAGCCAGTTCTCGATGGCCCGCGTGTCGGAGTCGGTCAACTCGGTCTCGCCATGCGGCTTGATCTGCCCGTTCTTGATATTGATGACGGCAATCTGGTTCATCTCGATCCGGCGCATTCGGTTTTCGGTGTCCACGCGGAACACCACCGCTCCGTTCTCGCGGATCCGAAAATAATACTCCGGCAGGTTGCCTGACATCACGTTGTCCCCACTCGTCATCACACAGATAACAGTCGGCGTGCATTCGCGCCAGTCGCTCAGTCGCGCTACCTCAGGGACGCGCAGAAATCCTGGATGCGGGTGCAAGCCTCGGTCAGAACCTCATCCGAGGTCGCATAGCTGACGCGAAAATTCGGAGAAAGCCCGAAGGCCGCACCAAAGACCACGGCCACGCCTGTTTCTTCCAGAAGCGCGCGGGAAAAATCCTCGTCGTTCGTGATCGGCGTGCCGCCTTTCGACGTCTTGCCGATGCACCCCGCGATCGAGGGATAGACATAGAACGCCCCGTCCGGAACCGGGCAGTCGATGCCCTCGGCCGCGTTCAGACCCGCCACCACAAGGTCACGACGGCGCAGGAAGACAGCCGAACTTTCGGCGATGTAGTCTTGCGGCCCGTTTAATGCGGCGATGGCTGCATACTGGCTGATCGAGCAGGGGTTCGAGGTCGACTGCGACTGGATCTTGCGGATCGCGTCGATCAAAGGCTTCGGGCCGCCCGCGTAACCGATTCGCCAGCCAGTCATGGCATAGGCTTTCGAGACCCCGTTGACCGTCAGCGTACGGTCGTAGAGGGACGGCGCCACTTGTGCCGGGGTCTTGAACTCGAACCCGGGGAAGGCGATATGTTCGTACATGTCGTCGGTCATCACCCAAACGTGGGGGTGACGTTCCAGAACATCGGTCAGGCGTTTTAGCTGTTCGGGGGAATACCCGGCACCCGTCGGGTTCGACGGCGAATTGAAGATAAGCCATTTGGTTCTGGGCGTAATCGCTGCTTCCAGTTGTTCGGGTGTGATACGAAAGCCGGTCTGAAACGCGCCTTCGACCGCTACAGGTTCGCCGCCCGCCAGGCGCACCATGTCCGGATAACTCACCCAATAGGGCGCGGGGATGATAACCTCGTCGCCGGGGTTCAATGTCGCCATCAATGCGTTATACAGAACCTGCTTGCCGCCCGTGCCGACGGTGATCTGGTTTGTCTCGTAGGTCAGCCCGTTGTCGCGTTTGAACTTGTCGACGATCGCCGCCTTGAGTTCGGGGATGCCGTCGACAGCCGTATAGCGCGTGTGACCTTGGTCGATCGCTCGTTTGCCGGCCTCGCGGATATGATCGGGCGTCGGAAAGTCCGGTTCGCCCGCGCCAAGTCCGATGACATCGCGCCCGGCGGCCTTCAATTCGGCTGCCAGCGTGGTCACCGCGATGGTGGGAGACGGTTTGACGCGGTCGAGTGTCGCAGAAAGGAAAGGCATGGTCGTCACCGGAATGTAATTGACGCTAAGGCCACATAAAAGTTGACTGACATGCCCGCAACCCGATTGGACGGATTGATGGAAGAAACAGACGAAAAAAACTGGTACGCTGATGACGCCGCGACTTTCGGCGATCGGCTCGCCGCAGCCCGGGAAGGGCGTGGTATGAACCAAAAAGCCCTTGCGCGCCGGTTGGGCGTTGCCCTGAAGACGGTCGAAGGCTGGGAAAACGATCTGCGCGAGCCGCGCGCCAACAAGCTCCAGATGCTGGCAGGGGTGCTGAATGTCTCGCTGCCGTGGCTGCTCACCGGCGAGGGGCAGGGCGTTGAAGTCGACGCTGACAGCGGTCCGGTCGCGATCTCCGATATCCTGACAGAGATGCGCCTTCTGCGCACGCAGATGCAAGGGGCCTCCGAAAAACTCGCCGTCCTGGAAAAAAATCTGAAGAAGGCAGTGAGTGAAGTCGCATGAGCGACGACAGGGATCATCGGCTGCGTCGCCTGAAAATCCGTTCGTGGCGGCGCGGCACCAAGGAAATGGACCTCGTCCTAGGCCGATTCTGGGATGCCGAAGGCGAAGGTTTGGACGATGTGACCCTTGATCTCTACGAGGATCTGTTGGTCGAAAACGATCAGGATCTCTATCAGTGGGTCAGCGGGCAGATTGCTCCGCCTGATCGTTTCGCTCCCCTGATCGAGCGATTGCGCATCGGCTGATTTTCCGCGCCTTTTAACGGTATCTTGGGAAATTTGGTGGAATTCTCCCCTCCGAGCAGAGCGATCAGCCGGAGTCTTCGTATGAGTATTCATCAGCCGCTTGCCCAGGATGGCACGCAAAGCTACGCCAAGCAGTATCTGGAAAGCCTTTCCCTCGTTGAGCGCCTTCACAGGCTTCTTCTTGATGTGATCAAGGATGAATTCGAACGCCTCGGGGTTCTGGAAATCAACGCGGTACAGGCCTTGTTGCTGTTCAACATCGCCGA
>JBNKHH010000018.1:0-17248 GCA_050290245.1 Silicimonas sp.
GAGACGGGAACAGACGAATTTTACTTCAGGTCCTCCTGAAGCGCGATTCCACGGACCCGTAAGGACCCGATTTGTCGGGCACCTTGCCCGGCATTGTTGAGCCGGAGGGTAAAACCTCCAAAATTGGAGTGAAACTGTGGATAGAGCCCAGAAAGAGAAAGTGGTCGAGGAACTCGGCCAGATCTTTGAAAGCTCTGGCGTTGTAGTGGTTGCCCACTACGCGGGTCTCACGGTTGCCGAGATGCAGGACCTTCGCGCACGCATGCGTGAGGTTGAAGGTTCCGTTCGCGTCGCCAAGAACAGGCTCGCCAAGATCGCCCTTCAGGGGAAGGCCAACGAGTCCCTCGCTGATCTTCTCACGGGTATGACCGTTTTCGCCTATTCCGAAGACCCAACGGCCGCGGCCCGGGTCATGGACAAGTACGCCAAGGACAACCAGAAGCTGGTGATCCTGGGTGGTGCAATGGGCGAGACGGCTCTGGACGCCGCTGGTGTCAAGGCTGTGGCAGACATGCCGTCGCGCGAGGAGCTTATCGCTTCCATCGTCGGCTGCATCGGTGCCCCGGCTTCGAACATCGCCGGCGCGATTGGCGCACCTGCTTCGAACATCGCGAGCATCCTTTCGACAATCGAGGAACGCGCCGAAGCGGCGTGAGAGACCTGCGTGGGGTAGTTACCGCACGTTGGAACACATCTTAGGAAACGGAACAGAACAATGGCTGATCTGAAGAAACTTGCTGAAGAGATCGTGGGTCTCACGCTTCTCGAAGCCCAGGAACTGAAAACCATCCTGAAGGATGAATACGGCATCGAGCCCGCTGCTGGCGGCGCTGTCATGATGGCCGGCCCTGCTGGCGACGCCGGCGGTGCTGCCGAAGAGGAAAAAGACGAATTCGACGTTATCCTCAAGTCGGCTGGCGCGTCCAAGATCAACGTGATCAAGGAAGTCCGCGCCATCACCGGTCTTGGCCTGAAAGAAGCCAAGGACCTGGTCGAAGCCGGTGGCAAAGCCGTCAAGGAAGGCGCACCGAAGGCGGAAGCCGAAGAAATCAAAGCCAAGCTGGAAGCAGCTGGCGCCGAAGTCGAACTCAAGTAATCGACCATCGGGATTTTCGGGAAAGGCCGGGCGGTTTCGTCCGGCCTTTTTTGTCACCTGGGGTGGCGGAGCCTGTCACGCGGCTACACAAAACAGGTCGTCGTTGGTCAGCGACGATTGGAAGTCGGCCTTGAGCCGCAAAAGGAAATGGGTGACGGTCCTTGTGGCGACAGCCTTTGACAAACAGCCGATCACCAACGGCAACAGGGCGATGGTTGCACCGCCCCTGTCTTAAAGCGGGACGTCATCGTATTTGCTGGTGCGGCTTTTGCCGGCCTCTTCGATCGTGTCCTCGCCAGCCTGGGTCATCATCGCGAACAGGCGCGTGGCCTCGGCGGCGTATTGCTCCATGGCCGTCTTGAAAAACTCCGACTGAACCTCGATCAGTTCGGTCGGGGATTTGCATTTCAGCAGGGCCTTTTGCGTTTCCAGGTCTTTTTGCAAACGGTCGGAAATGAAGCGCGTGCTTTCCGACATGATGTCGAGCCAATCCTTCGTCACGACGGGATTGACCGCCATCATGGCCGCCAGCATCGCCGGTGCTTGGGTTTCCTCGGTCGATTCGGTTTTCTTTGAAGCCGCCATATTCAGCCCCCCTTTATTTCGGTTTCCTTTGTGGATCGCGCCGCTGTGGTCCGGCGCAATGGATGGGGCATTGTCCGGCAACTGCCGGGGGCAGGCATTGATCTGTGTCGTGTCACGTCCGAAATCTTCGCTGGGCGGCATAGCGTCTAGTCTTCGGCGCCGGAAACCTGCTGGGCGAGGTAGGTCACGATCTCGGACCGGGCTTCGGCATCAGGGGCGTGATGGTCGGTCAGAAGTCTGTCCAGCGCCTCGGTCCCCCCCTCGTCCAGAACGTTGCTTGCGAAGGCCAGCGTCAGGGTTTGGCCGTGGCAGGAGGTGCACCGCGCGTTCAGCAGACGAACCGCAAGGGGCTGGGCCGTTTCGGCCGCCGAAATCGCTGGTGCCACGATCAGAGCGCAACTTGCCAGCAGTCTGACAGCAGGGATGATCCTGATCTGTTGCAGGGCCACCATGGCGATCACTACCCGGTAGAATGGTCTTGGTCTTTCCTACCGCCAAAAGAGCCGGCTGCGCCACAGCAACTTTCAGCGCTGAACAGACTGGAGATAGTAGGTCAGTGCCAGCATGCGGCTTTCAACCAGCGCCTCGGCGCTGATGCCGGGGTGGACCTCTTTGGGCAGGGCCTCTTTCATGAAAATGGTCCCCCAGACCGGCATTTCGGAAGTTCCGTGGGCGGCATAGGACCCCGTTGCGATCGAGTTCCAAACCCGTTTGAACGGGAAGACGCCGTCGTTGTCGTCTGCGAGTTTCGTCAAATTCGCTGGGTGCGGTTCGAGGAAATCGGCCACCGGACCGTCGCCCGCACCCTCCGGTCCGTGGCATGCGGCGCAATTTTGCTGAAACAGCGTCTTGCCGAAATCCAGTGACTGGGCGTTTGCCGTCCCCGCGGACGGCATCTGGCTTCCGAACGCGAAGAGCAGTGCCGTGAGAGCTGTGGTTTTCTTGACGCGCATGGTGTCCTCCCAATCCAGTATTGCCCCGAGATTACCTCGCGCGCCCGGTGCTGACTTGTCCATTCGGGCCGTAGGAATTGGACAGTTCCTTAAAAAATTCGGATGGATGTGCTATGGTGCCCGCCGACCGGGGCTATCCCCGGGAAGGGGTAACTGTTGACCAAGGCGTTGAAAGCGGGAAGCACCCACAATGCCGTTCGCCGTGCATTTCGGATACTGGGTGAGGATGGCATTCAGTCGGCCATCAAGGATCAGCTGGGCTTGGAGCGGTCGGCTTCGCTGATCCGCAAATGCGCCGATCCCGATGACGACCGGCACCATCTTCGACTGCGCTACGCGACCGCTATCGATGCCGCCTGTCTGAAAAACAGGCGTGTGGCGCCAATCCTGGATGCCTATAGCCGCTGCCTGGATATTGCCGCGCGACAAACCCTTGGAGATCCAGGCGCAACGAAGGCGGACATTTTCGAAGCGGTGGTCAGTTTGCAGGTGTCCTTGGGTGAACTGGCGCAGCTGGTCGAGCGGGCCTATGCTTGCGAAGACGAAGGACCGCCGGGTCTGAGCCTGGCCGAGGAAAACCAGATCAGCGACGCGATTGACCTGCTTGAGGAACATGCAGAGATGTTTCGCGCGCTTGTGACGTCGGACCACGGTATCAATGGCGACTAGGGCGCCCGGGTCGAATCTTTAGGAGAAATCTAACGAAAGGGCGCTAGTCACCGGCCGAGAGCCAGAGCCGGGAACCTCATTTGTGAAGCACGAGCGCAAGCCTGTCGTTGATGAACCTGTCGAGGGGTTTTGTGATCGGGATCTGTTCATGTCGCGTACCGACGAACGGGGCGTGATTCTGACGGGGAACGAAGTTTTTCGCCGTCTGTCGGGCTATGACTGGGATACGCTGATCGGGGCGCCGCACCGGTTGATCCGCCATCCGGACATGCCCAAGGCGGCGTTCTGGCTGATGTGGCAGACCCTTCAGGCAGGACGTCCGTTCGGCGCCTATGTCAAGAACCGGGCGGCCAGCGGGCGGTTCTATTGGGTGTTCGCCGTGGTTGTGCCGGTTGACGGTGGTTACCTGTCCGTTCGGTTGAAGCCGACCACCGAGTTGATGGCCACGGTGGAGGGTCTGTACGGCGAGCTTTTGCAGGCCGAGGCCCAGGGCGCCACTCCGGAAGAGGCGGCGGAAGTGCTGCTGGACACGGTGCACGCGCTTGGGTTTCGGGACTATCCCGCGTTCATGACCCATGCATTTTGCGCCGAATATGCGGCGCGGGCCGGGCTTTTGGGACAGGCGATGGCACCCAACCTGGACGAATTCTCGGCCATCAGTGGGGCGATGGACCAGTTGGCCGAAGACGTGTCGCGGGTTGAAAGTCTGTTCCAGAAGATCAGCAATGCGCCGGACAACCTGAACATTCTCGGGTCCCGGTTGCAGGAGGGTGGCGCCCCGGTGCAGGAGGTTGCGCGGAACTACAATCTGCTGGTCGGAGATCTGCGCACGTCGGTCGCGCAACTGTCAGGGGGGTTGTCTGCTCTGGTGGATACCGCCCACGCCGGGCGCTTTGGCCACACTGCCTGTGCGATGTACGGTGAGGCCATCCCCATGTTCGAGACCGAAGAAACCGACCTGGATGAGGCCGCCTTTCGCAGTGAAATTGACGTGCTGCGCGGGTGCCTGATGCAGTTCCAGCAGCAGGCTCTGAGCGGCTTCCAGCAGATTTCGGTCGAGGTGTCGCGCTTCGCCGCCATGACGGGGCGGTTTCGCAGGATCCTGTCGGGATTAGCGGTCACGCGGGTCTTGTGCCGCATCGAAAGCGCCTCGGTGACCGAGGACACGACCAATATCGAGGAGGTCGCGCGCAACCTGGACGAGTTCCAGTCGGAGATTGCTGCCGCGCTGGATCGTATAGGCCAGGCCTGCAACAAGGTCTCGCACGCGGTGGAAAAGGCCCTCTGAGACATCGCTGGTTTCAAGGCCGATGCGCAGGAAATCTCAGGCTCTAGGTTGAAAGCGGGCGGTTTGATTGCTAGGTAGCCGGCGTGTGATTCGATTAACAGGCCCAAAGTCGAAGAAAATCCAAATTTGACAACCCTCTCAAAGCAGGACGCGTCCTGCTTTGACGGGGTCGTCTTCCGTTTCGGGCGAGGTGTCGTGGGAGACTCCTCAGGTATGGAAACGGAGAGATCCAAATCTGGAGCAGGCCGCGGACGCCCAGCCGCCCTGCTTCCGTGATTAAAACGGAGATCCGTCGTCCATGGCAACAACGTATCTTGGCCAGAAACGTTACCGCAAGTATTTCGGCAAAATCCGCGAAGTGCTGGAAATGCCGAACCTGATCGAGGTTCAGAAATCCTCATACGACCTGTTCCTGAACTCGGGCGACCAGCCCGTGCCGATGGACGGCGAAGGCATCATGGGTGTCTTCCAGTCGGTGTTCCCGATCAAGGATTTCAATGAAACCTCGGTGCTTGAGTTCGTAAAGTACGAGCTTGAGAAACCGAAATACGACGTCGAGGAATGTCAGCAGCGCGACATGACCTATTCAGCTCCGCTGAAGGTCACCCTGCGCCTGATCGTGTTCGACGTCGACGAAGACACCGGCGCCAAGTCCGTCAAGGACATCAAGGAGCAGGACGTCTTCATGGGCGACATGCCCCTGATGACCCCGAACGGCACGTTCATCGTGAACGGCACCGAGCGTGTGATCGTGTCCCAGATGCACCGATCACCCGGCGTGTTCTTTGATCACGACAAGGGCAAGACCCATGCGTCGGGCAAGCTTTTGTTCGCCTGCCGGATCATTCCGTACCGCGGTTCGTGGCTGGATTTTGAGTTCGACGCCAAGGACATCGTGTTTGCGCGCATTGACCGTCGCCGCAAGCTGCCGGTCACGACCCTGTTGTATTCTCTGGGCATGGACCAGGAAGGCATCATGGATGCCTATTACGATACGGTTCAGTTCAAGCTGAAGAAGAACAAGGGCTGGGTGACCAAGTTCTTCCCCGAGCGAGTCCGTGGCACGCGGCCGACTTATGACCTGGTGGACGCCAAGTCGGGCGAGGTGATCGCCGAGGCTGGCAAGAAGGTCACGCCGCGCGCGGTCAAGAAGCTGATCGACGAGGGCAAGGTCACCGATCTGCTGGTACCGTTCGACAACATCGTTGGCCGTTTTGTCGCCAAGGACATCATCAACGAGGAAACCGGTGCGATCTATGCCGAGGCTGGCGATGAGCTGACCTGGGAAACCGACAAGGACGGCGACGTAACCGGTGGCACGCTGAAGGAGCTGATCGACGCCGGTATCACCGACATCCCGGTTCTGGACATCGACAACATCTCGGTCGGTCCCTACATCCGCAACACCCTGGCGCAAGACAAGAACATGAGCCGCGAGACCGCGCTTATGGACATCTATCGTGTCATGCGTCCGGGCGAGCCGCCCACGGTCGAGGCCGCGTCGGCCCTGTTCGACACGCTATTCTTCGACAGCGAGCGTTATGACCTGTCGGCTGTTGGGCGGGTCAAGATGAATATGCGCCTGGCTCTGGATGCCCAGGACACGCAGCGCACTCTGCGCAAGGAAGACATTGTCGCCTGTGTCAAGGCGCTGGTCGAACTGCGCGATGGTCGCGGCGATGTGGACGACATCGACCACCTGGGCAACCGCAGGGTGCGTTCGGTCGGCGAATTGATGGAAAACCAGTACCGCGTCGGCCTTCTCCGTATGGAGCGCGCGATCAAGGAGCGTATGTCGTCGGTCGAAATTGACACCGTGATGCCGCAGGACCTGATCAACGCCAAGCCGGCCGCGGCCGCCGTGCGCGAATTCTTTGGCTCGTCGCAGCTGTCGCAGTTCATGGACCAGACCAACCCGCTGTCGGAAGTCACACACAAGCGTCGTCTTTCGGCGCTTGGACCGGGTGGCCTGACGCGCGAGCGTGCCGGCTTTGAGGTTCGCGACGTGCACCCGACCCACTATGGCCGGATGTGCCCGATTGAGACGCCGGAAGGTCCGAACATCGGTCTGATCAACTCGCTGGCCACTTTTGCCCGCGTGAACAAGTACGGTTTCATCGAGACGCCCTATCGCCGGGTGGAGAACGGCCAGGTGACCGACGATGTCCAGTACATGTCGGCAACCGAGGAAATGCGTCACGTCGTGGCTCAGGCCAACGCCAAGCTGGACGAGAACGGCAAGTTCGAAAACGAGATGGTCAACACCCGCAAGTCGGGGGAATACACGCTGACGCCGACCGACCAGGTCGACTTGATCGACGTGTCTCCCAAGCAGCTGGTGTCGGTTGCCGCTTCGCTGATCCCGTTCCTTGAGAACGACGACGCGAACCGCGCCCTGATGGGATCGAACATGCAACGCCAGGCCGTGCCGCTCTTGCAGGCAGAGGCTCCGCTGGTCGGGACCGGAATCGAAGAGGTCGTCGCACGCGACTCGGGCGCTGCCATCATGGCCAAGCGCGGCGGGGTCATCGACCAGGTCGACGCGCAGCGTATTGTTGTGCGGGCCACCGAAGACCTCGAGCCGGGCGATCCGGGCGTCGACATCTATCGTCTGCGCAAGTTCCAGCGGTCGAACCAGAACACCTGCATCAACCAGCGTCCGCTGGTGAAGGTCGGTGACACGGTTCAGAAGGGCGAGGTTGTTGCCGACGGTCCGTCCACCGAGATCGGTGAACTGGCGCTGGGCAAGAACGTGGTCGTCGCGTTCATGCCGTGGAACGGTTATAACTACGAGGACTCGATCCTGATCTCCGAGCGTATCGTGCGCGACGACGTCTTCACCTCGATCCACATCGAGGAATTCGAAGTCGCCGCCCGTGACACCAAGCTCGGGCCGGAAGAGATCACCCGCGACATCCCGAACGTCGGTGAAGAAGCGCTGCGCAACCTCGACGAGGCTGGCATCGTTTACATCGGCGCCGAGGTCGGACCGGGCGACATTCTTGTCGGCAAGATCACGCCGAAGGGCGAAAGCCCGATGACGCCGGAAGAAAAACTCCTCCGCGCCATCTTCGGTGAAAAAGCGTCGGACGTGCGCGACACGTCCCTGCGCCTGCCGCCGGGTGATTTCGGGACGATCGTGGAAGTGCGCGTCTTTAACCGTCACGGCGTAGAAAAAGATGAGCGTGCGCTGCAGATCGAGCGTGAAGAGGTTGAGCGTCTGGCCCGTGACCGGGACGACGAGCAGGTCATCCTTGAGCGCAACATCTATGCGCGTCTGCGTGGCATGCTGATGGGCAAGGTCGCCGTGAAGGGTCCGAAGGGCGTCAAGCCGAAGACCGTGATCGACGACGAGCTTCTGGATGAGCAGCTTTCGCGCGGCCAGTGGTGGCAGCTTGCCATCGGCGAAGAGGACGAGGCGCAGCAGATCGAGGCGCTGAATGCTCAGTACGAGGCGCAGAAGCGCGCCCTGGACCATCGCTTTGAAGACAAGGTCGAGAAGGTCCGTCGTGGCGACGACCTGCCGCCGGGCGTGATGAAGATGGTCAAGGTCTTTGTCGCCGTGAAGCGCAAGCTTCAGCCGGGCGACAAGATGGCCGGCCGTCACGGCAACAAGGGTGTGATTTCGAAGGTGGTGCCGATGGAGGACATGCCGTTCCTCGGGGATGGTACGCCGGTCGATTTCGTTCTGAACCCGCTTGGCGTGCCGTCGCGTATGAACGTCGGTCAGATCCTTGAAACCCACATGGGTTGGGCATCGCGCGGTCTGGGTATCCAGATTGACGAGGCTCTGGGTGAGTACCGTCGTTCTGGTGATATGACCCCGGTTCGTGACGCGATGAAGATCGCTTACGGCGACGATGTCTATGAAGAAGGCATCAAGGGTCTGGACGAGGATCGCCTGGTCGAGGTTGCCCAGAACGCCACACGTGGTGTTCCGATCGCAACCCCGGTCTTCGACGGTGCGAAAGAGGCTGACGTAAACGAGGCCTTGGTCAAGGCGGGCTTTAACCAGTCGGGCCAGTCGGATCTGTTCGACGGCCGGACCGGTGAAAAGTTCGCACGCCAGGTGACGGTGGGTGTGAAGTACCTACTGAAACTCCACCACCTGGTCGACGACAAGATTCACGCGCGTTCCACCGGGCCTTACAGCCTCGTCACGCAGCAGCCCCTGGGTGGTAAAGCCCAGTTCGGCGGCCAGCGCTTCGGGGAGATGGAGGTCTGGGCGTTGGAAGCCTATGGCGCCGCTTACACGCTGCAGGAGATGCTGACCGTCAAGTCGGACGACGTCGCAGGCCGCACCAAGGTCTACGAGTCGATCGTCAAGGGCGAAGACAACTTCGAAGCCGGCGTACCGGAAAGCTTCAACGTGCTTGTGAAAGAAGTCCGTGGCCTCGGCCTGAATATGGAACTCCTGGATGCGGTTGGGGACGACGACGACGATGAGCCGGGGATCGCGGCCGAATAATCGGCCGCCCCTTCACGTCGCCCCAAACGCCCGAATTAGGAACTGATTTATGAACCAGGAACTGACAACCAACCCGTTCAACCCGATGGCCCAGCCGCAGACGTTCGACGAGATCAAGATCTCGCTGGCGTCGCCGGAGCGGATCCTGTCGTGGTCGTACGGTGAGATCAAAAAGCCCGAGACCATCAACTATCGGACGTTCAAGCCCGAGCGTGACGGTCTGTTCTGCGCCCGTATCTTTGGCCCGATCAAAGATTACGAGTGCCTTTGCGGCAAGTATAAGCGCATGAAGTATCGCGGCGTCGTCTGCGAGAAATGCGGTGTCGAAGTCACGCTGCAAAAGGTCCGCCGCGAGCGGATGGGCCACATCGAACTGGCTGCGCCCGTTGCACACATCTGGTTCCTGAAGTCGCTTCCGTCCCGGATCGGCCTCATGCTGGACATGACGCTGCGCGATCTGGAACGCATCCTGTACTTCGAGAACTACGTCGTGATCGAGCCGGGTCTGACCGATCTGCAATACGGTCAGCTGATGAGCGAAGAAGAGTTCATGGATGCCCAGGACGCCTATGGCATGGACGCCTTTACGGCGAACATCGGCGCCGAAGCGATCCGTGAAATGCTGGCCGCCATCGACCTTGAGGCCGAGGCCGAGCAGTTGCGCGCCGACCTGGCCGAAGCCACCGGCGAGCTGAAGCCGAAGAAGATCATCAAGCGTCTGAAGATCGTTGAATCGTTTATCGAGTCGGGCAACCGTCCCGAGTGGATGATCCTGACCGTCGTGCCGGTGATCCCTCCCGAGCTGCGCCCGCTGGTGCCGCTGGACGGTGGCCGTTTCGCGACCTCGGACCTGAACGACCTCTATCGCCGCGTCATCAACCGGAACAACCGCCTCAAGCGGCTGATCGAGCTGCGTGCCCCGGACATCATCGTCCGGAACGAAAAGCGGATGCTTCAGGAATCCGTCGATGCGCTCTTCGACAACGGCCGTCGCGGCCGCGTCATCACGGGGGCTAACAAGCGCCCGCTGAAGTCGCTGTCGGACATGCTGAAAGGCAAGCAGGGTCGTTTCCGTCAGAACCTTCTGGGCAAGCGGGTCGACTTCTCGGGCCGTTCCGTCATCGTGACCGGCCCCGAACTGAAGCTGCACCAGTGTGGTCTGCCAAAGAAGATGGCGTTGGAGCTGTTTAAGCCGTTCATCTATTCGCGGCTGGAAGCCAAAGGTCTGTCGTCGACGGTCAAGCAGGCAAAGAAGCTTGTCGAGAAAGAGCGTCCCGAGGTTTGGGATATTCTTGACGAGGTCATTCGTGAGCACCCGGTTCTTCTGAACCGTGCGCCCACGCTGCACCGTCTCGGCATCCAGGCGTTTGAACCCACGCTGATCGAAGGCAAGGCGATCCAGCTTCACCCGCTGGTCTGCTCGGCCTTCAACGCCGACTTTGACGGCGACCAGATGGCCGTGCACGTTCCGCTGTCGCTGGAAGCGCAGCTGGAAGCGCGCGTGTTGATGATGTCGACGAACAACGTTCTGTCGCCCGCCAACGGTGCGCCGATCATCGTTCCGTCGCAGGACATGATCCTTGGTCTGTATTACATCTCGATGCAGCGCGAAGGGATGAAGGGCGAAGGCATGATCTTTGCCGATGCCGATGAAGTTCAGCACGCCCTGGATGCAGGCGAAGTGCACCTGCACGCCAAGATCACCGCGCGGATCAAGCAGATCGGCGAGGATGGTCTTGAAGTGTACAAGCGCTTTGAAACCACGCCGGGCCGGATGAAGCTGGGTGCACTGCTGCCTCTGAACGCAAAAGCTCCGTTTGATCTGGTGAACCGTCTTCTGCGGAAGAAAGAGGTGCAGCAGGTCATCGACACCGTCTACCGTTACTGCGGTCAGAAAGAGTCGGTCATCTTCTGTGACCAGATCATGTCGACGGGCTTTAAAGAGGCCTTCAAGGCGGGCATTTCGTTCGGCAAGGACGACATGGTCATTCCGGATGCCAAGTGGAAGATCGTGGACACCGTCCGCGAGCAGGTGAAGGAATTCGAGCAACAGTACATGGACGGCCTGATCACCCAGGGCGAAAAGTACAACAAGGTTGTCGATGCCTGGTCCAAGTGTTCGGACGACGTGGCTGGCGCGATGATGGACGAGATTTCGGCCATGCGCGTGGACGACGCGGGTGCCGAGATGGAGCCCAACTCGATCTATATGATGAGCCACTCGGGTGCGCGAGGTTCCCCGGCGCAGATGAAACAGTTGGGCGGTATGCGTGGCCTGATGGCCAAGCCGTCGGGCGAGATCATCGAGACACCGATCATCTCGAACTTTAAAGAAGGTCTGACCGTGCTCGAGTACTTCAACTCGACCCACGGTGCCCGTAAAGGTCTGGCCGATACCGCGCTCAAGACGGCGAACTCGGGTTACCTGACCCGTCGTCTGGTGGACGTGGCGCAGGACTGCATCGTTCGCATGAACGACTGTGGCACCGACAACGCGATCACCGCTGAGCCAGCGATCAACGACGGCGAGGTTGTCGCGTCGCTGGGCGAGCGTGTTCTGGGCCGTGTCGCGGCAGAGGACGTGCTGGCTCCGGGAACCGACGAGGTTCTGGTTGCCAAGGGCGAGCTGATCGACGAACGCAAGGCCGACATGATCGAGCAGGCGTCGCTGCCGTCGGTTCGCATCCGGTCGCCGCTGACCTGTGAGGCCGAAGAGGGCGTCTGTGCCATGTGCTACGGCCGTGACCTGGCGCGCGGCACCCTGGTGAACCAGGGCGAGGCTGTCGGCATCATCGCCGCGCAGTCGATCGGTGAACCCGGCACGCAGCTGACGATGCGGACGTTCCACATCGGCGGTATTGCACAGGGTGGTCAGCAGTCGTTCCTGGAGGCTTCGGCCGACGGCAAGATCGAATTGCGCAACACCAACCTGATCAAGAACGCCGCCGGTGAGCAGATCGTTCTGGGCCGGAACATGCAGCTTGCCATCATCGACGAGAACGGTGTCGAGCGGGCCAGCCACAAGCTGGGCTATGGTACCAAGCTGTTCCCGAAAGAGGGCGAGAAGGTCTCGCGCGGCGACAAGCTGTTCGAGTGGGATCCCTATACCCTGCCGATCATCGCCGAGAAGTCGGGTACCGCCAAGTTCGTCGACCTGGTGTCGGGCATTTCGGTGCGCGACGAGACCGACGATGCAACGGGTATGACGCAGAAGATCGTGACCGACTGGCGCGCTGCGCCGCGCGGAAGCGATCTGAAGCCGGAGATCCTCTTGCAGGACGCCGATGGCGAGCCGGTCCGCAACGATCAGGGCAACCCGATCACCTATCCGATGTCCGTGGATGCCATTCTCTCGATCGAGGAAGGCTCCGAGGTCAAGGCGGGTGACGTTGTGGCCCGTATCCCGCGGGAAGGTGCAAAGACGAAGGACATCACCGGCGGTCTGCCGCGTGTGGCCGAACTCTTTGAAGCCCGCCGTCCCAAGGACAACGCGGTCATCGCCGAGATCGACGGTTACGTGAAGTTCGGGCGCGACTATAAGAACAAGCGTCGCGTAACGATCGAACCCGCCGACGAGTCGATGGAGCCGGTCGAGTACATGCTGCCCAAGGGCAAGCACATCCCTGTGGCCGAAGGCGACTTTGTCCAGAAGGGTGACTACATCATGGACGGCAACCCGGCGCCGCACGACATCCTGTCCATCATGGGTGTCGAGGCGCTGGCCGACTACATGATCGACGAGGTTCAGGACGTTTATCGTCTGCAGGGCGTCAAGATCAACGACAAGCACATCGAGGTCATCGTGCGCCAGATGCTTCAGAAGTGGGAGATCCTGGATTCTGGTGAGACCACCCTGTTGAAGGGCGAGCACGTCGACAAGGCTGAGATCGATGCCGCGAATGCCAAGGCCGAGGCCGAAGGTCGTCGCCCCGCCAAGGGCGAGCCGATCTTGTTGGGTATCACCAAGGCGTCATTGCAAACACGTTCGTTCATCTCGGCGGCGTCGTTCCAGGAAACGACCCGTGTCCTGACCGAGGCTTCGGTCCAGGGCAAGAAGGACAAGCTTGTCGGTCTGAAGGAAAACGTCATCGTTGGCCGTCTGATCCCGGCCGGTACCGGTGGGGCCACGCAGCGCGTGCGTCGCATCGCCGCCGAGCGCGATCTGAAGGTCATCCAGGAGGCACAGGCCGAAGCGGCAGCCGCTGCGGCGCTGGCTGCTCCCATGGGCTTTGACGATGGCGAGATGGTCGACGCTGACCTGGTGGAAACGCCAGAAAGCCGCGACTGATCAAACGCTGAAGATTTGTGGAAGGGGCCCTGCACGCGGGGCCCTTTTCTTTTGCACGAACGCCCGGTTGAACGTGCGGCGCTGCACCGGGATAAGACGGTATGCGGATCGTGTTTCTTTCTCTTTTCCTGTTCTTTGCCGGCGGTGCCTACCTGGTGCTGACCAAGGCCGGGTATGCCGACGTGCCGTGGACGGCACCCCATGTCGCCAAGGACAGGTCGGCAAAGGGCTAATGGCGCCGGTCAGGCTTTGCGCAGGATCAGGGGCGCCAGCGATTTGCCCGCCGATTTGACCTCCTTGAACCCGGCGCGGATGCTGGAAAAGACCGGCGTGCGTCTTTGCGTACCCGGAAGGCGGAACGGAGTCTTGGAAAATCCCTCGATCACAGGCCTGTCCGGCTCGGTGAGGATTTCTTCGCGCAGAGTGACGATGTCATCGCGCTCCGTCATCTCGGCTGCCTTGTGCCGCCATTGGCGGATGGCGCGTTTGCGCAGGCGCATCAGGTGGCCGTTTGAAAGGTTGTCCAGGCGCTGCATCTCATCGCGAAGGGCGGCGCCGCGATCGGCGAGGGTCCGATCCGTGGTCTCGTTCAGGTCGCAGGCGCGCCAGGTCGCCAGGTTGGGCGTCGCTCCGTCCGCGGCTGGCCAGTCGGTACGGGTGAGGAAGCTGGAAAGGTCGCGCAGGGTGTAGCGATTGATCCGCGCGCCGGACGACAGGTCGGGCGAAGTGCCGGACGGGGCGAAGTGCACGGGGGCGCCGGCGCTATCGGCGTTGGCGCAGGCGGTATAGCGCTCGGTCACAAGGTCGTTCTTCAGCGTCGTGTTGCCCGCCGAGCCGAAGATACGGCGAGGCAGGGCGGCGCCATCTGGGGCGATGGTCACGAGATCGGCCAGCCTGCCGTCTCCAGCCTGAATACAGAGCCAGTCAGCGATGTCGAGTTCCAGCGTCCAGTCGGCCTCGGGCAGGTCCGTGCCGGGCGCGGCGAGGTCAATGGCGCCGATGCGGCTGAGCACGCGCAGGGTCTGACCTGTTGTGTCGTCGGACGAGTCATGGTGAATGCGGATGTGGTCGAAGCCGCACAGACGGTGGTGGGCGACCCATTCGAGGATCGTCGGCCCGTCGTTGCGTGCAGTCGCCACCAGAAGATGGGTGTTCTGCGTCATTTATCCTGCCTCATGCCCATCTGATGCGGGCTCATATTCGGAAATCCTAGCAGCGGATTCGTTCGCTGGCACTGGCGTTGCGGCAAGAAAAGTGAAACCTGTTGCAGGAAACCAAAAAAGGGCGATGAAGGTGCTTGGATCGGCGAACATGCGTGGTGCGGCGTTGATGGCCGCCTCGATGACCGGGTTTACGGTCAACGACACCTTTCTGAAGCTGCTTGGCGACCACCTGCCGTTCTTCCAGATCCTATTCCTTCGCGGGCTTGGGGTAACGGCATTGATGGCACTGGTCGGATGGCGGACGGGCGTGTTTCGGACTCGGGTATCGAAGTCCGACAGGAACATGATCCTGGTGCGCACGCTGGCCGAGGTCGGAGCGGCGTATTTCTTTATCTCGGCCCTGTTCAAGATGCCCTTGGCCAATGTCTCGGCCATCCTTCAGGCCTTGCCGTTGACGGTCACGCTGGCCGCGGCCCTGGTGCTGCGCGAGCCGGTGGGATGGCAGAGGTTCACGGCCATCGTCATCGGATTTTTTGGCGTCTTCCTGATCGTGCGACCGGACAGTGACGGGTTCAGCATCTGGTCGATCTATGCGCTGTTGGCAGTGGTCTGTGTGACCGTACGCGATTTGGTGGTGCGCAAGATGTCGCGAGAGGTTTCGTCTTACCTAGTGGCACTGTCGGCCGCTGTCGGCGTGCTGATCTTTGCCGCAGTCGGCGTGATGTTCGAGGAGTGGAAGCCGGTGAAATCGCGCGACCTTGCTTTTCTTGGGGGATCGCTGGCCTTTATCGCGGCGGGCTACCTGTTCTCGGTCATGGCGATGCGCGAGGGCGAGATCGGGTTCGTCGCGCCGTTCCGGTATACCAGCCTTTTGGTGGCCCTGATCCTGGGCGTGATCGTCTTTGGCGAGTGGCCCGAGGCCTTGACGCTGGTCGGGGCGGGCATCGTCGTGGCGACGGGGCTGTTCACGCTGTGGCGCGAGCGCGAGCTGAGCCGGGCGGTAGCGGCGCGGGCTTCGGCCAAGGCGCCGGGATCAACCGTCTGAGGCGAGCCCCCGGAAGATCAACCAGAGCGCCAGCACCACCTCGGCCAGGGCGATCGGGCCCCAGATGGCGGGTCCGAGCAACGAGGAAACCAGACCGAAGTGATACAGCACCGAGCCGCTCATCAGGACGATGGTGGCAAAGACACCCCAGATCGCAATGAGCCGGGGCAGGAGGCGCGTGGTCAGCAAGGTCAGGAAGAGGACAAGGGCGCTGGCGCCGAAAACGAGGTTATAGACAAGGCCGGCGGAATCGATCCAAGCGGCTTCGACAAGGGCGGTCTGTGCCGTCACTTCGGCCAGGGCGCGGTCCGGCCACGAGGCGAGGTCGAGGATCAGCAGCTTTTTGACGTCTGCGATGCTGAGAAGCGTGACCTCCATGAGGCGCAGGGCCAGGTAGGCCACGGCGGCGCGCATTGAGTGGCGGGCAAAGATCGGGAACAGGAGGACGGGGATCATCAGGATCAGCGGCACGCTGGCGATCCATTCCAGAAGCACGCCGGTCAGGTAGGGCGTTCGATTGTCCGCGATGGCGTCCAGGTTCAGCGGCGCAAGGTGCGGGCGATACATCGCCTCGCCCACGAAGAGGAAAACGATGGCGTTCAGGAACAGCACGCCCGCCAGCAGAACGGCGTGCCTGTCGTTGCGTTGTGCGAGCGAATCCTTCATGGCTGACCCCCCCGATTCCGGTGTCATGAGCATAGGATCAGCACCCTTTGGAGCGCTGATCTCCATCAATGAGCGAAAACACCGGAATCATTGGGGGCGGGTGCTGTTGACAGCCCAAACGACTCCCTCTATACGGCGCCCACTCGGACGGCTCCCTGCAGGTTTCACCGTCCTTTACAGAATGAAGTGGTCACGATCCGGGCGACCTGTTTGCCTCGATCCTCTGGATGCCCACCGCGTGTTCCCGAAATGGTCGGGAGCTCCGCGGTTGATCGCGTTTTCGTGGACGCACGAATTCGCACGAGAATAAGCCGGGGTGCGCGCGCCCCATGAAATTGAAGTGTTGCAACACGGGGAAAAAGACCCAATGCCCACGATCCAACAGCTGATCCGCAAGCCGCGGCAGCCCAAAGTCAAACGTTCGAAGTCGCTGCACCTTGAGCAGTGCCCCCAGAAACGGGGCGTTTGCACCCGCGTCTATACCACGACGCCGAAGAAGCCGAACTCGGCCATGCGGAAGGTTGCCAAGGTGCGCCTGACCAATGGCTTTGAGGTCATCAGCTATATCCCCGGTGAAAGCCACAACCTTCAGGAGCACTCGGTGGTCCTGATCCGTGGCGGCCGTGTGAAAGACCTTCCGGGTGTCCGTTACCACATCCTGCGCGGTGTTCTGGATACCCAGGGCGTCAAAGACCGTAAGCAGCGCCGCTCGAAATACGGCGCCAAGCGTCCGAAGTAAGAGGAAGACCAGATGTCTCGTCGTCACGCCGCCGAAAAGCGCGAAGTTCTGCCCGACGCCAAGTATGGTGACCGGGTTCTGACCAAGTTCATGAACAACCTGATGGTCGATGGTAAAAAGTCCGTCGCCGAACGCATCGTCTACAACGCGTTCGACCGGGTTGAAGATCGCCTGAAGAAAGCACCTGTCGAAGTCTTCCACGAAGCGCTCGACAACATCAAACCGTCGGTCGAGGTTCGCTCGCGTCGTGTTGGTGGTGCCACTTACCAGGTTCCAGTCGAAGTGCGC
>JBNKHH010000019.1:0-2792 GCA_050290245.1 Silicimonas sp.
GTGATCGTCGAACCGTACCATTTCTCCGCCAGCGCCGCGCAGGACGGCGTCACCGGCGGCCGTATCCCATTCCATCGTGCGCCCCAGACGCGGGTAGAGGTCCGCTTCGCCGGTTGCGACAAGGCAGAATTTGAGGCTCGATCCCGCGCTGGTCATGTCGCGCACGGCGTAGCTTCCGATATAGTCGTCAGTTGCCTGATCGCGATGGGATTTGGAGGCGACGACCATCAATGCCCGATTGTCCGGCACCGAAACGCCGAGTGCAACCTGCTCGCCCGACTCTTCCTTGTCGAAATCTCCCTTTTCTTCGACCGAGCGGCCGTCAGGGAGAGTGTAAAACAGGCGGCCCTTTGCCGGTGCATAGACGACCCCGCGGAGAGGAACGCCATCTTCGACATAGGCTATGTTCACGGTAAAATCGCCACGCCGCTGGATGAATTCCTTGGTTCCGTCGAGTGGATCGACGATGAGAAAGGTAGAAACCGCCTGCCCGTGGCTCGTCGCCTGCTCTTCGGTCACGATCGCAACGGAGGGGAATGCCTCGGCCAACCCTTCAGAAATCAGTGCGTCGGCGACCTCGTCGGCTTCGGTCACAGGGCTTGCATCCGACTTGGAGCGCACCTCGAAGTCCTCGGCATTGTAGATCGCCATGATCCGGTCGCCTGCTTCGAGCGCCAGACGGCGCATCACGCGGGTGAGGTGTTCATGATCCAACGGTTTCTCCCGATACGCTCAGTTGATCGCAAATGCGGTTAACCTTATGATCGCGCGCTAAAGGAACGGCAAGATTCCTGTGCGAAAAACCTTGAGGCAACGTACCACAAGCGGAAACGACGCGAGAGATGTTCAGGGTCGAGACACAGAAATCGGGGTTTAACTCGGCGCTCTTGGTTCTTGAACTGATTTATCACAGTACCGTCCAGTCCGTCCGTCGATCCCACCGTCACGCGATGGTCGGGCTGATAATGAACATTTTTCAGACCGTTCTGCTCATCGCGGTCTTCTATGTTATGTTCAATTTCCTGGGGATGCGTGGCAATGCGATCCGGGGGGATTTTGTCGTCTACCTTATGTCGGGCATCTTCCTGTTCATGGCCAATACTAAGGCGATGGGGGCTGTCCTGTCTGCTGACGGGCCGACCTCGGCGATGATGCTGCACGCGCCGATGAACACGGCAGTGGCGATCTGTTCTTCTGCCCTGGCATCACTCTACATCCAGGTCTTGTCGGTCACGGTAATACTCGGCGTCTATCATATAGCCTTCGGCCCAATACAAATTGACGATCCCGTGTCCTGCCTGGGCATTTTGCTTCTTTCCTGGCTAAATGGTGTCGCAGTGGGGATGGTGGTAATGGCCATGCGGCCGTGGTGGCCGGACTTCGTCAAGCTGGCGCGTACGCTTTATATGCGCGTCAACATGTTTGCCTCGGGCAAGATGTTCGTCGCGAACACGTTGAGCTATGCGATGTTGAAGATGTTCGACTGGAATCCGCTCTTTCATATCATCGACCAAGCGCGCGGTTACGCGTTCATCAACTATTACCCGCAGAAAACGTCGCTTACCTATCCGCTTTATATAACGCTCGCGCTTCTTATCCTGGGCCTGATGGGCGAGTTCTATACCCGTCGAAATGCGTCGCTTAGTTGGACGGCCGGGCGTTAGTCGACAACCCTCATGGTCAGATTGATCCGTCCACCCTTTGGCAGAAGCGATGATGTGCCTGGCATGATCCGGTCTATACCGTGGTAGGCAAGCCGCGCCTCTCCACCCAGCTGCAGAACGTCGCCCGAACGCAGCCGGACGCTTTCGGTCGGGCCTCCGCGCGTCGTGGTGCCGATCCGGAACCGCGCGTCGTCACCAAGGCTGACCGACAGGACCGGCCAGCGAAAGTCCGCCTCGTCCCGATCCTGATGCAGGCCCATCCGTGCGCCGTCGGTGTAGAAGTTCACCAGACAGCAATCCGGCGTCCGTTCCGACCCGACGAGGCGACCCCATATATCCAGCACGCTGGCCGGGATCGGGGGCCATGTGCCGCCTTGCGGATGCCGGTCTGTGTAACGATAGCCCTTGCGGTCGGAAAACCAGCCATACTTTCCCGCCGACGTCATTCTGACCGACATCGGCTTGCCCCAAGGCGTCAGTGGCGAAAAAAGCGGCGCAGCCGTGACCACCCGGCGGATATCGTCAATAATCCGCGCCTGGTCTGCCCCGTCGAGCAACCCAGAAAACAGGGTTGCGCCGTTGATGACAGCGGTCGGCACGGGCGCGTCGGCACGCTTTGATTGCGCGGATCGGTTTTCCACAAATTTTCCCTGTTTTTCCTACTGCCAGAGCGCTTGCAGCGCCCCATGCCCCTCCTTATATACCCTGCGAAGCCGGTCAGGGTGCCATACCCGGCCGAAATCTTGGGATCGGGGCCAGAGGCCGCAATCGGATCTGGCGCCACTTAATCGCCGAAGGAAAGGTATACATATGGCCAAAGTCATCGGGATCGACCTCGGGACCACGAACTCCTGCGTCGCCATCATGGACGGGTCGCAGCCGCGCGTCATCGAAAACTCGGAAGGCGCCCGCACCACCCCCTCCGTCGTCGGGTTCACCGACAGCGAACGCCTTGTCGGCCAGCCGGCCAAGCGCCAGGCGGTCACCAACCCCACCAACACCGTCTTCGCGGTCAAGCGCCTGATCGGCCGCCGCATGACCGACCCTGAAGTCGAGAAGGACAAAAAGCTTGTCCCCTACTCCATCGTCAACGGTGGCAATGGCGACGCTTGGGTCGAGGTGAAGGGC
>JBNKHH010000020.1:0-79644 GCA_050290245.1 Silicimonas sp.
TGCGTCATGAGCCCAACCATCGTTGCAGGTGGGCGGCTTGGCCGTGGCAATCGCCGATGCGCGTGGCCTCGCCATTTGCGGCCGTGATCGCCAGGGCGGCGCGCCCGTCGGCACGCAGGCCAAGGGCCACGGTCGAATTGCCGGTGCCGGTCTTGATGACCACGTCGTCGTCCTCGGTCGAGGGGATCGGCTGGACCGATGCCGCCACGGTTTGGGTGCCGTTCAGGTCGAGCGTGGCGCGAAAGAGGCCCGGCCTGTCGCGCAGCGAGGGATGGGCGACAATGCTGATCGCTATCGGCTCTTCCGCCTGTGTGCCGGCTGGGAAATCGCATTGGATCACCCCCGTCGGTGCCGTTTCGAACTGTGCCATCAAAAGCAATTGAATCAACGCCTCGCGTATCATTGTCGTCCCTCACCCAATCGCGACCCTTTCGGCCCGCACCCCGTTTTGCCGGTCGGGCGGCTTTTGCCTTCCGTCCGGCGACCTGCCCGGATTTCTTCCGGGTCTCGTGTCGTGTCTTCCCGGCGACCCTAGCCGCCGAGGAAGGAGCGGCGGACCTCGGGGTCCGCCATCAATGCCTTGCCGGTGTCGGTGAAGGCGTTGCTGCCCTGCACCAGCACATATCCCTTGTCCGCGATGTCGAGCGCCTGGCGGGCGTTCTGTTCGACCATCAGGATCGAGATCCCGGTGCGCGCGACCTCGATGATGCGGTCAAAGAGTTCGTCCATGACGATGGGCGAGACGCCCGCCGTCGGCTCGTCCAGCATCAGGACCTTGGGTTTGGTCATCAGCGCCCGACCCACGGCGACCTGCTGGCGCTGGCCGCCCGAGAGTTCGCCTGCCGCCTGCCGTCGCTTGTCCCTGAGGATCGGGAAGAGGTCATAGACCTGCTCCATCGTGGTGCGGATGTCGTCGCGGCGCAGGAAGGCGCCCATTTCGAGATTTTCCTCGACCGTCATCGAGGTGAAGATGTTGTGGGTCTGGGGCACGAAGGCCATGCCTTTGGCGACCCTGTCCTGGGGGCTGAGGCGGGTGATGTCCTCGCCGTCGAGGCGGACGGCGCCTTCGCGCAGGTTCAGCATGCCGAAGACGGCCTTCATCGCGGTGGACTTGCCCGCGCCGTTTGGCCCCACGATGACAGCGATTTCGGATTTCTCGACCGCGATGGTGCAGCCGTGAAGGATGTCGGCGCCGCGCCCGTAGCCGCCGGTCATGTTGTCGCCGATGAGGAAGGGCTCGCTCACTGATTGGCCTCCGGGAAAGTGATGCGTTGTGCGTCGAGGAAGGCCTCGTGCAGGGCCTTTCCGTCTTCGGTCAGCTCAGGGCCGATGGTCCAGACGACGAATTGCACGTTGTGGTGCGGGGCGTTCACGATGGTGTTCTGGAAGGTGACCTCGAGCCCGTCGAAGTTCACGCTGAATACGATGGTTTCACCAGGCTGGCCGTCGACGGTTGTGGATTGGGCGTCGTGGATCGGGATCTCCGCGGGGCGCACGCCCGCGCCCATGGCGGCGTTTTCGATAATCGCGTTGCGCATGAATTCAAGATCCATGCCGTCGGTGGCGCCGAGTTCCTCGAAGATGATGCCCGCGTAAGAGCGGCTGTCGTGGCGGAATTGGCGGGTGAATTCGGTGCCCGCCGTGCCGATCGGACGCCAGTCGAAGATCGTGCCGCAGAAGGCGAGGACGGTGTTGATGGGCACGCATTTGCCGTCGTTGGAATCGGCCAGGTCGGCAAAACGCCAGGTCTTGTCCGACAGAAGTTCGACACGCTTGCCGCCGAGGATCGTGGTCCCGACCACGTCGGTGTCCTGCGCCGTGGCGGGCAGGGCGAGCGAGGCGGCAAGGGCCAGTGCGGCGAGGCGCCGGATCATGCGCCGGCCTCGGCTTTTGCCTTGTTTTTCAGGCCGGTGCCCAGGTAGGCCTCGATTACCTGGTCGTTCGATTTGATCTCGTCGATGGTGCCTTCGGCCAGCACCTTGCCCTCGGCCATGCAGATGACCGGGTCGCAGAGGCGGCCGATGAAGTCCATGTCGTGTTCGATGACGCAGAAGGTGTATCCGCGTTCCTTGTTCAGGCGCACGATGGCGTCACCGATAGTGTTCAGAAGCGTGCGGTTCACGCCCGCGCCGACCTCGTCCAGAAAGACGATCTTGGCATCGACCATCATTGTGCGGCCCAGCTCCAACAGCTTTTTCTGGCCGCCGGAGAGGTTGCCCGCCTTTTCGTCCTTGAGGTGGTCGATGGTCAGGAATTCCAAAACCTCGTCGGCCTTTTTCAAAAGCGCGGCCTCTTCCTCGGCGATGCGCTTGCGGCCGATCCAAGCGTTCCAGATGGTTTCTCCCGACTGGCCGCCGGGAACCATCATCAGGTTCTCGCGCACGGTCATCGAGCCGAATTCATGGGCGATCTGGAAGGTGCGCAGAAGTCCCTTGTGGAACAATTCGTGGGGCGGCAGGCCGGTGATGTCTTCGCCGTCCATGAAAACCTGGCCGGAGGTCGGTGGCAGGTTGCCGGCGATGACGTTGAAAAGTGTGGTTTTGCCGGCACCGTTGGGGCCGATCAGGCCGGTGATCGAACCGGTCGCGATCTCGAGTGTCGCGCCGTCAACGGCGTGAAAGCCGCCGAAGTGCTTGTGGAGGTTCTCGACCCGGATCATGGCTGTCCCTCTTTTGAAAGCGGCCCGGAGCATGTCCGGGCCGTTTCGATTTCTTCAGGCTTACTTGCGGCCTGCGGTGATTTCCTTGCCACCTTCGTAGCCGACGACGCGGTAGTTGCCAGCGGCTTCGCCCGGTCCGATCAACTCGACATCCGAGGCGCCGACATAGTCGACGTCACCCCCAGCGGCGAGGATCTCGATCGCCTTGCCCAATTCGCCGGGATAGATTTTTTCACCCGGAGCGTTGGCGACGTCCATGATCTTGGACTTGTAGACGCCGGGTTCCTGCGAACCGGCGGCCTGCATGGCCAGAAGGATCAGCGCGGCGGCGTCATAGCTTTCCGGTGCGAAGGGCGAGGTGGCTTCGAACTTGCCGTCGACCAGATTGGTGAACTGTGAGGCCAGCTCTTCGGACGGCGAGGGGTGCTGACCCGACGAGCCGTCGATTTCCGAGCCGAAGTTCTCGACCAGCTGCGAGCCGATCATGCCATCGGGGAAGTGGAAGGTGTCGAAGGCACCCGAGTCGAGCGCCGAGCGCACAATGCCCGAGCCGCCCTGGTCGACGTATCCGGCAACAACAAGGCGGTCTCCGCCTGCCGCGGCCAGCGCGCCGACTTCGGCCGAGTAGTCGGCTTTGCCGTCTTCATGGGCAGCGTTGATCGTCACCGAGCCGCCAGCGGCTTCGAACGCGGCCTGGAAGCTGTCGGCGAGACCCTTGCCATAGTCGTTGTTGGTATAGGTGACGGCGACTTCCTTGACGCCGAGGTCCATAAGTACTTCGGTCATCACGACACCCTGGCGGGCATCGGACGGTGCGGTGCGGAAGAACAGGCCTTCGTCTTCGTTGTTCTGGTGGCTGAGGCCGGGCGATGTGGCCGAGGGTGACACCATGACGATGCCGTTCGGAACGGCGACGTTTTGCAGCATCGCGCCGGTCACACCCGAACAGTCGCCGCCCACGATACCCTTGACGCCATCGGCAGTGATCAGACGCTCGGCAGCAGCGGTCGCAGCCGCCGCGTCAACGCAAGTGTCGTCGCCCAGGATCGCTGTGACGGTGCCACCGCCAAGGATGCCGCCAGCCGCGTTGACCTCGGCCACGGCCAGTTCGGCAGCAGGACCCATCTGGGCCACGAGCGATTCAATCGGGCCGGTGTATCCCAGGATGATACCAATCTTGACATCTTCGGCCTGAACAGCGCCCGCGCAAAGCGCAGCTGCCGTCGAGGCCATGAGGAACTTTTTCATTATCTAACTCCCTGTTGGAACTTATGTTCTGACGAGAGCCTAGAACGGGAAAAACCGATTGAAAAGGGTCGGTTTTGGCATGGTGACGTCAGGGAAGTTTGGCAATTGGCAGGTGAAGCGGTTTCGCGATGTGTGCGCTCTATGATGTGCCGGAGCGGTCGCGTGAATCCGAACAGAACCCGCCGACAGGTCACTGCTGTCAGTCGACACAGACCCCGGCCAGCCAGGACACTTTTGCCTTGGCGCCCGTCAAAGCAAGCTCGTAGGATTCGAAAGACGTCGTGCCATGGTGCCTGATGCTGTACCAGCCGCGAGCGTTCTCGGGGTCTCGGCGATACTCGTCAAAACCAAAACTGCCGTCGGGGCGGTGGAAGACGTCGACGCAGATGGTTTCGCTGTCCAGGTTGATCGAGCGGGCGACCTTGTTCGTGTGCGCCGCCGGGGGCCTTTCTGTTGCCAGGAAACTGATCTAACAGATGAAAAGCCTTGCCCTAGTCAAACAACCCTTCGGGCGGGTCCGCCACGATACGACCCAGGGCAAGGTCGATCGTCGGTACGGCGGCCTTGGTGAACGGGAGCAGCACCGGCTGTTTCTGACCCTTGACGTGAAGCTCAAGCAGGTCGCCCGCCCCATGGTTCAGGACGGCCTTCACGCGGCCAAGCTCGTTCCCGCCGGTGTCGAACACCGCCAGGTTGATCAGGTCTGCGTGGTAGAATTCGTCATCCGGCAGCGCGGGCAGCCGGTCGCGGGGCGCATAAAGACGTGCGCCACGCAGGGCGTCGGCGGCCTCTTTCGAGGCGACACCGGACAGGCGGGCGGCAAACCCGTTTTTGACGGGACGGGTCAGTTTCACCTCCCAGGTCGTCTTGCCATCCTCCGACGACAGGGGACCATAGGTGGCGATGGCCTCGGGCTCGGCGCAAAAGCTTTTCAGCCGCACCTCACCCTTGACCCCGAAAGCGCCCGCAATGGCGCCAACGCAAACCCGTTCCGACATCTTGGCGGCGGATTACTCCGCCGTCTCCTCGGCAGCGGCTTCTTCTGCCGGTTCTTCAGCAGGAGCAGCAGCCTCGGCGGCCTTGGCGGCTTTCTCTTCGGCGCGCTCCTGGGCTTTCTTGCCCGGCTCGGCTTTTTGCGGGTTGTTGCGCTCTTTCTTTTCGACGACGCCAGCGGCTTCGAGGAAGCGTGCGATACGGTCGGTCGGCTGGGCGCCCTGGTCGATCCAGTACTGAACGCGCTCGACGTCCATCTTCACGCGGTCTTCCGAATCCTTCGGCAAGAGCGGGTTATAGGTGCCCAGCTTTTCGATAAAGCGGCCGTCGCGCGGCATACGGCTGTCGGCGGCAACGATGCGATAGAACGGGCGCTTTTTCGAGCCACCGCGAGCGAGGCGGATTTTCATAGCCATGGTATTGATCCTTCTAGGTTTATTTCTGGTATTGTTTGTGGTGTTGGATGACTTCCTGGATGATGAAGGTCAGGAATTTCTTTGCGAATTCGGGGTCCAGATCGGCCTCTTGAGAGAGCGATTCCAGACGCGCGATCTGGTCAGCCTCGCGGGATTTGTCCGAAGGCGGCAGGTCATGCTCGGCCTTCAGGACACCCACGGCCTGGGTGTGTTTGAACCGTTCGGCCAGCGTGTAGACCAGGATGGCGTCAAGCCGGTCGATGCTGGCGCGGTGGCCGGCCAGGAGTTCGGCGGCGCGAGTCACGGCGTCGGTCATTGGAGGGGCTCCGATCTTACGTTTCGGTCGGTTGGCGACTGGTGCACCCAAATATCGAGCCGCCCGAATTCGGGGTGATCAAAGGGACGTTCGTTGGTGCAACCCATGCTTTCGGCCAGGGCGATCGAGCGAGTGTTGTCCGGCATGATCAGACTGACGATGCGGTTCCAGCCAAGGGTGTTGTAGGCGTAGTCGCGGGCGACTTCGGCAGCCTCGCGCGCGATGCCGCGACCTTCCGCGTTCTCGTAGAGCGACCAGCCGATTTCCGGCTCGGGCCAATCCATTGGATGATAGATGCCGACGATGCCGAAGGGTTCATCGGTATCGCGGTCGGCGACCATCCAGCGGCCATAGCCGCGCAGCTGCCACTGGCCTATGATCGATTCGAGGTGATGGAAGGACGAGGGCGCGTCGAAGGGACCGCCGACGCCTTTCGCGCGCGGTGAGGCGCGGAAGGCGATGTGCGCGTCGAGGTCCGACGTCTTGGGAAGGCGGAGACGCAGGCGGTCGGTTTCGATCTCGGGGATACGGAAGGCGACGGTCATTGCAGCGCCTCCGGGCCGGGGTGGCGGTAGACGTGATGCTGTCCCGGGAAGGGCGGCGGCGCGGCCTTGGTGTCGCGCGTCGCGCCCAGACGTTCGGCGAGGCGGATCGAGGCGGTATTCTCCACGGCGATATAGCTGACAAGCGGTTCGGCCGAAACAGTTTCGTAGACCCAGTCGCGGGCGCATTCGGCAGCTTCGCGGGCGATGCCGCGTCCCTCGGCACCTTCAAAGACCAGCCACCCGATCTCACGTTCCGGAAAGGAGGGAGGATTGCCGATGCTGATCTGGCCGAGAAGGTCGCCTGTTGTCTTGTCGGTGATCGCGAATGCGCCGTGGCCGAGCAGTTCCCACTGTGCGACATCGGCACAGAAACTCTTCCATGCGGCGCGTTCGTCGATGGGTCCGCCCATGAAACTGGCGCGCTCCGAGGCAAAGAATGCGGCATAGGCCGGGAAATCGTCCATCACCTGGCCGCGCAGGACCAGACGCCCGGTTTCGAGCGTTGGAGGCGTCCGAGCGTTCACTTCTTCTTTCCGAACCCGCTGAGGCCAGGGGGCAGTTGTGCTCCACCGCCGAGACCCGGTAGGCCGCCGCCGGGCATCTGGCCCATCTGTTTTTGTGCTGCTTCGATCTCGGCCTGGGAGGGCATTCCGCCCGCGGGCATTCCGCCCTTGCCCCCGAACATGCCGCCAAGCTGGCGCATCATGCCTTTTTTGCCCATTTTGCCGACCTTCTTCATCATGTCGGACATCTGGCGGTGCATCTTGATCAGCTTATTGAGGTCGGACACTTCCATGCCGGCACCCGCCGCGATGCGTTTCTTGCGGCTGGCCTGGAGGATTTGCGGGTTGGCTCGTTCGCGCTTGGTCATCGAGTTGATCAGGGCGATCTGCTGCTTGAGCACCTTGTCGTCAAAGCCGCCTTCGGCCATCTGGGCCTTCATCTTGCCCATGCCGGGCAGCATTCCCATGATGCCTTCCATGCCGCCCATCTTGAGCATCTGCTCGAGCTGGCCTTTCAGGTCGTTCATGTTGAACTGACCCTTCTGGAAGCGCTTCATCATGCGCTCGGCCTGTTCGGCCTCAAGCGTTTCCTGGGCCTTTTCGACCAGCGCCACGATGTCGCCCATGCCGAGAATTCGGCCGGCGATCCGGTCCGGCTCGAACGTCTCGATGGCGTCCATCTTCTCGCCGAGGCCGACGAAACGGATCGGTTTGCCGGTGATGGCGCGCATGGACAGAGCCGCACCGCCGCGGCCGTCGCCGTCCATCCGGGTCAGGACAACGCCGGTGACGCCGATCTTGTCGTCGAATTCTGTCGCGACATTGACGGCGTCCTGGCCGGTAAGACCGTCAACGACAAGGAGGGTTTCGCGGGGCTGGGCCACGTCGCGAACGGCGGCAGCCTGTGCGATCAGCTCCTGGTCGATGTGCAGGCGGCCCGCCGTGTCGAGCATATAGACGTCATAACCGCCCAAGCTCGCCTGGGTCTTGGCGCGCCTCGCAATGGCGACGGGGTCTTCGCCCTTGACGATAGGCAGAGTGTCTACGCCGATCTGGGTGCCGAGGATGGCGAGCTGTTCCATCGCGGCAGGGCGGTTGGTGTCGAGCGATGCCATCAGGACGCGCTTGCCGTCGCGTTCCTTCAGGCGCTTGGCCAGCTTGGCGGTGGTGGTCGTCTTGCCCGAGCCTTGCAGGCCGACCATCAGGATCGGCGCGGGCGGGTTGTCGATCTTGAGGGCGCCGGGATCACTGTCGCCGGTCAGGACGTGGACCAGTTCGTCGTGGACGATCTTGACCACCTGCTGGCCCGGCGTCACCGATTTGGTGACTGCCTGACCGGTGGCCTTGTCCTGCACAGCCTTGACGAAATCACGGGCGACCGGCAGCGAGACGTCGGCTTCCAAGAGCGCCACGCGGACCTCCCGGAGCGCCGTCTTGACGTCGTCCTCGGACAAAGCGCCCTGCTTTGTCAGCCGGTCGAAAACGCCAGAGAGCCGTTCTGACAGATTCTCGAACATCTCAAAGGCTCCTTTCGCCCGTTGCCACTTGGCCGGAGATAATCACCGACCGCCAAAACGCCAAACGCCCCCATGGGCGCAACGCGCTGATGGGGGGCGATCCCGCTTAAGGCGGGACCGGGAGAAAACGGACTCCCGGAAAGCAGGCGGGGAATAGGCCCTATACGGGGTGAGTGTCAAGCATTTAGGGCCTGCAACCGGATCGCGCGGCTTGCACCCAGCTCCGCATAGGTTCTTATGTCGATATTGTCAGCCGGAGCCGCCACGTGATCCCTTCCGCCCCAATTCCGCCCGCCACGGACAACAGAGGCGCTGTCCACAGTGGCAAGGGACTTTTCCTTATGGCGCTGGGCATGTTCCTGTTCGCGGCCGTCGATGCACAGGCCAAGTTCCTGACCCAGACCCTGCATCCGGTCCAGATCGTCTGGACCCGCCAACTGGGTCTGCTTGCCGCGACAATCGTCCTGCTTGCCCTGAATGGGCGATCGCTTTTTGAGACGCGCCGGCCGGGGCTGCAAATCGCCAGGGGCGCCTGTGCGGCTGCGTCGGCCACCATCTTTATCACTGCCGTCAGCTTCGTGCCTCTTGCCGACGCGGTGGCGATCAGTTTCGTGGCACCTTTTATCGTGACGCTGATGGCGGCTTTTGTGCTGCGCGAGCCGGTCGGTTTGCGCCGTTGGCTGGCGGTGGCGGCTGGATTCCTGGGGACGCTGGTGGTGATCCGCCCGGGCCTTGGTGTGATGCACCCCGCCGCGCTCTTGGTGATTGTTGCTGCGGCCTTGTTCTCGCTGCGCCAGATCCTGTCGCGGGTCCTGGCGCGCGACGACAGGACGGGCACTACGGTCGCCTATACAGCCCTTGTCGGCAGCGCAGTTCTCACGGTGCCTCTGCCCTTTGTCTGGGTCTGGCCCGCGACCGGGACGGAAATCGCCCTGTGCTTTGGCATCGCCATCCTGGCCGCCGCTGCCGAGCTTTGCGTCATCAGGGCGCTGGAAACGGCCCTGGCCGTGGTCGTGGCGCCCGTGCAGTACACGCTGATCGTCTGGGCGACGTTTTACGGTTTTCTGGTCTTTGGACAGTTCCCCGATTTCTGGACCTGGGTCGGCACGGCGATCATCGTGGCTACAGGGGTCTACACGCTAAGACGGGAATATCTGTCCAGCCGCCGTGCGGCCTGAAGATTCCGGGAATCGCCGAATTCCGCGAAAACCAAGCAAATCAGCGCCCATACCGATGGTTTTGTTTTGGCCGACTGAAACCCTTTGCCAATATCCTGCGCCGCTTTTTCGCCGCAATTTTTCATTCAGTTCTGACATGCATTCTGACCAAGGAGTCGCCCAAATGGGCGACAAGACGACCGAAACCACCGAATTTCTCACCCGCCGCCGTGCGCTTGGCGTCGCGGCCCTCGCTGTCGGCGCTTACGCTGCCCCCGCCTTTACCACCGTGAGCGTGGCGCAGGCCAGCAGCGGCAGTTCCGGTTCCGATGATTCATCGGATTCCAGCAGCTCTTCCAGCTCCGATGACTCCTCATTGTCCAACTCCTCCTCGAGCTCTGACGATTCAGCGTCCAGCAGCGTCTGCTCGTCGCCGTCTTCGGCCGATTGCACCGCCAGCAACTGAGACGCGTAATCGCTTCAAGGGCCGTTCCGCTATTGCGGACGGCCCATTATACTTGCGGCCGTGGCGCAGTTGCTGAATTTCCAGGACATTGACGCGCCAGTCGCGGTGGATGGCGACGCGGCGCTCTTGCGGATGGTGCCGCGCATCCTGCCGGGCTGGCCATATGAGACCCTGGACCAGGCGGATACCGAGCCGTTCTTCACCATCACGGGACAAGGCCCGGAGGGCTATCACTGTACGAGCCACATCACAGGCGTGCCGACGCGCAAGCTCGACACGGTGGACGCCATCTGCGACGTGGTCGCTGCCATGTCCTACGGCCTTGTTGCCAGCCGGTCCCGCTTTCTGTGCTTGCACGCAGCGGCGATCGAGATCGGCGGCCGTCTCATCGTCGTTCCAAGTACGTGGCGGGCCGGTAAAAGCACTCTGACCGCAGCCCTGGCCCACGACGGCCATGGGGTGTTCACCGACGATGCTCTGCCCGTGACGCGGGACGCGAACGGCCGCCTCATGGGGCGCGCCTCGGGGATTTGTCCGCGTGTGCGGTTGCCCTTCCCGGAGATGCCCGGCGCAGAGCTTGGCGACTGGGTCGCCCGGAATCCTGGCCCGGCGAACGAGCGCTACAAATACCTGTGCGTGCCGGAGCTTCCCACGGGTGGCCACCTCGAGCCTCTGGGCGCCATCGTGATGCTTGAGCGCACGCCCGATCAAGCGCCTGCCCTCACGCCGGTAGATCCCGAAACGGCCATGGACAGCCTGCTGTTTCAGAACTTTACCCGCGAAGTGCATTCCGCCATGGCCCGGATCGGAGAAGCGCTGTACCTCGCAGACCCGAGGGCGGCCGCATCCACAGGCTGAACCCGGTGTCCGGCGCCATCTGGGCCATGCTGGAAATGCCCAGTTCGGCCTGCGAGATCCGCGATGTATTGGCGGAGGCCTTTCCCGACACAGATCGCGCCAGGATCGAAAACGATGTGGTCGGATTCGTGACCCGGCTTGGCAGAGCGGGGCTGATCGCACCTGCCTGAGCCGCGCGAGAAACCTGGCGGCTTTATCTTGCATTAAATACGCATCGCGCCGCGGCACCGGACCGCAGCGACAACCTCAATAGGGCGCGATGGTATAGCCAGCACGCTCAAGGCTGCGCAAAACGCCTGATTCTCCCGACAGGTGGCCGGCCCCCACGGCGATGACTGCATCCTTGCCGTCGACCTGTTCGATGATCTTCGGTTCCCAGGACTGGTTGCGCCCGATCAGGAGGCTCTGATTCACCTCTTCGAACATCGCCTCGCCGTCTTCGACGCCCGCCTGTGCGATCTGGATGCGGGAGAACTCCCAGGCCTCGCGGGAGCGGCCATCGAAATAAGCCTCGATCAGGGTCGATGTCGCGGCATCGCCTTCGGACTGGGTTCCCAGTGTGACCCGCAGGCCAGTGAGTTGATCTTCGATGGATTCGTCGGAAAACAGCTTCAGCACCGCCTTGGTGTCGTCCAGCGTGCCGATGGGGACGCCGGCCTGAAGGGCGATGTTTTCCAGCCGCCGGTCCAGACCCTTTTCACCCGATTGCACCGAGCTGATCGCGCATGGCGGGATCGCCAGGGTCATCGACAGGTACCAGGGCTGAAATTTGGCGGCGAGAAAGCCGGGCACCCCGATTGCCGCCAGCCGTTCGGTCACCTCGGCCCATTCCTCTTCGCTCAGCAGGTCTATCAGAGTCGGCCCCTCGGTGATAAAGAACATCTCCGGCTCGGTGGCGGCAAGGGTCTGGACCTCTGCTTCGTCCTCGGCCGAAGCTTCGATTACCAGGAGGTCGGCCGAGGTCACGTCGTCGCGCAGGCCTTCGATGATAGGATCGAGGCGCGGGTCAGGCAGGTGGATGGTGCCCACCACGGTCACCTCGCTGTCGCCTTTGGTGGCGCGGAACCGATTTCCGGTGGCATAGGGGTGGATTGCCACCAGTTCATCCAGCCGGGCCCGGTCTTCGGGGCCGAGTTCGCTGATCAGGTCGCGGGTGCCACAGGTCTGTGCCTGGGTAGCCGTGCCAAGAAATATCAGGAAAATGCCAGCTAACGCCTTGCGTACCATGTAAACACCCTTTTATCAGTTACCGCCATATTTACGCGTTTCAGGCCCGAAAAAAAGGTCCGAAAAATTCTGGGCGTTTCGGTTGACAGCTTCGTGAGCATTCCTTATCTCCAGCCCGTTAGCACTCACCCCGAGTGAGTGCTAAAAGGGAGTAAACTGAACCAAGGAGCGTTCAAATATGGCTTTCACACCGCTTCACGATCGCGTTGTTGTTCGCCGCGTGGAAGGCGACGAAAAGACCAAAGGCGGTCTGATCATCCCCGACAACGCCAAGGAAAAGCCCGCCGAGGGCGAAGTCGTTGCAGTTGGCGCAGGCGCCCGTGACGATGACGGCGATCGCATTGCGATGGACGTCAAGGCCGGCGACCGGATCCTGTTCGGCAAATGGTCGGGCACTGAGATCACGCTGGACGGCGAAGAACTGCTGATCATGAAGGAAAGCGACATCCTGGGCGTCATCGCCTGATCTCGTCTTTTCGACTTCACTGAAACATACATTTATCAGGAGCACGAAACATGGCTGCTAAGGACGTCAAATTCGACACCGACGCCCGCAATCGCATGCTGAAGGGTGTGAACACCCTCGCCGATGCGGTCAAAGTCACCCTGGGCCCCAAAGGCCGCAACGTGGTGATCGACAAATCTTTCGGTGCGCCGCGCATCACCAAAGACGGTGTCTCGGTCGCCAAGGAAATCGAACTGGAAGACAAGTTCGAGAACATGGGCGCGCAGATGGTGAAAGAAGTCGCCAGCCGCACCAACGACGAGGCCGGTGACGGCACCACCACCGCGACGGTTCTGGCCCAGGCCATCGTCAAGGAAGGCATGAAGTCGGTTGCCGCAGGCATGAACCCGATGGACCTCAAGCGCGGCATCGACATGGCCGTCTCGAACGTCGTCGAAGCCATCAAGGCCGCTGCCCGCGACGTGAAAGACAGCGACGAAGTTGCCCAGGTCGGCACCATCTCGGCCAACGGCGAAGCCGAAATCGGCCGCCAGATCGCCGACGCGATGCAGAAGGTCGGCAACGACGGCGTTATCACCGTCGAGGAGAACAAGGGTCTTGAGACCGAAACCGAAGTTGTCGAAGGCATGCAGTTCGACCGCGGTTACCTGTCGCCCTACTTTGTCACCAACCCTGACAAGATGACCACCGAGCTGGAAGACGCCATGATCCTGCTGCACGAGAAGAAACTCTCGTCGCTGCAGCCGATGGTTCCGCTGCTCGAGTCGGTGATCCAGTCGCAAAAGCCGCTTTTGATCATTGCCGAAGACGTCGAAGGCGAGGCTCTGGCCACGCTGGTCGTCAACAAGCTGCGCGGTGGTCTGAAGATCGCTGCTGTCAAGGCTCCGGGCTTTGGCGATCGCCGTAAAGCCATGCTGCAGGACATCGCGATCCTGACCGGTGGCCAGGTGATCTCGGAAGACTTGGGCATGAAGCTTGAAAACGTCACGATGGACATGCTGGGCACGGCCAAGCGCGTTTCGATCACCAAGGACGAAACCACCGTCATCGACGGTGCTGGTGAAAAAGCCGAGATCGAAGCCCGCGTCTCTCAGATCCGTCAGCAGATCGAGGAAACCTCCTCGGACTATGACCGGGAAAAGCTTCAGGAACGCGTTGCCAAGCTGGCTGGTGGTGTTGCAGTCATCCGCGTCGGCGGCATGACCGAAGTCGAAGTGAAAGAGCGCAAGGACCGCGTCGATGACGCGCTGAACGCGACCCGTGCAGCCGTTCAGGAAGGCATCGTCGTTGGCGGCGGTGTTGCTCTGGTTCAGGCTGCGAAAGGTCTGGTCGGCGTCAAGGGCGCCAACAGTGACCAGGAAGCCGGTATCGCCATCGTGCGCCGCGCACTGGAAGCTCCGCTTCGCCAGATCGCCGAGAACGCCGGTGTGGACGGTGCTGTCGTGGCCGGCAAGGTCCGCGAGAGCGACGACACCTCATTCGGCTTCAACGCTCAAACCGAAGAGTACGGTGACCTGTTCGCCTTTGGTGTGATCGACCCGGCCAAGGTTGTCCGGACCGCTCTGGAAGACGCTGCGTCGATCGCTGGTCTGCTGATCACGACCGAGGCCATGGTTGCTGACAAGCCCGCCAAGGAAGGCGCCGGCGGCGCTGGCATGCCCGACATGGGCGGCATGGGCGGCATGGGCGGCATGATGTAAGTAACTTTTGCCCCGGACCTGTCCGGGGCAAAAGTTGCGCACCGCGGCAGGCCTGTTTGCTCAGCAAACATGCCGAAAGCGGGAAGTACAGGGGCGCTTTCGGGCGCCCCTTTTTCGTGCCCCGTTTCAGGGGCTGTGCCCCTCGCTCCTTCCGAGCTCACCCCGGGATACTTTTTCCAAGACGAAGTCAGTGAGTGTCGTTGGCGATGTCCTTGCCGCGCAGGAGTTCGCGGGAAGTCACGTTTTCCGTGGCAAAGGCGTGCCTTAGCACCGCCAGAGGGGCACCGAGATCAAAGTCACGGCAGAGAAACATGTCGAATGCGGCATAGCCGTGCTCCGGCCAGGTGTGGAGAGCGATGTGGCTTTCGGCCAGGACCGCGACGCCGGTAATGCCTTGGGGCGAGAACTGATGGGTGTGCAGGTGCAGCAGAGTCGCGCCGCAGGCCGTTATGCAGTCGCACACCGCCTGACGGACGCGAGATTCGTCATCAAGGCCGCTTCCGCCCCGGACGTCGATGATCAGGTGGATGCCCGCATAGCTCTGGCCATTGCGGCGGACCAGGTGGTCGCTGCTCTGGCTGGCGTCGTATGTGTCGGGAAAGTCGCTGTCCATCGTGGCCAGAGACTGGCCGACGGGCAGGGGCGGGGTCAATGACAAAAGAAAGGGCGGCGCTTTCGCCGCCCATGTGGTTGCGTGCCGCGATGGCTCGTCAATGGACGTTGACCGGGGCCAGGTCGTTTTGGCGTGCCAGGATGAATGCCATCTGGCGGTCCTTCACCAACGCCAGCCGTTCGCCGTTGGCAGAGTGGAGGGCATAGACATGGTCGCTGCCGCCAGCCTGGTCGCGCACATCCTCGGGCAACTCGGTTACGTCGACGGGGCGGACGTATACCAGCCGATCCTGTTCCAGATTTTCGAAGTTAAACGGTGTGTTCATAACATTTCACCCCTTGTTGATACTGATCGTACGCACGACGCTGTCCGGAACCGACCGGGCGAGATCGATGTGCAGAAGACCATTGGTGAGCGTTGCGCCTGAGACTTCGACGCCTTCGGCCAGCAGGAAGGTCCGCTGAAACTGGCGGGATGCGATTCCGCGATGCAGGAACGCCCTGTTCTCGTCTTCGGCCACCTGTCTGCCGCGCACGACAAGCTGGCGGTCCTCGACGGTAATCGAGAGGTCCTCCTCGGCGAACCCGGCCACCGCAAGCGTGATACGATAGGCGTTTTCGCTCACCTGCTCGATGTTGTAGGGTGGATAGCCGTTCTCGGTCTTCGCGGTGCGCTCGACAAGACGCTCCAACTGGTCGAAGCCAAGAAGAAAGGGGTGTGTCCCCAGGGTCAGTTTACTCATGTCTCGTCCTCAGGTCCAAGCGACGATGGGTCGAAGGCCCGATATCGGCGCCTTCATGGTTAAGAAAAATATGGGGAGGCGGAAAACCTTTCGCAAGGGTTAATGATCCTTTGCGGCAGGAACGAGTTGAGGGTATTTTAAGATCATCCATTCCAGTCTGGACGACGGCATGACAGCGAACCGACCAGGGCAGATGAAGACCGAGGAGGTCTTGCGCGTCGAACTTGAAGAGTTCCGGCGCGAGCACCGCGATCTTGATGCGGCCATCCACGCGTTGGAGGCGACGGGTGGCGATCCGTTCACCATCCGGCGGTTCAAAAAGCAGAAACTGGCGCTGAAAGACAAGATCGCCTCGCTGGAAGACCGGATTACCCCTGACATCATCGCCTGAGCGATTGCGGCCCGCGGGAACGGGGGGTAGGGTCGCGCGCGTCGTTCAAAGGAAGGGTTCATGACAGCACGTGTCGGTATCATCATGGGCAGCCAGTCAGACTGGCCCACTCTGAAACCCGCAGCCAATATCCTGGACGAGTTGGGCGTGGCGCATGAGGTCAAGATCGTCTCGGCGCACCGGACGCCGGATCGTCTGTGGGACTATGGCAGGACGGCAGTCGCGCGCGGCCTTCAGGTCATCATCGCGGGCGCTGGTGGCGCGGCGCATCTGCCGGGCATGATGGCGTCAAAGACCCGCGTGCCGGTTCTGGGCGTGCCGGTGCAGACACGCGCGCTGAACGGGGTCGACAGCCTTTATTCCATCCTGCAGATGCCGCGCGGCTTTCCCGTCGGCACCATGGCCATCGGCGAAGCCGGGGCGATGAACGCGGGGCTGATGGCGGCCGGTATCCTGGCGTTGAACGATCCGGAACTGGCAAAGCGGCTGGACGACTGGCGCGCGGCGCTCTCGGCCTCGATCCCCGAGGAGCCGGTCGATGAGTGAGGTGCTGAAGCCGGGCCAGACCATCGGTATTCTGGGCGGCGGGCAGTTGGGCCGGATGCTGGCCATGGCGGCGGCACGGCTGGGGCTTCACGTCCACATCTATGAGCCGGGGGCGACCCCTCCGGCGGGCGAGGTGGCGGCCAAGACCTACACGGCCGGGTATGATGATGTCGATGCACTGGAGGAATTCGCCAGAAGCGTCGACGTGGTCACCTATGAGTTCGAAAACGTGCCCGCCGAGGCGCTGGACAGGATCGAGGCGCTTGTGCCGTTTCGCCCGAACCGCAGGGCGTTGGCGGTCAGCCAGGATCGGCTGGACGAAAAAACCTTCCTGACCGAGATCGGCCTGTCGGTCGCCCCCTATGCCACGGTGAACGCAGGCACACCCGATGCGGCGGGCGAACTGGCGCTGGCCATGGCGACGGTGGGGACGCCCTCGATTTTGAAGACCCGCCGCCTGGGCTATGACGGCAAGGGGCAGGCGCGGATCAACGGGAAAGAGGATGCGCCTGCGGCGCTGGCGGCCATGGGCGGTGCGGAATCGATCCTGGAGGGCTTTGTCACCTTCCGCCGCGAGATCAGCGTGATCGCGGCGCGCGGCGCCGACGATGTCATTGCCTGTTTCGAGCCGGGCGAGAACGTCCACAAGCACGGGATCCTGGATACCACAACGGTACCTGCGAACATCGACGAGGCCACGCGCGAACGCGCCTTCGGCATCGCAGGGACGATCCTTGCGGCGCTGGACTATGTCGGTGTTTTGGGGGTCGAATTGTTCGATACCGAAGACGGGCTGATCGTCAACGAAATCGCGCCGCGTGTCCACAACTCGGGCCACTGGACCGAGGCGGGAGCCGTCATCGACCAGTTCGAACAGCACATCCGCGCCGTCGCGGGTTGGCCGTTGGTTGACCCGGTGCGCCATTCGGATGTGGTGATGACCAATCTGATTGGTAATGATCTGGACCAGGTGCCCGAAATCGCGGGCGAAATGGGAGCGCGTCTGCACCTTTACGGCAAGGCGGAGGCCAGGCCGGGCCGCAAGATGGGCCATGTCACGCGGGTGACCGGTCCGGCCCGCGACCGGTGAGCTTTTACGACGATGTCACACCCCGGCTTTCGGTTCGCGGGTTGATCATGCGGAACGACCGGCTGTTGCTGGTGAATGCCTGGCCCGGAGGGCAAAGCGATCTGTTGTGCCCGCCCGGCGGCGGCGTTGAGCGCGGCGCGTCGCTGCCCGACAACCTGATCCGCGAAGTGCACGAGGAAACCGGCCTGACCGTAGACGTTGGCCCCGTGGTCATGGTGAACGAATTCCATGATCCCAGCGTGACCTATCACCAGGTCGATATCTACTTCCGCTGCAGGCTGGTTGCGGGTGATCCCGACGGCGATTGGACCGACCCCGAGGGCGTCGTGACTGAGCGCCACTGGCTGACACGCGAAGAGTTGCAGGCGCGCCGGTTCAAGCCCGACAGCCTTCCGCGCGTGGTCTGGGAGGGCGGGGCGCTTGAGGCCTATTACGACCCGCTGGAACTGGTGCTGCGCTAGGGTTTCTTCCTGCCGCTGATCACGCCAAAGGCCACCCCGCCCAGGACCACGGCGCTGGCGAGCAATAGCCGGGTCTCGGGGACTTCGGCGAGGAACAGGGTCCCGCCCAGAATGGCGATAACCGGGGCCGTCAGTTGCGCCAAAGCCGCCACCGAGGCGTCGAGTTTTGGCAAGACCCAGTACCAGAGCGCATAGCCGAGCCCCGAGGTGACAGCGCCCGATGTGACGGCGAGAGCCGCGCCCGATGCAGTCATCCCGTCGGGCAGGGCAAACCAGACCAAAAGCGCCAGCGGTGCAGCACAGATGAAATTCCCAGCCGTTTCTCCCAAGGGGTTTGTCGCGCCGCGACCCGCCAGAGAATAGACGCCCCAACCAAAGGCCGCCGACGCCATCAGACCTGCCGCGCCAAGCGGAGGTGCAGTCACCTCGCCCGGCCACAAGAGCCAGGCCAATCCGGCAAAGGCCACGGCCGACCCGACCCATCGAGCCGGGGCGGGGCGCTCGCCCAGGAAAAGCGCGCCGATGAACATGGTGATCTGTACGCCTCCGAACAGGATCAGGGCGCCCGCGCCTGCGTCCAGAACGACGTAGGCGAATGAAAACCCCAGCATGTAAAGCGCCAGGCTGAGCGATCCGATGACCCGCTTGCGGGCCGTCAATTTTGGAAACCCGCTTTGCCAGAGCGCCAGTCCCGCAAGGCAGACGGCACCCGAGAGCAGCCGCAACAGAGCGAATGCCGCCGGTCCGGCTTCTCCGCCCGCCAGAGCCGCCCGATTCAATACCGAGTTCGAGGCAAAGGCTACCATGGTCAGGGCCGTGAGAATGAACAGCCGCACCAACTCAGTCGTCCAGCAGGAAGCGCACGACGGCGGCCACGTCCTGACCACCCAGACCCGCCGCCTGGCCCTGGTCGAAGAACCGCGCCATCTGCCTCATCGCGGGCAGATCGACGCCGTGACGGTCGGCCTCGGAGAGGAAGACACCCGCATCCTTCACCGCTCCGTCGATGGAAAACCCGACCGTGTCGTCCTTGCCCAGCATGGCAGCGACGCGGGATTTGAACATCGGTGCGGTCCCCGGGCTTTTTTCAAGGAAATCCACCATCGGTTCGGTTGCCAGCCCCATGGCTTGACCCAGCCGCATGGCGTCCAGCGCCGCGGCAAAGGACCCGGCCAGTGCCACGTTGTTCACGATCTTGGCGGCGATCCCGTCGCCCAGAGTACCGATGTGGGCAACGCGGTTGGACAACCGGTCGGCGACGGCGCGAAAGCGCGCCACTTCGGCCGCGCCACCGCCGATGAACAGGCCCATCGTGCCCGCCGCCACCATTTCGGGACCTCCCGAGATCGGCGCGTCGATCAGGGTGCCGCCCGCCGCCGCTATCGCGCCGTCATGCGCCCGGACCACATCCGGAGAAACGGTCGAGGTTTCGACGACCAGCTTGCCCGAAAGGTCCAAATCCGCGAGGTTGGTCAGAACCGTGCTTACCGCGGTGTCGTCGAAAAGGGACAGCATCAAAAGGTCCGAGGCTTGTGCCACCTCCGCCAAGCTCGGCACCAGGTGGTATCCAGAAGCTTCTGCATGGCCTGCATCTCCGCCAGAACGGGTCCAGCCTGTCACCTCAAACCCCTCCGCCACGGCCTTGGCAGCAAGGGCTGACCCCATCCGGCCCAATCCGACGATCCCGATCCGTTCGTTCATCCCGATCCCCCATGGACAGCCGCATTCCCGCCCCCTAACGTGCCCGCCGAATAATCCGGAGCGGTAAAATGAGCGAACACCTGAGGCTTGGCGTCAACATTGACCATGTTGCGACCGTGCGCAATGCACGGGGCGGAGATTATCCCGATCCCGTCCGCGCCGCCAAACTGGCCGAAGAGGCTGGGGCCGATGGGATCACGGCCCACCTGCGCGAAGACCGCCGCCACATCACCGATCGGGACATCGAAGGCCTGGCCGCGACCCTGAGCGTGCCGCTGAATTTCGAGATGGCCGCCACCGATGAGATGCAGGCGATCGCCCTGCGTCATCGCCCGCACGCGGTCTGCATCGTGCCGGAGCGGCGGGAGGAACGCACCACCGAGGGCGGGCTCGAGGTTGCGCAGGACGAAAACCGCCTGGCCCATTTTATCGCGCCGCTGGCCGACGCCGGTTGCCGGGTGTCGATCTTCATCGCCGCCGACCAGCGCCAGATCGAAGCCGCCCACCGGATCGGCGCGGCAGTGGTTGAGCTGCACACCGGCGCCTATTGCGACGCCCATGCCGAGGGCCGGTTCGACGATCGCGACGCCGAACTGGCGCGCCTGCGCGACATGGCGACATTTGCCCACGGTCTCGGACTCGAGGTCCACGCAGGCCACGGGCTGACCTATGACACGGTGATGCCCGTCGCTGCCTTTCCCGAGGTGCGCGAGCTGAACATCGGGCACTTTATCATCGGCGAGGCAATCTTCCGGGGTCTCGAACCCTCGATTTGCGAAATGCGGCGTCTGATGGACGCGGCACGGGAAGGATGAGTATCGCTGTCAGGGGGCTCTGCCCCCGCCGCCCTTCGGGCGGATCCCCCGGGATATTTCAGGGCCAATGATAATGTTTTGGTAACCATGCTGCCCGTATCCCCGTCTTGCGGTACAGGCTGGGAAGCCGATGACCGCGGCCGGTGAAAACCGATCGGTCCGCCGCGGGTTCGGGGCGGACCGTTTCTTTTCATTGGCCTGAAAATATCCTCGGGGAGCGCGAGGGGTGAAACCCCTCGCCACCGGCACGTCCGGGTCAGGCCAGCGCTTTGGTCAGGGCCTGGTCGAGGTCGGCGATAATGTCGTCGACATCCTCGATCCCGATCGACACCCGCACCACGTTCGGCTGGGCGCCGGCGGCTTCGCGCTGCTCGTCGGTCAGCTGGCGGTGCGTGGTCGAGGCCGAGTGGATAATCAGCGAGCGCGCGTCGCCAAGGTTGGCAACATGGCTGAACAGTTCGAGCGAGTCGACCAGTTTAACGCAGGCGTCATATCCGCCCTTGACCGCGAAGGTGAAGAGCGCACCCGCGCCGCGTGGGCAGATGCGCTTGGCGCGCTCGGCATAGGGCGACGAGTCGAGGCCCGCGTAGGTCACGCTTTCGATGCGATCGTCGGCTTCGAGCCAGTTCGCGACCTTTTCGGCGTTGGCGACGTGTTTCTGCATCCGCAGCGACAGGGTCTCGATGCCCATCAACGTGTAATGCGCCCCTTGCGGGTTCATCGTCATGCCGAGGTCGCGAAGGCCAACGGCGATCGAGTGGAAGGTGAACGCCATGGGGCCAAGCGCGCCATGGAAGTTCAGCCCGTGATAGGCCGGTTCGGGCTCGGAGAGCGACGGGAACTTGCCCGAGGCCGACCAGTCGAAGTTGCCCGAGTCGACCACCGCACCGCCGGTGACCGTTCCGTTGCCGGTCAGGTACTTGGTGGTCGAATGCACCACAAGCGTGGCGCCGTGTTCGATCGGGCGGCAGAGGTAGGGCGAGGCCGAGGTGTTGTCGACGATCAGGGGCAGGCCCAGTTCGTCGGCCAGCTTACCGATGGCGTCGAGGTCGGTGACGTATCCGCCGGGGTTGGCGATGGATTCGCAGAAGATGGCGCGGGTGTTTTCATCGACCGCCGCACGGATGGCGTCGAGGTCGTCGAAATCGACCAGCCGGCCTTCCCAGCCAAAGCGTCTGATCGTCTGCGTCAGCTGCGTGTAGGTGCCGCCGTAAAGCCGCGTCGAGGCGACCACGTTGCAACCGGGCATCATCAGGGGAAACAGCGCCATGATCTGGGCCGCGTGGCCGGACGAGCAGCAGATGCCGCCGACGCCGCCTTCAAGCGCCACGATCCGCTCGGCCAGAGCCGATACGGTCGGGTTGGTCAGGCGCGAATAGATGTAGCCGACTTCTTCCAGGTTGAAGAGCCGTGCTGCATGGGCCGAGTCCTGAAAGACATAGGCCGTGGTTTGGTAGATCGGGATCTGACGCGCACCGGTTGCCGGATCGGGGTTGGCGCCCGCGTGTATCTGAAGTGTGTCAAAGCCCTGTTGACGGTCGGCCATGAGCTGTCCTCTCTTCTTTCAAGATGTTGTTTATGCCGGGAAATTCTCCCGGACCAAATCCTCCCATTGCCCCGGTTCCGAAACCGCCGCGCGGGCGGACGGGTGGGGCCACGCGGAGACTTGTGACGGGTTCGGCGTCCCAAATCAAGAGGTTAGCGCATCCACAGCCCTGCGCGCTTGATCCGGTTGCGGATAGGTTTTTCCGTCGCGGGCATCTGCGAGCGGTCAAATAGGTTGCGCACCCGCGCGCCCCGGTTCTGGAAAATCATCCGCTTGAACGGCTCATATTCCTTCAGCGCTTTCTTGATCCAGTTTGGCTGCACGATGTCGTCCAGCCGGGTCAGGATCGCGTCGCTGGCCCCGGCAAAGAGAAGCGGCATCGCGCGCCAATGCAGGGTCACGTCACCATCCAACCCGTCCAGCTCGGGACCGGGCCGTCCTCCGCCCAGCCGGGCGATGGCCAGCGGCAGTGCAATCTGGTCCAGCCAGGGGTACAGGGCCTGGCTCGCCAGTTCCGGCAACGGGTCGTCGCGCACCGAGGTCATGATACGGATCATCTCGCTCGCGAATGTCTGCGGGCAGCGGTAAAAGAACCAGCCCGCGTTGAAATACATGTAACGGCGCCAATGCTCTTCCGGTTCGCTGAGGTCCAGCGTCGGCTCGAAAGGGATGGCGAAGCGGTCGTAAATCGCTTGCCAGATGCCCGTATAGCCCGGTCCGTAGAGCGGTGGTGAGGGCCAGGTGTTTTCGCGCGACATCGAGGCCGACGGGCGGTCGAAATCGAAGGCGACGCGGTGGAGGTCGCCGAGGACAAGTGTATCGCTGTCAAAGAATACGAAGGGGCGGCCGCGAGGCAGTGTCGCCAGCGCCTCGACCTTGTTTCCGTTGGGATACTCGGCGCCAAAATACTGGGAGTCGAACGGGTGGATTACGGCCCCAAGCCGGTCGAGTGCGGCGCGTGCGTTTTCGCTGTCGATCCGTGGGTCCTCGGGCCAGAGGGGGCCGGGCTGCGGCTCGGCCACGATCAGGCGGCCCTGGAACCCGGGGCTTGAGTGGCGCAGAGAGGCCGCGAACAGCACGGCTTCATAGGTCAGCCGACCCGCCTGCGCAATGATGACAATGTCGAAATCACCCGCCGGCATTGCGTCGGTGTCCTGCCCAGTTTCCCCGCGCGCAGTCTGCCGCCGATTGGCGAGTTAGACAACCTGCGCTTTCGGCGGGGCATAGGTCACCGGGCCGGTTTTGTCAGCCAGCCAGGGCGGGAGTTCGGTCCAGTTTTCTTCGTCGTTGACGATCGGGGGGGTGAACTTGGTGTCTTTCTCGAAAACCCGTGCCAACATGGTCAGCCCAGAGGCCATCGCGGGCGAGGCGGGTGGTTGCAGTGGCATGTTGGTGAAGATTTTCTGGATGACGGTATCGCGCATGGGGCCAGAGGGCAGGTGGAACTCAAGCCCAAGCGCCGTGCCACCGTCGTTTGGCATCCTGCGGCGCACCTGGGTCGGGACCACGCCGACGCCGTTCAGCTCGACCCCGACCCAGTCGCCGGCCGCCAAGCCGGTTTTCCGGGTTTCGAGCCGAACGAGAATGCCTGACATCGAAATGTTGACGATGCGCCCTTCCAGGCCGAAACCGTCCATCATCAGGCGGCAGGCCTCTTCGCGTTCAAACCGTTCCTCGGCGCGATGTACCGGCCGGGGCACGGCGACAGTCATGACCATCAAGAGCACGACCATGTTGAAGATTGACCAAAAGGCGACAACCGGCAGAAGTTCGCCCGTTGTGACAATCCGCGTCGAAAAGCCGGTGTTCAACATCAGGCCACTGCCGATCGCCAGGATCAGGCCAAGCGCGATCAGCACCGTGAACCGGTCTTCGCGCGCAAGGCCCGCATCACTGCCCTTCGGGGTGACCTTGAAGCTATGGCCGTGAGGCTTGACCAGTGTAAAAAACACCACCGGCATCAGGCGGAAAGATTGCAGCACGCTTTCCACGGTCGACGACAGGGGCGCGAAATCGCGCGGAGCCAGGAACTGCATGTAGAGCATGGCGGCGATGATGGTCGGGATCTGATAGAACAGAATATCTTCGAGCGATGCGTTGACCAGGGGTGGCACGCCGGTCAGGAGATAGATCGCCGGCGTCGCCATCGCCAACGGCTGGCAGATCGACTGGGACAGCCAGTGACTGGGATTGAAAAAAAGCCGTTGGATAAAGGTCAGCCCCGGCCCGAGGGGGCCTTTCGAGGTGTAAAGAAGCTGGACCGCGCCCTGCGCCCAGCGGGCGCGCTGCACGAAATAGGCGTCCAGCGTTTCAGGGGCCAGGCCAATCGCCAGGCGCTCGCCCAGATAGCGCGTGATCAGCCCCTTGCGCAGCATCGCCATCGTCAAAAGCATGTCTTCGGTGATCGAATCCGTGGGCATGGCGCCCCCGATCGCCTCCATCGCCGAGCGTCGGATGATCCCGTTCGATCCGCAGCAAAAGGCACAGTCCCAGCCGTCGCGACCGGGTTGAATGACGTCAAAGAAAAAGCGCTGTTCGTCGGGCAGGCTGGCGCGCATGTCCAGGTTGGTTTGCAGGGGTGTGGCGTTGAAGAAATGGTGCGGCATCTGGACGATGCCGATCTTTGGGTCCTGGAAGAACCCGATGGCACGCATCAACATGCGGCGCTGCGGGATAAAATCGGCATCCAGCACCAGCACGAATTCCGAGGACGTGCGTTTGAAGGCGGCGTTGATGTTGCCGGCCTTGGCATGAGCATTGTCGGCGCGCGTCAGGTGGTTGACGCCACGCTCTGCGCAATAGTCAGCCAGCCAGTCGCGGCGACCATCGTCCAGGACGTGGACGTGCAGCCGGGACAGCGGCCAGTCCAGCGCCAGCGCGCCGGCTATGGTTTTTTCCAGCACGTCGATGGGTTCGTTATAAGTTGCGATAAAGATGTCGACGTGCGGCAGTTCGTGGGCTGGCAGGGCACGCAACCGGGTTTCGTGTGCGTCGGCCTCCGCCGAACGGTCGCTGCGTTTCAACAGGATCAAGGCCAATTGCAGGGATTCGTACCACAACCACAATTCGGCCAGGAAAACCGCCCAAACCAGGGCGTCCGGGAGGCTGATGGTATTTGCTGGCAGCACAGTCACAGTCACCCGCCACCAGAGATAGTTGGCCAGAAGCGCCGAGAAAGCCAGGGTTGCGACCGCGGTTCGCAGCCGCGCCGTGGCGGACCACGGAGGTGTGGCGATCGACGCGCCAATCACCAACAGGATCATCAACAGCCCGTCACCCATTACCCGAACTCCGCACCCACTCGGCCAGGATCGTTGGCCCTTCTCGTGCGGTCGCAGTCAGGCGGGCAAAGATATTGTCGAACAGGCGCGTTACGCGCGGGTCGCGGATACGGACCTCTGCCGTACGGCCTACGTCGCAAAAGGCCTGGGCCACGTTTGGATCGCCTATGTCTGCCGGATCAAGGCGCAGGAACACCTTGACGCCATTGGTGTTTTCAGCCGCCCCCACGGCGGCGTCGATGGCCGGGATAGCCGCACCGCCCCCGGCGGCATGGCGCGATACGACGGTGGCATTGAACGGATCGTCGGAGCCGCGCAGATACACGATGGCCTCGCTGCCCGCCTGCAGGTCTTCGAAAGCACGCTCGTCGAACACCACTTCGAGAAACCGGCGTTCGCAGTCCAGCACCTGAAACAGGTCCGAGCCCGTGGTGACGCTGGCCCCCTCGCGCCGCGAGGCAGTCCAGATCACGCCGTCGGTCGAGGCGAGAGGCGAAAACTGTCCAAGCCCGTCGAATTCCTCGCGCAGCGCTTCAAGCTGCGCCTCAGCCGCGTCGCGCTTGCCCTCGGCTGCTTTGCGGCGCGAACGGATGTCGGACAGGGCCATTTCGATATCGTCGATCCGGTCGTAGCCTTCGTCCCGGCGACCGGTGCCTGCGGGCGAGGGCAGGCCGCTTTCGATGGCGGCGATTTCCACTTTCATCGCCGCGATGCGGGCGTCATCGGCCAGAAGCTGGGCTTCGGCCTCGCGCAACTGGAAGGTCGCGTCCTGCCCCTGAGCCTTGGGCACCGTCCCGCGCTTGGCCAGGTCGGCGAGGCGCTTTTGTTCGTAAAAGGCCTGGTCCCACTGCACCTCGTGCAGACGCCGGATGGCGATCAACTCTTCCAGTTTCTGGGTCAGGAAATCCAGTTCGCTGTCCATTTCGGTGCGCGCGCGCAAATGCAGGGTTTCGGCGATATGTGCGACGTGCTCTTCCTCGTCGCGCAGGGCGCGCGCATGGCGTGAGGCGGACAGAACTTCGCCTTCAAGCCGCGTGATCTCAGCCCGGCTGGCGCGGCTTGCGCGCATGTCGAACAGAACCTCGTCCCGGCGGATCGCGCTCGCAGGGCCCGGCGTCGCGCGGGTGATAGTGCCATCCATGGGCGCGCGCACGGTCAGGATCGGAGCGTTGATCACGGCGAACTTTGAGACATAACCGGTCGCGCGCGGCCATAACAACATGACCACTGCGGTGCCGACGAACAAGGCGGCGGCCACGCGGATACGGCGGGTGCCGAGCATGGGCAGGTCTCCTTTCCTGTGCTGGCACCCTAAAGGTCGTTTCCTGAAAAAAATTGCCAATGGCCCGGGGCGGATAGGGATTTTTTGCCAAGGCATTGAATTAAAATGCACAGAGACAGGCACGGGCGGACGGCTGTATACTGTCGTACACGTCTAAGTGACGGATTCTGCGTCAAAAATTCGCGGTCCCCTGAAAAAGCTCCATGCTATAGGCTGGTCGAAACAAGGACGGTCGGACATGAGCCACATTCAGGATCACGAGCTGCGCTATCAATTGGCGAACGAGCTGCACGCGCGGCCCTTCCCGATATTGCAGGCGCCCTGCCGCGCCGCCTTTCTGGCGGTCAAACGCCCCAAGGATGCTGCTGCGCGTGACCGTGAGGTGGACCGGGCGCATCTGATCAAGTTACTCGACCGCTACGGCGCAGCACATCCGCAGCCTGGCGCGACCCACTATTTCGGCCAGATCGGCAAACACCAGCTCAAGTGGGAAAACCACACCGAGTTCGTGACATATACGATCCTTGCCGAAGGTGTAGCCGAAACGCCCTTCGATGCGAGCGTGTTTTCCATGTTCCCCGACGACTGGCTGTCTGAGGCGCCGGGCGAGCGCATCACCTCGGCGCTGGTGAGGGTGGAGGTGGCCGAGGATGACGAGGCGATCACTTCGAAGCTTGAGAAATGGTTCGTTCCCGAAAGCCTGGCGGCCAGCCGCGTGCTGGACGACGAGGCGGTCATGGCAGGCGATTTTCGTATCGACCAGGGCGGGCATATCCGGTTCGCGCTCTTCGTGCGACCGACCATGGGCGCGCGGCGCGTGGGTCGGGTGGTGCAGCGGATTTGCGAGATCGAGACCTACAAGACCATGTCGATGCTGGGGCTGACGCGCAGCCGCGCGATCTCGCCCAGGCTGGGCCATATCGACGGCGAGCTGACGCGCCTCATGGCCGAAATGTCGTCGGACGTCGCCCAACCCGAAGCGACTTTGAAGGCGCTGTTGAGGGTGTCTGCCGAGCTTGAGACACTTGCCACGCAGACGTCGTTCCGTTTCGGCGCGACGGGGGCCTATGAAGCGCTGGTCAATCAGCGTGTCGAGATCCTGAGAGAAAGCCGGTTCCGGGGCGCGCAGACCTTTTCGGAATTCATGATGCGCCGGTTCGATCCGGCCATGCGGACGGTCAAATCGACCGAAGGGCGGCTGACCTCGATGGCCGTGCGGGCGACTCGGGCGGCGAACCTGCTTAGAACACAGGTGGATGTAGAGCGCTCGGCCCAGAACCAGGCCTTGCTGGCCTCGATGGACCGGCGCGCGGATTTGCAACTGAGGTTGCAGCACACGGTCGAGGGGCTCTCGGTCGTGGCAATCAGCTATTACGCGGTGAACCTTGCCGCCTACATGGCCTATCCGGGGTTGGAACCGCTCGGTCTTTCAAAGGGGTTGGCGACCGCGATCCTGACGCCCCTTGTCGTGTTTGCGGTCTGGCTTTTGATCAGGCGCTTGAGGCGCGGGTTCCACTGAGAATGTTTTTTCTTGGTCTCGCCGGTCGCCATCGCCACGGGGACAGATGGTGCATCCGGTGTCGACCCCTCGGGAAATTTCTTACAAGAAGAGGAGATTACCGGCCCCGGATGCGGGGGTCGAGCGCGTCGCGAAGCCCGTCGCCGACGTAGTTCACAGACAGCACCGTCAGCGAGATCATGATGCCGGGCCAGATGACCCGCTCGGGGTAAAGCACCATACGGTCGACGGCGTCGAAGAGGAGTTTGCCCCAGGTTGGAAAGTCCGGCGGGAAGCCGAAGCCCAGAAAGGACAGCGCCGACTCGGTGATAATCGCGGTCGCGATGCCAAGTGTGGCCGAGACCATGATCGGCGACAGTACGTTCGGCAGCAAGTGGCGGATGATCATGGCCGTGGGCCGGGTTCCGATCGAGCGGGCAGCGAGGACGAATTCGCGCTCTTTCAGGGCCAGAACATCCCCGCGCACGATCCGGGCGGTCTGCATCCAGGAGGTCATACCGACGAGCGTGACGATCAAGATGAAAGTGCCGCCCTCGGGGCCGAAGACTGCCGCGAGCCGGTCGCGGAACAACAGGACGGCAACCAGCAGGAGGGGCAACAGCGGCAGGGCCAGGAAAAGGTCGGTCAGCCGCATCAGGAGACCGTCGAGCGCGCGGAAGTATCCGGCGAGTACGCCGATGAAGGTGCCGAAAACCACGGAAAGAACCATCGCGGCCAACCCGACCGCAAGGGAAACGCGGCCGCCGTAGAGGAGTCGCCCCAGCGTGTCGCGACCCAGGTTGTCGGTGCCCAGAGGATAGAGCCAGTTCACCTTGGCGGACGAATCGAACAGTGCCATGTATATCGGACGGGTGTCGCGCAGATTGATGAAGTCGCGACCAGTAGGGACGTATTTCGGATCGTTCCAATAAACCCAGGGGCCGACCACGACCATCAGGACGATTATTCCAAAGATGGCGGCTCCGATCATCGCGCCGCGGTGGTGTTTGAACTGGTCCCAGACATCGGCCCACTGGCTGCGTGGCGGTGTTGTCGGGGCGGGGGTGTCGAGGGTCACAGCTGGCTCAGTCATAGCGGATCCTCGGGTCGAGAATGCCGTAGAGAATATCGGCGATCAGGTTGAACAGCACGATCAGCACCGCGAAGATAAAGGTCAAGGTCTGCACCATTGGCAGGTCGTTGGCCTGGATGGCGGTGATCAATAGCTGCCCGATGCCGTTCACCTTGAACACCTGTTCGGTGATGATGGCACCGCCGAAGATGGACGGGATGCCGAGCGCGATCACGGTCACGACGGGGATGAGCGAGTTTCTCAGGACGTGGACCAGGACCACGGCTTTTTCCGACAGCCCCTTGGCGCGGGCGGTGCGGACGTAATCCTGGGTCAGGTTGTCCAGCATCGAGGCACGCATGAAGCGGCTGAGTTGCGAGGTGATCTGGAGCGCCAGCACGGTGACGGGCATGACCATTTGTTTCAGTTGTACAACGAAGCTGTCCCAGTCCGTGACCCTGTGCGTAGTGTCATAGATCGATGGGAACCAGCCCAGCCAGACCGAGAAGATCACGATCACCAGGACGCCCGAAAAGAACGGTGGGACCGAAAATCCGACCATAGTCACGAAGGTGCCTGCGTTATCGAACCATGAGTACTGGCGGTAGGCCGAGTAGATGCCGATGGGCAAGGCGATCAGGATGGCGACCACATAGGCCACGCCGACTACCCAGAGCGTCTGGGGAATGCGCTGTACGACGATGTCCATGATCGGGCTGCGCGATTGCCAGGAAATCATCCGGGGCTGGCCGTCGGCCCATGCCGTGCCGAACAGGGTATCTGCCAGGTACATCGGCTCGACCACCATGAATTGATACAGCCACTTGGGAAAGGCAATCCAGACGGGCTGACCCACGCCGAGGGCGTCACGCATCTGTTGTTTGACCGCTGGTGGAACGGTCAGCGGGACCTGCGCCATCGGGTCGCCAGGCGCGAGTTCCAGAAGCAGGAAGATAACCAATGAAATGAATAGAAGTGTCGGGACAGCCAGAACTAGGCGTCGGATGGTGAATGTCAGCATCGGCGTCTCGGCTCGCGTTTTTCTGGATCCGGGTGCGCCGCCCCGGTGTTCGGGGCGGCGCTTTGGTCAGGTCGGAGGCCGACTACTTGATGCGGTACCAGTCAGCCGTGTTCCAGATTTCACTGTCCCACGAGTTGATGATGACGCCGCCGAGCGAGTTGGCGCGGGCCGAGACGCGGCCGCGGTAGACCAGCGGGATGATGACGTATTCCTGCATCAGCATGTCGTTCATCGCCTTGGCCAGACGCGCGCGCTCCTCGATGTCGCCGGTACCGGCCATCTCTGCGATCAGGGCGTCGTACTCTTCCGAGCAGAAGCGGAGCATGTTGTTGCCCTGCCACTGGTTTTCCGGCTGAGGTGCCTGGTTGCAGGCCCAGTTGGCCATGTAGGCCTCGGGGTCGGTGCCATCGAAGTTGTTGGCGAACATCTCGACGTCGGCAAAGTTCTTCTGGAAGGTGTCGGGCGAACCCGGGTCGCCGCCGAAGAAGACCGAGGCGTCGATGTTCTTCAGCTCGGTTTCCACGCCGATCTCGGCCCACCACTGCTTGATCAGCGCCTGGAAGTCCTGGCGTACGGCGTTGGTCGAGGTCTGATACAGCAGGCTCAGTTCCACGCCATCCTTGTCGCGGATGCCGTTGCCATTGCTGTCGACCCATCCGGCGTCGTCCAGGATCTTCTTGGCGCCCTCGATGTCCTGCGTCATGCAGTCGTCGTTGGCGGTCGAGGCATAGATCGCCGGGGCGGGCAGGACATTGCATGTCACCTTGCCGGCGTCGCCATAGCCGATTTCCACCAGCAGTTCGCGGTCGATCGCCATGGACAGAGCCTGGCGCACGGCCTTGTCGACCATCCGCGGGTTCGGGTTGCCGATCACGCCGCGCTGGTCGCCCAGGGCCGGATCGCTGTCGGTCAGGTTGACTTCGATGCGCTCGACCAGCGTGCCGAAAGTCGACAAAAGCTCGCCCTTCCCGGCAGCCTGCATCGCCGACAACACGTCGGGGGCAAGCTGAAGGTTCCAAGCATAGTCGAACTCGCCGGTTTCAAGAACCGAGCGGCCTGCCGCGGTCGCATCGCCGCCGCCTTTAAAGGTCACGGTTGCGAATGCGGGCTTGCCGGGTTCGCGATAGTTTTCGTTGGCGGCCAGCGTGATCACGTCGTTGGGGCGGAATTCCGTCACGACGAAAGGACCGGTGCCGATCGGGTTGAAGTTGGCCTCGGTGCATTCAGGCGCCTTGGGGCCCATGCAGTCGGCGAACTGTGCGGCCTGAAGGATCGGGGCCTGTGCGCCGACGAAGGGGCCATAGGGGAAGGGCTTGGAGACGCCGAAGTTGACCACGATGGTCAGGTCGTCCGGCGTGTCAACCGATGTCACGTCGAGGTATTTCTCGGACTGGGCACAGCCACCGCCCTCGGCAGTGCAGTATTCCCAGGTAAACTTGGCGTCGGCCGAAGTGACCGGCGTGCCGTCGGACCACAACAGGCCCTCTTTCAGTTTCCAGGTGATCTGGGTCAGATCAGCGTTCACGCCACCGTTTTCGACGGTCGGAACTTCCTGGGCCAGCCAGGGAACCATGTTGCCGTCCTGGTCATAGCGGGCAAGCGGTTCGATCACGAGGCTCGCGGCCTCCAGGTCCTTGGTGCCCCCGGACAGATAGGGGTTCATGAGGGACGGCGCCTGCCAGTAGATGATCTTCACTTCGCCGTCGCGGCCGCGCGGGCCCTCGTGGCCTGCGGCGAACGCCGTCGGGGCCAGGGCTAGGGCTGTGGCGGCCCCGAGTAGGGCTGTCATCAGTTTCATGGATACACTCCTTGTTGAAGATGAACGTGCCGAGGTGGTCGCTGAAAGAGCGACCTGTGACCGATCTGAAACTCTGCAGGGTGCGATGTGCTCACTGCGTCCCGTTTTCTTTATTGATCGTCCCACCCACGGCATGGACGAAGGAAGTTTCGACCAAATGGTCAACAAATTGCAAGCATTGCCGCTAGGTCAGCATTCAATTTCTCGTCGTTGGACAGTCAACTGCCCGGGAAATGACCGCTTTGCCTCCGGGTGGTTTGACAGGCCGAGGGCAGGGCGATTAGCGTTTGCTGCAATGCTTTGAACGGGGAATCCCATGCTCGATCATCCGCTCGCCTCGCTGCGCAACCTGCGTGTTGAGTTCCAGACCAGGGACGGACCCGTCGTTGGTGTCGAGGATATCAGTTTTGACATCGCACCTGGAGAAACCGTCTGTGTCGTGGGCGAATCAGGGTCGGGAAAGTCGGTTTCTTCGCTGTCGCTGATGCGGCTCGTCGAATTTGGCGGGGGCCATATCGCCGACGGCCAGCTTCTGTTCGACCGCGGCAAGGACCATGGCGGCGTTGTCGATGTGGCCCAGGCGGACGACAGCCTGATGCGCACCATTCGCGGCAACGAGATCGGCATGATCTTTCAGGAGCCGATGACCTCGTTGAACCCCGTGTTCACGATCGGTCGTCAGTTGACCGAGGGCCTTCGCGTTCACAAGGGTATGTCCAAGGAACAGGCGACCGAACGCGCACTCGATCTTTTGCGCCAGGTTCGGATTCCCGAACCCGAGCGCCGCCTGCAGCAGTACCCGCACGAGCTGTCCGGCGGTATGCGCCAGCGTGTCGTGATTGCCATGGCGCTGGCTTGCGAACCGCGCCTTCTAATTGCCGATGAACCCACCACCGCGCTTGACGTCACCATCCAGGCCGAGATCCTGGCCCTGATCGACCGGCTCAAGCGCGAGACCGGCACCGCCGTCCTGTTCATAACGCACGATATGGCCGTCGTCGCGCAGATGGCCGACCGCGTTGTCGTCATGTTCCGCGGCAACAAGGTCGAAGAAGGCCCGGTCGAACAGATCTTTGAACACCCGACCCATGACTATACCAAGGCGCTTCTGGCTGCCGTCCCCAAACTGGGCGAGATGGCGGGCAAGGCCGCGCCAGAGCCGATGCGATTGATGGGCGACGAGGACCGCGAGGTTGGCCAGATCAAACCGCAGTCTGACAAGGTCCTTCTGGACGTCAAGAACCTGGTCACCCGATTCCCGGTAAAAGGAGGGTTCTTTCGCCGGACAGTCGCCAATGTCCATGCCGTCGAAGACGTGTCGTTCCAGGTCAAATCCGGCGAAACGCTCAGCCTGGTCGGGGAGTCCGGCTGTGGAAAATCCTCCTGCGGCCGCTCGATCTTGCGGTTGATCGAACCGCAGTCGGGCGAGGTCTGGCTCGACGGCAAGAACGTCATGGAGTTCGGCCCCGAGGAGCTGCGCCGCGCCCGTCGTGACATGCAGATGATCTTCCAGGATCCGTTTGCCTCGCTTAACCCGCAGATGAAGCTGGCCGACCAGGTCGCCGAACCCCTGCTGAACTATGGCATCGGCAATGCCTCTGAACGCGCCGACCGGGTCGCGCAATTGTTCGACCGCGTCGAACTGCCTCGCAGCTTCCTCGGCCGGTATCCGCACGAGTTGTCCGGTGGCCAGCGCCAGCGCATCGCCATCGCGCGCGCGCTCGCGCTGAACCCCAAGCTGATTGTCGCCGACGAGGCTGTCTCAGCGCTGGACGTCTCGGTCCAGGCCCAGGTTCTGAACCTGATCATGGAATTGCAGGCTGACCTTGGCATCTCGATCCTGTTCATCAGCCACGATATGGCAGTGGTTGAACGTGTCAGCCACAATGTCGGTGTCATGTACCTTGGCCGCATCGTCGAGATCGGCCCGCGCGCCGCCATCTTCGAAGACCCGCGCCACGATTATACCCGCTCGCTTCTCTCGGCCGTGCCGGTGGCCGACCCGCGCCAGCGCAAGTCCGAGAAGGACCTGAATTTCAAACCGATACCTTCGCCGATCTTCCCGGTCGGATACGAACCCGGCCCTTCGGTCTATACCGAGGTCACGCCCGGCCACTTTGTCCTGAACACCGAATGAGCCTGTCCGCCCGCGAGATTCTCGACCGTTTGGTGTCCTTTCCGACGGTCAGCCACGACACGAATATCCCCCTGATCGACTGGGTCGAAGACTATCTGGCCGGCATCGGCATCACCGCGCACCGCATGCCGAAGGAAGGTGAGCCGACCAAGCATGCCCTGTTTTGCAGCGTCGGCCCTGACGTACCGGGTGGCGTTGTCCTGTCGGGGCACACCGACGTGGTGCCGATCGTGGGTCAGGATTGGTCTTCGGACCCCTGGATTGTGACCGAGCGCGACGGCAGGCTATACGGCCGGGGCACCTGCGACATGAAGGGTTTTGACGCGCTGGCGCTCCACGCCCTGCAAAAGGCGGTGTGCTCGGACCTGAAACGCCCGCTGCAGATCGCGCTGTCCTTCGACGAGGAAATCGGCTGTGCGGGAGCGCCACCCCTGATCGAGGCCATGGCTTGGGCCGGTCTGCCAAAGGCCGCAATCGCAATCATCGGCGAACCCTCGGTCATGAAATGCGTGACCGGCCACAAGGGCTCGTCCGGCTTTGACGTCCATGTGAAAGGCTTCGAGGTGCACTCCTCGCTGATGCACACCGGCGTTTCCGCGATCATGGAGGCCGCCCGCCTGATCGACTGGTGCAACGACCAGAACGCTCAAAACCGCGCCAAGCCTGTCTCGGCCATCGCCGCCCAGTTCAACCCGCCCTGGACCACGCTCCACGTCGGTCGCATCCGGGGTGGCACTGCCCACAACATCACCGCCAAAGATTGCCAGTTCCTGATGGAATTCCGCGTCGTTCCGGATGAAGACGTCTCGGACTGGGCCGACGCGGTACGCACCAAGGTGGCCGAGCTTGAAGCCGATATGCAGGCCATCGCGCCCAAGAGCGGCTTTCACCTCGACCCTTTCCACGGCGTGCCGGGCCTGAAGCCCGAGCAAGATGGCGCCGCCGAACGCCTTGTGCGGTCGATCACAGGCGATAACGGCAGTCATGTCGTCAGCTATGGCACCGAGGCCGGGCACTTCCAGAACGCCGGCTATTCAACCGTGATCTGTGGCCCCGGCAATATCGAGCAGGCGCACCAGCCGGATGAATACATCTCGCTGGAACAATTCGCCGCCGGAGAAGCCTTCCTGTCGCGCCTCGTCGAAAGCTTATGTGACTGAAACGGCTCGCCCGCGTCGAGCCTGTGTCTTCGGCTTGTCAACGCGGAAAGGCACGGTGCGCCCTACGGGCGATGTCAATCGACCAGGTGCAGGAGGCCGCCGAAGTGAAACGGACGTGATACCAACAGCCTTTTTTGCCCCAATGGCATGAAAACCCGGGCGTCTACCGTTTCTGGCCGGCGACCGTGAATTCGTTCGTCAGCCGCTCAGGCCCGCCGTGCTCATCAACCGCGCGGCTTCCTCGGCCACCAGTCGTTCGCGCCCCTCTCCGACGATGGGGATGCGTCCATGTTCCAGGAACAGGGGCGCGGCAAGGGGCGTTACACGGTCCAGGATCATATGGTCGACGCGGCCCTTGGTGCGTTCCATCATTTCCTCGATCCGACCGAAGTCAACCAACCCGCGCATTGCTTCTTCTCTTGTAATATCAATGAGCAAGTGGTCAGGATCGTACTTGATCAGTGTGTCATACAGGATGTCCGACGAGAATGTCGCCTGTCGCCCCGACCGCCGGTTCTGGCCATAGTTCCGCTCCAGCATCATCGCCGTGGTGGCGGTGGTGCGGAACGTGCGTTTCATCACCGCGTTGCCCTTCATCCAGGCTTCGAAGTCCTCTTTCAGGGTCGACCGGTCGAAGAGGGGTTCCGGGTCGGGCACCCGGTCTAGGCCCCAGATAAGACAGGCATAGTCTGTGGTGACAAAGCCCAGCGGTCCAAGCCCCAGTTCCTCCATTCGCCGGGTCACCAAAAGTCCCAATGTCTGCATGGCGTTACGTCCTGCGAAGCCATAGATGCAGGTGTTTTGCCGTCCGTCATGCGGAAAGCTCTCGACAAGGATCCGGTCGGCTTCCGGCAGCTTGGAACGTTCGCGCTGAAGCCGTAGCCAATCGGCGGTATGGCCGGGCAGGGCGGGCCAGTCGTCTTGCTTAAACATTCTCAGTATGCGGTGGTTCAGCTCGGTCGAGGTGGCGAACTTGGTGCCCGAGAACACGGCGATCTTGGGCGCCTTGTCCGCACGGCGCGTCACTTCGACGGTCATTTCGCGCAGAGTCTCGTAACGCACCACCTGCCCACCGATCAGGAACGTATCGCCTGGTGTCAGGCTGGCTGCAAAGGCCTCTTCGACCTCGCCCAGAGGCTTGCCGCTCATACGGTTTTTCAACCGGACTTTCAGCGTTTCGGTGTCCTGAATCGTGCCCAGGTTCCGGCGGACCGTGGCTGCGGCCCTCGGGTCGCGCAGGTGCCACATGCCATTGGAATCCTGTCGCAATCTTTGCCAGCGATCATAGGCCCGCAGCGCGTATCCTCCCGTTGCCATCATTTCGAGACAGGCGTCGAACCCGGCGCGGGTCAAGTCGGCATAAGGCCCTGCCGTGCGCAGGGTCTCAAAAAGCTCATCGGCCGCAAAAGGAGCACGGCAGGCGCGGATCAGGATGTGTTGGCACAGCACGTCACGGGGGCCTGTCCCCCGCGGCTCCCCGTCGAGATCAGCCTCTCGCACCGCTTCCAGCGCGGCGACGCATTCCACGACCTCGAAACGATTTGCCGGGACAACCAGGGCCTTGGAGGGCGCGTTGTAACGGTGGTTTGCCCGTCCGATCCTCTGGACAAGTCGTTTGACGTTCTTGGGCGCACCGACCTGGATGATCAGGTCGACATCGCCCCAGTCGATCCCCAGATCCAAAGTGCCGGTGCAGACGATGGCCCGCAGTTCGCCCGCGGCCATGGCCGCCTCAACCTTTAGCCGCTGTGACCTGGCCAAAGACCCGTGGTGGATGCCGATGGGTAGGCCCTCTTCGTTTTGCAGCCAAAGTTCATGAAAGAAGATCTCGGCCTGGGCTCGTGTGTTGTGGAAGATCAGCGTCGTTTTGTGTTGTCTAACCGCCTCGAAAACCTCGGGAATCGCATACTTTCCACCGCCGCCGGACCAGGGAGGCAGAGCCTCAGTGTGCAGCATCTCGATGTCGGGCGCCGGTCCTGGCGCGGCATGGATGATTTCGCAAGGGTCTGACCCGCTGGCCAGGAACCTTGCGATGGCGGCCGGATCCTCGACCGTCGCCGAAAGGCCCACCCGCCGCAGTCCCGGACACATCGCCTGCAGTTCGGCCAGGCAGAGCATCAGCTGGTCACCCCGCTTGGACTCGGCCAGCGAATGAATTTCATCGACCACGACCCGGCTTAGGCCCGCGAACATGCGCGGCGCATCTTCGTAGGACAAGAGAAGCGCAAGGCTTTCCGGCGTCGTCAAAAGAATGTGCGGAGGATCCGCGCGCTGGCGTTTCTTTTGAGTGGCAGTGGTGTCGCCGGTGCGGTCCTCGACCCTGATTGAAAGGCCCATTTCTGTGATCGGCCGCGCGAGGTTGCGTTTGATATCAGCAGCCAAGGCCTTGAGCGGGGAGACATAGATCGTGTGCAATCCCGGGCGTGCGCCGTTTTCCAGCTCCGCCAGTGTCGGGAGAAATCCGGCCAGCGTTTTTCCGCCGCCGGTGGGCGCGATCAACAAAAGCGCGGCGTCATTGGCCTTTTCAGCCAGTTTGATCTGGTGGGGATGTGCTGTCCATCCGTGCTCCTTGAACCAGTCGTGAAACCGGTCGGGCAGCACGTCACTCATCGCCGGGCTCTGGACGGACCATGGCCATCAATTCGCGGTAAAGAGGTGTCTTTCTGAGCCTGGAGATCATAGCGCGATGATGGTCCACGGACCGCAAATGCAGTTCGTTGAGTTTTGAATTCTTGCGCAACGTCTCGATTTCCTCCTGAAGACGCGGGAGGTGCTCCAGCATCTCGGAATTGACGTCACGCAGTTGATTCCGTTTGCGGAAATAGGTGCGGTCGACCGCTCCGCCCATGGGCTGCCCTCGGGCGGCCTTCACCATGTAGCTTTCCAGCGATCGCAATGGATAGTGGTTTATCGTTACAAGATCGAACATGCCCCGGCTGTCTGCCCCCTTGTGCAGACGGGTGCGCAGGTCCATCGGGAAATCCCTGCCCGAGCCGTCCAGCCAGCGGATATCGGCAGCGTGCTTGGCAGAGACCTTTGGACGGTGATTGCGGATCATCAGGCGGGGATCCGTGCGGGCGATGGATTTGAACCCACGCCGGCTTCGGAACTTGCCCGGTGCGTGGCTGGAACTGTGCGTGAATTGCGCGGTTATGGGAGTGTCTTGAAAAGCAATGACATCTCCTGTCCCGAATACCGTTTCGCTCATGGTCAGAACGTCCGGGTGATCGAGGCGAGACAGCAGATCGCGCAACGATGCGTCGCCGCCGCGCAGACATGGAAATTCATCGACGTCGCAGAGAAGGACATAGTCGGCGTCTTTCCATTCCCTGAGCTTTCGCCCGTAGGCGAACCCGGCCACCTGCGGCTTGATCGGCTGCTCAAGGTTATTGGGCAAGACCTCGATCGGGTTAGGCAGGTGCCGGACGACGCCCATGCGATCCAGTTGGTCTAGGATCGCATCGGTACCGTCGTCGCAATCGTTCGTCAGGACCACGATGTTGTCGATGCCCATGAGGCGTTGCCAGGCCACCCATTCAATAATGAAAGGGCCTTCGTTCTTCATGGCGGTGAATGTCAGAAGGGTGGGTTCCAACAGGGCCTCGGCTGCTCGACTGGTCCGACATGTCTAGCAAAGCTGCGCCGCCGTCTCTAGCCCATTCAAAGACCATGATCCGAAATGCAATCGGAGGGGCATAACCCCTCCGATGCCTGACCGGCTCTTGACTGCTGAGTTGCCGCAATAGTCCTAGTGGACGATCTTTTCTTCTTTCACGAACATATTCGCCCAGGCCCGGTCGATGAGTTCGGGGGACATCTGATAGGGGATGCCCTCGAACTCGCAGATGGCGATCATCTGGTCGATGAGGAAGATCGGCTGATAGTTGGCGTAGATGTTGTCGATGGTCGGGTATTTGTTCTTGATCAGATAGACCAACGTGTCTTCGTCGAGCGGCATCTTGCGTTTCCGCGCGACCATGGCAAAGATCTTCAGATAGTCTTCCTGTTCCGGCCCGTCGATCTTGATCTTGAAGAAGATCCGGCGAAGGGCCGCTTTGTCGAAGATTTCGTTCGGGTGGAAGTTGGTCGAGAAGATCACCAGCGTATCGAATGGGACTTCGAATTTTTCACCCGATTGCAGGGCCAGAATGTCCTTGTTTTCTTCCAGCGGAACGATCCAGCGGTTGACCAGCGCCTGAGGCGGTTCTTCCTGACGGCCAAGGTCGTCCACGATGAAGATGCCGCCGGTGGATTTCAGCTGCAACGGCGCCTGATAGGTACGGGCCGTGGGGTTGTAGACAAGGTCGAGCATCGACAGCGACAATTCACCACCGGTGATCACCGTCGGGCGCTCGCACAGGACATAGCGGCTGTCGAAACGGTTCGAGGTACGGCGCAGCGAGTTCGGGTCGTCCTCAAGTGTTTCGGCGGCCGAGTGCACGATTGGGTCGTAGACTGTGATGACCTGGCCTGAATATTCTATCGCGCGCGGTATGTAGATCTTGTCGCCCAGGGCGTCGCGGATGCCGTTCGAGATCGACGATTTACCGTTGCCCGGTGGGCCGTACATCAGGATTGACCGGCCGGCGCTGACGGCTGGTCCGAGATGGTCCAGGAGTTCATCGGGCAGAATCAGGTGGCCCATAGCGCCCAGGAGCTGATCGCGGGTCACCTGGATGTTGCGGATCGACTGGCGCCTGACCTGCTCGGCGTAGACATCGAGTGGGACGGGCATGGCGCCATAGTATTCCGATTGGGCAAGGGCATCCAAGGCTCGCTGCTTGCCGCCATCCGTCAGTTGATAGCCCATTTCGCCGCCAGAGTTGGCGTGCAACGTACCCGTCGACTGAACCAGCTTTTGCTCGCGGGCCATGTCGATCAGTTCCTGGGTCACGGGGATCGGCAGGCAGATTGCTCTGGAAAGTTCGCCGCAAGTTTCCAGGTTCATGCGGAACATAGTTTTCAAAAGAATGTCGCGCATCATCACGATCGGAAGCTTCATGCCTTCGATCGACCGCGGCGCCGGTGGCGCGATGACATTCGAGGTTTCCATATTCATGGGGTTTGCCCTGCCTCAACCAAAATTTCCCACAGCGCCAAGCCGTTGCCCAATTTAGAACAATAACCGGTGGCACTCCTTTGCGAGACCGAACATGACCGGCTATTGTGGCCAAAAAATGGAAAAAGGATGGGGAATGAGCAGGCCAAATCCCTTTGTTCTGGCGATCATATTAATCGTATTCGCCATCATCTTTGGCGGCGCGCCGTATTTGAAAGGCGGTCTGTACCTGGATACCCACGAAGGAGACACGTATCACCTGCTGGACATTCTGTTCAGGATGATGTCGGGCGCCAGACCGCATTTCGATTTCTCGACGCCCCTTGGCATCGTGGCTCTCTTGCCGTTCTGGGCCTTCATGGATGCCGGTTTCCCCGCGGCGAATGCAATCATATTCGGACAGTTGAGCGTCGCGGCGGTGCTGTTGCCGATCGTAGTCTATGCGGCGGCAACCAGGTTGTCGCGCCCGGTGGGCTACTACTTTGGTTTCTTGACCATTGGCCTGATCCTGTCGCTGACCTATGGCGGCGGGGACACGGGCGTTTCCATCTCGATGTATTACAACCGCTGGAGCTGGGCGATTGCGTTCATCGTGATCGCTCTGGCCCTGCTGCAGCCTCGGGGGGAGGAATGCCCCAGAGCGGATAGTGCGTTGGTCGGTGCTCTTTGCGCGCTGTTGTTGTTGATGAAGATTACCTATTTTGTCGCGCTTGTTCCGGCGGCGGCTGTCGCACTGGCTTTCAGGTGGAAAGCGACGGGTGTCCTGTTTGCCTTCATCGGCGGGGTTTTCGTGATTGCCGTTGCGACGACCTTCCTGGGTTTCGATTTTTGGTTTGCCTACCTGGCCGACCTGAAAACCGTGTCGGATAATGAGCTGCGTCCCTATGTCGGGGTCTCGATCAACATCATAGTCAGCGGGCCAGCTTTCTTTGGTGCCACGGTCCTGGCGTTCGCCTCGGTCCTTCTGACGCGCCGCGCCGGTCATGACGGGACCGCCTTGGCTCTGCTTTTGCTGGTGCCGGGATTGATCTTCATCACCTACCAGAATTTCGGAAATGACCCGACCTGGTTGCTTTTCATGCCTGTGGTTCTGCTGACAATGCGTCCGGCAGAGGGATTCGGCCGGATCATGAATTTCGACCTGCGGCGCGTGATGGAGGTGTTCGCGGCAGCAGCGGTGGCATTGAATTTCCCGTCGCTGGTGAACGGATTCATGTCGACGCTGGACCATGCGGCCTTTCCGGACTCCAAGTTCGTCGCCATGCTTCCACCCGATAGAATGGGAGAGCAGGGGCTCTTTGTGCGCATCGGTCGGGCCTATACGGTGACGGCAGAGACGCATTTGGACAGGACGATCCCGGCCTGGGCGAAATACAGCGAGGTCGTCGAGAGGGAGCCGCTGAAAGCGATCGCTGGCATTGCCATTCCGCAGTGCGAACTAAAAGCCGGTCCTGTCGCCTATTTCGAGGTAATGTCCGATTACTTGATTGCTTCGGGTGTTGCGGAAGGCAGCCAGTTGTTTTTGACCGACATCGTCAACGCGTTGTGGTTCTTTGGGCCATTCGAGCCGTTGAATGGTGGCGCCCCCTGGTATTACGGCGACCTGACGGGGATCGAGAACGCTGACTACGTGGTGGTTCCGAAATGCAGCATTGCAACCCGATACCGCGACGTCATGATCGATGAACTCTTGGCTTCGGACGTGGAATTGAGCCTCGTTGCGAACAACGACGTTCTCGTTCTTTTCAGGGTGGATGGCTGAGGGTGCTCAGCCTGCGGACAGGCCGATCAGCAGATAGAACATCAGGGCCGGTGCGAGCGCGAACCCCATGGGAAATTCGCGTCGGGTCCAGCTTTCCCAGCTGGCAAAACGCGCCCGAATGGAAGTTGCGCGCGCCAATCTGTGGATGGCAAAGGCCGCGATCACCGTTGCTCCCAGGAGATACATGAAGGGCATGCCGTCCGGGAGTGCAATGAAAGGCGCCATGGCGGCGGCGTACTTGGCATCACCTGCTCCGACGAGTCCCAGCGAAGTCAGCACGAAGCCGATCACAAGGACGACGGCAAAATGACTCCAGCGCCACAGGTACTCGGAGAAGGGCAGAGCCACGAGGCCAATGACAGCGAAAACAATCAAAAGCGCCAGCACGGCCTTGTTGGGGATCTTCATCGACGACAAGTCGCTCCATGCCACCCAAACGGTGATCGGAATGACAAAAGGCAAGAACCAGGCGGCTGTAGTCCAATCAATGGCCATGTCTGCGATCCGCTACCCTTGGCCTTCAAGAGCCTCGAGGCTCCGAACGGCGGCATCAAAGTGCTGTGGGTGCGTGTCGATGGCTTCGGCCAGCAGTGCCTTGCCGGTGTTGATATCGCCTTGTTTGATGGCAGACAGCGCTGCCGTGTACAAAAGCTGCGCATGTTCGTTCTGGGTCATGGGAACCACGGGCATGTCGTATTTGCGCTGCGCCGCCCGTGCCAGAACCAAATTATTCTTGGCGGTGAACATCGAGGCATCATAGGTCAGGGCCTCGGCAAACAGCCGCTCGGCCCCCACGTAGTCGCCTCGCGTCAGCTTTGAATAGCCCCAGTTGTTCAGCGTTCCCGAAGGTTTGGTCGTCAGACCGACAGCGATTTCATAGAAACTGTCGGCCTTTTCCCATTCCTTGTTGCTGTCCGCCACCATGGCTTCGAGGCGATAGCGTTTGAATGTCTCGTGGGTGGGCGGGACCTTGTCCAGTTCGACCTCGGCCTTGTCCCATTCGTTCGCGCGGATCAATGCGTCCGCATATTCGACCCGATCCTCGGCAGTCGCACCGGGCATCGCCAGAACGTCCTGCCACGCTGCGGCGGCCGCCGAGGGCTTGCGCGCGCGCACCAGAGAGGCAGCCAGCCCGCGTCTCAGGTCGATGCGATTGGGGTTGTCGGCAATCGTGCGTTGAAAATAGGCGACCGCTTCGTTCGGGTCGGCGACGGTCAGCATCACGTCATTTAGGTTGGATTCATCAATGACATTCACGTCCTTGATGGCCTGCTCGACGTCTTCGTCGCTCACTCCGCGTTCACAGGCGGAAAGTCCAAAAATGCCTATAAGGCATGTCGTTACAAGTCCGGCGTACCGCATGGGCCTCGTCCCTTACTGCTCACGTCCGCCGTGCTGCGCCCGTCTATGGGGTCTCTGGGGTCGCCAGCAACCGGTAATATCCGGGACCACGGCGAACCAGGCGGAAATTCTCGGGCGGAGAATACTCGGGATTTTCGATATTAGCGAGAGCCAACCGAAGGTTTTCGCGGATTTCCGCGCTTTGGCCGCTATCCAGAGCGAAGGCCAGGCGGAACACACGACTGGCTTCGCCGTACTGGCCCTTTTCCATCAGGACAACCCCGAGATTGTTCCAGGCCGGTGGAAAGGTTTCGTCATACTCCGTTGCCCGCCGCAGGATCTGCTCGGCCTGGTTCAGGCGGCCGAGTTGCAGGTTTGCAGACCCTATGGCCGAGAGCACATCGACGTTGACGCCTTGTTCGGCGGCCGCCCGAAGATACGCCTTCAAAGCGAGTTCGTATTCGCCAGCCTCCATCAGTCGATGACCGACGATCAGGCCGTCGATCGATTGCTCGCCGACAGGACGCCCGCCCGGGGCAAACGGGCTGCCTTCAGATTGGCGAAGGCCGCCAGCGGTATCGCAAGCGGCCAAGGCCAGAAGGGCAGTGCCTGCCCAGATAAGTTGTAAGTAGCGCATATGCCCCTTTAGAAGCCAGCCTTCGTCAGCGTCTCGGCAATGCCGTAAACCGATGGTCCGATCAGGATGATCAGCAGCGGCGGCACCGTCAGCATCATTGTGGCAAGGGTCATCTTGGTGGGCAAGGTGTTTGCTTTTTCCTCGGCCCGCATGATGCGTTTATCGCGCATTTCCGCCGAGAAGACCCGGAGTGCTTCGGCGATGGACGTACCGAAGCTGGCCGACTGGATCAGCACGGTCACGAAGCTGGCAACGTCGGGCACACCGGCGCGTTCGGACATATCGCGCAGAACGCTGACGCGGTCCTTGCCCGCCTTCATCTCGTTTGCGACGATCTCGAATTCATCGGCCAGTGCCGGGAAGCCGGCGCGGATTTCCTTGCTGACACGCACAATGGACTGGTCGAGCGACTGACCGGCTTCGACGCAGACCAGCATCATGTCCAGACTGTCGGGAAAGCCATTGGTGATTTCTTCCTGGCGCGACTGCTGGCGCTTGGTCACCCAGTATTTGGGCAGCATGTAGCCACAGGCACCGGGGATGATGACCGACAGGATCAGAGATTGCGTGGACGGCTCACCCGTGGCGCTGTTGTAGATCGCGTAGAGGATGCCGAGGAGCAGGAAACTGATGCCGAGCGCGAACTGCAGGAAGTGATAGGTTCGGACGGCATCCTTGGAGCTGTAGCCCGCCTGGAGGAGCTTGAGCCGCATGTCCGAGTATTCTTTTTCATCCTGCGGTTCCAGGAAGCTGGAGTATTTGTCCAGCTTGTCCACGCCCTTGCCGCGACCCCGGCGAAGACGGGCTTTGGCCTCTCCTTCATCGGTGTTGGCACGTGCCGCATCGCGAAGTTTGTCGAGTGGGTCTTTTTCCTTTTTCAGGAGGATCGGCAGCGTCATCAGCACAAGGAACATGCCCAGGACGCCGATGACCAAAAGCGGACCCAGTTCACCGAACTGATCGGTCAGAAGGGTGTTCGCTTGATCGATGTAGGACATCACGATTTCCATGGGCTTACACCTTGATGTTGACCAGCATCCGCATGACGAAAATGTTCACGGCCAGGAAGGCTGCGACCACCAGGCATGCAGGGATGAAGAGCGAGGTTTCTTTTACGTCGTCATAGTAGTTCGGCTGGATGACGTTGATCATCACCAATGCACCGATCGGGAAGATCGACAGGAACATGCCGGACCACTTGGCTTCTGCGGTGATCGCTTTGACGCGACGGAACAGTTTGAATCGGGAACGGATCACCTTGGCCAGACCGTCGAGGATCTCGGCCAAGTTGCCGCCTGACGTTTGCTGAATCGTGACGGCGACAGCCAAGAATCGAAGGTCTTGCATATCCATTCGCTGCGCCATGGATTTAAGTGCTTCGCCAACGTCGCGCCCGTAGGCGGCCTCGTCCGAGATGACGCCCATTTCAGAACCGAGCGGATCGGGAACCTCTTTCGCGACGATCTGCAGGGCGGAGGTGAACGGGTGACCGACGCGCAGGCTTCGCACCATCAGTTCGACGGCGTCAGGAAGCTGTTCTTCCATCATGGAAAGACGTTTTTTGGCGGTCTTATTGACCCAGATATAGACCGCTCCGACACCCATCAGAACAGAAATGACCAGCCGGATCGGAAGCGACGCCGCGGTACCAAAGGTCAAGAGGAAGAAGGCCACAACGGTCAGGATACCCATCACCATGATCAACTGGCCGGGCGTGAAGGCGATGTTCGCTTTCTGAGCCTTGTCGGCAAGGATCGAATAAAGCGGAATCGACTTCGAGCTCATGTGCTGGCTCATCTCCTTGCGGAGTTGTTCAAGCACCTGCTCGCGACCTGCACCTTTTTCCAGCATCTCCAACCGGCGGTTGACGCGGTTGTTCAGGCTGATCGATTTCCCGAAGACCGTCAGGTAGATACCCTGAACCAGGGCCAGAACAGCCAGGAAGATCAGACCATAAATTAGTGGTTCTGCACTGATGACCATCTGGGCTTACTCCGCAGCAAAGGGTTCGAAGATCGAAGACGGCAGATCATAGCCCCACATCCGGAAACGCTCGGAAAAGTGGCTGCGCACGCCCGTGGCAGTGAAATGGCCGATGATCTTGTTGTCGGGGGTTAGGCCGACACGCTGATAGCGGAAGACCTCCTGCATCGAGATCACCTCACCCTCCATGCCGGTCACCTCGGTGATCGAGACCATGCGGCGCGAACCGTCTTGGAGACGCGAGGCCTGGACGATCAGGTTCACGGCCGAGGAAATCTGAGACCGAACTGCTTTCAGTGGCATTTCGATTCCGGCCATCGCGATCATGTTTTCCAGACGCGAAACGCCATCGCGGGCCGAGTTGGCGTGAATCGTTGTCATCGAGCCGTCGTGACCGGTGTTCATGGCCTGAAGCATGTCGATGACTTCTTCGCCTCGGGTCTCACCGACGATGATGCGGTCGGGGCGCATACGAAGCGCGTTCCTGAGACAGTCGCGCTGCGTGACCGCGCCTTTGCCTTCGACGTTTGGCGGGCGGCTTTCCATCCGGCCCACGTGGGTCTGTTGCAGCTGAAGTTCTGCCGTATCCTCGATGGTCAGGATGCGTTCACTGTCGTCGATAAACGAGGACAGCGCGTTCAGAGTTGTCGTTTTACCCGAACCCGTACCGCCAGAGACGATGATGTTCAGGCGTGTGGCGACTGCAGCCTGAAGATAGGCGGCCATCTCTTCGGTAAAGGCACCAAAGTTGACGAGGTCGTCGACGGCCAGTTTTTCCTTTTTGAACTTACGAATCGACACCAGCGACCCATCGACGGCAATCGGCGGGACCATGGCGTTGAAACGCGAGCCGTCGGCGAGACGGGCGTCAACGTAGGGGTTCGATTCATCAACGCGACGACCCACTGCCGACACGATCTTGTCAATGATACGAAGAAGGTGGCGTTCGTCCTTGAAGGTTGTGTCCGTCAACTCCAGCTTACCGGCGCGTTCCACAAACACCTGTTGCGGTCCGTTCACCAGAATATCGTTAACGCTGTCGTCTTTCAGAAGCGGCTCAAGCGGGCCAAGGCCCGTCACCTCGTCATAGAGATCCTGGTTCAGCGTCTGCCGTTCTTCACGGTTCAGGACGACGCCCATTTCGTCGAGCGCTTCGCCCGAAATGGCCACGATCTCGGCCCGAAGGTCCGACTCAGTAGCCGTTTCAAGGGCACTCAGGTTCAGGTTGTCGAGGAGCCGCTTGTGCAGCTCCAGCTTGATCTCGCCAAGCCGCTCCTTCCGTTTGCGTTCCTTGTCGACCGGGGCGACCTGGCCGGGAACGCGACTGACATTGCGACGCTTGGCCTCGACAACCGGGGCAGGGTTTGAGACCGGGCGGGTCTTGGTTCTGTCCTGGCCACCGGGAATAGAGGTCAGTTCTGGCGCGCTGGGGGTGTCGTCGCCTTTTTTATATTTCGAAAACAACGAATTGCTCCTTGTTCAATCAGGCGCCTTCGGCGGCGGACACGTTTGTTTCGTGGATTGATGCGGCAAGTTTCTGCACTTCCTTGCGAAGCGCGTTTTTGCCCGCGACATCAGCAAGCGGCATGCCATGGTCATTCGATTGAATGACCTGTTTGCCGCCATCGGGCATCAAAAGTTCGATCTTGATGTCGAGGCTTTCTGCCATCCGTTTGACACGGCTCTTGCCGTTCAGATCGGTGAACCCGGGTGCGCGGTTCAGCACATAGCGCAGCTTTTCGAAGGGCAGTTCCTCGCCCTTGAGCGCGCGGATCATGCGCAGGGTATTCTGGGCCGAACGCATGTCCAGTTCCGTCATCGCGAAATAGACGTGCGCGGCGTTCAGCACGGTTTCGGTCCACATGACGACGGTGGTCGGCATGTCGATCACCACGTAGTCAAAATTCGCGCGCGCAACGTCGAGAATGCGTTGGACATCCTGCTGACCCATGATGTCGAGCGGGATCAGTTCGCTTGGAGCGGTCAGAACCTGGAGTCTCTCGTTATAGGTCAAAAGCGCCTGCATGAAACTGTCACTGTCCATGGACGAGGTGTCCTGCAGCAGCTCGAAAACCGCCTCGCGGCGCGGAAGGTCGAGATATGTCGACACCGAGCCGAACTGGAGATCAAAGTCGATGAGGCAGACCCGCAGGGCATCGTCGCCCTTGTCGACATTCGCCAGTTCCCAGGCGAGGTTGACGGCAAAGGTGGTCGACCCCGTGCCACCGGCGAGACCGTGGACAGGGATGACAACGCCGTCGCGGTCACCGGTTGCCTTTATGTTGGTTTGGATGTTCGCCGCCTGAAGCTCGGCAAGTTCGGCCTTGTTGCGCATCCGGTCGATGGCATCGCCGAGCGCGCCGTCGGGGAGCGGGTAGGGGATGAATTCTTCGGCCCCAAGTTTGAGGAGCTTGTGCAGAATGATGGGGCTGACTTCTTCGGCGATTATGAGGATCTTGATTTTTTGCGAGGCAGCGCGCTTGACCAGGTCGGTCAGCTTGTCGACTTCGGCTTCGTCTTCCTGGTCAATGGCCAGGGCAACGAATTCAAGGGCATCGGCCTCGGGTTGATCCAGAAACATACCGGCGTCATCGACCGACAGGTCTCCCCAGCTCTCACCGCAGGCGGCCTCCATGTCCTCGATAAGAAGATCGAAATTCTGCACGTCCCTGCTGATCGTGCAGGCCACGATGGGTGCGGGTTCGTCCTGCAGTGCCGCGTTGCTCGTCATACCCTCACGTCCTTCCGTACTGGGCCCCCCCGGATTGAACGGGGACTCTTTCCTTCGGCATTGGGTGGGCCGCGACTCGGCGCAGTTCACCCGACGGGCCGAAATTGGCGGGCAATATTGGCGACATTGAGGCTAAAAGATCGTAATTATTCGGTATTACACAACGATCCGAATGAAAAAGGGCGGCCAATGGCCGCCCCTCGAAACAATAGTATGGCTGAAATCAGCCGCCGCTCGCGGCACCTTCGATAGCGGCGATACCACCGCCCGAAATTTGCTGCGGCGGAACCGCGCTGCGGACGTAGTCGCGCCAGATGATGCCTGCGTACTTGCCGTTCAGGACCATGGGATGGCTTTCCACCACGCCCGACACCTCGGTGACCGTGCGGCGGTTGCGACGCTCGCGATCAGGAGTGTCGACGACAGGCCGGGTCTCGCCGTAAGAGACGAGAGCCTCAAGGCGCGACCGGCTGATGCCCTGCGTGCCAAGATAGGCGACCACTGCGTTGGCGCGGCGGCGGCCAAGGCCATCGTTATAGGCGTTCGAACCAACGGCGTCCGTGTGACCGTAGACCCGGAAGCGGATCTCGGGGAACTGACGGATCCAGTTGGCCTGCTCGCGCAGAACCGTCTTGGCATCCTCGTCCAGAACCGCGCTGTCGAAGGCGAAGGTGACCTGCGTCGGAACTTCGGCCGTGAAGCGTTGGTTCAGGTTGGCCAGGAACTGCTGGTCACCGTTCTGGATCATGGTGTTGTTCATCGTGGGGTTGCCGAAGCCACCTTCGTCGATGAACGCGCCTGCTTCCTGGGTCCAGCTTTGGCCGATCGGGCCTTCGCCACAGGCTGTCAGAGCGAGCGCGCTGGCCCCGACCAGAAGTGCTTTGATCTTGAGGGTCATTGGTTTCACTCCATCACATAGCCATAGGAGCCGGTGAAGTCCTGCTTGGCCACTTCGGCCGCAGCACCGGATCTGGGTGCACCCGAGGGGCGCGAGGTCTGCCCGAAGAGGAACAGTTCGCTCTCGGTCGGCGGACGGACGCGATCGGTCGGCAGCGCCAGTGCTTCACCACGAGTCGGCGAAACAAGGTGCGGCGTGATGATCACGACGAGCTCCGACTGAGCACGCTGGTAGTTCGAGCTGCGGAACAGGGCGCCTAGGATCGGCACATCACCGAGCCAGGGAACCTGATTAACCGTGTCATTGAAGTCGTCCTGAAGCAGGCCCGAAATCGCGAAGCTCTGACCATCCATCATCTCGACGGTGGTTTCGGTTTCGCGGCGGCTGAAGCCATTGATCGCGAAGCCAGCGTTCGTGACGGTCGTCTGGCCGTCAATGGCCGAAACAGCGGCGTTCAGTTCCAGGTTGATGCGATGACCATCGATCACGCGCGGCGTGAAGGTCAGCTGTACACCAAAGGGCTTGTATTCGATCGTAACACCGCCGTCGTCATCGACGACCGGGATCGGATATTCGCCGCCGGCGAGGAAGCTGGCTTCCTGACCACTAAGCGCAACGAGGTTCGGTTCCGCCAGTGTGCGGACGAGGTCTTTTTCTTCCAGAGCCTGGAGAAGAACGCCGAAGGCAACGCTGCCGATGTCAAACCCGACGCCAACCTGGCCCGCGAAGGCGCTGTTGAGGTTTAGGATGGTCGAGTCCGATGCACCAATCGTGGTTCCCGGGACGAGTGAGCCCGAGCCGCCAGCTGCTGAAACGGCAGCGTCCGAACCGGCATCAACGATGCTGATACCCGACGAAAGGCTTTTCAGAACAGTACGCTGAACTTCTGCAAAGCGAACTTTCAGCATTACCTGGTGCGTGCCGCCGACGACCATCAGGTTCGATACCCGTTCCGGTGCGTAGCGGTTTGCCAGGTCAAGTGCACGATCCAGTTTCTCGATCGACGAAATAACGCCAGAAAGAACGATGCCATCGTTGGCCGTGCGGACTTCGATCGGCTCGCCAGGAAGAATTTGACGAAGCCGTTCCTTGAACTCGGCGATGTCCGGGGTCACCTGTACTTCAACGTTGGTAATCAGGCGGCCGTCCGGTCCAAGCAAAGTCAGGGTCGTGCGACCCGGTGCCTTGCCGAGGACATAGATGGTACGGTCCGAAAGAGTGGAGATATCAGCAATGCCAGGGTTGGCAATGCTGAGTTCAGCAAACGGAGTTTCAGCTTCGACCACGACGGCCCGGTTCATCGGAACCTGAAGCGCAGATGACACCTCCCCCTGCATAATAGTTAATGACTGCGCCCCGCTTTGGGATGCAGTCGCAGCCGTGACGGCGAGGCCCAATAGCGCCGCCTTCAAGATTTTATCAAAAGTCATGTGACCTGCCTTTCCGATCACGCCTCAGTTACCGGGTCTACGCCCTTATAGCGCAGACGATGCGCCAATGTTGGATTTTTTTCAACAATCAGCCGGTTGAATGCGGAACCTGATGTGGATGCAAGGCAACACACGGCCAAGACTTGCGTCAGAAACGCGACAGGCCACCGGATGTGGTGGCCTGCGTTTCAACAATTTCCCGACCTTGGGTCAGTCTACGCAAGGGATCTCGACCGACGTGATCTCTTCACCCGAGCGACGGCGGACATAGCATTTCTTTTCCTGCTTTTCCGCTACCTGCTGTTCGATGCCGAGAAGTTCCCGCTGATCGACCTCGACTCCCTCGGAGACCACCTCGTCGTCGGCGCCAACGAGCGACAGCGAAAGCCGTCCCGTTGATTGGGCCTGAGCCAGTGCGGCCACCTGTCGCGGAGACACTTCAACAGTGACCGTGCGGGCGACTGTCGGGCTGTTTCGATCTTCATCGGCAGATTGGTCGATGGCAACGAGTCTGACGTTTGCCTCGATCAGCTTGGTGACATTTCCGTCGCCGATGCGCCCGGTCCAGTAAACGTCGACACGGTCGCCTGGACGCAGGAAGCCCGACACACCGGACGTCACGTCGGTGCGGATGGCAAAGGCGCGCATTCCGGCGGACAGTCGCGACGACACACCGGCATCGTCGCCGGGGGCCGTGACCTTGACGGCCATGACCGCCTCATTCGTTTCCATGGTGCGCAGGACCGAGCGTTCAATGTCGGTCCCCTTGGGGAACAGCTCTTCTTCGCTGGTAAATGCACCTTCCGGGATGGCTTCGACGGGCCAGCGGACCTTGCGGACGTCTTCGATGGACAGCCGCTGGCCATAGCGCATCTGTTTGGTGACAACATACACGTCCTTGACAGGAACGATTGCTCGCTTTGCGGCCTCCGCCTCGGCCAATTGAGCCTGCTGTTGACCAATATAGTCCTTGGCCATGTATACTGCTGCACCGGCAAGTCCGATACCGACCAGCAATACGAATCCAAACACCAAACGCATGACGTCCCCTCTCATTTAACGGATTTCTGCAGGCGTTCTGTCCTGCGATCCGTGACTTTCAGCTTTGCAATGCCCGAGGATTGTGGCGAAACCGTGGATAGAACGCGGTCATGTCGTGCAAATGTTGACGCCTAGTAGGACGTTGTGATGACACGTGTTTCCAGGTGGGCACCGAGACCATCCGAACGGTCCGTGGCGGATTTCCCGATGACAGTGATGACCGAGACGCCTAGTCCGACAATAGCGGCGGTCAGCACAACCCAATCGACCGTGACCGCGCCGCTTTCGTCCAGCAAGAAATATTTAAGTGTTCTCAACATTCCAATACTCCGGTCCTGGGTCGACAAAGTGACCTGTGGATCTGTCTCACATGTGATTACGGCTGAAATTTGACGCCATTAAGGTACGTGTGGCCAACTTCCGAAGCCGGGAAACGAAAAGGCCGCACCCCGGGGGTACGGCCTGTTCAATCTCATGGTGTAAGCCGAAGCTTAGTAGGACGTGGTGATGCCCGAGCCCGACAGGTGCGTCGAGACGGTGTCGGCCAGGTCCTGAGTACCACCGCCAACGGTGGTCATGATGGCAATGCCGAGGCCCACGATCGCTGCGGTCAGAACGACCCAGTCGACGGTTACGGCACCAGATTCGTCTTTAAGAAAAGCGTTGAACAGTTTCATGTGTCCCTCCATTAAGCACGCTTAGAGTTTTATCCCCGACTTATTTGAACCGCCCTCTCACAAACGATCCCTGTCCGTCTTGGGATGACGCTATATGGCTGCCGGAATTTGGCGAGAGTTGGGCGGCCTTCGTACAATTTTCAAGCCGTTTGTAGATTTTAAAGAAATTCAGTTAACTGCATGAAATATAATAATAAAAAAAATCCAGATACGCTTGGGGAGTGTGATAATCGTGAGGTGCACGACCCATTTTACGGCAATCGTGAACAATTCGCCCAATTTGGGCTAGTCTGGCGCGTCGGATTTTGCGAGATTCCCGCCATGGATCTTAAGAAAATGCGAAGATTCCTATGAGGCTGGCTTACGGATTCGCTCTTCCGGGGATTCTTGCGCTTGTTATCGCCGGCTCTGTGGACGCGCAGACTCCAAGCGACGTATCCGACTTTTCTTTCAAACGGGTCACCGTGCCGTCGAAAGGCGTGTCCAAACGCATCACCGTCCAGATCGATCCCGATGCCGAGGTCTATCATCTGACGCCCGGAAGCTCGCCGAGACGTCCAGGTGATCCCCGGCCGGATTCGGCAACCAGACTGCCTGCGGGCTTGTTGCCCGAAGGAACGTCTGATTTCGATTGGTATTGGGAGCTGGTGTCGCCTTCGATCGAGGCTGACCCCGCACAGCGTTTCAGCGCGGCGCTGTCCGCCACACAAAAAGAGGCACTCAAGATCGGGACGCCGCGTCTGCAGGCACTGCAGAGGATAATCGAATCACACGGCACTGACATACTGATGGCAACGGTCGGAACGGAAGTTTCGCCCGCGCTCGTTCTGGCAGTCATCGCTGTTGAAAGCGGCGGGCGTGCAAATGCCACGAGTCATGCCGGTGCGCAGGGCGTGATGCAATTGATGCCCGCAACGGCAAAAAGGTTCAAAGTGGCCGACAGCATGGACCCGCGACAGAACATCAAGGGTGGCGTTGCCTATCTGGATTGGCTTTTGAAAGAGTTCAAACGCGACCCCGTGCTTGCCTTGGCAGGATATAATGCGGGCGAGGGGGCTGTCGGGGCCTACCAGGGTGTGCCGCCATATGCGGAAACACGGGCCTATGTTCCGAAGGTTCTCGCGGCGTGGAGCGTGGCGCGGTCGCTTTGCCTGACACCACCGGACCTGATCAGTGACGGCTGCGTCTTTGTCAGTCAGCGTATTGCGAGCGACGGTTGAAGATCAGATTGCGAGTTTCTTGAAGATGCGTTCCGGGATCAGCCGGATGATCGTCATGACCGGCCACCAGATAATCGGCGTATAGATTACGTTCTTCTTCTTATCGACGGCCCCGAAGATATCGGACGCAATTTTTTCCGGCTGGGCCAGGAAAGGCAGCCCATCCATCCCCCAGGTCATGGCGGTGTCGACCGTCCCCGGTTTGACGGTTACGACATGGACGCCAGATCGACCGAGACGGTTCCTAAGCCCCGAGAGATAGGCGTGGAAGCCAGCCTTTGACGCGCCATAGACATAGTTGCCCAAACGACCGCGATCTCCGGCAACCGAGCCGACACCGACGATGGTGCCGGATTTCTTTTCTTCGAGAATCGGCGACAACGAGGTCAGAAACGCGGCCGGACCAGTGAAACCGTCTGCAATTGTGCCTGCGATCAGGCTCGGATCCGCATCAATTTCTTCCTGCGGTGGCATCGACCCGACAAAAACCGCGCAGTTCAGCGTGCCGTCGAGCGAGCGGGCTTTTTCCAGAATTGGCGCAAAGGTCGATGAGTCTCGCGCATCGAAGGCAATTGTCTCGGCCGCAGGAGCGCCGCGATGGCGGCAATCGGCGGCCGTCTTTTCCAGGTCGTCCATGTCGCGCCCTGCCAGAATCACGCTTTCACCGCGCGCGGCCGCCATGCGGGCAAAACTGCGGGCGATTGTCGACGTGCCTCCAAGGATAATCCAAGTCTGGGTCATGCGATGTCCCTCAGCTTAAGGCGGCGAACGATGTCGGTTTCATATGCGTGTTCAGGGTCCGCTTTTTGAACCGCTTTCAGCCACTCGCCATGTTCGGGGTACATTTTCGCGATATGCTCGGCCCCCGCCAGGGAATCCTTGGCGAAATAGATCCGCCCCGCAGCTTCGACCGTTCTTGCTTCCAACTCGCGGATCAGGCGTTCGGCGCCGTTGCGGTTCGGAAAGTCGACGGCCAGGGTATAGCCTTCCATCGGGAACGACATATAGCCACCGCGACCGGGACCGGTCCGCTTCAAGACGGCCAGAGGAGACGCCAGGCCGGAATTCGCGATCTTTTCGAGAATGCCACGCAGCGCATCGACGCTGTCCAGCGGAACCACGCATTGGAACTGGTGAAAGCCGGATTTCCCATAGAGCCGGTTCCAGTCGTGGATTTTGTCCAAAGGAAAGAAAAAGTCGTCAATGGGTTTGACCAAGGTGCGCCCCCGCTCGGGCACGCGCCGCCAGTATGCCGCATTGAACGTGCGAACGACGGGCGGAGACAATGTAAAGCCCGGGGCATCCATGGGAACGCGCTTGCCGCGTTTTGCGGGTTTTACCAATCCGCCCCCGGTTTCGGCCTCTTCCAGGATCCCGCGTCCCAACGAGGAGCCTCGTGCCGTGGCATCGATCCATCCAACGGTATATGTCGCGTCCGATCCATCCAGAAGCGTGATGAACTCGTCCCAGTCCGCCACGCGCCGCTCGGTCACGACCATGACGTCGCCCTTGGCCTTCAGCAGGGGGAAGCGGGCCGACAGGATCGGGCCGGTCTGGCCCAGCCCTCCGACAGTTGCCTTATAGAGCGCCTTGCTCTTCTCGGGGCTTATCACCTTGGGCCCCTGATTGGTCATCAGGGTGATGTCTTTCAAATGCTGGCCGAAGGTGCCGGCGTGGTGGTGGTTCTTGCCATGGACGTCCATCGCGATGCCACCACCAACGGTGGCAAACCCCGTCCCGGGCATGACCGGGGGCAACCAGCCTTTCGGCGCAAAGATTTTCAAGAGCTGGCCGATCTGGCAACCGGCCTCGACATGGACAACGCCGGTTTCGGGATCGAATTCCAGGATGCGGTCCAGTCGCGTCATGTCAACCGCGCGCCCGCCGTCGTTCAGACACGCATCGCCATAGCTGCGGCACATGCCGATTGCCGGAGCGGGTTCTTCCTTGATCAGGTCGCGGAGGCTAGAGGCGCGTTCGGGGCGTGCCAGATCGCCACTAGCCCGGTGGACACGCCCCCAGCCTGCGTAATCGCTATGTTTCCAACGCATGGTCACGCGTCCTTTTTGATCGGTGTTCCGCCAATGGGAAGATAGCGAGGCCAATCGCGATGGCGAACCAAAGGGTGGTCACGCGGATCACCAGCGTGGCCGGTCCGGCGATTTCCGCAGGCACACCATATAGTATAAGGAGTGCAACCATCGCGACCTCGGCACCGCCCAGTCCGCCCGGCGCTCCGGTCAGCCCGCCGGCCAGGGTGGCAAAAATGAAGATGCCAACAGATGTCCAAAGGCCGACCTCGGCGCCCATCCAGTTCAACAAAAGATAAAAGGCATAGCCCTCGGCCATCCACCCCAGGGTGCCGAGCCCGCCAGCGGCCAAGAGCGCCGATGGAGTCGAAAAAGCCCGCAGGGAATTCGAGGCGCGCCTGATACGGCCGAATAGCCGGGGAAAACGTCGTCCGGTTATTTGGTGAAGAATGCCCGCGGCATGGTGTAAAAGACTTGGCCGCGTTGCCACGACGGCTGCGAGGAGGGCCAGAAGCGCCACCGGCGCCGCTCCTTTGATACCTGTCGTGGACAGACTGACCGACAGGGCCAGAAGGATTGCCATGGCCGAAAGATCCGCCGCGCGATCAACGAGCACGAGAGGAGCCGTCTTTTCGAAACTCCAGCCTGTTTCCCGGCCAATCCAGCGCATTCGGACCAACTCGCCCACGCGGCCAGGTGTGACCGACATGGCAAACCCACCAAGGAAATGCAGAAAGTTCTGGAAGATCGACGTGTTCAGGCCAAGACGGTTTGCGAACAGATGCCAGCGCAGGCCGCGAAGGACGTAGTTGAGAAGACTGAGGGCCAGCAACAGTGCGAGACCGGATAGGGAGAGGGATGTAATGGCCGCGATGGTCTCACCCCAGCCCGTGGCCGCAGCGAGGCCGATCAACCCGAACACAACAAGTGCTCCGAGGCAGGCCAGCAACAGCCAGTCGCGCCAACGCCGCGGCTTTACCGCGGCGCCAGGGTCACGAGGGAGGGTTTTCGGCAAAAGTGTCATAGCCATTAAACGTCGATTAGCGACAGATTACGGCAAGAATATGGACTTGTTTCTAAATTATGAACAATCGCGGGGCATTTTTGTGAATTACCCCGCGACTTCAGAGCGTCTTCAGACGATGTTTGCCTCGGTCGCTGCCCGGATGTCGTCCTTTGTGACACCGGGTGCGGTTTCGAGGATGTGGAGGCCCTTGTGGCCCACCTCGAGAACGCCAAGATTCGTGATGATCATATCGACCACACCCTGGCCTGTGAGCGGCAGAGTGCATTCCTTGAGCACCTTGGACTCACCGTGCTTATTGGTGTGGTCCATGACGACGATGACGCGGCCGACACCGGCGACAAGGTCCATTGCACCGCCCATGCCTTTGACCAGCTTGCCCGGGATCATCCAGTTGGCGAGGTCGCCTTTCTCGCTAACTTCCATGGCGCCGAGGATCGCAGCGGCGATCTTCCCGCCCCGGATCATGCCGAATGAAAGGGAGCTGTCAAAATAAGCTGTGCGCGGCACTTCGGTAATGGTCTGTTTACCTGCGTTGATAAGATCCGGGTCTTCGTCGCCCTCGTAAGGGAAGGGACCCATGCCCAGCATCCCGTTCTCGGATTGAAGCGTGATATCCTTGTCGCCGACAAAGTTTGCCACCAGCGTCGGAATGCCGATGCCAAGGTTTACGTACATGCCGTCTTCGAGTTCCTGCGCGGCCCGTTCGGCCATCTGGTTGCGATCCCAAGGCATTACGCGGTCTCCTTCTGGCGCAGGGTGCGCTGTTCGATACGCTTTTCGTGATCACCCTGGATCAGGCGGTGGACATAGATGCCCGGAAGGTGGATGTGGTCGCCGTCCAACTCGCCGGGTTCGACAATTTCTTCGACTTCCATGATGCAGACCTTGCCGCACATAGCCGCGGGCGGATTGAAGTTGCGCGCAGTCTTGCGAAAGATCGCGTTGCCCGTGGTGTCGGCTTTCCAGGCCTTCACGATGGAAAGATCGGCAAAAATGCCTTCTTCCATGATATAGGTTTCACCGTTGAAGTCCTTGTGATCCTTGCCTTCTGCGATCACCGTGCCAACGCCAGTCTTGGTGTAGAATCCGGGAATGCCGCAGCCTCCGGCACGCATGCGCTCGGCCAGGGTGCCTTGTGGGTTGAATTCCAATTCAAGTTCACCCGAGAGATATTGGCGCATGAATTCGGCATTTTCTCCGACGTAGGACGACATCATCTTCTTGATCTGACGAGTTTCGAGAAGCCGGCCCAGTCCGAAGTTGTCGACGCCTGCGTTGTTGGAGGCCACGGTCAAATCCTTGACGCCGCTTTCGCGAATGGCCTCGATCAAGAGTTCGGGTATCCCGCAGAGACCGAAACCGCCCGCGGCGATCAGCATCCCGTCGTGCAGGAGACCATCAAGGGCCTCGGTTGCATTGGCATAGACTTTCTTCATGCGCGCTTTCCTCCAGAAATCACCAGAGGTGTGCCGCCGCGAATGCGAAAAGTCAATTGCCGCGCTGCGGCGCGCTGTTGGATGCAGTATGGCGTCGGGGATTGAGGGTCGACGCCTTTTCGAGTGCGGGCAATGACCCCAGAAAGCCTTCAGAATTGTACCTTGCCGGACGACATGCGGGTTGTCTCAAATTCACCTGCCCGTTTGGAATACGATCATAAATCATGGGCACACACATCTGTGCTTGTCGGTTCATTTGCGATGTTCTCGGTGGGGTTCGCCATCCCGAGGCCAGACTTCATGACTCACGGAATCATTTTTGAAATGCCGTCTAAGAGGCAGTGCTGATCCTTGGAGCGATTTACCAAATATTGCGCCGTTAGCTGGCCTTCCTTTTCGCAGCTGGCTTCTTGCGCTTTTTGCCCTTCGTGGCGGCTTTTTCGTTGATCAGTTCAACGGCCATTTCCATGGTGACATTTTCGGGCTCGGTGTCCTTGGGCAGGGTCGCGTTGATCTTTTCCCATTTCACATAAGGCCCGTATTTGCCGTCCATGATGGCAATCCCGCCGCCGTCGGGATGCTCGCCCAACTCTCGCAGGGTTGTCGCGCCGCGCCCGCGTCCGCGTGAGGCTTTTTTCTCGTCGATCAACTGGACCGCACGGTTCATGCCGATTTCCCAGACGTCCTCAACCGTTTCGAGATTCGCGTTCGTGCCGCCTTTGAACGAGGTGGACTCGGCATGCTTCAGATAGGGGCCGTAACGACCGACGTTGGCCCAGATCGCGACACCGTCCTCGGGGTGGTGGCCGACGAGGCGTGGCAATTGCAGCAACTTCACCGCTTGTTCAAGCGTGACCTCGGCCGGATCCCAGGCCTCGGGCACGCCTTGGCGGGGCGGCTTCTTGTTGTCCTCGCTGACTTCACCGCGCTGCACGTATGGGCCAAATCGGCCCTTGTGCACGTATATATTGTCGCTTGCGTCCTCGCCAAGAAGTTTGCCTTCCGGCGGAATGGCGCTTTCGGGTTCGGCACCGGGAGGGCCGAAGGCGCGGGTATAGCGGCATTCGGGATAGTTCGAGCACCCGATGAAGGCGCCACCCGAACGCGCGGTGCGCATTGAAAGGCGCCCATTACCGCAATTCGGGCAGAGGCGCGGATCGCTGCCGTCCTCGGTCGGCGGGAAAAGATGCGGTTCGAGTACCTCGTTGATCTTTTCCAGCACATCGGTGATGCGCAGTTCCGAGGTTTCTTCGACGGCCGCCTTGAAGTCGCGCCAGAAACGCGACAGCACGTCTTGCCAGTCGCGGTCGCCGGAAGTGATGTCGTCCAGCTCGTCTTCCAACTTGGCCGTGAAGTCATAACCAACATATTTGCGGAAGTAATTGGTGAGGAACGCCGTCACCAGGCGTCCTTTGTCTTCCGGTATCAGGCGGTTCTTTTCTTTGCTGACGTAGCCGCGATCCTGGATCGTGGTCACCACGCTGGCATAGGTCGAGGGGCGGCCGATGCCGATCTCTTCCATCTTTTTGACCAGCGTCGCCTCGGTATAACGAGGCGGGGGCTGGGTGAAATGCTGGTCCGGCGTGATGGATTTTTTGGCGGTCGCTTCGCCCTGCATAATTTGGGGCAGGACCTTTTCGTCTTCGTCGACAACGTCGTCGCGGCCTTCCTCGTAGACCTTGAGGAATCCATCGAACTGAACCACCTGGCCGGTCGCACGAAGCTCAACCTGTCCGTCGGCGCTGGCGATATCGACCGTGGTGCGCTCAAGCCGGGCACTGGCCATCTGGCTGGCAAGGGTCCGCTTCCAGATCAGGTCATAGAGTTTCTGTTGATCCGCATCGCGCAGGTTCAGGCTGGCTGCATCCGCGCCCATATCTGTTGGCCGGATACACTCGTGCGCCTCCTGGGCATTCTTTGCCTTGTTCTTGTAAATGCGCGGGCTGTCCGGGACGTAGGCGCTTCCAAAGCGCGAAGAGATGGCGTCGCGTGCCGCCACGACCGCCTCGGGCGCCATGTCAATGCCGTCAGTTCGCATGTAGGTAATGTGCCCGGCTTCGTAGAGGCGTTGCGCCGTGCTCATGGTCTGGCGGGCACCCATGCCGAACTTGCGGCTGGCTTCCTGCTGGAGAGTTGACGTCATGAAGGGGGCGGACGGGTTGCGGGCTGCCGGCTTGGCCTCGACTGCCTTTACCGTCAGGTCACGGGAGGTGATCGCCTGAACTGCCAGGTCGGCGGAGGTTTCGTTGGCAATGTCAAAGCGGTCGAGCTTTTTGCCACCCAGAACGGTAAGGCGTGCTTCGAAGTCCTGGCCGCGCGGTGTCGTCAGGATGGCCTTGACGCTCCAGTATTCGCGGGCCTTGAAGGCCTCGATTTCCATTTCGCGTTCGACGATCAGTCGCAGGCAGACCGACTGCACGCGCCCGGCCGAACGGGCGCCGGGCAGTTTTCGCCAGAGGACGGGCGAAAGGTTGAATCCGACCAGGTAATCAAGCGCGCGGCGAGCGAGGTATGCGTGGACCAGGTCCTGGTCGACTTGGCGCGGGGCTTTCATAGCCTCGGTCACGGCAGACTTGGTGATCGCGTTGAAAACGACGCGGCTGACAGGGGTATCCGCTTTCAGGACCTTGCGTTTGCGCAGGGCCTCTTCCAGATGCCACGAAATCGCCTCGCCCTCGCGGTCGGGGTCGGTCGCGAGGATCAGCGCCGGGTCGTCTTTCAGCGCGTCGGCGATGGCCTTGATGTGCTTTTTCGAATCGGAAGCGACTTCCCACTTCATCTCGAAGCCGTGGTCGGGGTCGACCGATCCATCCTTGGGCGGCAGATCGCGGACATGCCCGTAACTGGCCAGAACCGTGTAATCTTTTCCGAGATATTTGTTGATCGTCTTGGCCTTTGCAGGTGACTCGACAACGACAACTGGCATGAAAAACCTTTCGGAAAACGGGCTGGTTATGGCGGCGGAAGATGTGGGGCCTGCGTTCGAATTGTCAATGCGGTTGATGTTGCCGGTGTCGTCGGCGTGGCTTTGGACACCCAGTTCCGCGCCTGTCAGGCGAGCGAAATCAGCCCGCCGGGCTGGCGTTGGACGCGACCTTCCAGCTCTAAAAGGACGATTTCAGGGGAGACCAGCCTGGCGGTGGAGTTGAGGTCACGGATCAACTGGTCCTCGCTGACCGGGCTGGGGCCAAGACACCGGAGGATTCGCTGGTGCAACAACGATCGGTCGAGCGGTTCAGCCTGTGACATCGGGGAAACGGGTAGAGCGGGGTCGGGTGCCGGTTCGGGGGACGTGAGGGCTTCGACCACGTCCCGCGCCGAACGTACCAGCGTCGCGCCATCTCGGATCAGCATGTTGCATCCGGCGGCACGGGCATCGAACGGGTGGCCAGGCACCGCCAGTACGTCGCGGCCCTGGTCCAGCGCGGTGCGCGCGGTGATCAGGCTGCCGGACTTGGCTGCCGCCTCGACAACGACCGTGGCCTGGGCCAGGCCAGAGATGATGCGATTGCGCTTGGGAAAGTGCCGGGCCTGGGCGACGAGGCCCATCGGGCTTTCGCTGATACGCAGACCCTTGTCCTGAATTTCCTGGGCCAGCACAGCGTTTTCCGCCGGGTAAACGACGTCCACACCGCCAGCAAGCACGGCAATTGTCCCGGTTTCCAGCGCGGCAAGATGCGCCGCGGTATCGACACCGCGGGCGAGACCCGAGACAACGACCTTGCCATTGTTGCCCAGTTCGGATGCGAGTTTGCGCGCCATTCGGGTTCCCAGAGACGACGCATTGCGCGCGCCCACGAGAGCGATCATGGGGCGTTTCAGAAGGTCGGGATTGCCGATGGCCCAGAGAATCGGCGGAGGATCAGGGATTTGCATGAGGGCGGCGGGGTAGTCTGGTGCACCGAACGCAAGAGGCACTGCGCCTGCAAATCGCGCAGCCTCCCATTCTTCCAGAATGGCGGACATAGGGCAGGGGCGATAGTCGGTGACACCGGCGTCGGCAGCAATGGCAGGCAAGGCCTGCAATGCGCTGTCGGCATTCCCGTATTCGTTCATGAGCCGGAAAAACGTCGCGATTCCAACGCGGCGTGATCGCAAGAGGCGAAGCCAGGAGTGCCACTCTTCCTCTGTGAGGGGTGATGAGAAATGCTGATCGCCTTTATTTTTATGGTCAAAATGGTCTCCGAGCATCGTCCGTGGCACACTAATGGCACAATCTGCGTTGTCGCGTCGGCAGACAGCGTCAGCGACATAGGTTACCAACGGATTAACTTGAACGGCCCGGATCAGGAGGCAACGTCAGAGGTTGCGTATTTGGCCGCAAGCGTGGCGTCGTCGGAGAGCGCCAGGCGAAATTCATGTTCGATGTCGACGAGACGATTTAGTCGCGTTTCCTACTGCGGAGGAACAGCGCAGCACGATCAGCGCACTCGAATTGCCTCGAACTATTCCTTGCTGCGCCCGAGATGACGTTCGTTCAGCATAAAACAAACAACTTTTGCTTCCTCATTGCGAAAGGCAAACAAGTAAGATTTAAGCATTGAAGAAGTACCGCGTTTCGCATCGGAGTCAGTGCATATCTTGTAGAGCCTTTCAAACCGCTCGAAATACGTGCAATCATTGGTTTTTCTTCGATAGAATGCGATTTTTGGCTGCAAGATTTGCCAGTAACCTTCGACATAATAGCTGTAGTAATTCCATATGTGCTCTTCGCTTGCCTGTCCTGCATATAAAGCGGCACCAAGATCTTCCATAAATATAGCTACTACATCCTCATAGCCTTCTAAATCAGTTTCAGCATCTTCTGATGAATCTACCACTGCAAGGCGCGCGCGAAGAAGCGCCTCTGAATTCCAGACTTCGCGGAAGTAGTTCATATGGCCGATAGAGTTTTGGTCCCTCGCGAGTCTCAATTGTCGAATGACTAACCAAAATCCAAACACGACAAGCGTCGATTGAATAGGATTCCAAATCCATTCAGTCTGCGGGTCTCGAAGAAAATCCAAAATCATGTCCGTTCCACCAAGTCGATCAACCGAAGATACTTCGATCTATTGGTAAGTTCTGGCGCAGATTCCTCAATCAAGGTCAATATTTTCGGCAACTCGTATGGAGGGCGCGACAGTTTCGCCGGAGTTATGCAGTCCAAGAGATCGAGTGTTTCTTCGGGATATTTCACGGTGATGGGGTCTTCCCCGCGAACGTCCCGAGTGAAGCGATAAAGAGGAATGCCATCGCTTTCTATGGGAACGAGAAATTTCTTAACTGCGGCCAACACCGATGGGAAATCGTCCATTGTGTCATCAAGTAGGCCTATCCATCGAGTTACTGATGCGCTGGTGCGGTACACTCGCTCACGGGGCCAAACTTCGTTGATGAAAGGAATTACTAGTTGTTTCCAGCCGTCCTCGTTTTTGGCACCAACTTTCCCAAGCCAGAAGATCAGCTGATTTCTTGCACTATCACTCATCGCTCGTAGGACGCCTCGCATTTCACGTCGATCCAGACCATCCGGCTCTCCAGCGCGAAAGATATGCATCCAAGCAAGCCAACTAGCAGCCCTCTCTGCATTGGTGCGGCCCCATTCGAATTGCTCGATCCAAGGGTAGAGCTCGAGTAGCAACGGTTTTATTGAAATAACGACTTCGCCTGAGGGATTATTCGGGCTGTGGAGAAACCCATTCCATGCAGGTTCTGCGGCGGGGTGATCAAATGCCAACTTTGGAATTAGGTGCTCTTTTGTCCAAATAGGATCAACATACATCGCCCAGTTTAGTTGAAGTAGCAGAACCGAGATTGCATGGTCAGCTGCTTCGCCACCTGCCGAAAATAACTGCTCAAAACGTGCCTTGATGTGATCAGGTAAAAGCGATCCCGCGGCCTGTTTCTCTCCGGGCACTGCCTTAATGAGTGCCTCGGCGCACTTTCCAATTGGTCCATTGATGGCGTGATCGACTGTTCGGCGCGATTGATGTACGGCCTCACCGGCGACAAAAACCTGACCCATCCCGCTTTCAACTGCTTCGGGACCACCGCTTAGAATTCCACCGACAATGTGATCGTAAATTTGCCAGCCAAGAGTGTCATCGAACTCCAACACTGCCTCCAACTTTCGCTTCAGCCAACGGCTAAGTGAATGGTTCAGCTTGCAAACGACATTACTGGGTAGACGCAAAAGCCTATTGAGAAAAAGGCGGTGTAGTCTAGATGAGACTTCATCTGGAAAATCTTCTATCAGAGCTTCCCAAGCAAATTCAGGGAACTCGCCCTTCTTGGATGCAACCGAAACGGCTGCGAGGGCCTTCCTCGGATTTGATTTGACCAGCCCTTTGAAGGGTCTCCGCTCAATCAAGCTGGCAAATTCACGTTTAGAAGTTGCACGCGCGCGTTCAAGAACCTCGCCAACTGGTGCATCGGCGATCTCATCAGGAGTTTCATCAACCTGGACCATGCCGCCATGCATCCCGTGATCCGTAACGGCCGAGATCGCACGTTGGTCTGTCCAATCAGGAACCCTTGCCATAAGCGTCTCTAGCTCAGCAGCAACATCGTTCGGCAACGCACAGCCCCTGAGTTGCAGGTACCGACCATATCTTGAAACTATGCGATCTCGATGACCCGGGAACTCTTCATCTGACCAATGATCCAACTGATCTGGTCCGGCAAGGATACGCTTCGCAACGGCTTCTTTGCTATCTTCGGAGAATTCAGACCAGCGATCAATGATCGCAAATAGCAGCTCACGAACTACGCCAATATCCCAGAACACTTTTTGCTCCAAAGACGAAATTATGGAGGCCACCTCATTCGCGTCGAATAAGGATTTCTTAGCCAACGCATAAAGCTTCAACTTATGGAAAAAATAGACATCTTTCTCATCCCATTTCTCAGCATGCGCTTTTGCTAGGGAGGGTCTCAAGTCCGAAAGCCTATCAAACATCTGAACAAATTGAATGAACGCTTTGTCGGTAGAGTTGAGCAGTTGCTCTCCTCCGTCTGTTTCACGTTCCGGATAACATGTCGGAGTTTCAAAAAATGAAGCCCTAATATCCGATAACACACCCGCCGCGGAGATCAGCTGGTCTTCCAATATGTCAAATACAGCTGGGAGGTGGTCATCCGGCACATCAAGCTGTTCATCATGACGATCTAGAAACTTGATAGAAAATCGACCGATTTCCTCGTAGTTCAATTCAGGCCAGTCGGACACTGGGGGTTTATTCTGATGGAGACCGGAAGGGCGCTCGATAGCAAGCCTCGGCTGTGTCATACGGCGAAAATCACGAAGCACACTGGGCGTCCATCCTTCAGCGGCCAAACGCTCTTTTAACTCATACCAATTTCCATCCCACTGATGATTTCTAGGGTCTCGATGGAACTCCAATATCAAGCTCCAGATGTGCCGACACTTGGCATCAAGTTCTTTGGATTGCCTCAGCTGTCGTTCGATATGGTCGAGCAAGCGTGGGTGTAGTCCAAATTGACGAACTGCCCACCAAGCTATAGTTGGGCTTCTAAATGAGTTTCCGATCCATCTGATTAGGTTCCAGAGCCGCGCAGGAACCGGTTCCTGACCGGCAGCAGGGCGACCTCCAAGACGATGGAAGTCAGGCGGGTTTTCGTCGCCATGTCTCCATTCGATCAAGTTATCATTTCTAATGCCTCTACGAAAATCCTCGTCGCTGATTGGTCCTACGTCATCATCCAATCCATAGACAAGCGACGGTTCGAAAATCTCTACGTCATCCCCAAAGTCTGCGCTTCTCTTTGCATTGCGTGAGAATGGGTCGAGTACGCAAACCCACTCTGGATGGGGTAAAGGATCAGCGTCGGCGAATAATCTTGTGCCTTGGATCGAACGCAGAACATGAGCAACTTGTCCACGTTCGTGAGCTGACATCGCCTTAGGGTCGCTAATAGTTGATGCAACGATCTTTGCCCTCCATGCTCGCGGCTCATCGGCACGATCTGCCCAAGCTTCCATTGTTTTCCAAAGGTGCTCATGGTCCTGATAGGCTATCGCCGAGACTCCTCGGTCCCGCCATTTCGCTTCAATTTCTTCGGAAAGCCCTTTGTCAAATGCGTACAGTCGCGTCCCATCGAATTGTCCGTCATGGTTGAGCCCTTGCAGCAAGTACTTCACCGGAGGGTCTTCGGCTTGGTAGCCGACGAGCACGACCGTGTATCGCTCAAGAAGTCCACTAATGAATTTTGTGGCCCATGCCTCTGAAAGGTAGGCCCGACCAAAGTCAGCGCTGCTTAGGACATAGGGGTGGTCAGGTGCATCAGGTGGCACAAGGCGCCCATGTAGGTACGTGATCCCATCGACAGGAGAACCGAAGACCAGATCGGGAAAGGCTGGTGGAACGTGGATCGGAATACCGTCCGCTCCACCACCATGTTCGAACAAGTGATCGAAGTTTGTCGTAACGATCTGAGGAATACCGTTCTGATTAGATGATATTCTCTTAATCAGGTTATGCTCGTGGCCGACAGTCTTTGCTGTTGGTGGTACTAACAGCCGCTCGGTAACCAACGCATTTACCTCGTCGCGCCCGTATTCTTGGTGGAGAAGGTTAAAGATTTGATCAAGGGGGACATTTGCGGCAGAGTTTTTCTCAAGCCAAGGCGCGAATGCAGTCATGATCTGCGAGTCTTCTGGCGGATCAAAAAACTCAATTACGTGCTCTGTAAGACCAAGAAAGGTAGGCATGCCGGAATTAAATGACACTCCAGCACCACATAGAAAGACAACTCTTCCTGCGTCACAGCGCTCTAATAGAACATCGGGAATAGATGGACCGTCTGAAAGAAACTTCATATCGAGAAAACTTCTTATCAAAAAAAAATAATGGTTCGTGCGTCATTACTAACGAGAGTAGCACTCGCGAGCTAGTAGCCAGTGTTGTTGTTTTCTCAGCTCTGGCAAGGAAACATCAGTTCCAGTCCGCAGTCGCGAACGATTTGCGCTCCTCATAGGTGAGCAGGCGGATAGCCTCGTCGATACCCTGTTCATTGAGCAATTCAAAGATCAAGCTGCGAAGCAAGTAGAGCTGCGCGCCGTCATCGCTGCCGACCTGATCTTCGGTTTGGTCGATGGTCAATATCGCCTTTCCCAATTCGTCGCGGAGATACCCTAGCCGAGAGTAGTGGCCACGTTCGACAACGTGCAGGACCACCGCGCCGAGAGCAACCAACGCCGGCAAATGTAGGTCGATTAAAACCTCAAAAGCCTCGCCAAGATCGCGATTTTCTAGCTTGCGGCGGTATGTCTCCTGCGTGAACTCCAACGCCGCCTGGAGAAGTTCGAGATCGCTCAAGGGCTGCGGACTGTTGGGATCATCGGCCGAATGGAGAGCTTCCCTCCCATGGGCGGAGCAAGAAACCTGGGTTGCCTGAACGCCGGGCATCCCGGCGGGCATCTTCACGCTGCTTGGGTTTTGGTTCAGGTTCACTGCTGTTCTCCAAAGTATTTGTGGCCGGCAAGGCAGGGGAGAGGAACGATGAAGGAAGTTCTCTGCCTCACCGGCTCGGTCCTCGATCTACGTTCGCAGGGCGGCGAAACCCGCGACATAGCGTCGAAGAATTTTTTGTTCAGCAGGCGCCATTCCGATCATCTGTTCTTCAGAATGTCCGGCGTCGTCGTCCAGGTCGACGTCTGTCCCACGCTCTTGTTGCGGGCCGGTGTCGTGTTGCCATAGCGCGCGTTCAGCTTCTCCTGTTCGCTGCTACCCGCGGCAATGTCATTGTTAGCCTTCGCCGCCGCCTGACGTTTCTCCCAGTCGCGCTGGGCATGCTCCACGCCGCTCATCTGTCTGGGTTCCTGGCCATACTTTCGTTCGGCTGTGGTCGCGCCATACATTCGTTCAGCCTTGGCATTTTCCCTCAGCACAGGATGTGTGGGCTCGGATTTCGGCGCGGTTCTGCGGACATTGGTGCGAGCACTCGGTCGCGCCGTCCTGCGTTGCCGCGGAGGGCGGGCAGTGTCGATTTTCTCGATGCCGGTCGCGGTCACTTTGTATTTCAAGGCCATCTTTTCGGGTCCTTAAGGATTGGGGTTAGGTTTAGGGATCACCAGGTTACGGCGGTCCGTTGTTGCGTTCCGCGCCGTTTTGGGCCGGTGTCTACGTCGAAGACATCGAACTCCTCGTAGCGTTCGTCGTAGGGGTCGTACGTGTGCTCGGCTCTTTGCAGCCGTCTCGACATCGTCCGCGCGCTGGAGGTGTAAGTGCTGCCATCGGCCGCTCTTTCCAACGGAGCCTCGTCCGTCTCACGCCTCCTGGCGGAGCCAAAGGCAAAGTCCTGTGTCGTCTCGAGGCGCGGGTTCTGTACGGACGCGGAGAACGTCAGCGCCAGAGCATCCAAGAAGTCCGTGGAGGCGTTGTCGCCCAAGCGTTTCCTGATCTCTTTCTTGCTCTCGATGGCGAGCTTGTTCTGGGCGTTGAATTCGAAGCGGCTGACAGTCAATTGGCGCGCGACGTACTCGCCCGGCGGCAATACAGCATCGCTGCGCTCGGTCCATTCGCGGACTTTGTCCAACATTTCGGCACGCTTATTCAGGTACCTCTGAGGTTCGTTCGAACGGCCGCCAAAGTTGACGCCGATGGGGTTGAGGCCAAGTTGCTTGCAGACGTCGATCACACTGGCGCCCATCGATCCGGCGTCGATGAAAAGACCGTCGGCATCCCATTCCCGAACCACGTTCAGAATGCGGAAGGCCAGCTCCTGGGTCGTCGGGTTTTTGATCCGGATCGGCTCGTGAACGACCGGTCCCTGGCGACGAGCAATAACGCTTTCATCGGCTTTTAGCGCAACGTCCACGCCGACAATACGGGCAAAGCTGCCATCCAAGGAGCGCAAGAGGTACTCGCCCGCCGTCCTGGCCTGCGCAGCCCTGACGTCCTCCAGGGCGATCAACTGGCTTGGATCGGCGACGTCAAACGACGCCTCCATCTCGCGCTGAAAAAGGTTTGGGGACATGGTTCGACGGAGGTCGGCCAGTTCAATGGGATCGTAGACGCCGCTCTCGCTGGCGGGGATGCGGAAGGCATGCCAACCGGGCGTGTCGTTGGCCTTATGATAGAGGTCGTAGAGCAGGTCGATGCCACGCGGCGTGCCGATAAGGATCATCCACGGGTTGGCAAGGTTGGCCTGGGTCGGGAGGATTGAGCCATAGAAGGCGTCGGCGCCGATCTGGGCTGCCTCGTCGATGACTAGGCCCAGGAACGCTCGCCCTCGTATCGAGCTGCCGGTGTCGTCGTCGGCGCCGCCGAACATACCGATTGTAGAGGTGCCACCGCCAGCCGTGGGTACAGTGACGGATAGGTCACTTAGTCGCCATTCAACGCCGGGCACGTCCCGTAGCAGCTCCTGCAGGATCGGCCAGGCGATAGCTTTTGCGCTCTGCCTGAGAGGCGCGATGTAGCCGTAGTTGCCTGGTCGATGTAGCGCCGCAAGGGCGAGACTGGCGACAGCAAGCATGGTTTTACCGACGCGGCGTCCGGCGACGATCACCAATGCCCTGGTCGAAGCGCTCGCCAACAGTTTGTGTACAGGCTTGGCCCATTCGCGAGGGGCGTATGGAAAAGTGAGGTCAGCCATTTGCTTTCCCCTGCGCACGGTGATTTCTGCGCCGACGGACGCGAGGTTCAGGGGCGCTCTCAGATTGACCCCCTGTCTTTTGGTGCTCGATTTGCGAGGCGGTCTCGGCTTCTTGGGCATGTCCTTCGATAATCACAGCGGGGTCGGCCTGGAGAGTTCCGGGTGGCGTCACGCCGTCTGCAAGGACGAGCCTTAGGACGCCTTCACCTGATGTCTGGAGGTCGATGGACTGGGCCTGCAGGTCGGGGAGGACCTTTTTTACGAGGGCAGTCGCCGTACTGACACGCAATGGCAGATCAGGCACATCGGTCCAGTCGACGACGCGGCCGGCCGCATCACGCACTGGAGCCGGTTTGCCCTGCACGATGTCGAGCAGAAACTGAAGCGCCCCGGCACTTCGGATGCTTTCACGCTCTGTGGCGATGGCCGAGTTTCTGCCAGGCTTCTTGGCCATCAGGCGACCTGCCTCTTCGCAGCCATCAGCTCCAGACGACGATTGTTGCGCTCAAATAGTACGTTGGCACGTTTAAATTCCCGGCGCAGAAGGGTCGGCTCGGGACGGGTTAAAGCGCTGTCCGGCCAAACACCGAAAGTCAGGGCATGACGCACGTCGTTCTCCCACATCACGAACCAGCCGCAAACCACCAGAGGTTCGGAGGGCCTAAAGAGCTGTGGAACAGATGCCGATCTACGCGTTGCAGACCACAAAAGCCCGCCGTTCTCGATTACCAGCAGGTGCCGAAGCAGTGAAATGTTCGGAAGTGGGGCGGGGCGGGGCTTCGACTTCGGAGCGTAGACGATGGACATGGCCGCGAGGCCGATACGGGAGCAGTTCACGCTTTTTCCTCTTCAATGATTGGTGCAAGACCTTTGCCCTTCAAGGCTTCCGGCGTGGGTTTGCCGGCACGTTGGAAGTTCCGTTCCATCAGGTGCCAGGCCATCTCGAAGTAACCGCGCCGGATGTGCGGCTCAGGCCGAGCGTCTGCTCCTGCCGGCCACTCGTTGAAGACCAAGGCGTGGTAGCAATCGGCCGCGTCGATGCTGACAAAGCCGACCAGTACCTGGTCGGGCGTGCCAAAGAGGCCAGGGATGGTCGCTCTGCGGCGTGTGTGGCGCCAAACGATCTCGTCGCCGTCCAGGTCCAGTATTGACCGCAAAAGTTCGATATCCAGAAGGGCGGTGTTCAATCGCTCGATTTTCATGGCGGGTGTCATGCCGATCTCCTCAGGTAACAGGGGCGGGTTCGATGCCGACATGCGCGCGGCCTTGGACGATGGCATTCACCATGTCCTTTGCGATACCGCTCTCTCGGCTAATACGTTCAACTTCGCCGGGTGCGAAATCGACGGTGTAGTCGGCTTCCAGAATGAGCCGTTTGCATTTGGCGACCTGATCGGACGTGTACGAATTTTGCGGCTTCCGATTGCTGGCCTTGGTATCTTGTAGCATGGGACATTCCCTTTAGTTGCAGGGTAGATAATGCACATGTCGAGGGCTGGTCCCTAGCCTGGTCCTTCATATTGAGAGTTTCGGTCACTGGAAGTAATTAGCAGCATCAGAGGCTTAGCGGCTGCCTGAATTACTTGGCACAGTCTGTGGCACATTCGACGGCGATTTTCGCTTCCTTCGCGGCGTATGACGCCATTCGGGCCGAGTTGGCTGCAGGCCGAGCTTCTCGACGTGATCGAGTGCCTTGGCGCGAGTGTTGGCGACGACCTGGACAGTCACCGGGTACCTATTGGCGAGCCTGGTTTCGACCTTGCGCGTCTTGGCTCCCAAGAGGCCTAGAGCCAAATCACGCTCGCTGGTGTCGCGAATGTAGCGCCCGGTAAATGTGAAGCCTGGCCAAAACTCATCAGGCATCAAATGTGTCACGAGACGAATGCGCGCCTCCACACTGCCGAGGATCGGCACCAAACGATGACGCTCGGCCAGCTGGAGCATCCATGAGAGCCGGCGCTGTTCACGAAGGAAGTGCGCCGGGTTGCGCTCGTACGATGCGAGTTCCTCGGCCGTGAGCGGGGCGTAGCCGTCAGGCAGTTTCGGCAGGTAGGTGCCGCGCTCGCCGCTCATGTCGCGCTCGCATGGTTGTACGCCGCCGTCGCTTCCACCGCCGTCGCGTCCGCCTGGCCCCGTTTCCGCCCGTTTCCCAGATGCGGTACCTTTTGGCCTCGGTCAAAAATAGGTAACATTTGATGAACTATAGCGACTTGATGCGCATGGGGTATTTTAGAACCCCACCCCGTCGACGGCCTGCGACCTCGCGATCCGCGGTCGGCCCCGTCACCGGGCGTGCGATCTGGGTGGTCGTCAGCTTCTTCGCCGGGGTGAGCGGGCAGGTACCTTCCCATCGGCACGAGCATGAACACGCGCCGGTTAGCGGCAGATTGCGCGGGGCAGAAATATTCTCCGACCCCTCTATCTATAGGTGAGTGTGTGTGTAGGTACCTTTTCTTAATATCTTTCACACACTCAAAATTCTGACATAGGGAAGAGAAGGAAACTGCCCCGTCAAAACCCTTGTTTTTAAGGCCGCGTGCCTTGGCGCGGGGCAAAAAACTCGTTTTCATGCCGTTTCTCCGCGCTTCCTCAAAGCCGCCGCCAGCATCGACGCGCCGCCTTCGATCAGGAGCGTCTCGCGATCTTCGACGGCCGGGGGCAACTTTTCTGTCCCGGCGAATGTCGTGACGATCTCGATCTGGCCGAGCCCAGGCTTCACTTTCGCCTTCATGAAGTGCAGCCCAAGCTGCTCCGCCTTCTCGCCGACCAGCTGCTCGATCTCCCTTTGCACGGTCGTAACCGTCGCGCTTTTCGGAACCTCGCCTTTCGCTTTTTCCCACACCAGGTGCTTGAAAGCTTTCTTCGTCCAGATGACCTCTTTGCCGAAGTGCTCCTCGCCGATCTCCCGAAGCACGCGATCAATCGCCCCGGAAGCCTTCTCGACCATCGAGTACCACCCGGCGAACTTCGGCGGAGTATCCAGGACACTTGCCGGCGACTTGATCTCCCGGTCGCGCAGGATCGCGGCCATTGCCGGCGCCAGGTTCTTCCTGACGCCATTAGACCGCTTCTCGCCCATCATCTCGTCGGCCCAGGTTCCAGCCCTGGTCAGCTTCTCGCCGTTCCTGATCACCGCGATGCGCCGGTCCTCGTAGTCGAGCCGCACGCCATCGCCGCGGTTCGTCGCCATGATGAATGAGGTGAACGTCTGAGCCTTCGCCGAGGCGACGCCCATGTGCCGCACCGAGGTCTGAGTGTTCGTAGGGTCGATGAGCTCCTTCATCCTGCCGTACGTCTCTTCCTTGTTCTCCCACCGGCTCGACTTTCCCAACTCGTTGCACATGATCAGCACGTTGCTAACCGACCAGGCGTTGAACTGATCGTTAAACAGCTGGTGCTCGGTAAGCAGCTGAGCGTTGGTGCCAAAGACGCCGTCCAGGATTTCGAAGAGCGTGCCGCGGCCCGTCCCGCTGACGATCTCGGCCAGGAACAGGATTGCTGACATGCGTTCCCAGGGCCGCGCCCACTTCGTCGCCAGCCAATCGAGCACGAAGTCGCGCTCATTCGGGTCAGGCATCAGGTGCGGCAGGAAGTCGTGCTCGATTAGGTCGACCCAATGCGGGTCCGCCTCGCCCAAGTCGGGGAAGCCATTCCAAGCGTTCATGACGACCTTGCCCGTGAAGTCGCTGAAGAACAAAGTGCCGGGCTCCTTGCGCGGGTCGTACTCCGGGAACCAGGCCTTCATCTTTTCTTCCTGCGCCATGAAGACCTCGCCCGCGGTAGTGACCTTGTCGTAAGTCTGACCGTTGCCTGCTATCTTCCGATAGTGCAGCCGCATGTTGTAGGTCTGCTTGATCGCGGCGCCCAGGATACGCGAGAACGGATCGCCGCCGAAACTGTGGTAGGCGTTGCTTTTCTCGCAGAAGACATACTGCCTCATCAGCATCTCGACCGTTTCCCGGAACTCGTGGCTCACTGGCTCCTCTTGCTCGTACTCGGACAGGTCAAGCTCCCTGAGCTTCGCGCCCAGCGCCGCTCCAGCCTCCATGCGCTCCTCGGCGGTTTTGGGAGCGTGAGAGGCCGGCAGGTGCGTTCTCCACTCCTCATGGTTGAAGACGGACAGCGACAGGTCGTCGTCGCTTCCCAGGACGCGCATGCGACACTTGGCCGTGTTCTTCGATGTACCGTCGTGGAAGCTGGACGAGCAGCGAGCGTCTCGTTCACAGACGGCATAGCTGACCGCCTCCCAATAGCTCATGGGGCCGTCCTTCGTCTCGAACGTCATGTCCTCGGTCAGGTCGTAGACGACGCCGCCCTCGGCGTGGCCGCTCGTCGTGCCCTGGATTTTCTCCCAGCCCTGGTTGGCCAGGACGTCCGCGGCTTGCATCAAAAAGATGTTCAGCCGCTCCTGCGTGATGAGCGGCAGGTCTTCTGGACGCGTGTCCAGTGGCGTCGGTCCTTTGACCCACTCATACGCCTTCTGCACCTCGTATCGACCTCCGACGAGATCACCTAGAGTGTGGGGCCCAGCGCAGCTGAAATAACGCGTCGACGCACCACCGTACACCTCGACCATATGGTCGTTGCCGTCTCCGTCGATGTACTTCGGCGTCTTCCACATGGCGAACGGCTTGTCGGTCTGGCACATGACCATGAACTTGGCGCTGCCGCTGGTGCGCATCGGCATTTTCATCTCAGGATCGAGCACGCCTATGACCAGGTCTTCGATCTGCCGCGAGACGTCGTCGTCTTGGACATCGACATCGATGGCCAGCATCGTGCCGATCAGTTGGATGGCAGTCGTAACGGCGGGGAGCGTCCCTTCGCGCACGATGGTCATTGGCCAGGAGCGGATCGCCTTTTCGTCGACATTCATTGTCGGCCAACCCTTCTGGAAGGCGACCTTCTCGGCAGTGGGTAGAACACGATAGCCGTTGGCGTGGTAAGCCAGTCGTAGCTTGGTCGCCTCTTTATGAGCCGTCGGCAGGTGCAGCGGCAGGTGTAGCGGTGGGGTCTTCAGGTTCGGTTTCACGGCAGCGCCTTTACAGTACTAAATGATTGGTTGGTGGGGGCTCGGTGATATGCGTGCCCCCAAGAGTTCAGATCAGTCTGCAAGAGCGCAGCTGATCTTCGTCGGTTTGCATTTTGGCGCCCTTGTTGAGGCCATTGTCGGTGGCGTTCGTCATTACGCTGCCGCATCGCGCTGAGAGCACTCGGTCGTCGCGAGGCGATGTTGCTCGCGGAACCATACGAGGACGTCCAGCCGCGAGCGGTACCTGCCGCCGATGCCGGGGAGGATCGCCCAGCCTTTTGGGCCTCCGCCTCTCGATCTCAAGTTCTTCAGCGTGCCCGGCGACACCCCTAGCAGCTCGGCTGCTTGGAAGTGTGTGCAGGGCGTGATGAGGTAGTCGACAGTCGCGCCATCGAGGTTGAGCATCTCAAGTATGCTCTTCAGTTCATTGTCCCCAGCAGTGTAGCCAGAGGCCTGGGCCTTGAGTGAATTTGCCATTGGCCTATTCCTTTCGTCGCCCCACGGTTTTCGGGTGGTCGCGGAAAGGTCTTGGTAGTTTCCTACGTGGGGCAACGCGGGAGCGGGACCTGACGCGACCGGTAATGGTCGGTTGTCATGATTTTCCTCGCATCCCTTCGAGGCGCTCACTGCGCTTGGGTCACTTGGCCTTTGTACTCTGCGGGAGCACCGTAACGGCCTCGTCCTAGTTTACACCTCGGCATTGACCTCTTTCGGAGGGAAGGGTCCAGGCGAACCGCGAGTTTCCTGAACCGCCGAATGCAGTTTTTGGCTTTGCGACTGTGTCGCGCCATGCATCACTTACATACCATGCATCCCAGGGGGTACGTCAAACACCTGGGAAGAAATTCTTGGAAACAGAATGTCCTCACGGGTGACTGTGGGCTATTGGCGACATCAATTCAGGCCGCCGCGCGACGACGTGTCTTTAGCGTCGCAACAAGTTCAGCCTGTTTTCTCAGCTTGTCCTGCTCGCGGTAGTACCGGGCTTCGATCACCTGTTCCGTCGCGCCGATGTAATCGGCAACCTGTTTGGCTGACCAACCCTCGATGTCGCGCAGCTCAGTGATCCGGCTGGCGCGCACCGCGCGGTGCGGCGTGATCTTGTCATTTCGCGAACGGTGCTCGTTGATACCTGAAAGGTCCAGGATCGTCTTGAACGCCTGCTCGTATGAAGTGACGTGGCCGGTCTTCGATCTCTTTGACGGGAAAACGTACTCATTCTTCTGAGGCTCACGTCCAAGGGCAACCGTGCGACGCTTCCAGATGTCGCGCAGGATCGCCACCGCGTCAGGCATTAACACCTGAACGTGTTTCGTGCCCTGCTTGCGGTCGTCTTCGCAGATCGTCCAAGTGGGCGTCTCCGCCTCCAGGTCGATCTCACCCCAGCGTGCGCTCTTCCACTCGTTCATGCGCCCTCCGGCCTGGTAGCACAGCTCAATTAGGCTTGCGGTTTCGAGTGCTTGCTCTCGGTGCTTGCCGCGCCGTGGTCGGCCGCCCCGGTTGTCAATGAAGTCACGAAGCGCCTCGTAGAAGCGGTCACACTCTCTCGCCGTCATGACACTCTCCTCGCCTTTCGGAGGGTTTCGCTTCAGCTTCTTGGCGTCGAAGATGTCGATCCTGACGTCCAGGCCGTACTCGTTGGCCGCGAACCTCAGCACGTTCTTGATGGCGCTCTTCGCAATTCGTGCGGTCTCACTACCTGGAAAAACGCCGCCGACAAGCCCGCCTACTTTTCCTTCCCTGGCACGTTTCTGTGATGACCTAGTGGCGTCGGCAACGACGTAATCCAGGAAAGCCCCGCCTTCGCGACTGTCCAGCTCGGTGACCGATAGGTTGCCCCAGAAGGCCTTGGCGCGTTCCACGGCTTTTCGCGCATCACTGGGGTCGGCCAGCGGATCGAAGTCGGTTAGCTCTCCGGCCTGACGCTTGTCGAGAAAGATGTCACCGAGCTCGCCGATGGTGGTGGGTGCGTTCTCATGAGGCATCATGCTGCCTGGGCGGCTGCACAGAGACTTGATCTCCTCGGCGACTTGGTAGGCGCGTTGTCGGAGTTTGCCGACCGAGCCGCCGTTGGCAAAGTATCCGATCATGCCCTTTTGGATTGTTCGTTTCAGCTGCTTACCATCGGCGCCGACCTTGATCGTGATGGTGACGTCGCCATCATTTGCTGCGCGCGCCATTAGTGTGCCCGAACCATAGCCGCCATATCCCTTGTCGGTGATGGTTTCGCCGGGTCTGAGCGTCGTCAGGACCTTCTTCGTGAAGTCGACTTTAGCCATTCTGCTTCTCCATCAACTTCATTCTGGCAATCTGTCCTGCTCGGTTCGGGAAGTGGTCTCCTTTCTTGAGAGCGGCGGTTAGCGCATCAATGTGCTTGGCATTCGCGCGAGCGCTTTCTCCGCCGAGCGGCACGATCCGACCGCCCCTGAACATGAAAAAGTTGGGGATGCCTTCGGCATAAACGGCTCCCATACTCGTGACTGTCACGTTGAGAGGCGCGGCTGGCGCCAGCCCAGGTAGGGCAGGCGCAAGGGTCGCAGTTGCGGCCGTCGCGAGGAAGGCGCGTCGGGTCAGCCGGTCTGCGGGACCAGTGTCGCCCTGCTTAAGGGAACAGAGAGCTTGGAAGATCGAGCGCTTGTCGGCGCGCGCCTGCTGTCGGGAATAGGTCTCGTAGGTCACGGTGGGCCATCTCCTTTATTTTGCCCGCCCCCACTGGCTGGGGGCTGCCGCGTCCTTCCCTTGGGAATGCCACCTTGGCTGGAGTGCTAGGTTGGCGCGTGGGTCAGTGCCCACGTCTCACGACGCAAGTACTCGTATAGCACAATCGGAAGCGGTCCGGCAAACAGCCGTGGCACAATTCGTGGCACAGTTTGCCGTTACGTAGGGTTGCTGAGGATGGCGCTCAATTACCAGAAGTTGAAATGGGCGAAAAAAGATGAGAGGACCATCTCATTGTAATCAATGAGATAATTGGAATTGATCGTCATTGTAGGGAATTGCGCAAGAGGCGGAGCCAGAAGTGCCACTCTTCCTCTGTGAGGGGTGGGGTGAGAGGGTGGGTGGAAGGGGATAAATCCTTGGCCATCCTGTCTCCGCCGTCTTGCTGATCCTCGTTATGGGGCGAGTCGGTTAATGGTGGATTAACGTTGAATTTTTTAAATCCACTCCATTCCACGGCCCCGATGGGCGCGGATCGATCAGATCTCGAGCGAATCCTGGGGCGGCGTTCTTGGATTTGGTTGAGGACCTTGCGCGTTGCTCTGCATGGGCTTGGACGGATTGACCCGGCAATCGAACCGGCCAGTCCGTCTTGCATCGGTGCTTTCATCGCCGCGTGTCTCTATGTGCGGGCCCGCTTTCGCGTTCGGCATTTGCCCCGGACAGAGTGCGCGGCGCTCGTCCGGGCAGCGCATGGCCGATGGAGTACGGTGGATGGATTTGGGTGTTTGGAGCCAGACGGAGAAGGCCGCAGCGCGCCGGTTTCGCGCATTTTGACGGGCTGCTGAGAATGCCTCATAAGGGCGGCAGGGATATGGAGAAGACGATGCCCAATACCATCCTGTCGATCAAATGGGGAACGGCATTCGGGGCCTCGGACGTCAACATGCTTTATCGTGCCTGCCGGGCGCATAGTGAAAGGCCGCTGCGCTTTGTCTGTCTTACCGACAATGCCGAGGGTCTTGATCAGTCGATTGAAACCCGGCCGATCCCGGATATCGGCCTGACGCCGGAGGAGTGGAGATATCCCGGGGTCTGGGCGAAACTGAGCCTGTTTTCAGACGACCTGTCAGATCTAGGGCGCGTCCTGTTCCTGGATTTGGACATGATGATCGTCGGAGACCTGGCGCCGTTTTTCGAGCCGCGCGAGGGGGCGGTTTTCCAGAACATGGGCGAGAGTTGGCGGCCCAATCCCAGGTCCGATGAGAAAATCACGGGCACCTGTCTGTTTTCCTATGATCCGGCGGCGGAGCCGCAGGTTTTGCGGACCTTTTTGTCCGACAAGCGCCACCACATGGAGACATGGACGAACGAACAGGAGTTTGCTGGCGCACATGTGTCAAAGGCCTCGTTCTGGCCGGACGATCACGTGGTCAGCTTTAAACGGCACCTTTGTCATCGCTATGGTAAAGGCCTTTTCGTCAACCCCGAAGTGCCGCCATCGACTGCTCGGGTTGTGGCTTTTCACGGCACTCCGCGCCCGGCGGAAACCATGGCGAATCGCATCTGGGGGCCGGCACCGCACTGGCATGCGGGTAGGGTTCCGTGGATCGAGGATTATTTTCGTCGTTTCGGGAGCGAGAGCACAGGCGATAGCTGAAGAATTTCCGGGACTGCCGCTTTGCCGCTGTTCAAGGCCGTTCCGACGGGTCTGACTGCTGCAAAATGCGCAGACAATACTCAGAGATCGCATCGATGGCCGGGCCCATATCGTGGCGGGACCATCTGCCCGTGCGTCCCTTGTCTTCGCGAAGCGTCGCGCCATCGGGCAGGGCGAGAAGCGCGTCGGGTTTGAA